>LUJN01000034.1 GCA_001689445.1 Bacteroidales bacterium M3 | reverse complement strand
TTCATCACCCCAAATGTCCACCCCGCCGAAAACAAAGGTTGCATAATGCTCTTTGATGAGACATTCGGTATAGACATGGATGAAATGGAGTACGCTTATTTTGCGGGATTGCTTGGCAAAGCGACAAAGAATCTGCCGGCGTCAAATGTCTATACAAGGTTTGACCCGAATGGAGATTCATATAAATGGGATAAGGCATTTACATGGTCTCTCAATTCTGATAATCTGCCAATAATGCTAACCACTCTTACAACGGATGAGTGGGGTGCCGAAGATCCCGAAACGTTTGAATTCAAGTGGTAGACGATATGAGAAGATGGCTTTTATTGCTTATGGGCTGCACTTTGGCAATCCATACGTTTGCCCAAGCGCCGAAACCTGTGCTTGAGCATACCTTTGAGGGTCTATATAATCCATATAATATGGAAGTATATAATCCTATCTCGGATGATGACCGTTATTTCTATCCTGTTTCTCTTAATATAAATGGTGGGCATATCCAGGCCGCTATTTATAATGAGGATTATAGCGTGAGAGAGCAAATTGATTGCACGATTGACATCCCTACCGGATATAAAATCAGCAGTGTGCAGATAGGTGGTAATATGATATTGCCTGACGGGACTAACTTCTTTATTGTAAATTTCAGTAAAGAGGATCATAACCAACTTGGTTATGCTGATTATGAAATATCCAAGGCGTATAGTTCTGGACAAGGAAATCCATTATTATTTGATATTGCATCTGCATCATTTATGCTCTCTGCGCTTTCTCCGTTATATGTGATTAACGGGAAACTGTCATTAATAATGTTAGCATATGAATATGACTTGATCACTCGTACTAATGTCATTAAGACATGTGTCTATTCGCTTGGAGAAGTCGGTTCAAGTTCTGCAAATGAGATTCATCAAGACGGGTATCAGCCTTACCCGATTAGGACATACGATATGAATGGCAGGCTTGTCAATATGGATTCACAGGGTGTCCCTGTCATAATCCAATACTCTGACGGGTCGGCTATAAAAACGGTGAAATAAGAATGGCTATTCTATAGAATGATTGCCATTTAATAGGATTGATAGAGGGCGAGCGTGTTATCTATGCTCGCCCTTTATGTCGTGAAAGGTGTTGCCATTGCCTGCGATATATGGATTTGCTTGTTTCATTTCTGACGTATATATGAGATACCGTCAGACGTATAATGGAATTTACGGTTGGCCGTTGAGTTGTCAAAAATAGCTAAAAACCGCTGTCGTATACCGTCAGTGTAGCCCACTATGGCTATTTTTGCAGAAATATACTTGAACTTGGAGATGACGAGATTTTTGCTTCCGATATTTATTATATTGTGTGGCTTGGCGGCCAACGGGCAGACACGCTACCTCGACCTTGCCGGGGAGGCAGACAAGGCAATCTCGCAGGGGTTGTGGCAGGATGCCGAGGGGCTGCTGCTCGATGCGTTGGAGGAGGAGCCGGCCAATCCTTCCAACTTCCTGTTGTGGTCCAACCTCGGCATGGCGCGCTTCAACCTCGGGCGTGACAGCCTCGCCATCGAGGCCCTCGACAAGGCGCACAGCCTCGCGCCACGCAGCACTGTCGTGCTTGACAACCGCGCCAAGGTGTTTCAGTCAATGGGGCGTATCGATGACGCCTATGCCGATTATGCTTCTGTCATCGCGATTGACTCCGCTCTCGTCGAACCGCGATTTATGCACGCGATGCTCGCGGTGATGCGTCGCGACTATCTGACAGCCCAGGAGGATATACGACATCTTGACCGTCTCGCCCCTGAAGGGCGCGAGGCTCCGATAGCCCGCGCGTCGCTGTTCCAGTCTACGGGACAGTATAAGGAGGCTGCTGCCCAATACGACATCCTGATAGAGCGGTCGCCCTCGGCGACATTTTACGGCGGTCATGCAGCGTGTATGCTGATGCTCGGCAAGTATGGAGAGGCTTCCGAGGATATTGCCGCCGGGCTGAAACTTGATCCCGAGGACGGCGACCTCTACCTCTACCGTGCCTATCTCCACAAGCGCCGCTACCAAAGCCGCGACGCCGACAATGACCTGCGGCGTGCCATAGAGCTGGGCGTCAGCCCGCAGCGGGCACGGGCCTTGATGGAACACCGATAAACATGAACATAACCAAACCGTTGTCACCCGATGAAACAGCTTGTAATATTTGACCTTGACGGGACACTCCTCAACACAATCAACGATCTCGGCACAGCCACCAACTATGCCCTCGCCGAGTGTGGCTATCCGACACATGAGCTTGCCGCCTACCCGTTTTTTGTAGGCAACGGCGTTACCCGGCTTCTCACCCGTGCGCTGCCCGAGGGGATGAAGACTGAGCAGAACGTCGTAGCGTTGCGCCGTAAGTTTATGGAATATTACGGCGAACACAATACCGACACGACACATCCCTACGACGGCATCCCCGAGCTCCTTGCCGACCTTCAGGCTCTCGGCGTAAGGCTCGCTGTGGCATCCAACAAGTATCAGAGTGCTGTCGACAAGCTCATAAGCCATTTCTTCCCCAACATCCGCTGGGCTGCTATCGAAGGGCAGAAGGAGGATTATCCGGTCAAGCCCGACCCCTCGATAGTGTTTGACATCCTGTCAAAGAATCCCACGCCAAAGTCGGATGTGCTCTACGTCGGTGACTCGGGGGTCGACATGGAGACCGCGCGCCGCGCATGTGTCGAGTCGGTCGGTGTCACATGGGGTTTCCGCCCCGTCGCCGAGTTGCGCGAATATCATGCCGACCATATCGCCACCATCCCCGCTCAGATTCTCGATTTTGTAAAGGATACCCCCGACGGAATCTGAAACCCGTTGTGATGGCGGGGGCGGTATGGTATGGTCGGTAGGGGCGCTATACATAGCGCCCGCAGCGACAAACGCTCAACAAAGCTCAAACGAGTTTGGCTCTGTATTCGCTTATTCGTATCTTTGGCTATGCCGGAGATACTCCCGCTCGGCAATGTCCAAATAAATTTGGCATTGCTCTCGACTTATTCGTATCTTTGTATTGGAAATATATTGGATATGCAAGACAAGAAAATAATTATAGCCATTGACGGCTATTCCTCCTCAGGGAAGAGCACTATGGCCAAGGCGTTGGCCCGTGAGATAGGGTACAGGTATATCGACTCGGGGGCGATGTACCGGGCCGTCACCCTCTATGCCCTGCGGCATGAGATGATGACGGGCGGCACGGTCGATGAGGCAGCCCTCCGCGAGGCTTTGCCGGCAATAAGGATAGACTTCCGTGTCGCTGACGGGACACAGCGTACGCTGCTCGACGGCGAGGATGTCGAAAGCGAGATACGCGGGATGCTTGTGTCGGAATTTGTGAGCACCATCAGCGCCATTCCGTTTGTGCGTCATGCTCTCGTGGCGATGCAGCAGGCTTTTGGCCGCGAAAAAGGCATCGTGATGGACGGACGCGATATAGGCACGACCGTATTCCCTGAAGCCGAGCTGAAGGTGTTTGTCAACGCCCCTGCCGAGACACGTGCCGAGCGTCGCTACAAGGAGCTTATGACCAAAGGGGTAGTTGTCACGTATGACGAGGTGCTGGCCAACGTGCGCCATCGCGACCATATCGACGAGACCCGTTCCGAAAGCCCGTTGCGCAAGGCTGCCGATGCCGTGGAGCTTGACAACTCCGGCATGACGGAGGCCGAGCAGGACCGTTGGCTCATGGAGCGTTACCGTGAGGCTGTCAACCGTTAGGCTATGGCGACAATCGATATAGATACAAATTCGGGCTTCTGCTTTGGTGTAACCACGGCCATCCGCAAGGCCGAGGCCGAACTGGAGACAACGGGGCGGCTCTACTGCCTCGGCGACATCGTGCACAACAGTGACGAGGTGGAGCGTCTGCGGCTCAAGGGATTGGTGACCATCACCCACGAGGAGATGGCTCGTCTGCACGATGTCAAGGTGCTGCTTCGCGCCCATGGCGAGCCGCCGTCGACCTACGAACTGGCGCGGCGCAACAATATAGAGATTATCGACGCCACGTGCCCTGTGGTGCTGCAGTTGCAGCGGCGTATCAAGCAGAGCTATGACAGCGACCCCGCACATCGGGCGCAGATTGTGATCTACGGCAAGCGCGGCCATGCCGAGGTCAACGGCCTTGTGGGGCAGACCGACGGCACGGCCATCGTGGTCGAGGAGCCGGCGGGTCTCGACCGTCTCGACTACAGCCGCGACATCCTGCTTTACTCCCAGACGACAAAGTCGCCGCAGGGGTTTGCCGAGATGACCGACGAGATAGCGCGGCGCAAGTCGCCGACGACCGATTTCCGCTCATTTGACACTATATGCCGTCAGGTGTCGGGACGTGTCACGGGGCTGCGGCGTTTTGCCGCCGAACATGAGGTGGTGCTCTTTGTCAGCGGGCAGAAGAGCAGCAACGGCAAGATACTACTTGGCGAGTGCATGGAGGCGAATCCCGCGACCCACCATATATCCAACGCCTCGCAGATTGACCCCTCGTGGCTGCACGGGGCACGGAGCATCGGCATATGCGGAGCGACATCCACCCCAAGATGGATCATGGAGGAGGTGCGCGACCATGTCGCAAAACTTATTGACGCAGGCAATGGATAATTTTGTCGCCATAGATGTCGAGACGGCCAACTGCTACCCGTCGAGCATTTGTGCCATTGGGGCTGTGAAGGTGTTGGACGGCGTTATCGCCGATCGATTCTACAGCCTCGTCTGCCCGGAGCCAAACTGGTATAATCGGCGCTTCTCGGAGGAGATTCATGGCATATTTCCCGAGGACACTGATGATTGCGAGGGCTTTGGGCGCGTATGGGACAGGATTGAGCCGTTTATCGGCCGTCTGCCGTTAGTGGCCCACAACAAGGCGTTTGACGAGAGGTGTATCCGTGCCGCATTCAAGGTCTATCAGATGGACTATCCCGACTACCCGTTTTACTGCACCCTGCAACAGGCGCGGCGCACAATTCCGCGCGGTGTTATAGGCAGCTATTCCCTCCCGTCGGTGTGCGACTTCTTTGGAATCCCGTTTTCAAACCATCACAATGCCGCCGCCGATGCGGAGGCATGTGCCAATATCGCCAAAGTTATTTTTTAGGAAAAATCACTCATCATGAAAAAGAATTTTGTGCTCAATCTCGGTATAATCAGCGTCTCGTTGCTCATCGCCACGGGATGCTCGTGCCACACCGAGCAGAAGAAACGCGAGAAGGCCGCCGAGTATGGCGAACTTCACGCGCGGCAGCTTGTCGAGGCTTTGCCGCTGCCCGACATGCAGTTGCAGGGTCGCCTCCTTGATGTGCGCTCCAATGAGCAACTCTACCGCTCCCGTGGACGCGATGCCGAGGCCGATGCCTACATATCGGCATTCGAGGCATATATGCGGCAACATTGTGACACTCTCGCCAACACTCTCGGTATGAATTGAGTGTATTAGACTTTTATTTAGTTGATTATGAACTCACTAAAGCCTATCGGCCTTTTCCTCGCCGCTACCTTTTCGATGTTGTGCTGCTACGGCTGTCATCCCTCCTCTGGAAATGACGGGGGAGAGGAGTGGTCGGCATATATGCGCGACTCCTCGGCTCAATCTTTCGGAATGGCACTCGCTGCGTTGCCCGACCCTGTGGATGCTGCTGTGGCCGCCACCGGATGCATAGCGGACGTCTCCGATGCCTATGAGGCGCGGCATCTTGATGAGGCAATCCGTATAGCCGTATCCGGGATGGACGATCTCCGCGCGGCACGCTTTGCATCGGCTGTCGACAGCCTGTCGGCCGGGATTCCTCCCGCAGAGATGGCACGTTTCCTGACACTCGCGTGGTCTTCCGCGCAACTTGGGCGCAACCTGTCGGCATCGGGCGACCAATCTTTAGTCGGGGCCATACGTAAAATATACGGCGCAAACGACCGGCAGGAGTTTGACAACGCCCTCAATCCGTAAAATTCCAAACATTACAACAATACATCATGATAACCCGAGACACTCTTATCGCATATATTGACGAGGCCATTGCCTCTATTTCTTATCCATCCGCTCCGGCGGGGCTTTACGAGCCTATATCCTATACTCTCGACGGTGGTGGCAAGCGGTTGCGCCCGGTGCTGACATTGGCCTGTTGCGCCGCGCTTGGTGCCGATTACCGTCAGGCGACACGTCAGGCGATGGGCATCGAGATGTTTCACAATTTCACCCTATTGCATGACGACGTGATGGATAGAGCCGACATGCGCCGTGGCAAGCCGACCGTCCACCGGCGTTGGAATGAGTCGACCGCCATCCTGTCGGGCGACGCCATGCTCACGATGGCGACACAGCTTGTCGCTGACTGCGATGACTCACTTTTGCGTCCGATACTCGACCTTTTCAACCGCACGGCGATGGAGGTCTACGAGGGGCAGCAGTATGACATGGATTTTGAGTCGCGCACCGACGTTACGGTTGATGAGTATATCGAGATGATAAGGTTGAAAACCTCCGTGCTGTTGGGTTGTGCATGTCATCTCGGTGCGATTGTCGCCGGCGCATCCGACCGTCAGGCCGAGGCGTTATACGACTTCGGGCTTAATCTCGGTCTCGCGTTCCAGCTTCAGGACGACTGGCTCGACACCTACGGCGACCCCGCTGTGTTCGGCAAGAAAATCGGCGGTGACATTCTCAACGCCAAGAAGACATTCCTATTAATCACCGCGCTCGACCGCCTCGATGCCGTAGGGCGTAGGCAGTTGCTCGGTATACTTGACGATAGATCCATTGCCCCCGACGAGAAGATACGCCGCGTGACGGCCATATATGACTCCACTGGGGCGGCTGCGCAATGCCGGGCCGAGGTCGGGCGTTACGGGCGACTGGCGATAGACGCGCTGGCCGATGCCGGGCTGTCGGATGATTGGATGAAGTTTTTTGTCACATTGGTGGATAATTCTTCCTGCCGCAACAAGTGATGTCATGTACGTAGACACCCATACCCACCTCTACCTTGGTGAGTTTGCCGGGGAGGAGAGTGCTGTCGTGCAACGCGCTCTCGATGCCGGCGTCAGCCATATGATATTTCCCAATGTCGACCTGTCGACCATCGGGCCGATGAAACGGCTTCACGGGCTTTACCCCTCCGAGACCTCTATGGCGATGGGGCTGCATCCCACCGAGATTGGCGTCGATTGGCGCGACACGCTCGACAAGGTTGAGGCCGAGTTCCGCCGTGGGGGATATGTTGCCGTTGGTGAGGTGGGTATCGACCTTTACTGGGACAAGACCCACCGTGACGCCCAGCGCGAGGCGTTGCGCGCCCAGCTTGACTGGGCTGTCGAGGCGGGGTTTCCCGCCATACTACATGTGCGTGATAGTCTCGACGATACACTCGACATCCTCGACAGTATGCCCGTCAAGCCTCGTGTCGTGTTCCACAGTTTTGGCGGGACAGCCGACGATGTGGAGCGCATACGCCGCCGCGGTGACTTTTACTTTGGCATCAATGGCATAGTCACTTTCAAGAACTCCCGTCTGCGAGAAGTCCTCCCGACAATCGGTCTTGACCGCATTCTTCTTGAGACCGATGCTCCCTATCTCGCCCCTGTACCCCATCGCGGTCGCCGCAACGAGAGCGCCTATCTCCCTGACACAGCCGTCCACATCGCTCAGTCCCTCTCCCTTCCCGTGGATACCGTCGCCGCCACTACCACTGCCAACGCCCGCGATCTCTTCGGCCTGAGTTTGTGATACTCCTTTCTAATATTCTTTACCGAGATGAAATATACATCTATCGGCATAAATAGGTATGGAATTTCACGCATAAATTATCATTTTCTTGCCGTTATCGGTAATAAGCGCATCGTTTTCGTGGAAACTTCGTTATATAAAGATAGAGGGAGAATGGCAAATTTTGCTAACTTTGTGTCGAGGTGTGATGTTGTTTTATAAAATGAATGGTGATGGCCGAATCTTTTAATTCGTACAAGGAGTTGGTGGACTTGTCGCCCCTTATAGAGCTTATCAGGGCGGAGGGGCGACGGGTTGCGTACAGGCGGGGGGAATATCTGTTGCACGAGGGGGAAGTGGAGCGGCGCATATCGGTCGTCCTGTCGGGGTATTGCCGGTTTGTGACCACGAGGAGCGACGGGTCGGAGAGTGTTGTCGGATTTTCGTTGCCCGGGGATATAGCGGTCGGGTTTTCCGATGGAATATACCGCATACCGTCGCGACTGTCAATAATCGCGTCATCGCGGGTTGAAGTGGTGCAACTCCCGTTCAGCTACGCTTTTGCAAAGATGGCTGAACGCGACGAGCATCTGACACTGAAGATGGAGCGGGCATTGTCAAGGACACTCCTTGAACGCCACCTCGACCTCTATAAGCTCACTCCCGTTGAACGATATCATCAGTTTGTTGCCTCACACCCCGACATTTTTGAGCAAATCCAAATCAAGGAACTTGCCTCGTTTCTCCAAATCACTCCCCAGCACCTCTACCGCATCAAGCGGATACCGTAGATTTGGCTGTTGTGTAATACCCCAATACGGTTGGATACTCAAAGGTATGTCACTACATGCGAGGCAATTGCGTGTCGCTCATCTTGCATTCAGAAGGCCTCGCCGATGGCGAAGAGGATGCCTGAGGTGTGGCGGCCGAAGCCATAGTCGATGCGGGCATTGACGTTGTGCTTGAATTCCAGACGCAGCCCTATGCCGAAGTTGGGGAGCCATTGTGGCTTGATGCGTTGTGTGGAGAAGTCTTTGAAGGAGGAGAAAACGGTCGCGCCGCCACCCCAGACGGTAAAACCGATGCGTTTCCACACATGTTGCCGCAGCTCCACCTGCGACGCTATCTGGTTGTTGTCGATGTAGGAGCCCATGTAGTAGCCGCGCATACGGATGCCGTCGGACGCCACCATCTCGCGCATGGTCCACGGAGTGGAGGAGCTGTTGAGCTTCATGTAGAGGTCAAATGCCGCCACCGCGCCTTTCCACAGCCCGAAATATCCGTTGAATATGGTGGTGCTGCTGAAGAATGTCTCGGTCGCGTTGCCAAACGCCCGTGGAAACCACATTGGTTTCCATGCCACATGGATGCCCCGGGTGGGAGTCACAAGATTGTTGCGCGTGTCATATTCAAATGCCAGTCCAAGACCGGTGACGTAGCATTGCGGACGTTCCCCGAGCAGGTATTCGGGATTCTGCATGTTGCGTGCATCGGTATAGTCGGCTCGCAGTTGCACGCCGAGATAGAAGTCGCTGCGCACGCGATAGACATATTCGGCCTGGAGGTCTATCTGCCGTCGGTCATACTGTGACTTGGGGTTGTTGGCGGTCTCCTGGGAGGTGATGCCCCAGAAGTCGAGACGCTTGCGGTAAAGTTCCACCTTGTAGGATATGCGGGAGCGGTTGTCGGGAAAGAGGGTGTTGCCTCGGAACGTCAGTACAAAAAATCCGTTGAGGGATGCGTTTATTGACGCGAACACGTCGCTCGGATTGGGCAGGGTGTCGTTGCGGTCGACGCGGTATAGCGCGGTAGCGGCTCCCCCGATGCCAAATCCCGCTTCGCGGGTGTAGGATGGGGTGACGGCAAACCCTATGTCGAGCCGCCGCTCGCGTGTGCGGTCGACATTGCCGCGCATCAGTGACGACAGGTATTCCCGCGCCCAATGGGGCATGTGGCTCAACAATCCGATGGAGTCGGCAAAGACCGTAGTGCTGTCAACCTTTGTCTGCGTCGTTGGTCGAGTTGTCGGATTGTGCGATGCAATGGAGTCGGTCGCGCCACACGACAGGGCGACCAAAGCGAGCAGCATAGACAGAAATATCCTCATCGGCAAATGTTGAAACACAGGGCTACGGTGATATCGGCTCACCGCTAAAAGTCATGCAAAGGTAATTAATGCACGCGTCATAACAAAAGGAGAAGCCGTGCCCGATACCATCAGACACGGCTTTTTGAATTATTTTCCAACAATGTCTACTTTTGGGGGATAGGCGGCATATTGTCGGGTTTGTCTTCGTTGGGCGTCTCCGGCTCCTTGACCTCTACCGCCTCCACATCCTCGATGTCGCGCCCGTCATCCTTGCCGGCAGTGGTGTCCTCTTTGCCGGCAGCTGAATCCCGGGGCTTGTCTGCGGTCTTGCCGTTCTCTTGGGCAGCGAGTATCTCGTCGGTGCGCGACGCCCATTGGCGTTTGCCAAAGATACGCTCTACGTCCTCGGTGTATATCACTTCGCGCGACAGCAGCACATCGGCAAGTTCGCGATGTCCTTTGGCAAGTTCCGACAGCATTTTCTTGGCGCGGGAATACTGCTCGTTGATAATGCGCGACACCTCCTCGTCTATTTCCTTGGCGCGTTGCTCGCCGTAGGGTTTGGAGAAGCCGTAGTCCTGGCCTGTCGAGTCGTAGTAGCTGATATTGGGGATGCGGTCGCTCATGCCGTAATAGACAACCATCGCATACGCCAGTTTGGTGGCGCGTTCAAGGTCGTTGGCCGCCCCTGTGGATATGCGCCCCATGAACAGCTCCTCGGCAGCACGTCCGCCAAGCAGCGAGCATATCTCGTCGAGCAATGCCTGCGTCGGGGTAATCTGACGCTCCTCGGGAAGATACCATGCCGCCCCGAGAGCCTTGCCGCGAGGCACGATTGTCACCTTTATAAGCGGGTTGCCATAGCGCAGATGCCACGACAGGGTGGCGTGTCCCGCCTCATGTACGGCGATTGAGTGCTTCTCCTCGTCGGTCGTTATCTTCGAACGTTTCTCCAATCCGCCGATTATGCGGTCTACGGCGTCCATGAAGTCCTGCTTCTGCACGGTAGTCTTGTTGTGGCGGGCGGCGATGAGTGCCGCCTCGTTGCACACATTGGCGATGTCGGCACCCGAGAATCCCGGGGTCTGACGCGCCAGGAGATCAACATCCACCGAGTCGTCCTTCTTTATCTTGGCGAGATGCACGTTGAATATCGCCACACGGTCGTTGAGGTCGGGCAGGTCGACATATATCTGGCGATCAAATCGTCCCGCACGCAGCAGCGCCTTGTCGAGGATATCGGCGCGGTTGGTGGCGGCGAGTATTATCACGCCGCTGTTTGAGCCAAATCCGTCCATCTCGGTGAGCAACTGGTTGAGCGTGTTCTCGCGCTCGTCGTTGGCCCCCATGTTGGGGTTCTTGCCACGGGCACGCCCTACGGCGTCAATCTCGTCTATAAACACGATACAGGGGGCTTTCTCCTTAGCCTGACGGAAGAGGTCGCGCACACGCGAAGCGCCCACGCCGACAAACATCTCCACGAAGTCGGAACCCGACAGTGAGAAGAACGGTACATTGGCCTCGCCGGCCACGGCCTTGGCAAGCAGCGTCTTGCCCGTCCCCGGAGGGCCTACGAGCAACGCGCCCTTGGGTATCTTGCCGCCAAGATCGGTGTACCGCTGCGGGTGCTTGAGGAACTCCACAATCTCCGCGACCTCGGTCTTGGCCTCCGACAGTCCGGCGACATCCTTGAATGTCACCTGCACGGGGCCGTCCTTGTCAAAAATCTGGGCCTTTGACTTGCCGACGCTGAACACGCCGCCCGCGCCTCCATCCTTGCCGCTCATGCGCTTCATGATGACAAACCAGAACACGATAAGCAGCACAATCGGGCCGAATGACCACAGTAGCGACGAGAAGTCGCTCGATTTCTCATATTTCACGTCGCCGGTAAACACCCCTTCGGCTTTCCATTGGTCGAGGCGATCCTGTAGCTTGTCGGTCGACGGGATGTCGGTGGCGATCATGGCCTTGACTCCCTTCCCTTTTTGAAACTGCGACTCATGGAATATCTTCCCGGCAAGCGAGTCGGTCAATACAGCCTCGGCCTCGTTCTTGTTGGAGTACACGACGATGCTCTTCACGCCGCCTCCGGAGACATACTTCTCAAACTCGGAGTAGCTGACCTCCTTGCGTATGGAGTTGTCATCGAGGTACAGCAATCCCGCGAGAAACACTATCACGATAGCATACATCCAGTACATGCTGAATTTTATGCTCTTTTTCTTAGGCTTGTCCATAATCAGTCAATGTCGGGGATTTCGGTGATGGTGGCGTCGCTCCACAGCTCCTCAAGGTTGTAGCGGAGGCGTGTCTCGGGCTGGAACACGTGTACGAATGTGTCGCCATAGTCAATGACTATCCACTCGCCGTTCTGGTATCCGTCGTAGTTGTATGGTTTGATTCCCGCTTTCTCCTGCAGGTACTCGCGCACGCTGTCGGCTATCGCCGTCACCTGCATGTTGGAGGTGCCCTCGCATATGATGAAATTCTGCGCCGCAGCCGACTCTATCGATGTCAAGTCCACGTGGGCTATCCTCTTGCCCTTGCGCTCCTGTATGCCCTCGATGGACAGTCTTACAAGTTCGTCTGTTCCTGTCATTTAGTTTATCTGTATATTGTCTGCAAATATACGCATTATATTGCGTTTGCCTGTTTATAATGCGGTCGGATTATGCCATTATAACAAATTTTTTCAAAATAGTGTTGTCTGCCTACGCCTTTTGGCGGCGTGTGCTACTCATATCTTATTGACTTTGCGGGCGATATGCGTGAGATAAGCTGTGACGGCACTATGAGCATCGCCGCCGACAGCAGCACGACTCCGAGATTGAGCGCGAGAAGCTGCCACCAGTTGACCTCCACCGGTACATAGCTGAGATAGTAGGCCTCGGGATCAAGCGGCGCGATGTGCCATTGCCATTGGGCCAGTACGATGGCGAGGGCTATGGCATTGCCGATAAGCAGCCCCTTTATGACTATGCGCTCAGCCACGTAGATAAACATGCGCCTTACCTGAGCGTTGGTTGCCCCGAGGGCTTTCAGTATGCCTATCATGTTGACTCTTTCAAGTATGATGATAAAGAGGCTCGATATGAGCGTGAATCCCGCCACGAGTGCCATGAGGATGAGTATCACCACCACGTTGGTGTCGAGCAGGGCAATCCAGTTGAAGTACATCATCCCCGTGCGGTACACGTTGTCGACCGTGTACAGCCTTTCGAGTCGCCCGTCATAGCAGGCGTCGGCGAGGGCCTGTTGCAGGGCATCGGTCGCTTCGGCAATCCTGTCAGGGTCATTGAGGCGTATCTCCACACGGCTTCCCTCGGTGGGGGATGCCCCGTTGAGTTTCTGCGTGAGAGTGGCCGCCCCGAAGATGTAGATGTTGTCGTAGTCGCTGAAGTGGGTATTGTAGATGCCGGCAACCGTGAGATTGCGTGCCCGCACGTTGTTGTCGAGGAAGAAATAGGCATGAACCTTGTCGCCCGTCTTTAGGCCGAGAGCCGACGCCATCGGCCGGGATATGACTACGCTGTTGGCAGTGGAATCGGCGGTGTAGTCGGGAATCGCACCCTCGGTCAGGTTCTCCTTTACAAAAGTCCAGTCCCCGTCGGCCGACATGCCGCGCACCACAACGCCCTTGAAGTCGTTGGCTGTTTTCAGTATTCCCGGTTGGTCGAGGGTGACGGTGACGGAGGCATCGGGAAGCGTTGACCTCACTATCGCCGTCATGGTGTCGGAGTAGTCGATGAGGTTGTGTGCCGTGCCGTCACCATAGCCGTCGGTGGCGGCGACTGTAAGGTGGGCGTCAAAACCCATCACCTTGTCGCGTATCTCATGCTTGAACCCGAGGACGATGCACACCGACAGTATCATCACCGCCACGGCAAGGGCAATCCCTGCCACGGCAATATACACACTCGGCGAAACCACGCGCCTGTGCGGGTCGCCGAGCCTTACGCGTCGTGCGAGGAATAGCTCTACGTTCATCCTCCTGTCAGAGTGTGCGCCCGGGATATGCCTCAAGGGCCTTGCCGAGCACTTTCAGTGCCCGTCCCAAGTCCTCCTTGTTGAGCACGTAGGCCATGCGCACCTCGTTGCGGCCAACTCCGGGGGTGGTGTAGAAGCCCGATGCGGGGGCCATGAACACGGTCTCCCCCTCATATTCAAATTCCCGCAAGCACCATTCGCAGAACTTGTCGGCATCGTCCACGGGGAGTTTAACCACTGTGTAGAATGCTCCCATCGGGATAGGGGAGTAGCAGCCGGGGATGCGGTTAAGGCCGTCGATGAGAAACTTGCGCCGCTCGACATACTCGTTGTAGGTCTTCAGCATATACTCCTCGGGAGCGTCGATTGATGCCTCGGCCACAATCTGCCCCAACAATGGCGGGCTGAGACGCGCCTGGCAGAATTTTATCACATTCTGTTTAAGTTCCTTGTGCTTGGTGATGATTGCGCCGACACGGATGCCGCACTCGCTGTATCGCTTTGACACCGAGTCGATGAGCACCACCTGCTCCTCGATGCCTTTGAGGTGGAATGCCGAGATATAAGGTGCCCCCGTGTAGCAGAACTCGCGGTACACCTCGTCGGAGTAGAGGAAAAGGTCATACTTTTTCACGATGTCCCTCAGCTGGTTCATCTCCTTCTGCGTATAGAGGTATCCTGTTGGGTTGTTGGGGTTGCATATCAGGATGCCCTTGGTGCGGGGGGTGATAAGTTCCTCAAACCGCTCCACGGGGGGTAATGCAAACCCCTCCTCGATGCTCGACGGGACGGTCACGATTTTTGCACCCGCCGATATGGCAAACGCCATATAGTTGGCATATGCCGGCTCAGGCACTATTATCTCGTCGCCTGGGTCGAGGGTCGCCATAAAGGCGAACAGCACGGCCTCTGAGCCGCCGGTCGTGACGATGATGTCGTCAACGTCAACGTCAATCTTGAACCGCTGGTAGTAGTCCTTCAGTTTCTTTCTAAGCGAGAGCAACCCCTCCGAGGGGCTGTATTCGAGAATCTCGCGGTCAATCCTGCGCATCGCCTCCAACGCCACCTCGGGGGTGGGGATGTCGGGTTGTCCGATGTTGAGGTGGTAGACCTTTACCCCTCGAGCCTTTGCGGCATTGGCGAGCGGCACCAATTTCCTGATTGGCGACGCAGGCATTATCTTTCCGCGTTCTGATATGCTTGGCATCTTGCTATGTGTAATCTAAAATCGTGTTTATTCTGCAAAATTAGTGCAACTCCCCGCCAAAACCAAATAAATCCCCGCTTTCCCATAAAATTAGTTGCGAAGTCGTCTCTATAATAAGGTCTATTACTCCTAATTTGACCTATTCCCCCCAGCACCCCACGATTAGTTTTTTTTAACCTTGGGGAGAAAAATCAATGCTCCCCGACCCGCTATCTTTGCACTGTTATGACCGAAGCTATCCTAAACAAACTGCGTATCCTTGCTGATGCCGCCAAGTATGACGTCTCCTGCTCGTCGAGCGGGACGGTGCGGCGTGGCGTGAAGGGTGGGGTAGGCAATACGGTTGGAGGCGTGGGCGTTTGCCATAGTTTTGCCGCCGACGGCCGCTGCATCTCGCTGTTGAAGGTGATGCTCACCAACTACTGCATATACGACTGCGCCTATTGCGTCAACCGCCGCAGCAACGACCGTCCGCGTGCCACGCTGTCGGTCAGCGAGGTTGTCGACATCACGATGGAGTTCTATCGGCGCAACTATATCGAGGGGCTGTTTCTCAGTTCGGGTGTCGTGCGCAATCCCGACTACACCATGGAACGCCTCGCCCGCGTGGCAAAGGACCTGCGCACTGTCCATCGGTTTAACGGCTATATCCACCTCAAGAGCATTCCCGGCGCGTCGCGCGAGCTGGTCAGCGAGGCGGGACGCTATGCCGACCGCATGAGCGTCAACATCGAGATACCCGACGAGCGGTCACTGCGCTATCTCGCGCCTGAAAAGGACCATGCCAGCGTGTATGCCCCTATGTCATACATCCGTCAGGGAGTACTCGAATACAAGGAGGATGCGCGGCGTCTGCGCCACGTGCCGCGTTTTGTTCCCGCCGGGCAGAGTACCCAGATGATTGTCGGGGCGTCACCTGAGCGCGACCTCGACATTCTGCGGCTTTCGAGCGCCCTCTATTCCCAGCCCACGATGCGGCGCGTATATTATTCGGGGTATGTGTCGGTCAACGAGTACGACGCGCGTCTTCCCCGCCTCAAGCAGCCTCCTCTCGTCAGGGAGAACCGCCTCTATCAGGCCGACTGGCTGATGCGCTTCTACAAGTTTAAGGTCGATGAGATTGTCGACGACCGGTTTCCCGACCTCGACCTTGAGGTAGACCCAAAACTCGCGTGGGCGTTGCGTCATCCCGAGGTGTTCCCGGTCGACATCAACCGCGCCGACTACGAGATGATACTCCGCGTGCCCGGCGTCGGGGTGCGCTCTGCCATGCTGATTGTCAATGCACGCCGTCACGGGCGTCTCACCTCCGACTCGCTGAAGAGGATGGGGGTGGTGATGAAACGCGCCCGGTATTTCATCACCTGCGGCGAGCTGACGGCCCCGTGTGTCGCCGATCTCTCCCCCGAGTATGTGCGCCGACAGATTTTGTCCACCAACCGCAAGGGGTTGCCCGACCCCAACGCGCCACGTCAGCTGACACTTGATTTCGGATGATATGGATGCCGGTTCCGACAAGAGCGTGATTTACAGCTATGACGGCACTTTCGAGGGGATGCTCACAGCCGTCTTTGATGCTTTCGACCGCCGGATGTTTCCGTCGGTGATAATACGTCACGGCGATTTGCCGCCTATGTTCTGCGACGAACTCCATGAAGTCACCACCGACGATGCCAAGAGCACGCGGGTGTGGGAGGGGCTGCGCAAACGTATGGTGCCTGAGGCGCTTTCGGCGGTCGGCACGAGTTTCCTTTGCGAACAGCCTGACTTTGACATCGTGCTTTTTCGTTACATCTGCAAGATATTCCGTTATGGCGACCGCGCCTACACGGCTTTTGACGACCCCGACATACTTGCCGTCACCAACATGTGCCGCAATGTGCGCCGCGAGCGTCACCGCGTCCTGATGTTTCTGCGCTTCCAGAAGGCTGCCGACGGCACCTATTTTGCCATCATGGAGCCGATTTACAACGTCCTGCCCATCGCCGTCAATCATTTTGTCGACCGTTTCAACTCGGAGCGGTTTCTCATCTACGACAAGGCTCGAGGCTATGGCTATTATTATGACGGCAACCATGCCGAGATTGTCACCCTTCCCGCCAACCTGGCGCATATCGCCACCGGCAGTCTTTCTGACGAACTGATGGCCCCTGACGAGCGGCTGTTCCAACGTCTGTGGCGCACCTATTTCGACGCCATAGCCATCCCCGAGCGCACCAACCCCCGCAAGCAACGCCAGGACATGCCCGTCCGCTTCTGGAAATACCTTACCGAAAAGCAGACCCGCTGAGATTTGAGTTAAATTAAGTTATTATTTATACCCGATATAAATAATTCTCCCGAATATTTCTGACCTTTGCACACAATTTAGACAAATTCTAATTAAGGAATTATGAGACTTTCCGATTTGAAGACGGGACAAGAGGGTATCGTTGTCAAGATTCTTGGGCATGGGGCGTTGCGTAAGCGCGTGATAGAGATGGGCTTTGTGCGCGGGCAGAGGATAAAGGTGCAGCTTAACGCGCCCCTGCGTGACCCCATCAAATACAGCATAATGGGCTACGAGGTGTCACTGCGCCGCAGCGAGGCCCATCTTGTCGAGGTAATCCCGATAGAGGAGGAGGCTTCGCTGGGCGAGATTGCCCACACCAATGTAGTCACTGACTGCGATGCGGAGCGTGACACATTTCATGGCAGGAGCCACACTATCAATGTCGCCCTCATCGGCAATCCCAACTGCGGCAAGACATCGCTGTTTAACATCGCATCGGGCGCACGCGAGCATGTGGGCAACTACAGCGGAGTGACGGTCGATGCCAAGGCTGGGACATTCCGCTATAAGGACTACCGCTTCAATATCGTCGACCTCCCGGGCACATACTCGCTGTCGGCATACTCCCCGGAGGAACTCTACGTGCGCAGGTATCTGCGCGAGGAGATGCCCGATGTCATCATCAATGTGGTTGTGGCGTCTAACGTCGAGCGCAACCTGTATCTCACCACCGAGCTTATCGACATGGACCGCAGCATGGTTATCGCCCTCAATATGTACGACGAGCTACAGCGGTCAGGGGCGGTGCTTGACTATGAGACCCTCGGACGTATGATAGGCGTGCCGGTCGTGCCTACGGTATCACGTACGGGTGAGGGCGTCCACGAACTGTTTGATGCCGTGATTGATGTCTACGAGGGTCGCCACGAGTCGGTGCGCCATGTCCATGTGAGCCTTGGCAAGGAGATAGAGGATGCCGTGGGGCAGATTAAAGACGAGATAAAGCGCGACCCCCACATAGGGCAGCATTTCTCGCCGCGTTACCTTGCCATCAAGTTTCTTGAACGGGATGCCGAGGTCGACCGCATACTTGCCGAGTCGCCCGACTATCATCGGCTTGTCGTGCTTCGCGATTCCCTTGTGGGACGCATCGAGAAGATGCGCAACGAGGATATCACCTCGTCAGTCGCCAACGAGAAGTACGGCTTCATATCCGGCGCGCTGAAGGAGACCATGGTCGAGACGCCTAAAGCCGAGGCTCGCACGACCCGTATTATAGACGCCTTTGTAACCAACAAGCTCTTTGGCTTCCCGATATTCCTCGCCGTGATGTTTTTCATCTTCTGGTGCACGTTCTTTATCGGGCAATATCCAATGGATTGGATTGAGGGGGCTGTCGAATGGCTCGGTGGCGTTGTCAACCAGCAGATGCCCGAGGGGCCGCTGAAAGACCTTATTTCCGATGGTATCATCGGCGGGGTGGGGGGCGTTATAGTATTTCTGCCCAATATCCTGATACTGTACTTCTTCATCTCGTTTATGGAGGATTCGGGCTATATGGCGCGCGCTGCGTTCATCATGGACAAGATAATGCACCGCATCGGGCTGCACGGCAAGTCGTTTATACCTCTCGTCATGGGGTTTGGCTGCAACGTGCCCGCCATCATGGCCGCCCGCGCTATCGAGAGCCGGTCGAGCCGCATCATCACTGTGCTAATCAACCCGTTCATGTCGTGCTCGGCGCGGTTGCCAGTTTACATCCTGCTCGTCGGCACTTTCTTTGAGAGCCATGCCGCCCTGGCGTTCATGGGGCTGTACCTGTTGGGTGTGCTCGTGGCGGTAGTCACCGCACGTCTGCTGCGGCGGTTCTACTTCCATGCCGACGAGACCCCGTTTGTAATGGAGCTGCCCCCCTACCGCATCCCGACGTTGAAATCCTCCCTCATCCACATGTGGTCAAAGGGTGAGCAATACCTCAAGAAGATGGGCGGCATCATACTCGTAGCGAGCATCATAGTGTGGGCACTCAACTATTTCCCCCGTCATGAGGAGATGCCCGTCGTTCCCGCCAGTGACATCGCGACAACCGCTGTCGCCGACACTGTCATATCCCCTGACGGAGCTGTAGGGGCGGCTGCGGACATAGATGACACAGCCATCGACATCACCAAGGACAGCTATCTTGAGATGGCCGGCAAGTGGATCAATCCCGTCATGGAGCCGCTCGGCTTCCACTGGCGCGCGTCGGTGGCAGTGCTTGCCGGCGTCCCCGCCAAGGAGATAGTCGTCTCCACTCTCGGAGTGCTCTACACGGGGCAGGAGGATATCGACGACAACTCACTGAGCACGCGTCTCACGGCACCCGGTCCCTCGGGGCGTCCCGACTTCACCCCTGCCGTGGCTATCTCCTTCATGATATTTGTCCTCCTCTATTTCCCCTGCATCGCCACCGTCACCGCCATAGTCCGCGAAACAGGCAGCTGGAAATACGGCCTCTTCTCCATGACCTACAATACCCTCGTGGCGTGGCTTGTCGCCTTCATCGGCTACCGCATCGTCCTCCTCTTTTGATGTGTCAATGTAAACAGTTATAGTGTTGCAAAACTCCCGAATTGTAGGGCTGCACCATGGTGCAGCCCTACAATTCGGGAGCTGATTACCAGCCTATTGGCGGATGCATCGGGATGCGTCCCTATAATTTTCGGCGCGTTTTAATGGTTCTGCAACACCCTCACTTTGTTTTGTGCCACGTGCCGATTAGGTCGGTACGTGGGTAATAGTTGTGTAATTGTATTTTATTTGCTAACTTTGCGGCAGCCTGATTGCCCGGAGGGGCGGCGGGTCTTTTTTAGACGTTTACTGAGCGATACTTTCGGTCTCAAATCTCGCAAATTTGAAAACCTCCAGAAAGATAGAGCAACCGTTAACGTCCATGTATTTCTATAATACAATATCTCCGATGCCGGGAATCTTGCCCGGCATTGGAGGTTGGTTATATGTTATGGCGTGGGCAGTCAGGTTGCTTATCCTTGGAGGTGGGCAATGCGAGAGCCTGAGACCGGGATAGGCAAAGTCAGACTCCCGCGTCTTTCGTTTTATTGGTGGCAATGGGGAAGCGGTCGCTGTATGTTTTGAATTTATGCTACCGTAATTATGAGTCACAGGTCGACCGCTTTATGAACGGATGGAAGATTGCCGTGGGTGTAGTCGTATATTTCGCCTATATCTACTTTACGGGGATGTATATAGGTCATCAGGGGAGCGTGATGGTCATTGATGCCATGGCTATAACGGTCATAGGGTTGGCCTTGGTTATATTGGTGTCAAAGAAATACCTCCAGGGAAGTCGTTTCCTGTTGTTTGTCGGGGCCAACACGTTGTTTTATTTCGCCTTTCATGGGAAGGCTTATTCTATAATATTGACATTGGGGCACAAAGCTGTGCCAGGCTACATCGCGGGACAGGATTTTTGGATGGATGTGTGCGTTGCGGTTTTAGTGGTGTTTCTCGACGCGTTGATATTGATTGTCCCCGCCAATGCGGTCAATAAGTACGCGCCTCAGATTCTCGGAAAGAATTTCAGGCTGTGGAAATGACATAACCGCTCGGAAATGCCAGATGAATTTGGCATTGCACTCGACTTATACGTATCTTTGCGGTATAATTTCGTAAGAGAAGATGGGAATATCATATCTACAGGTTGAGAATCTGACCAAGAGCTACGGAGACAGGGTGCTGTTTGCCGACGTGACCTTTGGCGTTAACGAGGGCGACAAGATTGGCATTATCGCGAAGAACGGGACGGGCAAGAGCACCCTGCTGTCAATATTGGCGGGGCGTGAGAGCGCCGACTCGGGCAGCGTGGTGTTTTCCAACGGACTGCGGGTAGGATATCTTGAGCAGATGCCAGAATTTGAGGATTCCGACACTGTCATGGAGGCATGTATGGGGGGCGGCGGCGAGATGGCGGCTGTGATAGGACGCTACGAGCGTGCCGTGTCATCGGGAGATGCCGACGCCATCAATGCGGCGGTGCATGAGATGGATGCCGCCGGGGCATGGGACTACGAGGACCGCTTCAAGCAACTGCTGTCGCAGCTCGACATCAAGGACCCTGATGCCCTGATGGGCCGATTGTCGGGAGGCCAGCGCAAGAGGGTGGCATTGGCCCGCGTGGTGCTCGACCGTCCCGACCTGGTAATACTCGACGAGCCGACCAACCATCTTGACATCGAGGTGATAGAGTGGCTGGAGGGGTATCTGAGACGGTCGAGGGTGACGTTGCTGATGGTGACGCACGACCGGTATTTCCTCGACCGCGTGTGCAACAAGATTGTCGAGATTGACCGCGAGACGATATTCACCTACGAGGGAAATTATGACTATTACCTGCGCCGCCGTCAGGAGCGTATAGATGCGATGTCGGAGGAACTTGCCAAGGTGAAGAACACCTTGCGCAAGGAGCAGGAGTGGATGCGCCGCCAGCCGCAGGCACGTGCCGGTAAGGCGAAATATCGCATAGACGCTTTCTATGACCTGCAAAAACGCTCGCAGGTCAACATGCGCGACGACAATGTGCGCCTCGACGTGAAGTCATCATATATAGGCTCAAAGATTTTTGAGGCCGAGGGTATATCAAAACGGTTTGGTGACAAGGTGATACTTGAAGACTTCAACTACACGTTTGCCCGCTACGAGAAAGTCGGTATTATCGGGCGCAACGGTGTCGGCAAGTCGACATTCATCAAGATGCTGCAAGGGCTCGTCGCTCCCGACAGCGGCAAGTGGAATGTCGGCGAGACGGTGCGGTTTGGCTACTACAGCCAGGACGGTATCGACTTTGACAGCGACAAGAAGGTGATTGACGCCATCACCGAGATTGCCGAGGATATAGTGGTGAATGACGGGGTGAGGTACTCGCCTATGCAATTCCTGCAACGGTTCCTCTTTTCGCCGGCCGACCAGCAGAAGTATATCCACACCCTCAGCGGCGGCGAGCGTTGCCGCCTGCATCTCGCGGCGGTGCTGATGCGCTCGCCCAACTTCCTTATACTCGACGAGCCGACCAATGACCTCGACATCGTGACGCTCGGCATCCTGGAGGAGTACCTGTCGGAGTTCAAGGGGTGTGTCATCGTCATATCCCACGACCGATTTTTCCTCGACAGCATAGTCGACCACCTGTTTGTGTTTGAGGGAGACGGCAAGGTGAAGGATTTTCCCGGCACATACTCGGAATACCGCGAATGGAACGAGGAGCGGCAGCGTGAGGAGGCCCGTGTTCAGGCTGCCGCCGCACCCAAGTCTGCGCCCGGGAAGCATCGCGCTCCGGCCACGACACAACGGTTGACGTTCAAGGAGCGCAGGGAGTTGGAGGCGCTTACCGCCGAACTTGACACGCTTAATGCCGAGAAGCGGGAGCTGGAGGCAATGTTCAACAGCGGGGAGGCGATTCCCGATATAGCCGAGCGCAGCGCACGCTACAGCGAGCTCGCCGGCATCATAGATGAAAAGGAGATGCGCTGGCTCGAACTGTCGGAAAAGGAGGGGTAAACGGCGATAATGGCCTGATTATCTCCGGCGGTTGCGCAGCATCGCCATGATGGGCTTTGCGGCGATAACGAGTGTCACGGCCACCAATATGAGCAGTATGCCGCTGACCGATTGCCCTGTCAGGGTCTCGCCGAACATCGCTATGCCGATTATCAGGCCCGTGACCGGCTCCAATGCGCCAAGTATTGCCGTGGGGGTCGATCCTATGTCATGGATTGCCACTGTCATTGCCAGCAGCGATATGATGGTCGGAAAGATGCCGAGAGAGGTGATGCACACCCATGACATCGCACCCGACGGCATCTGCAAGTCGGTGAGGAAACCGAGCCTGACGATAAACAGCAGTGAGCCGAACACGAGAGAGTAGAATGTCATCTGCAAGGATGAGATGTGCCGCAGGCGGCTCTTGTTGATTGCCACCATGTATATCGCGTATGAGAGTGACGAGAGTATCACGAGTATTATTCCTGTCACCGATACCGAAGATGCACCACCGCCCTCCTCACCCTGAGACAGTAGGGCAATCCCGACAAGCGCGAGGGCTATCGCCAGCAGGGTGATGCGGCTTATGCGCTCGTGGAAGAACGAGGCCATCAGTATGGCTACAAACACGGGGTAGACAAACAGGATAGTCGATGCGATGCCCACATCCATGTAGTTGTAGCTCGCGAAAAGCAACAGCGACGAGAGGGCAAAGAGTATGCCTGCACCGGCGAGCGCGAGAATGTCGGCGCGGCGCACGCGGAACGGCTCTCCCTTGGCGAGCATAAGCGCGCCGAGCATCACCGTAGCGATGGCGTAGCGGTAGAAAAGCACCGAGTCGACGCTCATCCCCTCGCCGTAGAGCGGCATGGCAAAAAGCGGGTTGGTACCATACGCCGCAGCTGCCAGCATCCCGAGGATATACCCACGGAACTGATGTCTTCTTGCAATATCCATAATCGATCGCAAAGGTACTCATTTTTCACAACACCTCGGCAGTAGAAAAGTTTCGTAATGGTTAGAATTGAGGCTTATGTTTACATTTGTTCTTGATTATCAGAAGACTCTTCCACTGCTAATCTGAGAGCAAATATACATATAAATTCGGTATGACAAAAAAATCGCAGGCAGCAGGATTGTAATTTCACGGCTTTCTGATGATGTTAAATTGAAAGACTCATTTCGTTGGCTATGGCATCAATCATCTTTTGTGGTACTTCACATTCTCGAGCGATTGTTGGCCAACGGGAGGCACACTCTATTATCATGTCAATGGTTTCTCCGGCATCCTTGATGTTGTTGCGCTTGGCAAAATCCAAAAGATCATCACGTGTGATATTGTCAAATTTCCCATTTATCGACATCTGATGCTGTGAAGTCCACCCACCGGCAGGATTATAGGCATAGCCCATATCGTAGGCCGGTGAAAGTCTCCATTTTCCCGTTCTGTCCATAAGGAATGAGATGTTCTTAGTGTGGTCATCTTGATTGCGCACAACGACATTGAACGCCATGCGCCGGAACATCTCCTGTGCCTGTGAATAAGGCAGACGCAGTGCCCTCATTATGTTGAACGCCTGTTCGTATGAGAAAGAGCGAGGCATCCGATAGTCATAGTGTGCAATCCCGCACAACGTTTGCATGTGGACTTTCTCCCCATCGAGTCTATCGAACCTTTTCGTCAAAAAATGCGCCCTCCCGTTTTCCTCTATAAGACGGCACTCACTCATCTCTATGCCGCAATCTTTCACCAATCGTGAAAAGGAATATTCCAGCCTACCGAAATTCTGCGTTTCACGAAAACCGGCTTCAGCTGTAACCCCGTCAAGTTTTATGAGATAATAGTCAAACCCGTCAGGTGCTTCAATCTGCCCCGACCTAACCTCTCCGGTCTTATCATTATAAGCAATTATTGCCTTGGCACGTTGACCGCCGGCAGACGTTCCGAGACGTACAATCTCGGCTATTGCGGCTTTCTTATCGGCTTCAAGATTGGCTCCGAATTCCTCCTTCTCGGCCAAGGCTTCGCTTGCCACCTCCACCAATGAGTCGAGTTCTATACGCACATCTTTGCCGTATGGAGCATCCATCGCAGGCTCAAATTCCAATGCACCCATACATCGCTTGCCGAGAAAGCACAATGTCTCGACTGCGTTGCCGCTATTACGCCCGGTCAATGCTAACCACCTGTCAAATAAGGCACGTCCGTAAGCATATAGATATTTTCCATGATAGCTTTATTTTAATCTATTAGACTGCAAATATAGTAATAATGGTGTAAATTTGAGCTGTTATTGCTATATTTGAAGCCATTATCCACATAAATTGAAAGTGTTGGATTAAAATATATACACTTCAGGAGGGTTGTTCAGTCGAAGATTTTGTCCCAGTCTTTCCAGACGGCCTCGTAGCCGAGGGAGCGGATTTCGTCGACGACTTGGGCTGGGGTGCGGGCGTCGGTGACCTCGAATTGCTCGAGGGCGTCGGGGGTGGAGACGTAGCCGCCCGGCTCGGTTTTGCTGCCGGCACTCATGGAGGTGACGCCGAGCTTCATCATGTTGGCGCGGAACGCGGGGCTTTCGCGGGTGGAGTAGGAGATGTCGATGTCGTGGTCGAAGATGCGGAACGCGAATGTGAGTTGCGCCAGCTCCTTGTCGGTCATCACCACCGAGGGCTGATAGCCCCCCTCGGCGGGGCACATGCGCGGGAAGTTGACCGAATAGCGCGTGCGCCAGTAGGTCTTGCGCAGATATTCGAGGTGCCGGGCCATCATGGTGACGTCGGTGCGCCAGTCCTCCAGCCCTATGAGTACGCCCATACCTATCTTGTGCACCCCGGCACGCCCCATGCGGTCGTAGCCGTTGAGTCGCCACTCGTAGAACGACTTCATGCCGCGCGGGTGGTAGACCTTGTATCGCGCCTCGTTATAGGTCTCCTGAAAGCAGACAACGCCGTTAAGCCCGCTTTGGGTCAGGCGGTAATAGTCGCGCTCCTTCATCGGCATCACCTCGATGGTGAGGTTGTTGAAGTATGGGCGTGCGACATGGAGCACCTGCTCAAGGTAGTCCACGCCGTTGAGGCGGGGGAACTCGCCGGAGACGATGAGCAGGTTGTCAAACGGGCCGAGACGCTTTATCGCCTCGCACTCGGCCTTGACCTGCTCCATCGACAGCGTGACGCGCGTCAGGGGATTGGCGTGGTTGAACCCGCAGTAGACGCATGAGTTGGTACATGCGTTGGAGACATAGAGTGGGATATACATAGATATGGTCTTGCCAAACCGTTCAAGCGTGTAGTGGTGGCTGAGTTGGGCCATCTGCTCCAGATAGGGGACAGCGGCAGGGGAGATGAGCGCCATGAAGTCGTCGACGCTCACGGGGCGGTTGGCACGGCTTTTGGCGATAGCCGCCTCGACATCACGCGAGGTCTTGGCGGCTATCGCGGCAGTAGTGCCGTCCCAGGAATATTTCTGTATTTCGTCGTAAAACATTGTCAAATTATTTTGCACAGGCATCTGATGCTACCTGCTGGGAGATGCGCATCGCGCAGAAGTTGGGCCCGCACATTGTGCAGAAGCGGTCGTCGTCCTTGCGGCTCTCGATATAGTACTGGCGTGCGCGGTCGGGATCGAGCGAGAGGTTAAACTGGTCTTTCCAACGGAAGTCGTAGCGGGCGCGGCTCATAGCGTCGTCACGCACCTGCGCCCCGGGGTGCCCCTTGGCGAGGTCGGCGGCATGGGCGGCAATCTTGTAGGTGATGACGCCGGCGCGCACATCCTCAAGGTTGGGGAGCGCAAGGTGCTCCTTTGGGGTCACGTAGCATATCATAGCTGTGCCCATCCATGCTATCTGCGCCGCGCCGATGGCCGATGTGATGTGGTCGTAGGCGGGGGCGATGTCGGTGGTCAGCGGGCCGAGGGTGTAGAACGGCGCACCGTGGCACTTCTCCACCTGACGTTCCATATTCTCCTTGATTTTGTGCATCGGCACGTGCCCCGGTCCCTCGATGAGCACCTGCACGTTGTGGCGCCACGCAATCTCGGTCAGTTCGCCGAGCACGTCGAGTTCCATGAACTGCGAGCGGTCGTTGGCATCGTGTATCGAGCCGGGGCGCAACCCGTCGCCGAGCGATACCGCCACGTCATAGCGGGCGAGTATCTCGCATATCTCCTCAAAGTGGGTGTAGAGGAAATTTTCCTCGTTGTGCATTACCGCCCAGCCGGTCATGATGGAACCACCGCGCGACACGATGCCCGTGAGCCGCTCGTCGATGAGGTCGGCATGGGCGCGTAACGCGCCGGCGTGGATAGTGAAGTAGTCGACGCCCTGCTCCGCCTGCTCGATGAGCGTGTCGCGGTAGATTTCCCATGTCAGTTTCGACAGGTCTCCGTTTACCTTCTCCAACGCCTGATACACGGGTACCGTGCCCATCGGCACGGGACAGTTGCGGATAATCCATTCACGGGTCTCGTGGATGTGGTCGCCCGTGGAGAGGTCCATCAGCGTGTCGCCGCCCCAATAGCAGCTCCAAACAGCCTTGGCAACCTCCTCCTCGATGCCTGAGGAGAGGGCCGAGTTGCCGATGTTGGTGTTGAGCTTCACGAGGAAACGGCTGCCGATAATCATCGGCTCGGCCTCGGGATGGTTGATGTTGGCCGGGATGACGGCACGTCCTGCTGCCACCTCATCGCGCACCATCTCGGGGGTGATGTAGCTCTCGATGCCGAGAGTCTCGTTGTTGAGGTTCTCGCGGATTGCCACATACTCCATCTCAGGGGTCACTATGCCTTGACGTGCAAGCGCCATCTGAGTTATGGCGCGACCTTCGCGGGCGCGGCGCGGCGCATAGCGGTGGGCAAATCGTATGCCGTCGAGGCTCTTGTCGGCCTCTCGCTGCCGTCCGTAGTCGCTCGTGATGCCGGGCAGCTGCTCAAGGTCGTCGCGGCGGCCAATCCACTCCTCGCGGAATCGCGGAATGCCCGCATTGACGTCAATCTTCACCTGTGGATCGGTGTAGACGCCGCTCGTGTCGTAGATGTAGACCGGGTCATTCTCGCGCACGGTCTTCGTGCCGTCGGGGGCGACTTTGACAGTCGGTGTCAGCGATACCTTGCGCATAGGTACCTTGATGAACGGGAATTGCTTTCCCTCAAAATATACTTTCTCTGACCCCGGATAGCTGTGGAGGTCTATGTCGTTTATCTGCATGGTTGTATCGTTGTTTTATTAGTCAAGGAATGATGTGAGCGGGCTTGATGCGACCGCGCCGCAAGTGGCGACCGCGCCGAGACCGGCCTCGTAGGCCCTGCGTCCGGCCTCGACGGCGAGCTTGAATGCAACCGCCATCTGCACGGGGTCGCCGGCAACGGCTATCGCCGTGTTGACAAGCACGGCATCCGCGCCCATCTCCATCGCCTCGGCGGCATGGGAGGGGGCGCCTATCCCGGCATCTACCACCACTGGCACGCGGCTCTGCTCGATGATTATCTCAAGGAAATCACGGGTCAGCAGCCCTTTGTTGGTGCCAATCGGTGCGCCGAGAGGCATCACAGCGGCAGTGCCCACCTCCTCAAGCCGCTTGCAAAGCACGGGGTCGGCCTGGATGTAGGGTAGTACCTTGAAATCCTCCTTGGCGAGAATTTCGGTTGCTTTCAGTGTCTCCACGGGATCGGGGAGCAGGTATTTGGGGTCGGGGTGTATCTCCAGTTTGATAAAGTCGGTGCCGAAGCACTCACGCGACAGTCGGGCGGCGATGACAGCCTCCTCGGCATTGCGCACCCCCGAGGTGTTGGGGAGCAGCTGCACATGGTCGCGGTTGATGTGGGCGAGCATGTCGTCCTCCTCGCCGTGCTCGATATCCACGCGCTTCATTGCCACGGTTATCATTTCCGAGCCGGAGGCGAGGATGGCGTCGAGCATCATGCGGTTGGAGGAGAATTTGCCTGTGCCGACAAACAGGCGCGAGGTAAATTCGCGTCCTCCGATTATCAGATTGTCCATTGTAGTGATATATTTGTTAGTAGGGTCGCGACCTGTCGCGACTGAGAATAAGTTGATATATTATAGGGTTGCGGTCGCGACAGGTCGCGACCCTACATTAGGCTACAACGCACATTGGTTGAGGGCTGTGAGGAGTCGCTTGGTGTATTTCACCGGGTCGGGGGCGTTGATGATTGAGCCGGAGACGGCCACGCCGTTGACGCCGGTCGCCATCAGTGGGGCGATGTCATCGAGCGTTATGCCGCCGATGGCCACGACAGGGAGGTCTATCCCTGCGGCCTTTTTTGCGGCGATTATCGCGCGGTAGCCCTCGATGCCGAGTATGGGGGAGAGGCGGCCCTTAGTGGCGGTGTGACGGAACGGGCCGAGGCCCACGTAGTCGACATCCTTGCCGCGCAGGGCCTCGATATCAGCGGCGGTGTTGGCTGTCACACCGATTATGGCATGGGGGCCAAGGATTTCACGTGCCTCCATCGGGGGCATATCCTCCTTGCCGAGGTGCACTCCGTGGACGCGCAGCTCGTTGGCAAGCTCCACGCGGTCGTCGAGCACAAGGATTGTGCCAGTCTCCTGACACATAGGTATAATCTCGCGGGCAACCTCCCGCACCTCCTCGTCGGAGGCATCTTTCATGCGGAGCTGCACCCAGCGGCAGCCCCCCTCGATTGCCATCTGCACCTCCTCGGGGATGGAGTATCGGTCGGAGGGATGAGTGATAAACTGTAACATATGAGGTGTATTTTATTAATTGTCAAATTGATGCAGCCGTCGGGCGAACTCGTCAAACGGCACGCCGAACAGGTATCCGAGTACGGCGTACCCCGCGAATGGATATTGGCGCACGATGGTGATATTGTCTGGCGTTATCCCACCAAGGGCTATAACTTTCCCCGCAGGGAGAGCGGCAAAATCCTCCTCGTGGAAGTTGCTGCGATATCCATGTTTGGATATGCTGTCAAATATCGGCGAGAGCGTCACGTAGTCGCATCCTGTTGCCGCGCGGGTCTCCTCTACGGTATGGCACGAGCGGCTGTATCGGCCTGTATAGTTGGCAGGGGGCACAGGGCATCGGCTGTTGAGCTGTATGCCGCCGAGGTTGAACTCATTGAGTAGCTCGAAGTGTCCGTGCAGGCGCAGCCGGCTATGCATCCGCTGGGGTATCGCCTCTATGAGGCGGCGCATCTCGGTCAATGTCGCCGACGGATGGCGCAGGTGTACCTTATCCCAACCTGCATCGAGTATCGCCATAATGCGGCGTGGCTCATCCTCCTGTATGTCGGGGGATGTTATGGCTATGCGCATCATTGGTGTCGTGTCGCTATCCGCCATAGAAGGCTTTGATTATAAGGATTGAATCTCCGTTGGAGAGCTTGTGGCTGTCGCGTTGTGACGCGGGGATTACCGTGCCGTTTACGGCTGTGGCTATGCCCGTCAGCGACACATTGGCACTGACGAGGGCTTCGTGGAGCGAACTGCCGTCGGGCAGCTCAATCTCCGTGTCATTTAGCTTGACTGTCATCATAGATATATAGGTTATGGGGATTGAACAGATGGTTTACAGGACCATGTCCGTGGCCGCAGGCGATTTCCGCGCCATGGCGCAGGGCCGAGGTGATATATTTTTTGGCAAGGTGAACTGCCGCTTCAAGGTCGTGTCCGAGCGCGAGGTATGACGCTATGGCGCTTGACAGCGTGCAGCCTGTGCCATGGGTGTTGTGTGTCATGATTGCAGGGGCGTCCAAAGGGATGAGCTGTCCGTTGTCGATAGATAGAAAGTCGGTCTTACGTGAATGGTCTTTGTTAGGCGTATCGCCTCCCTTTAGTAATACCGATTTTACTCCCATACTGTGGAACGCGGCTGCTTGGCGCATCGGGTCGGTCTCGCCCGTCAGGCGGCATGCCTCGGCGTAGTTGGGGGTGACTATGGTGGCGATAGGAAACAACAGCTCGACCATCGTAGCGATTGCGTCATCCGAGATTAGCTGGGAGCCGGAGGTTGAGACCATCACGGGGTCTAAGACAATGTTTGTCGTATGGTTGGCGGCGAGAGCTTTTGCAGTTGCCGCCACGATGTCTGACGAAAAGAGCATCCCGGTTTTCACCGCCATAGGGGGGATGTCGGCAAATACCGCGTCAATCTGCCCGGCCACTATATCGGGACGTATGCCCTGCACGTCAGTGACACCGAGAGTGTTTTGCACGGTGATGGCAGTTATCGCCGTCATGGCATAGACGCCGAGAGCCGAGGCTGTCTTTATGTCGGCCTGTATGCCTGCACCGCCCGAGCAGTCGGAACCTGCAACGGATAGCATTGTCGCGTAATGTCTCATGCCTGTCTAAATTTAATGATATAACAGACAACAGGGGCGGCATATATGAAAATCAATGAGGTCAACAATCCCTCCGGCGGCATTACCCGCGTCAGGTTCAAGGGTATAATCTCAGCGCCTTCCATGAAGTGCACCCCTTTGTCTATGCAGCAAAGGTAAGCAATCGCAATGGATAATCCAACCTTTTCGAGAGGTAATTGGCATTAAGGCATGTAAAAAAGGAAGTCCGCTTTTTCAGCAGACTTCCTTGGGGGGTGAAGAAAGGGTCTCGAACCCTCGACCTTCGGAACCACAATCCGACGCTCTAACCAACTGAGCTACCCTCACCATTTTGATGATGCAAAGGTACGACTATTTTTTGAATTGGCAATACCCAACCGCATTTTTTTGCGTGAAAATGTTGTTAGATGCCGTTTTTGAAAAAATACGTCCGATTCCATGAGTGGACTTCACTCATGGATGACCGATACACTCTTTACTTTTCTAAGCCCGAAAGGAGATGGGATACCGAGGATTCCATCCTTATTTACAATTGATGCCGAGTCTGACATGGAAAATGTTTGTTTGTTTGGATAAGAATTTTTGAAAAACAGGAATTTGATTTTCAATAGAGGGTGATCTGCATCATTTGGGGATATAGGATAAAGCTGAGCTTCATATCTTTTATCTTGAGTAATAGATAAGTCTCTCACCCAAAGATATTTTTCGCCTACATATATGGGATTGTCGCCAGGAAGTTTATTTGTGTCAGTGAAGAAGTCGGAATCAGACATGTATGCGCTGTAGTCTTTCGGCTTCAAGAACTTGAAAGGTGATTTACAGCTTTCCGCGTATGTGATATTTTCGATATAAAAAGCGCGTAATGTAAATATTGTCCATTTGAGAACAGATGAATCGGTCCACTTATATACATAAGGCTTAGCACTCCATGATACAGAGATATCGCGGTCTTCGATAGGTTCGTTGTGCGGGGTAGATATAAGTCGTTGGGTAAACTCACGGTTAAATAGTTGCATCTTTTTTGCTTCGGTAACAATTATTGACTGATGATACGTGACCAATAGTAAAATTATGAAAGCTGCCAATAATGAGCGGTACTTCATAAAGTCTCCTGCCCATATATGTTTTATGGCTCTGAAGATAATTATTGCCGAAAAGAAGGCGATACCGCTGAAGGATTGTGGTAACGTGTTTGCTACACATCCGAATAGGGATGCTATAATCCAACAGTAGAGATAGATTTTATTGTCTTGGCAAAACGCCTTGAAAGTGGATATGCCTTTTATCCGCAAAGTTACCATGGCTATTATAGCGAGCCAAAACAATTTTGTTCCCAGAAACAGGTTGGCTGCATTTATAAGAGTGTTGGTCAATGAGGGACGCGAGGCTGCGCGTAGGAAGTTGCCTGGGGCAAATACAAGAATAGCTGTGCCTAAAAATAAAGAAATCGATATCACAATGGCATGAACCGGCACTCGACGATAATTTAGCAGAATATAGATGAAAATAGCTCCGGAGAGTGGTAGCGAAAAACATTCTTGGCTCCATCCGGTTATTAAGCCTAAAATTATAATTAAAGGTATAATCCACTGATTGATTCGCGATGTTGAGGTTAATAGGTTGAATGCCAACATAAACCCTAATGCGATTAACATTGGAAACAAGTAATTAAGGCTTCCGGCAACGGAGTAGAACAAGGTGGAATTGTCTTGAAACAAATACAAGAATGTTGTTATAATCCCCGTCCAAATTAGTGCGCTCTTTTTTTCAATATGGGTCAAAGTCAGTTTCCCAAATAACACAATGGTCAGTAAAAACACACAAGTATTGAATATGTCAAATGCCAGTTTGCCCCAGGGGCCTGCAAACATCTGTACAACTACATGTATTAGTGTCCTACCGTTGGAGTGGAAATACTGTAGTTTTTGCGATTGTATGGCATCTCCGATCGTCTCTATTTTGTCTACATACTGGTTATCACCAAGTGGATGTTCATCAAGAATAAACGAATATAGGAGATCATCGCTTATGGGTTCGTGGTAATGGCTACGTAAAAAGAATGCTATTCCGGTGATAAGGAATGAAATAATAATGAGATAGCGATTGGCTCGTTGGCAATTGAGAGTCATAATTGTTGTTGGTTATGATGTATCTCTCCCATAGAGATACATTTTTCACAAAAGTAATAAAAATAGGCCTATTTATGAAATGATTAGGCTTAGACCTTGATTGTTTATGTTGTTCAATAGTTTTATGACGTAAACCGTAAAATAAACAAATAAAAATAGAACCGACTGTATGTTGGTGCATACCAATTGAATACGATGATATGGATATAATGCTGTTTGTCATGGTGTATCTCTATGGGAGAGATGCACCGTAATAGATATGAACCGGCTATTTAGATAGCGGGAATAGGATTATACAGGAGGGTGGTGTCGCGGGGGACGTTGCGGTTGTGGCGGGTGAAGATGGACTGGGCGGCGCGGGTGAAGTCGGCGCAGCGTGATTGCCAGAGTGCCGGGATGGCGTGGGTGGTGTCGGAGACTGATTCGGCGGGGAGGAGACGGTAGTTGGAGTGGCGGCCGGTCGGGGGGATGGTGAAGACGAGGCGATAGGATGGGGCCTTGACGCGGGCTGTGCCGAGCGAGTCGCGGTAGAGCGTCACTTTGACCATCGCGCCGCCGCGTGTGTCGCGTGTCTTCATGTTGGAGATGAAATTGCCGAGCGAGTAGACCACCAGCACGTCCTTGTCGTGACGCTCGCTGTGGCGCATCTCCATCGGCTGTATGACATGAGGATGGCTGCCGATGATGAGGTCTACGCCAAGGCCGGTGAGGTATTCGGCGAGCCGTGTCTGTGAGGAGTGGGGGAGGAGCTGGTACTCATTGCCCCAATGGATGCACGCGGCTATGATTTCCGCGCCGGCTTGGCGTGCAGCCGCCACATCACGCGCCATAAGGTCGCGGTCGATGTAGTCGACCACGATGTCGCGTTGGATAGTGATGCCGTTTGTGCCGTAGGTGTAGTTTAGAAAGGCTGTGCGGAAGCCGTTGATGTCGACTATGAGCGGCAACCGGTCGCGACGCTCGGCTGCGTTACAGTAGGTGCCCAGATGGGGCATGCCGATACTGTCGAGCAGCGTCACTGTGTTGATCACGCCCGCGTCTCGGCGGTCGAGGCAATGGTTGTTGGCTGTCAGCATTAGGTCAAACCCAGCATCTTTCAACGCCTTGGCATATGCTATCGGGGCATTGAAGCAGGGGTAGCCGCTGAAGTTGCGGTAGCCGAGCGGGGTCTCAAGGTTGACGACGGCATAGTCGGCCTGCTTGATATAAGGCTCGACGGCATCGAAGCAGCCCGTGTAGTCATACACGCCGACAGCCCGACGCGCGGCGTCGAGCTGTCCCTGGTGTTGCATGGCGTCCCCTGCAAACAGTATGTCGGCCTCCTGTGACGTGCCCATGATGAGGCTCATGAGCGAGAATAGCAATGCGGAGAGAAGCGTCATGGGAGGGCGGGGGTTATGGCTATTGATAAATCTCGTGTTGTGCCGCGAGAAGGGTGTTCTTCATGAGGGAGCAGATGGTCATGGGGCCGACGCCGCCCGGAACGGGGGTGATAAACGAGCACTTTGGGGCAACGTTGTCAAAGTCGACATCTCCACGGAGACGGAAACCGCTCTTGCGCGAGGCATCGGGTACGCGGGTTGTCCCCACGTCGATGATGGCTGCGCCGGGTTTCACCATATCCTCGGTGACGAAACCGGGACGGCCGAGAGCGGCGATTATGATATCAGCTTCACGGCATATCTCCTTGATATCGCGTGTCGCGCTGTGGCACACGGTGACTGTCGCGTCGCCGGGGTTGGCTTTCTGCATCATCAGCGTGGCGACGGGCTTGCCGACTATGTTGCTGCGCCCAAGGACCACGCAGCGGGCGCCCTTGGTGGGTACGTTGTAGCGGGCAAGCAACTCCATGATGCCGGCAGGGGTCGCTGACACGTAGCATGGGAGGCCGATAGACATGCGTCCTACGTTGATGGGGTGGAATCCGTCGACATCCTTGCGGTAGTCGATGGCCTCGATTACTTTCTGCTCGGAGATGTGGCGCGGGAGGGGGAGTTGCACGATAAACCCGTCGACATCAGCGTCATTATTGAGCTTGTCGATGGTCTTCAGCAGTTCCTCCTCGGTCACGTCGTCCTCAAAGCGGATGAGAGTCGACTTGAACCCGCACTGCTCGCAGGCTTTCACCTTATGGGCCACGTAGGTCTCGCTGCCGCCGTCATGTCCGACGAGTATCGCGGCGAGGTGAGGGCGTTTCTTGCCGTCGGCCACCATCTGCTCGACGGTGGCGGCTATCTCATTTTTTATGTCATCGGCTACTTTCTTGCCGTCTATAAGTTCCATTTTGGTCAGGGTTTATTGGTTATTGTTTAGCGACGGCGCATACCACGCATCATCTTCATCGGATTTTTCATAGTGGTGGCCATCTTCATCATCTTGCGGGTCTCCTCAAACTGCTTCAGCAACCGGTTGACCTCCTGGATGGATGTGCCCGAACCTTTTGCGATGCGTTGACGTCGGCTACCGTTGATTATCTCGGGGTTGACTCGCTCTTTCTCGGTCATTGAGCGGATTATCGCCTCGATGCCCTTAAAGGCGTTGTCGTCGATGTCGAGGTCCTTGATGGCCTTGCCTACGCCGGGTATCATGGACGCGAGGTCCTTGATGTTGCCCATCTTCTTGATTTGCTGTATCTGGTTGAGAAAATCGTTGAAGTTGAACTGGTTTTTGGCAATCTTGCGCTGAAGTTCGCGGGCCTCTTTCTCGTCAAACTGCTGCTGGGCCTTCTCGACGAGCGACACGATGTCGCCCATGCCGAGTATACGGTCGGCCATACGGGAGGGGTGGAAAAGGTCGAGGGCATCGAGCTTCTCGCCTGTACCGACAAACTTGATAGGCTTGTCGACCACCGTGCGTATCGACAGGGCCGCGCCACCGCGTGTGTCACCGTCAAGTTTGGTGAGCACCACGCCGTCAAAGTCAAGACGGTCGTTGAACTCCTTGGCGGTGTTCACTGCATCCTGACCTGTCATCGAGTCGACGACAAACAGGGTCTCCTGTGGCTTGATGGCCTTTTTGATGGCCTCAATCTCGTTCATCATCTGCTCATCGACGGCAAGACGGCCGGCGGTGTCGACAATCACGAGGTCGAGATGGTTGGCCTTGGCATGGCGTATGGCGTTTTCGGCGATGGCGACAGGATTCTTGCTTTCAGGCTCGCTGTAGACAGGCACCTCTATCTGCTCGCCGAGCACTTTCAGCTGCTCGATGGCGGCGGGACGGTAGACGTCACATGCCACGAGAAGCGGGCGGCGCCCCTGCTCGCTCTTGAGCTTGCGGGCGAGCTTGCCCGACAGGGTTGTCTTACCCGAGCCTTGCAGTCCCGACATGAGGATGACGGTAGGGTTGCCCGACAGGTTGAGCTTGGCCGTATCGCCTCCCATGAGGGTCGACAGCTCGTCATGCACGATTTTCACCATCAGTTCCTGTGGCTTGATGGCGTTGATTACATTCTGTCCGAGTGCCTTGGCCTTTACGGTGTCGGTAAACTGCTTTGCCACCTTATAGTTGACATCGGCCTCGATGAGCGCGCGGCGCACATCCTTGAGGGTGTCGGCAACGTTGATTTCCGTGATTTTGCCTTGACCTTTAAGGATTTTGAAGCTGCGTTCAAGTCTCTCGCTTAGATTTTCAAACATATCTTGGGTATGGTATTTATACGGTGTTACTTTCCCTTTGTGGGAGTGACGAGGCGATTGGTCGCGGTGTCGGGGAATATGACCCAGGGCTTGAACTCCTTGGCCTCTTCAAACGGCATCATGGCATAACTCATGATGATGACGATGTCGCCGCGCTGCACTTTACGTGCTGCCGCGCCGTTGAGGCATATCACGCCCGAGCCTCGCTTGCCCTTGATGACGTATGTGTCAAACCGCTCTCCGTTGTTGTTGTTGACGATATACACGCGCTCGCCGGCTATTATGTTGGCCGCGTCCATCAGGTCCTCGTCGATGGTTATCGAGCCGATGTAGTCAAGGCACGCCTCGGTGACGGTGACGCGGTGTATTTTAGACTTTACGACCTCTATCTGCATCATCGTGCCTTATATTTTATATTGTCGATGAGTCGCACATCGCCCATGTAGACCGTCACACAGCCCACGGCCTGCGGGGCGTCGCTCCAGTCGGCGACAGGCTGCATTGTCAGTGCGTCCACAATCTCGTAATACTCCACCTCCATGCCGTCGATGGCGTTGATATTGTCGATGACATGCCGCTTGGTCTCGCCGACAGTGTGGCTTGCCGCATAGTCGAGGCTCTCACGCAGGATGCGGGCTATATTCGGAGCCTTGGCACGCTGCTCGGATGTGAGCCGCACATTGCGGCTGCTCATCGCCAGGCCGTCGTCATGACGTTTGATGGGACATTCTACAATCTGCAGCTTGAATCCCTCCAGCTCGACCATTCGCTTGATGACGGCTATCTGCTGGAAGTCTTTCTCTCCAAAATATGCGCGGTCGGGGGTGACGATGGCAAACAGTTTGCTGACAATCTGTGCTACGCCGTTGAAATGTCCCGGACGCATCGCACCCTCCATCACCTCCGCTACAGGGCCGAGGTCAAACACGCGGGTGTCTGGCTCGGGGTACACCTCCTCCACGGCGGGGATGAAGGCTATATCGACTCCGGCGGCTGTCAGCTTCTCGCAGTCGGCCTCCTCGGTGCGCGGGTAAGTGCGCAGGTCGTCGGGGTTGTTAAACTGGGTGGGGTTGACAAAAACGCTCACCACTACCGTGTCGTTTTCTGCGCGGGCACGCTCGATAAGCGACAGGTGTCCGGCGTGGAGTGCCCCCATCGTGGGAACAAGTCCAACCGAGCGGCCTTGAGCGCGGGCGTCGGCAACGGCGCGTCGCAACTCATCGACTTTACGTATAATTTTCATCTTTGCAGTTGACGATGTTAAATCAGCCGCAAAATTACGCAATTAATCGCGTACCGCCAAAAATTTAGCGCATTGTAGAGTCAACAAGCAAGTGCAAAAT
>LUJN01000033.1 GCA_001689445.1 Bacteroidales bacterium M3 | reverse complement strand
TCCCTCACCTTAAGTGAACAGCATTGGGTAGCGTCCCTACTCCTTTGACGGCAATCTATAGAGTTCTGCAACATCCCCAATCTATGTAGCCCCACATATCCTTGGCGCGTGACCGCGCCATCGGCTATATGGGGCTATACAAATTGACCCTCTGGGAGGGTCTACAAAGATTGACCGGTAATATAATGCGGCACGCCGCGTTATATGTAGTAGGTTGCAAATGAGTCGATTGCGCTTGATAACGCGGCACGCCGCGTCCCTACAGTAGGCTTTGTGAGTTCAAATATAGATTGGCTGGTTTGCGATGTCTTTGGATATAAAAAAACGATGGAGGCTCCGGGGGAGTCTCCATCGCGGTATAGGGGATGTCTAATGTCGGATTAGAGCTTGGGGCCGGCGGCTACGAGGGCCTTGCCGGCGGCGTTGTTCTCAAACTTCTTGAAGTTGTTGATGAACATCTCGGCGAGCTTGGTTGCCTTTGCAGTCCACTCTGCGGGATCTGCGTAGGTGTCGCGCGGGTCGAGAATCTTGGGGTCTACGCCGGGAAGCTCGGTGGGCACGGTGAAGTCAAAGATGGGTATCTGCTTGGTGGGTGCGGTGAGGATTGCGCCGTCAAGGATAGCGTCGATGATGCCACGGGTATCCTTGATGGAGATACGCTTGCCTGAACCGTTCCAGCCGGTGTTGACGAGGTAAGCCTTTGCGCCGCTCTTCTCCATCTTCTTCACGAGTTCCTCAGCATACTTTGTGGGGTGGAGCGAAAGGAACGCTGCGCCGAAGCAAGCCGAGAAAGTGGGGGTAGGCTCGGTGATACCGCGCTCAGTACCTGCCAGCTTGGAGGTGAAGCCCGAGAGGAAGTAGTACTTGGTCTGCTCGGGGGTGAGGATAGATACGGGGGGAAGCACACCGAATGCGTCGGCCGAGAGGAAGATCACGTTCTTTGCGGCGGGACCAGCACTGGGCTTTACGATGTTCTTGATGTGGTCGATGGGGTAGGACACGCGGGTGTTCTCGGTAACGCTCTTGTCGTTGAAGTCGATCTTGCCGTCCTTGTCCACTGTCACGTTCTCAAGGAGAGCGTCGCGGGTGATGGCGTTGTAGATGTCGGGCTCGCTATCCTTGTCGAGGTTGATAACCTTGGCGTAGCATCCGCCCTCAAAGTTGAAGACGCCGTTGTCGTCCCAGCCGTGCTCGTCGTCGCCGATGAGGAGACGCTTGGGGTCGGTCGAAAGGGTGGTCTTGCCTGTGCCGGAGAGACCGAAGAAGATGGCTGTGTTCTCGCCGTTCTTGTCGGTGTTGGCAGAGCAGTGCATCGAAGCCATGCCCTTGAGGGGGAGGTAGTAGTTCATGATGGAGAACATACCCTTCTTCATCTCGCCGCCATACCATGTGTTGATGATGACCTGCATACGCTCGGTGAGGTTGAAGGCAACGCAAGTCTCGGAGTTGATGCCGAGTTCCTTCCAGTTCTCAACCTTAGCCTTGGATGCGTTGAGGACAACGAAGTCGGGCTTGAAGTTCTCAAGTTCTTCCTTGGTGGGGCGGATGAACATGTTGGTCACGAAGTGAGCCTGCCATGCCACCTCAACGATGAAGCGCACTGCGAGACGGGTGTCGGCGTTGGTGCCGCAGAAAGCGTCGACAACGTAGAGGGGCTTGTTGGAAAGCTCGGTGTCGGCGATTTTCTTCAATGCGTCCCAAGTGGCGGGAGTGATGGGCTTGTTGTCGTTCTTATATTCATCGGAAGTCCACCAGATGGTGTTCTTGGAAGTGTCGTCCATTACAAAGAACTTGTCTTTGGGCGAGCGGCCGGTGTAGATACCGGTCATCACGTTTACGGCGCCGAGTTCAGTCTCCTGACCCTTCTCGTAGCCTGTGAGGGAGGGGTTGGTCTCGTCGATAAAGAGTTGGTCCCAGCTGGGATTGTGGATTATCTCCGGAGTACCGGTGATACCATACTGAGTTAAATCAATCTTGCTCATTTTGTATGATTTTGATTATAAAGTGATTAAAATAATATACTTGAGTTTGGCTTCGACCTTGGAAACCGAGTGCAAAGTTAGTAAAAATTCGGGTAATATCTCGTTCTATTAAGGAATTTTTTCCGTATTAGAAATTTTTATGATTTTGCAGGGGCGAAAATGCTTGCAAATTGCCATTTGCCATCGTCTTATGGCGGCAAAATAGCGTGCGGCGGCCTCATTTGCCGCCACATAATATAACGTCAATAGGGTTGAAATGTTCTTCGTCCGCCTTTGCTATTTGTCGTCATAGTGACCGTATGCCGAGATGACCAATACTGTCACGGTGTCATCGTTGATGCTGTATACGAGGCGTGATTTCTTGTCGATGCGGCGGCTCCACAGGCCGGCGTGATTGCCTCTCAGCTGCTCTACCTGTCCTGTGCCTGTGGTGGGATGGAACCGTAGTTCCTCAAGCAGTGCCCTGACTTTCTTTATGGTCTTCAATTGTCCGGTTGCTTTCCATTTCAGCATGTCGTCTTTTGCGCGTGGGCTTAATTCGACGGCATAGGTGAGGGTTTCTTTCATAGTCCGAGCAGTTTGTCAAGTTCTTCAGGGGTATAGGTGCGGGTTTCGCCGCGTCGGGCCTGGGCGAGGCCTTCCTCCACCATGGCTACGTTTTCAGGGATATCCCACCAGGGGTCGCCGCTGGGGCTTGGATTTTCCTTGACCTCGATTTTGACCTGGTTTGCCTTTATGATGAGTAGTCCCTCGATGTAGCTCTTTAGGCTCTTGCCCTGGCTGACGGCGAGGTATGAGAGCTTTTGCAGTGTATCGACGGGCAGGTCGATGTTCTTGCGTTTTGTGGTTGCGACTGTTGCCATTGTGTAGACGGTTTTGTATGTGATATATAATATTACAAAGATATATAATGTATATAGTATAACCAAAAAAGTCCCGGAATGTTCCGGGACTTTATGTGTGTTATGGGGGACGGGATTACTCGCTGTAGAACTTGAGGAGGTCGGTCTCTACCTCTGTACCGTTGCGGAGTATGTCGACCACCTTGTTCATCACCGACTGTGAGCCGAGCTGGCCTGCATAGCGGGCTGCGCTCTCGTCGTAGTTGTAGGGACGGCCTTCGTTGTCGACGCTTGTCACCTGGTAGACGATGACGGCGTTGTTGGTCTTGACGGGGCCTGCAAGGGTATTGACCTTGGTGGCGGGCACGCGGCCAAGGAGGGCAGACTCGCCAAAGCCGATGCCGGCGATGAAGGGCTGTCCGAAGGTGACGTTGGCTGTCGCGATGGCTGCGGTATCACCGGGGGCGATGAGCTGTGCATATCCGTTGAGGTCCTTGGCCTTACCCTTGTACTGGGCGATGAGGTCGGCGGCCTTCTTGTCGTTGCGCACCTTGTTGGTGAGGTACATCTTGACCTGCGGGTCGGTGGCGGGGACATATCCCGGCTCGTTGATGTCGGTGAGGGCTACCACGAGGAGGCGCTGGTTGCCCGAGTTGCCTACCTCAAACACGGGTGACACCTGACCCTTGTCGGCCTCCATGGCCCACTTCACGGCCGCACGGCTGGAGGGGATATTGGCAAGTTGTGCCGAGGTGGCGGTGACAGAGGAGGGGAGCAGGGTATAGCCGGCGGCGGCAGCTTTTTCGGCGGTCATCGCGGGGGCGTTGTTGTTCTCGACGATAAACTTGTCGAGATTGTTGTTGAGATTGGTGATGGTCTCGTCTGACGGCTCAATCTTATAGGAGACGGTGGCGAAGTCATAGACGGTGACGGGGGCTTTCTTCTCGTTGACGCGGTATATCATTGCCTGCTCGCCCACGGAGTCGCCGATGAAGTAGCCGGCGGGAGCGTTGAGCAGACGGCTCTTGATGGAGTCGTTGTTGACCTGGAGCATGGAGGTCCAGAGGTCGGCCTGTCCACCCTGCACGCCTGACATCTTGAGGACGTCGTCAAAGGGCTTGCCGCTGTTGAGGGCAGCGAGGAGCGAGTCGCGTGCGGCTGCCGGTCCAGCAAATGCCACCATGTCTATGTTTATGGAGTCGACTTGGCTCTTTGAGCCGAAGAACTTGGCAATCGAGTACTCATTATTAATTTGTGAGGTGAGCTTCACGTCGCCGGGAGCTGCCGCGGTCACAAACTGCTTGAGCGCGGGGTTGGTGATGCGTGCGGCGGTCTGCGACTGGCGGTCCACGCCAAAGTCAACGTTGCCGGCCACGCCTTCAAGGTCGGGCTTGGCGGTGAGGTCGGCGATGGCGGTCTCGACAACCTGCTGGCCGGCCACGATGTCGGTCTGCGAGGGGACGACGGGCACGGCTATGTAGTTGACCGTGCGGCTCTCCTGGTCGGTCTTGAAGATATTCTTCTCCTTGTTGTACTGGGCCTTGATCTCATCGTCGCTCACAGGGTATTTGTCGTCGGGGAGCGATGAGTAGTCCTTCTTGACGTAGGAGATATGGGAGGTCGATGCGTTGGAATCGTACAAGGCCTTGGCATCAAGCTCGTTGGCGGCGATGACGCCTGACATTATGTTGGCGAACTTCATCTGCTTGAGGCCGCGCTCCATGTTGGACTCCTGCTCGTTCCACACGGCGAGGAGCTGGGCGGCCTGCTCGGCGGGAACCTGATATTTGGAGGGATTCTTCACCACGTCAAGCATCTGGTCGGGGCTTTCAAACCCGTACTGGCGGGCAAACTGCACCATCATGGGGAATGCCTCGGGGCCGACCATGGCGCGTGAAAGCTCCTTGTCGGTCACCTTGATGCCAAGGGCCTCTATCTCGTCGTCGAGGAGGGCTTCCTGCACCATGCCGTTGAGTATCTGCTGCTGCACGACAGCGGGGTCTTCCTTTGAGCCTTGCTGCTGCAGGCGCTGGTTGGCCTGCTCGTAGCGACGCTGGAAGTCGGTGATGTCAATCTTGCGGTCGCCGACCTTGGCGATCATCGTGGGGTTGCTGAATAGGGTGCGTCCCGAGGTGAGACCGTCACCGATAATGAATGCGAGAAGTGCGACGCCGATAATTACCATTAGCAGCACTGACTTGCTTCTGATTTTTTCTAATGTTGCCATTTATTGATTAAAGATTTTGATTTTGTACTTTTCAAAAACACGCTTTCAGGCTATGTCTCATTGAGAAATAAGGCTTTGCAGCGTGCAAAGATACATCTTTTTTATTAAGATGCAATCAAAATGGGGCTATACTTGCGTTTTTTACCGGGCGTTTAGTCCGAATGCCTCGCGCAGACGGTCGACGTAATCGAGTTTTTCCCATGTGAACAGCTCGACGGTCATCTCCTTGACCCCCTCATACTTGGAGGAGAACCGCTTGGTGACGGTCTGCGGCTCGCGCCCCATGTGGCCGTAGCTGGCAGTCTCCTGATAGATAGGTGCGCGGAGCTTGAGGCGACGCTCGATGGCGGCGGGGCGCATGTCGAATATCTCCTTTACCTTTGCCGAAATCTCGGCGTCGGTCATCGGCACAAGGGCTGTCCCGTTGGTGTTGACGTAGAGGCTCACCGGTTCGGCGACGCCGATGGCGTAGGCCACCTGCACGAGAGCCTCGCGGGCCACGCCGGCGGCTACGAGGTTTTTGGCGATATGGCGTGCGGCATAGGCTGCCGAGCGGTCGACCTTTGAGGGGTCCTTGCCCGAGAACGCGCCACCGCCGTGTGCGCCGCGGCCTCCGTAGGTGTCGACGATAATCTTGCGGCCTGTCAGGCCCGTGTCGCCGTGTGGGCCGCCGATGACAAACTTGCCCGTGGGATTGACATGCAGGATGATATTGTCGTCAAACAGTGCCTGTACCTTGGCGGGGAGCTGGTCCTTGACGCGGGGTATCAGCACCTCTTTTACGTCACGGTAGATGATGTCGAGCATACGGCGGTCGGCCTCCTCAGGGGAGATGCCGTCGGGACGTATGAAGTCGTCGTGTTGGGTGGAGATCACTATCGTGTGCACGCGCACTGCCTTGCCGCTCTCGTCATACTCGACCGTGACCTGGCTCTTGGAGTCGGGGCGCAGGTAGGAGCGGGTGTGGCCCGTGTGGTCGGTATAGGTCATTGCCGACATGTCGCGGCGTATTGCCGACAGCTCGCGGAGCAGCTGGTGGCTCAGGGCGAGGGGTAGGGGCATGTAGGTGTCGGTCTCGTCGCAGGCGTAGCCGAACATCATGCCCTGGTCGCCCGCGCCCTGGTCGTCGGCGACCTCGCGTTCGACGCCGCGGTTGATGTCGGCACTCTGCTCGTGGAGGGCCGAGAACACGCCGCATGCCTCGGCGTCAAACTTCAGCTCGCTGCGGTTGTAGCCTATCCCGCTGATGACGCGGCGGGTCACCTCCATGAGGTCGATGTAGGCGTTGCTTTTCACCTCGCCCGCCACGACCACCTGGCCGGTGGTGACGAGGGTCTCGCAGGCGACTTTCGACTGCGGGTCATGGGCGAGAAATTCGTCAAGTATCGCATCTGAAATCTGGTCGGCAACTTTGTCGGGATGTCCTTCCGACACTGATTCACTTGTGAAGAGGTAGTTCATCGCTATAATTCTTTTGTTGGTTAATCATGTTTCTCAGACAACAGCGATGGTGGATAGTGCGGTAACTGCAACGGGAGTGCGGTTTTAGCATTTTTTTCGGTGGTTGCAAGCAGCCAAATTTCTCCACCACTGCGGGATGCGCTGATCCCGCATATGTGTCTTCAGCTGCAAAGATACGCATTTTTACCGTGAGAAAAAAATAGCGGAATGGGAAGGTTGATAGTTAATCAATGTTAAATTTATGATGTCCTTAAACCTTTGTGGGCTTGCCGCGTTTTATTGGTACATAGCAAAATTACTTTTTCCATTGCAAGAAATGTGATAATGATTGGTTTATTATCAACCGGGAAGACGCCGTGATGGCATCTTCCCGGTTGGTTTTTAGTACCAACCAATCAAATATCATACAATGGCTTCAATCAAGGTTAAGTTGAGGCGTCCCTCGGCCGAGGGACGCAAGTGTGGGATTTATTATCAGGTGATTCACCGCCGGCGTGTGCGGCAGATGGCGACCCCCTACAGGGTGCTTGCCACGGAGTGGCGTGACGGGCATGTCGATGCGGGGTCGGCGGCGTCGGCCGGGCGCGTGTGTGAGCTGATGGAGGTCGTGGGGCTGATAGAGGCCGACCTGCGGCGTTTTGACGCGGTGTTGGCGGAGTTTGAGGCGCTCGGACGCCCCTATACAGTAGAGGATATCGTGGGGACATTCAGGGGATGTGTGTACGGCAGGCCGTCGCTCTTTGCTTATATGAGACAGGAAGTGGAGCGTCATAGGGACGCGGGCAGGCAACGCACATCCGAGGCATATGCGAGCGCGATGAGGAGTTTCGGGCGGTTTCGCGGCGGGGCTGACATGATGCTCGACAGCATCGACTCGCCGACGATGCAGGCATATGAGGCATATCTGCTGGCTACGGGTGTGGTAAAAAATACGGTGTCGTTCTACATGCGCATCCTCAGGGCGGTCTATTCGCGGGCCGTAGAGGAGGGGCTGGTCGAGCAACGGCATCCTTTCAGGCGCGTGTATACGGGGATCGACCGCACGGCAAAGCGGGCTATCCCGCTTTCGGCGATAAGGCGGCTGTCGCAGCTCGACCTCACGGGCAGCCCGGTGCACGCATATGCCCGAGACATGTTCATGTTCAGCTTCTACACGCGCGGCATGTCGTTTGTCGACCTGGCGTTCCTGCGCAAGAGCAATCTCGACCGTGGTGTCCTCAGCTATCGCCGCCGGAAGACGGGGCAGCTGCTCGCGATAAAGTGGGAACGTCACATGCAGGAGATCGTCGACCGATACAGCCGTGAGTCAAGCGGCTACCTGCTGCCCGTGATAGACCCGTCGCGCGGCAACGAGCGGCGGCAGTATATGAGCGCGCTGTTCCTTGTCAACCGCAAGCTCAAGGACCTCGGGCGCGAGATGGCGCTCGGAATGCCGCTGACGATGTATGTGGCGCGCCACTCCTGGGCGAGCATTGCCCGCGAGCAGAGGGTGCCGCTGTCGGTGATCAGCGAGGGGATGGGGCACGAGTCGGAGACGACGACCCGTATCTACCTTGCGTCGCTCGATACGTCGGTGGTCGACAATGCCAACGCCATGATACTCGGGCTGCTGTGACATCCGGGGCGGTGGCTGTCCCCCGGCTATCGTCTGCGGCGATAACCGCTTTCGTTCCGGGCGATATTCGCCGATATTTTTTCGGACGGCAGTAGGGTCGCGACTATTACCGGTCAGTTATTCAGACTCTCTGCGAGGGTCCCCAAAGATTGATACTACTGGCTGCCGTGCCGGGGTCAGAACCAGTTGTCGAGATGGCGGAGGACGGCGTCGGCGCGGCACAGCATGCGCATGAACTCGGAGGCGGAGTGCTTGCGGTAGGTGTTGCGGAGCACGTGGACGCATCCGGCCATCTCGTTGCCCGAGGCATCGATGGGGATGGCCTTCACGCCGGGGATGTCGTAGATGGATGCCTCGGAAAGGATTGTGACGAGGTTGCTGCGGCTCACGAGCTTGAGCAGGATGTTGACCTCGTTAAGCTCGATGCGCACGCGCCATCGGTGGTCGCGGCCCGAGGTGAGCTGGTCGAAGGCGTTGCGGGCCTGTAGCCCCTTGGCGGGCAGGGCGAGGTCGTGCTGTTCAAGCTCGGAGAGCGTTATGCCCGACCGCGACGCCAGCGGGTGGGATTCCCCGACGATGGCCGAGAGGTGGTTGTCAAAGAGCAGGTGGGACTCGATGTCGTCGTAGTGGCGCGACGGACGGAAAGCGAGTACGAAGTCTACCTCGCGTCGCGAGAGCATCCTCATTAGCTCCTCCATCGTCTTGTAGTGGATGTTGAGTTTGACGTTGGGATAATGCTTCATGAACTCGATGACGGTCTCGGTCAATATGGGGCTGAAGGAGTAGGTGACGCCGATGTTGAGGGTGCCGGCAGTGAGTCGGCGCAAGTCGTCGATGCGCTCGCGGCAAGTGTCGGCCGAGTAGAGGGTCTTGATGGCCGCAGGGAGCAGTGCCTCCCCCTCCTCGGTGAGGGCCACGGCGTGGCTGTTGCGCTCGAAGAGCTGTGTGTCAAGCTCGATTTCGAGCTGGCGTATCTGCTGTGAGAGCGTGCTTTGCGTCACGCATACGGCCTTGGCGGCCTCGGAGAAATTGAGCAGCTCTGCCGCCTTGACGAAGTATCGGAGTTGTCGTAGTTCCATGTGGCAAATTTACACAAAAAATTCTCATGACCTCGTCGCGCTGAACGATATGCGCTTGAACAGCAGGATGGGTATCATCTGGCCGACTACCATCGAGAGGATGACGAGTGTGCAGGTCAGGCCGTTGAACTCGCTGAGGTAGAAGTAGTGGCTGAACGCCTCCTCGGTGGGTGCCGAGAGTGCCAGCAGGAACGCCTGCAAGGCGCGGTAGGCGTAGATGCCGGGTATCATGGGGAGCAGCGACGGGAAAGAGAATGTCTCGGGCGGGCACTTGACACGCGGGGCGATGAGGATGGCGAGCAGTCCCACCAACAGCGCGCCCACGAGGCTGGCGGGCACGATGTTCATGCCCGCGAGGTTCATCATGCAGTAGCGTGCGGCGTGGCCTACGCCGGCGATGAGGGCGCAGTATTTGAGCGCATGCCGCGGAGGGTTGCTGATGGCGGCGAAGCCCGTGCCGGCGATGGCGGCAAACAGGGCGTCCTGGAGTATGTCGAGCAGTGTCATGACGGGTCAGAATATGGTGATGTTCATCAACAGGAATCCCCCGGTCAGGCCGAGGGCGATGCACCCTGTCAGCAGCAACGCGCTCATGAATCGGCTGAAGCCGCAGAGGTAGTGGCCGTCGATCATGTCGCTCACGCTGTTGATGTACGGTATGCCGGGAATGAGGTAGAGCACGCTCGTGCCCAGGGCGACCTCGGGGTCGCCGCACCATCCGAACACGTATCCCGCCGAACCCACGATGGCCGACAGGAACGAGCAGAGGAGGAACACGACCTTGATGTCGAGGCCCCGTGACAGCAGTATGTTCTTAAGCGTGTAGCCCATCGCCGTGGCCAATGCCACGATGGCCATGGCGTCCCACCCGCCGCCAAAGAGACGGCAGAACGAGGCGTTGGCCGCCGTCACGAGCAGCATCACAATCCACGGGTTGTAGGGTCGCATGGCGATTATCTGCCTGAAAGAGCTTTCCGACTCCTCGATGGTCTCGCGCCCCTCGGCCACCCTCCAGCTTAGCTGGCTAAGACCCGAATTGATGGCATAGCTGACGGGAACTTTCGGTATGCCGCACGAGTATTGGCATGTCTCGCCCGAGGCGTCGTCGGCGAGCGTCACCACGATATGGGAGGGGAGTATAATCATGTCGGCGCTCATGCCGATGGTGCGGGATATGCGGTTGATGTTCTTGCTTATGCGTATGCACGTCGCGCCGCATCCGAGCATATATGCGCCATACTCCGCGAGGTAGCGGCATAGCCGCCGCGAGCGGTCGGTCAGGTGTGCACACGGTTGCCGTGAGGCTGCGTTGTCGGTCATTTCCATATGTGATGATAGATGTTTCTGGTTGTTGTACTGCTCCTGCACGTCACCGGCGGCTATTCAAGGTCGTCGTCGCAATCGTCATCGTCGCAGAACGGTTCCGAGTGGTCAAACGATATGAAAGGCACTCCATGATGTCTCACGTGATGGCCGCGTGACGCGGTGCGTATCAGGTATACAGCCATGGCTGCGGCCGAGGCAAAAACAATAAAAATCCACATTAACTTAGTCGGTTCCATAATCAAACGGTTTTTTAATTGTCGTCACATTCAGGCGCATATATACAACGCTCGGGGAGGTGCGGTGGTTGCGGTGGGTCGGCTTGTTGCCGACTGTCGGCGGCTGACTTTGGGAGGCGACGGCTTTTGGAAGCGTCAGCCTTTGGAAGCATCTGTCGATACCCGCATTGAGGGCAAAGTCGGCAGCTGTATGGCGGTATTCATGAAGACTGTTGTCGTGCTATGTCAACCGTGCATACAGTGCTCCCGACCGGCCTCGCGTCACCCCAGGGCACAGCCCTTGAAATAACGACGCCGCAAAAGTACACCCCACTCCGCTCGCCGCAAAAAATCGGTATAGGATTGTTTCGATAACCGCAATCGCCAAAAAAAATCACAAAAAGCCGCTCTTAAATTTGCATGAATCAAAAAAACGCCTTACCTTTGCATCGCAAAACAACCAAGGTGCCATAGCTCAGTTGGTAGAGCAAAGGACTGAAAACCCTTGTGTCCCCGGTTCGATTCCTGGTGGCACCACCCAAGTAAAAGTCAAATCG
>LUJN01000032.1 GCA_001689445.1 Bacteroidales bacterium M3 | reverse complement strand
TCATCACCCCAAATGTCCACCCCGCCGCACTTGAAAAAATGATGAGTCACGGCGGGCGCTATGTATAGCGCCCCTACTATGAACTCTGAACCTTGAACTTTGCACTTGAAAAAAGGGGGCGAGGCGGCCGACAGGATATTCAGTACGTGGTGATGCGATGTGACGGAACTGCCCTCATAGGGCGGTGGCCATGCGATATGCGCTTATACGCGATGACGGACATTGCACTGTAAAGGGAAATGCCTACGTCCCGATAAGCTGCCAAAGTTGGGTGTACTCCGATATCCGACGACTCCCCGCCCCCATTGTACGGTAAGGCGGCTATTCCTCAATGAGGTCGATAGTCCAATTAAGTCCTTGAAGCCGCATGTCAAGCTCGCGCAACTCCTTGGAATAGCGGTCAAGCTCACGGCGTGCCTCGGGCACATCCATGATGCGCACCGTCTTTATCTCAGCGCGTGAATAACGGCTATCAGACTCCGACACAAAGTTTATCACCTCACGCATCACGCCGACACGCATCCGCAGCACATCCTTGCGGGCAATCATCGCGGTCAACGACTCGCCGCCATCGGTGGCATGAAGATTGGTCAGATTGATACGGTATATCAACTTTTCAAGCTGCGACAGCATGGCGTCAAGCTCACGGCGCAATTCGGCAAGATTTTCGGGCGGCGTGTCACCCTCCTGCACCTTGGCGCTCTCCTTAAGCCGGGTCTTCATAGCGGCTATACGTGTCTGCAAATCGGCCCGCAGGCTCAATGCTTCAGCAAGTTTCATACTCTCAATATATGAACGGCGTCAAGGGGTCGCGACAACGTGACCCCTCAACTATTTTAACAAACAAATCAAACTCTCTATTAGTCATCCATCGCCATGTAGTGTTCGCGCGGATGGTCGCAGCCGGGGCATACTGCCGGCGGTTCGGTGCCGACAAACTCATACCCGCAGACGAGGCACTTCCATGTTATCGGCTTCTCACGTTTCCAGACCGTGCCCTCTTTCACCTGTTTGAGGTATTTCTCAAAACGCTGGCGATGGTGACCTTCCACGGTTGCTATCGCGCGGAAATGGCTCGCAATCTCGGGAAAGCCCTCCTCATCGGCGACCTTGGCGGCGTTGGTGTAAAGTTCCACACCCTCCACTAACTCCTCGTGGGCAGCAGTGGCAAGATTGGACGCGGTGTCACCGATGACGCCGGCATCGACAGGCATCTCGACAGTCACCGAACCGCCCTCAAGGAATTTGAAAAACACCTTACCGTGGTGCAGTTCGTTGGCCGCCGTGTCGCGGAATATCTCTCCGATGGGGAAATAATTTTCCTTGTCGGCCTGCTGTGCGTAGAATGTATAACGGGTGTATGCCGATGACTCGGCCATATAGGCTATCACGAGATTTTTCTCAGTCTGCGTGCCTTTGATGGATTTTTTGGTGTTGCTCATGTCTTTAGTATATTATGAGGTGAGTTTCATATCACGCCCCGACCATAATGCCGGTCGCTCCTGTAGAACACCTTTATGGGCAATAAGGTTGAGCCTACGGCCGAAAAAACCTGTATTCAGAGCAGCCGCGCACGCCGGGCACAGTCGGCACAAAGTCCCTTCAACAGATAGTGGATGCCACTCACGACAAACCCCACCGGCGCCTTCACCACCGGAATGCTCTCGTCATCCATGCAAAAGGTCTTGTGGCAACTCTCGCAATAGAAATGGCAGTGCAGTTCCCCGATGGAGCACATATGGTCGTTGTGACATAGGCAATATTTCTTTGACCCGCTGCCATCCTCTATCTCGTGGAGCAGATGGTGGGCGGCAAACAGAGCAAGAGTACGAAACACCGTCGACTTGTCGACCGTATCGAGCGCCATCTCCACGTCAGCCATGCTGAACGTGTCGTGCATAGCCGCCACTGCCCGATACACCATAATCCTCACCGCCGTGGGGCGCACGCCATGCTGCATCAGCACCTTCTCCTCAACAGAATTTTCCTTATTCATAGATATATAAGTTTAATCAGCGCCCCAAATTGTAGGGACAAGCCAATTGGCAGTCTTGCAACACCCTACAAACGGCAAATGGCTAAGACTTCAGTCTTAGCCATTTGCTTAGCGTTGTCTTACCTGGATTCGAACCAAGACAGGCAGAACCAAAAACTGCAGTGCTACCATTACACCATAAGACAATCCTTTTTGCCCAAGCCACGTGGCCTAAAGCGATGCAAAGTTAGGCATTTTGTTTGGAATGTGCAAGATGCCCGGTGAGGTTTAACACTACTTTGCGATAAGCAATGTGTAATTTTTCTTCCCTTTCTGCACGAGGATATACTTGCCGTTGAGCAGCATGGCCTCCGTAGCGGGAGCATTGGCGTCGGCAACTTTCTCCTTGTTGATTGACAGGCCTCCCTGCTGCGCGAGCTTGCGCAACTCACCCTTGGAGGGGAACACGGGGGCTTTTTCAACAAGAAGATCCACGAGCTTGATGCCCGCATCAATGTCGGCCCGTGACACCTCATAGCGGGGAACACCCTCGCACACGGCAAGCAGCGTGTCCTCATCGATCTTGTGGAGGATATCGACAGCCTTGTTGCTGAAGAATATCTGCGAAGCCTCGACAGCCGCCTCATACTCCTCGGCCGAATGTACCATGGTAGTAATCTCCTTGGCGAGACGCTTCTGCAAGGGCCGCTGTCCCGGGTCGGAGGCCTGTTCGGCGACAAGGGCCTCTATCTCCTCGCGTGTAAGCTCGGTGAATATCTTGATGTATTTCTCGGCGTCGGCATCCGACACGTTGAGCCAGAACTGGTAAAACTTGTAGGGGGAGGTGTAACGCTTGTCGAGCCACACGTTGCCGCTCTCGGTCTTGCCAAACTTGCCGCCGTCGGCCTTGGTGATCAGCGGGCATGTGAGGGCAAACGCCTCGCCTCCGGTGGTTCGGCGTATAAGCTCGGTGCCGGTGGTGATGTTGCCCCATTGGTCGCTGCCGCCAAGCTGCAGCTTGCAATTCTTGTCGCGGTAGAGCGTCAGGAAGTCATAGCCCTGTACAAGCTGGTAGGAAAACTCGGTAAACGACATGCCCTGCTGGCTCTCGCCCGACAGGCGTTTCTTCACCGAGTCCTTGGCCATCATGTAGTTGACCGTGATATGCTTGCCCACATCGCGGATGAAGTCAAGGAACGAGAACGGCTTCATCCAGTCGTAGTTGTTGACCATCTCGGCGCGGTTGGGCGCGTCGCTGTCAAAGTCGAGGAAGTGGGCGAGCTGTTTTTTTATCGCCTCCTGGTTGTGGCGCAGGGTCTCCTCGTCGAGGAGCTTGCGCTCCTGGCTCTTCATCGAGGGGTCGCCGATCATGCCGGTGGCACCGCCGACAAGGGCTATGGGCTTATGCCCGGCACGCTGGAAATGCTTCAGCATCATCACGCCGACGAGGTGCCCGATGTGGAGCGAATCGGCTGTGGGGTCAATGCCGAGGTAAGCGGTCGTCATCTCCTTTTTCAACTGCTCGTCAGTCCCCGGCATCATGGTGTGAATCATTCCACGCCATGAAAGTTCTTCTATAAAGTCCATATGGTCATTCTTTTGTTTGGGTGCAAAGATACGAATAAGTCGAGAGCAATGCTATAATGTATGCGAGAAAAGCAACACCGCGACAACGAATATTATGAAGTACAACACCAATACCGCCGTCACATAGGCCGACAAGGTCACGGCAAACAACCACCCGCCACCACGGGGACGGAATGCACGCGACAGGGATATTATGGTGACAGAAAGCGCATAGAGCCAACTCGCCCACGTCTCCAAGCCACCCAAAGACAGCAAGGACAACGGGAAGACGACAATATCAAACGCCAGAAAAGCATCCACCATATATATAGCTGCCATCAAGTACTCTGCGGCATTATAACGGCCGCCACCATATTTCCTGAAAATCACAGGCACAAGGATGACGCCGGGAATAAAGAAGAGCAGATTTTGCAACACAGGGGAGGTCCACACATACTTCAAAGCGGCATAGAACCAATATACGCCCCTTGCCGACGCCCTGTCCATCCTGTCGTCAAGCATAAGAGACAAGGAGTCGAAAGACGGGGTCAGCGAATCGGCTACCACAGAGATGAGGCACAGCACGAGTAGCATTGCGACTGGTGCCAGATAGCGCACCCTGCGCCCGGCAGCATAGTCACGTATCACGTCCCACGGATGTATGAGCAGATTCCATGCCGTAAAGAAGAAGCCACGGTTGACCCGAAGCAGACCGCTCAGGGTATCGAGCATAAACGAGCGCGTCTGAAGCCTCGACGTGGAGGTTGCCTGCCCGCAATGGGAGCAATAATTACCACGGCACATTTCCCCGCAGTTAAGGCAGGTTACCGATTTACCGTTATTCCCAATATGCGATACTTTTCCCATATGCGCCATTTTTCAGCACAAAATTATGTAAAAACAATAGAGTTTCGCTAATTTTGAGTCAGCAAATATAACATCCGATGGAAAAGGAAGAACTGAAGAAATATAAGGAGGAGTTTATCTCGCTGCTCAAGTCGACCGACATTGAGGATATCGATTATTTTATCAAAGAGCTTGAGCGGATAGGCTTTTTCACAGCACCGGCGTCAATGAAAAACCACCTCTGCTTTGAAGGCGGCCTTATGCTCCACTCGCTCAATGTCTACGAGGCGGCGGTAAAGCTTAAGGAGACATTCATGGCAATGCGCCCCGACATTTTTGAGGATATATCCAACGAGAGCATCATCATCGCCGCCCTGCTCCACGACGTATGCAAGGCCGACCTGTATGTGCGCAAGCGCAACGCGCAAGTGGAGTTTGGCAAGGCCGAGTACGGCACCAGCTATGGCCGTATGCCAGTAGGACACGGCGAGAAGTCGGTCATCATGCTGTTCAAGCTGGGACTTGGGCTGAACGACGACGAGATATGCGCCATACGTTGGCACATGGGTGCGTGGAGCGTCAACGACTCCGACGGTGAGGCGATAGGCAACTTCAAGCAGGCCGAGAAGCTATACCCGCTCGTGACCCTCATCCACATGGCCGACACCGCCGCCTCAAAGTTTATCGAGCGCCCGATGAAGACCATCAACTGACCACAATAGGTGCCGATAAGCCAAATAGGTCAAATAAGCCCTATAGGGCCTATCTGCCCTATTAGACCTATTCCCCTATAGAACATTTTCGGCCTCCCGACGATTATTTATAGTAAAGCGTTTCAACAAAAACAGCAATCGTCATGTCAGGAAGCCGTCCATACACATTCGACCGGGTGGTGCGCATCATCGCCGGGCTTGCCTTGGCTGCCGGCGCGATATGGCTCATCAACGACCTGAAGAATGTATTGCTGCCGTTCTGCCTCGCCTGCCTAATAGCCTACCTGCTGGAGCCGGTCGTGGAGCTGAACCTGCGGTGGTTGCACCTCCGATGGCGTGTCATAGCCGTGTTCCTAACCATCATCGAGGTAACGGCCGTGGCGGCGGGAGTGATATACTTCTTTGTGCCGTCGGCCATCGACGAGATACACGATATGGACATGATGGTGCAGGAATACTCCAGGCACCATGTCGACATCCCCCTTATCCCTGACGACCTGCGCGACTATATCGACAAGACGCTCTCCTCGACCAATATCAACGACCTGTTCTCGGGCACACGATTGGAGACAGTGCTCAACAAGAGCACATCGCTGCTCACGGCCACCATCGACTTCCTGCTCCACACGCTCGAATGGCTGTTGGCATTCATATACGTCATCTTCATCCTCATCGACTACCGGCCCCTCATGCACGGACTGCAGATGCTCGTGCCGCCGAAGTTGCGCCCGATAGCCACCCGCGTCAGCGACGACATCAAGACCAACATGAACCACTATTTCCGTGGGCAGATAATCATTGCCATGTGCGCCGCCGTGCTCTACTGCATAGGATTCTCCATCGTCGGCATACCGCTTGCGATAGTGCTCGGCGTGCTTGTCGGCATACTCTACATCATCCCATACTTCCAATACGTGACACTCATCCCCGTGACCATAGTATGCTTCATCTACTCGCTCGGGGGCACGGTGGGATTCTGGTCGGAACTGGGCAAATGCCTGCTCGTCTACGTATGCAGCCAATGCGTCTGCGACTATGTGCTCACGCCCAAAATCATGGGCAAGGCACTTGGCCTAAACCCGGCCGTCATCCTACTGTCGCTCTCGGTGTGGGGCTCGCTCCTCGGCATCATCGGCATGATTATCGCCCTGCCCCTCACCACCCTACTGCTCGCCTACTACAAGGAGTATGTCATCAACCGCCAGCTCCACCACGCAAAAGCCACCACACAGCCACCCGACGGCACCACTCTCCCCACAAAATCCGGAACAACGTAACATATGTTACACTTTTCCTCCGCCGGTTTCCCTATCTTTGCATTGACACCTATCCTTGACTGATATGAGACGTGCAATCTTGACATTGATTCTGTCCATAACGGCAATCGCGGTCGCTTGTGCGGGCGTAACCGACAAAAACATTGAAAAAGCCGTGGACTATATCGGCGTTAAAGGCCCCCTTGAATTCTGCGGACAGAAGTTCTATCTTGCATGGAGCAGCCACCCGGTGGAAATCTACTACCTACAGGAATACCTGCCAAGGGGCGAGAGCCTTGAGCGATACAATGAGATGCTGACCCTCAGTGTACTCATGTGGGACAAGACCCCTCGCGAAGCAGCCTACGCCAAGGCCGAGGAACTGGAGGAGCGCAAAAAGACCGACAAGGTGTGCCGCTATATGGTCGCGGAAAATGACGGCGAATATATCGTCGACTTCATCGTGAGCGACGGCAAAGGCGAGACCCTCGACTGCGTGGAGGCCGACGTGCACCACTACCGCCAGATCACCCTCAACGGCCGCAAGGCCACCCTGCTGACATTCTACTCCCGCCGTGCCTACGGCGACGACATCCTCCCGTTCATGCAGACAATCCCCGACCTGCGCTCCCAATGGTACGACGCCCTGTCACACCTCAACATCACGCCCCAAATCAAGAAACAACCACACCTACCATGAACACAGCCACCCTCATACGCCTCGCGCGCCGGCTCTCCCCCATCGGCATCGTCCTCGGCCTGATACTCCTCATTCTCGCCCTCGTCGACTATTACCGCGACCCCGCCGGCAAAGTCCTCCTCGCCGAAGCCATCGACCCCCTCATCATGACTATGGTGATGACCTTCTGCTACCTAAAATTCCGCAAGTCCTAACCCCAAGTCCATCCATATTCGAACGTCAATCGCCATTGGGAGCTGTAAATCCGATTTTGCGCCGAGACACGGGTGGGGAAAACCTCTTCTCGGTTTGCAGTTCGGCAATGGACTCGTTTATTAGCTCCAATTGCATCCTGGTCTCCTCGTTTATATCGTTCTGGTCGGTCAGTATGTCGTTGACATATTCCCTAAGTTCCTTGACCTCCCGTTGCAACAGCGAGAGTTCCGAGGGTCTCGGCTGCGACAATGCCTGACGGACGCTGACAAACGCCCGCATAATACCGATGTTTATTCGTATTGCCGTCTCGCTGTTGAGGACACTCGACAGCATCGCCACTCCTTGCTCAGTAAAGGCATACGGCATATAGCGCGTGCCGCCACGCCCCTTTGAGATTCCATTTTGGAATACCAAAGACCGGACGCGCTCAAATTCCTCGGGTGTGAGCTGAAACATAAAATCATCCGGGAAACGCCCAAGGTTGCGCTTTACGGCCTTGTTGAGGTTGCCTGTAGTAACCCCGTACATTGCCGCAAGGTCGCGGTCGAGCATCACCTTTTGACCACTTACCTCATAAATTTTTGAGCGTACAACTTCTGCCTCGTCCATAGTCATCAAAAATACCTATTCCAATTTCAAAGTTACTCAAATATTATGTAATAGGTTGCAAATACAATGAAATATTCACAATTTATACACTTTGGCTACCCATAAAAACAAATACGGCTGTTACTCAACGAGTTAACAGCCGTATTTTGTACCCGGACCCGGGATCGAACCGGGATGGGTCGCCCCACCGGTGTTTGAGACCGGCGCGTCTACCGATTCCGCCATCCGGGCATTTCGGGGGCAAAGGTAGGGAAAGATTTTGGTTTGTGCAATAGAGGGTGGCTGTTTTAATCTTTTTATCTTAAAATAGCCGCATATCTCAAAAAAAGGGGCGTGCCAACGCAAAAATAGGGGCATGGGTTATGGCGGGATGAATTATTTTGACTAAGTTTGTATTAGCACTCATAACCATGCGGAGACGGCCGTCTATGGCACGCCCCTCCGGTTATTTATGCGGATGCACAGTGACAGGACACAGACAAGACAAATTAAACCCAAATAAACCCTAACCAATGGAATCACTTCCTATAATAAAGAATGACCCCTGGCTCGAACCTTACACCGACGCTATCGTGGGACGCCACAATGACGCGCTCAACAAGGAGCGCGAACTGACAGCCGTGGACGGCTCGCTCGACAAATTTGCCAACGCCTACAATTACTTTGGACTTCACCGCACCCCGACAGGGTGGGTATTCCGCGAATGGGCGCCCAACGCCACAGGCATCACGCTCATAGGCGACTTCTCAAAGTGGCGCGAGCTGGTGAAATACCGCCTCAAGCCCAAGAAAAACGGCGTGTGGGAGATACGCCTCAAGGAGAATGACCTCCATCACGGCGATCTGTTCAAGATGATTGTCGACTGGGACGGAGGACGAGGCGAGCGCATCCCGGCGTATGCCAACCGTGTCGTACAGGACGAGCAGACCAAGATTTTCTCCGCTCAGGTGTGGGCACCCGAGACGCAATACAAGTGGAAAGTCAAGAAATTTGTCCCCGACACCAAGCCGCTGCTCATCTACGAGTGCCACATCGGCATGGCGCAGGAGCGTGAGGGCGTGGGCACCTACACGGAGTTCCGCGACAACATTCTGCCCCGCATCGCCAAGGACGGCTACAACGCCATACAGATAATGGCCATCCAGGAGCACCCATACTACGGCTCATTCGGCTACCACGTCTCCAACTTCTATGCCCCGTCAAGCCGCTTCGGTACACCTGAGGAGCTGAAGTCGCTCATTGACACTGCACACGAGATGGGGATAGCCGTCATCATGGACATCGTACACTCCCACGCGGTCAAAAACGAGGTCGAGGGTCTCGGACGCCTTGACGGATCGTATGACCTCTACTTCTACGGCGACCATCGCCGCGAGCACTCGGCATGGGACTCGCTCTGCTTTGACTACGGTAAAAACCAGGTGCTCCACTTCCTGCTCTCCAACTGCAAGTATTGGCTGGAGGAGTTCAAGTTTGACGGATTCCGCTTTGACGGCGTGACCTCGATGCTCTACTACAACCACGGGCTCGGGCAGGCTTTTGGCGGCTATGGCGACTACTACAACGGGGGCCAGGACACCAACGCCATCACCTACCTGACACTCGCCAACAAGCTCATCCACGAGGTCAATCCCCGCGCCATCACCATCGCCGAGGAGATGAGCGGTATGCCGGGACTCGCCACCAAGGTCGAGGACGGGGGCATAGGATTTGACTACCGCATGGCGATGGGCATCCCCGACTACTGGATAAAGACCCTCAAGGAGAAGAAGGACGAGGACTGGCACCCGACCTCGATATTTTGGGAACTGACCAACCGCCGCTCCGACGAGAAGACCATCTCCTATGTCGAGAGCCACGACCAGGCCCTTGTAGGCGACAAGACCGTCATATTCCGCCTCATCGACGACCAGATGTACTGGCACATGATGAAGGGGGACGACAATGCAGCCGTGGCACGCGGCATCGCACTCCACAAGATGATACGCCTCGTCACGCTCGCCACCATCAACGGCGGCTACCTCAACTTCATGGGCAACGAGTTCGGCCATCCCGAGTGGATCGACTTCCCCCGCGAGGGCAACGGCTGGAGCTACAAGTATGCCCGCCGCCAGTGGGACCTCGTAGACCGCAAGGAGCTGCAATACGAGTACCTCAATGACTTTGACAACGCCATGATAGAGCTTGTGGGTGACACCTACAACTTCCAGGCGCTCCCGGTCGACAAGATATGGGAGAAAGATGACGACCAAGTGTTAGCGTTCATGCGCGGCGACCTGCTGTTTGTGTTCAACTGGAACCCGTTCAAGTCGTTCACCGACTACGGTGTGCTTGCGCCGGCAGGGGAATATGACGTCGTGCTGTCGAGCGACAATCCCCGCTTTGGCGGCTACGGCAACATTGACGAGACCGTATCCCACCTCACGCAGCCCGACCCGCTCTATAAGCCCATCGGCAAGGAGTGGCTAAAACTCTACCTCCCCGCCCGCTCGGCGCAGGTGCTGCGTCTTCGCAAGGCCAAGAAAACCAAAGGCAAAAAGTAGTGCAAAGTTCAAAGTGCACAGTCTCATGTAGGGGCGCTATAAATAGCGCCCGCGCCCACACCCCGCGTACACACAGTGCACATCTTGAATAGCCAAACGAACCATTAAAACCAGTTCGTAAATCAACAAACATGAACGACCACCGGTCTGTACCAAACATACAGTCCGGTGGTCGTTCTTCTCTAAAAGCCGTGCACGCCCACACCCACGCCACGCAATCCGCATCTACAAATCATCTACATTACGTAGATTACAGGCTGTTGTATAGGATTATGGTATTCCATACTCACGGCAATCACCGGGGGATACAGTAATTTTGCGGTCTAAATCCGCTCGGATTCCGGCGGACTTCAATCACTATACTTACATTAATTACGCAAACTATGATTGTAAATTTACGATTCATGCTGCGGGCTACCCTGTCGCTGTTCCTGCTTTCAGCCGTGTGTGGCATCGCACGTGCCGTGAACCCCAACGAGGAGTATACCGTCGGCAACTTTGTCTACCACAAGGGCTACAGTGCCTCGGTGGAGACAGGCGAGGCACTATTGATTGGCGTCAAAGAGGGCTACACCCCCGGCGCGACCCTCACATTTCCCGCCACGGTCATGATCGGTGGCAAAAGCTACAAGGTAACCCGTATCGGCACCCCCATCAACGGCGACAAATACATGGGCATCCCGGTGGTGTTCAAGGACTACCCCGAGATAACCCGCGTGGTGATACCCGCGACGGTAGAGCGTATCGGCGAATTTGAGTTTGAAGGTTGCAATAATATAACGGAGTTTGAGGTGAAGAACGGTAATCCCTGCTACAAAAGCATCGACGGCGCGCTATATCGCCGCCCATCCGCCGACATCAACGAATGGGGACTTGCACGCTACCCCTCCGGAAAGAAATCGGGCGGCTGGACCCTGCCGTCGGAGATAGCCTACATCGGCAATTGCGCCTTCATGGGCAACAGCGCGCTCAAGACCCTGCGCCTCATAGGAGATCAAATGATAACCGGCACACTGGCTTTCTACGGCAACAAGGGCATCTCGGCAATAGATGTCTCTAAAAGCGACAAGTACACCAATTCGCCCAACGGCATCGTGCACGACGGGCTTAGGGTGATTGCCTGCCCTCCCCGACTGAAACTTGACTCCTACACGGTGCCACCGAATATAAGAGGTATGCGCAACGGCGCGTTCCTCAACACCATCATCCCGCAGATTACACTCCACGCGCATGTCTCCCTCGGACACTACGCAATGGCATGGTCAAAGATTCAGAAAATCACCTACTGGCCCGAGGCCGACCCAAATTTCACCCATATTGACCTGGGGGCATTCGCCAACTGCCGCGACCTCGAGGAGGTGACCCTGAAATCGTCGAAAGATGTCGCGCTGACAATACAGCGATATGCCTTCTGGGGATGCAACAGGCTCTCCTCGCTGACAATCCAGTCACAGGCCGTGATCCTTGAATCGGGAGCTTTCCAAGGCTGCAAGTCGCTCACCTCGTTCCCCATGGCGTCAATCAAGGAGATTGACGACTACTATGAGGATGACGACGGCATATTCAAGAACAGCGGCCTGACTTCGGTCAACTGGCCCTCGGCACTCACCGCCATTCCCCACTACTGCTTCCAAGGGTGCAAGAACCTGACGAGTGTCAACCTCAACCCCTCCGACAAGGGCACACTGAAACAGATCGGACGCTATGCCTTTGCCAACACCGGGCTGGAGACCCTTAACACGCAGGGGGTCGAGAGCATCGGTCCTTGGGCATTTGACGGTTGCAACTCCCTGCGCAAGGTAATCTTCCCCACGATTGACAGCCGCCAAAAGGGGCTGACCCTCTACACCTATTCTTTCTCGTTCACCAAAAACACCATGGTCTATGTCGACAACAAGGATATAAACTGGCCCGGATGGGCGAGTGACATCAACGGCGCAGTGGCGACCTACTATACCGCCGACTGCGACCCCAAGGATTTCGTAGATGACTGGAAGCAGCTGTATGTCCCCGCCAATGCGACGGCCAACTACAGGAAGCTGAACCCGACCAAACCCATCACGGAGATGTTCTCCATGTCAATCGACAAGGAGCGGTCGCGGGTGACCCTCACTCGCAACGACGGCTTCACGGCCAACGATTTACAGTTCAACAGCGTGACCTGCCACGGCGTCACGCTCGCGCGCGACGGCTCGACTTGGACACTGGTGCCTCCTACCTCCTCCGCACAGTTTGACATATGGGTCAACTACACCCTCCATGGGGTGAAGATGTCGACTTTCTATCCGGCAGAGCAGCTGACCTCCATAGGGGATGTAGACGTTGACAGTGCCCCGGCAATCGCCCGCGATGGCGACACGCTGCACTTTGCCAATGGATTGCCGTGGGCAATCCACTCCGTGTCGGGTGCTACAGTGTTAGCAGGTGACGCACCGACAGCCGACCTATCGTCACTCGCAGCCGGAGCCTACGTGGCACGCTGCGGAGCATCCACCCTCAAATTCGTAAAATAACCACCCATGCAGATGTTTATCCAATCGTTACAACGCACGGCCTGCGCATGTGCCGTGGCACTATATTCCATCACAGCCGCTGCCGCCGTCATTCCGGCATCAGACCTTGAAATCAGCGGCGTAAGTGCGAGGAAAATCACCATCATCGGTATCCGTGAGGGCGTCATCCTCTCTGGGGATGTCGAGATACCCGCGTCCATCAGGTTTATGGACGGTTCAAAGCCCATCGACATGCCCGTGGTGGCAATCGGACGCGAATCGGAGTTTCTCGATTACCATGATTACACTGCTGTCCCGGCTTTCTACAACCAACCGGGCATCACGTCAGTGACCATCCCCGCCTCGGTCGAGAGAATCGGAGGGCGGGAGTTTCTCGGCTGCACCGGCATCGAGTCCTTCACCGTCAAGGAGGGCAACCCCATCTACTATGTCGAGAACGGGGCATTGATGTGTGAGGGGAGCAACGGACATAAGATGGTGTTCAAGATGCCGCCGGCTACCAGGAAGACTTGGTTTACTGTCCCCAAAGACGGAGAGACCGCGCCATGGGCGTTTGCCGATGTCAAGAGCATAAAGAAGATACGCTTTTACGGATGGTCGGCCGAGATGCTGCCGTTGCTCGGCAACACGTCGGTCTCCGAATTTGAGATAGCGGAGGCCAGCGACTACTACACAGTCAGGAACGGCATCGTCTACTCCACCGATCCCGAAAAGGAGGACGGCAGCAAGTATGAGATGCTCGTAAGGGTACCGCCGGCCAAATATGTCGGGGGGACGTTCAAGATACCCTCCGAGGTGAGGATACTGTCGGACTACTGCATGGCACAGTGCCTGTTTGAATACGTGGATTTCGGCACAGCCCCGCTGATGCTCGGCACTACCGAGTATGCGATCTCCCCGTTTGGCGACGGGGTGTTCCGTGGCTCATCACTGCGGGAGGTCACTCTGCCTGCCAACATGACCCTCGGCAAGGGGTATGGCTCCCCCTCCGCCATGTTTATGGACTGCAAGCTCCTTGAAAAAGCCGTCATCAATATGCCGCTTGCCGAGACCGGACAACGGATGTTTGAGGGCTGCACAAGCCTGTCGTCGGTCACGCTGCCAAAGAACACAAAGATAGCCACGCTTGCTTTCCAGGGCTGCACCGCGCTGCGGCAACTGGACGCCACGGGCAAGCCGACGGAGGACTCCGAGGGACAGTTTGCCAACTCAGGGCTTACGTCGTTCTCGATGTCCCAATTGTGGAAGTCGGTGCCGTTCGACATGTTTAAGGGGTGCAAAGACCTCAAGACGGTCAAAATCGGGTCGAATGTCACAGAAATACTTGGCTGGGCGTTTTACCGCTCGGGGCTGACATCCATCGACACGCGCAACGTCGACTACATCGGCTCCAACACTTTTGCCGAATGTCCAGACCTGCGCAAAATCGTGCTCCCCGACAACGGCAACACCCTCTATCTCGACTATAATGCCTTTACCGTGCCGGAGGGATGCCGCATCTACATCGACCGCAAGGATATGCGGTCAGGCACGCCGTGGGGTGAAAGCGACGAGTATTGGCCCGATATGTTTAATATCGATGACGAAGCCAAGCCCGTGATATACTCCTCCATTCTTGCCCCGTCCCAATTTATCGGCGATTACACTACGCTGTATATCCCCGGCGGTTCACGGGGCTACAAGCTGTGGCCGGGAGAGCGGCAGGAGATGTACCGCTATGTGCTGTCGGTGACCCCCAGTCCAAAGGACGCTTCGGTGGGAGCACTTACCCTCGATGTCACGCCCCTTATCCCGGGAGTGGAAATCACGGAGGTAAAAATCAACGATAACTACGGACGTCGCAACCCCGAGACCGGCATATACGAGTCTCATTTTGCCGAGCCGGTCAATGGCAATTTCCCGGTGACGGTGCAATACAAGGTCAACGGAGTGACGATGACCACCACCTATCCCCCGTCGTTCAACATAAAAGTGATTGACAACACCACCTCCATCAACGCGGTAGACATGGATGGCATCGCTATAACCGTCGACGGCAACACCCTCCGTTTCCCGACCGACACCCGATGGGAAGTACTCAACACCGCCGGACAGCCCGTCCTATCGGGCTCCGCACCGACAGTAGACCTCTCTCCTCTCCCCGCCGGCATCTATATCGCCCGCCAAGCCTCCACCACCCTCAAATTCACAAAGCCATAAGACACAGTTGCATCGAATGTCAAAGCGTGGGACGCCGTAGGGGCGCTATACATAGCGCCCGCGCCCACTGGGCAATTTATGGTCAAACCACATGAACCACATTATAAAGAAAAAATTTGTGGTTCCTGTGGTTTGATTTTTTGCCTTCGTCCTAAACTGTGGGTTGACAATGACTTTACACAGCGGGCGCGGGCACGATGGCTGCGGGCGCTATGTATAGCGCCCCTACAGCATCAACGGCATTAACGGCATCGACGGCACTTTGAACTTTGACTTTTGAACTGTGCGCTATTTGAGGGTGAAGCGCAGGGCCTTGACGTCGCGGCTGTTGGGGCCTATCATGACGTCATAGTCGCCCGGCTCGTTGACCTCCTCAAGGTCGAAGTTGTAGAACTTGAGCATCTCGGGGGTAATCTTGAAGTCGACCTTGCGGCTCTCGCCCGGCTTGAGGGTGATGCGTTCAAAGCCCTTCAACTCCTTGACGGGGCGCGAGATGCCTCCCACGAGGTCGCGCACATAGAGCTGCACCACCTCGTCACCCTCGCGGTCGCCCTTGTTGGTGACGGTCACCGAGGCGGTCAGCGTGCCGTCCATCGGCAGTTCGGTGGAGCTGAGGGTCATATCGGAGTACTCAAACGGAGTGTAGGACAGCCCGTAGCCGAACGGGTAGAGCGGGCTGTTGAGCACGTCGATATAGTTGCTCTGATACTTGGCAAACCAACGGTCGTCGGTAGTGGGGCGACCAGTGTTTAGATGATTGTAGTAGATGGGGATCTGCCCCACATTGCGGGGCATCGTGTGGGTGAGCTTGCCGGACGGGTTGACATCGCCAAACACCACGTCGCTGATGGCATCAGCTGCCTCGCTGCCGCCAAACCATACGTTGAGTATCGCGGGAACATGCTCGCTCTCCCACGTCATCACAGTGGGACGCCCTGAGAAGTTGAGCATGACGACCGGCTTGCCAGTGGCGAGCAACGCCTCCATCAGCTCCTTCTGCACATCGGGGAGGTCGAGATTGCTGCGCGAGGCACACTCGCCGCTAAACTCCGACGACTCGCCCACTGCTGCGACTATGACATCGGCCTGAGCTGCGACCTCAAGAGCCTCCTTCAGCAACTCCTCGTCGCTGCGTGGGTCGCGCATCTCGCGGCCGAACACCGTGGCGTTGGCCTCAATTTTGGGGTCACGGGTGAGGTTTGAGCCCTTGGCATAGAGTATCTCGGCCTTGTCGCCCACGGCGCGCTTCATGCCGTCGAGCAGCGGCGAGTAGCGTTGCAGGTCGGCTGCGACGCTCCATGTGCCGGGCATGTTGGCGGCAGTGTTGGCGAGCGGGCCTATCAGGGCTATCTTCCCTTTCTTCTGCAAGGGTAGGATGTTACCCTCATTCTTCAGCAGCACAAATGTCTTTGCGGCTGTCTCGCGGGCCTCGCGGCGGTGCTCGTCGGTGTATATCTCCTTGGCCGCACGGGTCGGGTCGAGGTACTTGTACGGGTCTTTGAAAAGCCCAAGCTTATATTTGGCCTCAAGCACACGGCGCACGGCCTTGTCGATATCATCCTGCGACACCGAGCCATCCTTGAGCGACTCGGCAAGCGTGCCACGGAAACCGTCGGCCACCATATCCATGTCGGTACCCGCCTTCAGGGCGCGTGCCGAGTTGGACTTCAGGTCGCCCATGCCGTGAGGAGCCATTTCGGCTATCGAGGCGTAGTCGGTCACTACAAACCCGTCAAAACCCCACTGGTCGCGGAGTACGTCGGTAAGCAGCCACTTGTTGGCCGTGGCGGGAACGCCGTCTACGACGTTAAACGACGACATCACCGAGCCGACGCCCTCGTCGACTGCGGCACGATAGGGAGCAAAATACTCGTTGTACATGCGCAGGCGGCTCATGTCGACCGTATTATAGTCACGCCCCGCCTCGGGCGCGCCATAGAGGGCAAAGTGCTTGACGCACGCCATTATCTCGTCGGGACGCTCCATATTCTTTCCCTGGTAGCCGCGCACCATTGCACGGGCTATTTCCGAGCCGAGATAGGGATCCTCGCCGTTGCCCTCGGAGACACGTCCCCAGCGCGGCTCGCGGCTCACATCGACCATCGGCGAGAAAGTCCACGCGATGCCGTCGGCACTCGCCTCGACAGCCGCCACTCGGGCACTGCGCTCTATGGCATCCATATCCCAGCTGCACGACAACGCCAAGGGTATCGGGAATATCGTCTCGTAACCGTGTATAACGTCCATGCCAAATATGATGGGTATGCCGAGGCGTGACTCCTCGACGGCTACGCGCTGTAGCTCGCGCATCTTGTCGACACCCTTCATGTTGAACAGGCCGCCGACTTCGCCGGCCTTTATCTTCCCGGCAAGATTGGACGCCGCCGCCGGACCACCGGTCACGATGTCGCCCGCCACAGGCAGGTTGAGTTGACCGAGTTTCTCCTCAAGTGTCATACGCGACATGAGGTCATCTACTATCTTGTCCATCTTGCGCTTCTCCGCCTGACGCACGCGGAACGCCTTTTCCTGTACAACAGGGTCATCCTTGGCCCCGGCAGGAGTCTTCGCGTCAATAATCCCGGCAGAGGCCAACAATGCCCCGGCCAACATCCACTGTAAAAACTTCATAAATTCCTTAAGGTTATAAGTTAGGTTAAACTACCGCAAATATACAGCTTTATCCGCTAAACCGCAATACCCCCGCTCCCGTAATTTTCGACATAAATTCCAAACAGTAATTTCGACAGAAGAACACAAGGACATAGGGCTGACGCATGGGATGAAAATCATCCCTGCAATAATCATTATCCAAAAATGATTATTACAGAGATTATTTTTGTATATTTGTATATTTGTATCTTAAATAACAACACATTACAAAAACGAACCACTCTATTTTGAAAAACTAATAAACAAACCTACATGCTATGAATTTTGAATCTATTATCGGAATTACGGCAAGCCTTATTGGCATCGGGACACTCGTATACCAAATCTTTGACAAATATCGCCGTCGCGACTTGTCGTCACTGATGACGGAACTTGCGGACAAAAACACACCAATAAAGCGGCAACGCAAGATACTCCAACTTATCAACCTCAACCTCCGTGTTCAGGGAGGAGGAATATCCACCGAATACATAAACAGTTTCTCGGCAAATGGTCGCTCTAAATCGACAATTTTTCATGACATATGCCTAAAAAACAACATCGAGCCGATTCCTGAATTATGCTCCAAAACTCTTGGTTATGACGAGCCAAAATTCCGTAATGAATGGACGGAAAGGAACAGGCAAACGGCAACACAGACAACCCCAACAATAAAACTTGACAAAACAATTGGCAATGAGGCGCCGACACGGCAGACGGTGTATATGTCGGCATTGCTGGCAGAGAGGTTTCCCGAGACTTACGGTAGGCTTGTCGCGATTCTCGACAAACACGGTGTCGCACACGGGCTGTTGAAGGGGACACGCGACATATGGTGCCGCGACTATATGCCGGTGCAAAGAGCCGATGGGCAGCTCGTACAGTTTCGATATGAGCCATCATATCTTACCGGAAAATCGGAATGGGAGCAATCGCGTTCCGACGTAAAGGAATTGTGCCGCGCAAATGGCCTCGACCCGATATTCTCCGACATCAATCTTGATGGTGGAAATGTGTTGGTATGCGGCAAACGCGCCATTATTTCCGACCGTGTGTTTTCTGAAAACCCCGACAGAGACAAGAATGATCTTGTTAAAGAGCTATCCGACCTACTTGGCGCAGAAATAATTATCATCCCATCCATAAATGAGGACTTCACGGGTCATGCTGACGGGATGGTGCGCTTTGTCAACCCCTCGACGATACTCGGCAATGACCGCACCCAGGAATACAAATATTGGAGCGACGGCATCAACCGTGTCATCCAAAAATATGGTTTGATCTACATCGACTTCCCGTTTTTTTACGGCTACAAGGACAAGAACCACAAAGACCATGCTATCGGGATATACGTCAACTATCTTGAAGTCGGTGACCTCATCGTTATGCCAGTATTCGGCGTCCCCGGCAACAAGGATTTCGAAGCCATCGCCAAACTAAAGGAAATTTTCCCCGATAAAGCCATCGAGACCATTAACTATAACGACATCGCTCTCGACGGCGGCCTACTCAACTGCACCACCTGGGTCCTCAACCAATAGTACATCACACCATAACCACCAAACTACAACTACAACCATGTCAATTTTTTCGGTGTGATTACCGCCCCTTACCGTGAGGAATCGCACAAACGCAAAAGGCGAGGCAAATTGTCAGATTGCCTCGCTTTTTGCGTTTGTGTGGTGAACCTCAATAAGGCCGTATCCTTAATTTTGACACATCAGCTTTGCATAGACAGGACTTATGTCCTTATGTACCTATGTCTAAAAACCATCTGCTGCATAGTCCTATGTCCCTTTGTTCTTATGTCTAAAAACTGCGGCGGGAGGGTTATTGCGCCAGGAGTGTGGTTAGCTGCTGGGCGAGCTTGGGGTCGGAGGGGCGCTTGGCATGGGTGTCGATGATGCGGCCCTCGCGGTCGATGAGCATGATGCGTGGCACGCCGGTGATATTGAGCTGCTTGAGCAGCGGCGAGGTGAAGCCTCCGGGGAGATTGACGCCAAGCACGGCCGAGTCGGACGGCTTCTCGGCCATCACACGCTGCCACTCCTTATAGAGCTGGTCGCCCGTGTCGAGGGATATTGAGATAAACTGCACGTCCTTGCCGGCAAACTCCTTGGCAATCTTTTCAAAGTAGGGGACCTCGGCCTTGCATGGCATGCAGCCTGTAAACCAAAAGTCAAGGATAAGGAATTTACCCTTGAAGTCGGCGAGGCTGTATTGGCGCCCGTCGACGGTGTTGAACGTCATCTCAGGCATCGCCATGCCGCGTGCCACGCCCTTGCCCTGCTCGACAGCCTCGGCATACTCCTGCTCGATGGCGGGAATCTGCGCGGCGGCATCCGGGTCGGTAATCAGCGGGCGCACCTCGTCGAGATGGGCCATGAAGTCATCGGTATACCCCTTCTTGAGTGCGAGCCGGAGCAGACCCACGAGATATTGCGAGCGCACACGCTCATTGCCGATGCGCTCGGCATAAATCTTCATATAGTGATCGTTGGAAACCGGGATAAAACCATGCTTCTCCATCTCGGTCAACGCCTTGTCCACGACCTCAAACCACTTTGGCATCTCGACGATATTGGGGTCGTCAAACTTCACATCCTTCAGAAAATCGTAATAGCCATCGGCTATCACAGGCTTCTCCATCCCCTCCGGAGTGAAAAGCATTGCCACCTCAATACCATTAAGTCGCTGATTGAGGAATACATACTCATAATACAGCTTCTGCATCGCCACAAATTCCGATGACAACCCCGAAGCATCAAGCTTGGCATCAAGGCGGTCAATCTCCCTCTGTTGCCATTCAATCCACTGCTGCGAATAAGGCTTTATGCTGTCAGGGGCCTGGCAGATATATTTATTTTCGGCGGCAAAACGGTTTTCGGCCTCGTTGGAGCCGGTCACCACGGGAGCGCCCTCGCCACAAGAGATCACAGTCTCCGAGCCGGGAGACAGATACAACAGGTAGAAGTTGTTGTCCTTGTCCATATACCTGTAATAGCGCGGCGAGTCAAGGGCTATTGTCAGAGTAGTGTCACGGGCTGTAATCTTGTTGTAGCCCATCGTATCCTCGGGTTGGAAGAACACCTCACGCCCGGCGGGATTGTCAATCTTCACGACGGCATGACGCGGAGCGCCGCCGCACGATGCCAGTGCCCCAGCAATGAGGGCACCGGCAATAATGGTCATCTGGGATTTCATTTGCTATTTTGTATCAGGTTACTTGTCTGCATTGCCTTGAGCGGGAACGGATAGGTCAACAGGTGCGAGCCCGGACGCAGGGTGTAGGTCGTGCCCTCAAATTGCTTGGTATTGGTCTCGCCAAACTCGGTCATATAGCGGCGCATGTCGAAGAACCCGTTGTAGGTGAGAAACAGCTCGCGTCGACGCTCCTCGCGCACATGGCGCATCGCCTCGTCGCGTGTGGAGGCAGTCAGCACATTGTACTTGCCAAAGACGAGACGATGGCTGCGAAGCTCGTCAAGATACTGCATGGCGCGCGTGATGTCCGATGGCGTGCCTTTGCGTGCGTAGCACTCGGCGAGCATCAGGTACACCTCCGACAGCCGCATTCCACCGGGATTCCAGCGATAACCCATAGACGCAAACTCGCGGTCGTTCTCAGGCGCGGTATCGTGGGTGCGCTTATAGCGGATGCAGAATCGGTAGCGCAAATCGGCTTCGCGCTCAAAAAGGTCGAGCACGTCACCTGTGACATACATCGGGAACGGGTCGGTATAGGTGGTGCCAAACTGGTAGATAAGGTTCTCGGCACCCTCATAGCCATATACCACCGAATTTTTCCATATATTCTCAATCAGGTCGTTCACAGCCATATATCGCGGGTCGTCTATGGCCATGTCGGTCCCGTAATACGACAGCATCTGAGGCGCCCACTTGTTATAGTCGACATTCATGTCCCAAAGTTCGCGGCCTGCCACTCCGGCTTCTTCCAATGCCTCCTCGCACGCCGTGATGCACTCGTCAAACTCCCTCATAAACAGGTGTACCTTAGCCTTCAACGCAAGGCCGAAAGTGCGGTCGGGACGGAACGTGTTGAGCGAGTTGTGTGGAAGGTCAGGGACAGCCTCCTCAAGGTCACGCTTGATAAAGCCGTAGGTATAGCCCACGCTCTGCTGCACGCCCACCTCCTCAATGCTCTCGAACATTCTCTCACGCACGATTATACCACGGGTACTCGCAGCTGTGGCTGGGTCATACGGCGGGGCAAAAGTATTCACGAGGAAAAAATAATTGTAAGCCCTCATGGCCTTGGCCTGGGCCATTCCCTCGGCACGCGCATCATCGGAACCGCTCACCTTAGGCAGGTTATCTATCATTATGTTATAGTTGGTGATGCGGCTGTAGCAGTCGTTATACAAGGCACTTTCAATGGTATTGCCTGCACGGTCATAGGACTCATCCCAAAAAAAGGCGGTAGACATCAGCGGCACAGTATAATTCTTAAGCTCCTCCGACTTATACCATGAGCAGTCGCCGCTCATAACCCACAGATTTCCCTGGTCGTAATTAGGCGACAACTCTTCAAGCAATCCAAGGCAGTCATCGACCGTCTCAAGCTGGGCACGACCCTTAGGCTCGATATCGAGGTAATTGTCACAGGCCGTCAGGGCCAGCATGGCGGCAAGCGGCAGTATATATCTTACATTTTTCATCATTGCTTAAAGATTAATGTTGAGTCCTATCGTATAGGTGGGTGTCTGTGTATTATAGGAGGGGAGCTGGACGTCAGTGCGGGTGCCGAGGTTGGCGTTGAACGCCTCCGGGTCGATACCCCACTTGTTGGAGGTGATGCGGAACAGGTTGTCTATCTGGAATCTCAGCGTGACCCCCTTGAACACACGTGTCTTCGACAGCAACCGCGACGGCATCGAGTAGGAGACCCCGATATTGCGCAACTTGACAAACGACGCGCTGCAGGTATTGTAGTCGGCATATATCCAATGGTAGTTGCTTTCGCCGGTATCTCCGTGCAGCCCCATTGCAGGGATGTCGGTATCGGTATTCTCGGGAGTCCAGCGGTCGGCTATCATCTCATTGACATTGCCGCCGGTGATGCGGTTGGCCGAGTCATAAAGCGTGGGAACGTCGCGGCGTAACGTGTGCCCGGCATAGTAGACGAGCTTGGCATATACGCTCAGGTCGCGCCAACGGAAGTCGAGATTGAGGGCGCCGTTCCATTTCGGGATAAGCTGACCGGCGCACACGACGGCACCGATGTTGCGCACCGATGACACCGACACCACATTGCCGTTCTCATCGTAGATGGACGGGATGCCGTTCTCAGTCAGCCCGGCATAGCGGTAGGCATACAGCGAATTGAACGTGTCGCCCACGCGATAGTTTGATGCAGGGTCGCGCATCATGTCGAGTGCGTCGGTCGGATCGTAGTCAATCTTCATGATCTTGTTGCTGTTGTAGGCTGTCGAGAATGAGGCGTTGAAGATGATGTCGCGCGTGCGCACAAACTCATACGACAGGTTGACCTCAAATCCGACATTCTTCATCTCGCCGTTGTTGGCACGTGCCTGCCCGTCAAAGCCGAGCGAAGGGTCTATGCTCTTGTTGACAAGCAGGTCGGAGCTGTACTTGCGATAGGCGTCGATGCTTCCCGAGAAGCGGTTGAAGAGCCGGAAGTCCACGCCGAAGTTGAACGTGGAGGTCTTCTCCCAGCGCAAGGAGCTGTTAGGCGGCGAGGTAATGAACGTGATGGGCGCTCCCGAGTAATACGATGAACCGAATGACGCCAACAGATAGGGCGACGATGACTGGTCGACATTGCCCGTGATACCGTAGGTGCAGCGCAGTTTCAGCATATTCAGCCATGAGAAATCCTTCATGAAGCTCTCGTTTGAGACATTCCAGCTGGCACCCACCGACCAAAGGGGACGATAGCGGTACTTGGGGTCGGAGCCGAACAGGTCGGCCTGCTCCACACGCACACTCGCATTGAGCGAGTAGCGCGAGTCATATATATAGCCGGCATTGAGATAGGCCGACACATAGCGGTGCTTTATCTCGGATATCGAGAGATTCTCCGACCGCATGCGCGAGGTAGAGTACAGCGAGCCGACAACGCCGCTTTGCGAAAGGGTCTTCCAGTCGACCTGCCCGTATGTAAGCTTCTTGTCATCGTAGCCAAAGCGTTCTCCCGCATGGCTCTTTGTGAGGTCCTGACGCAACTCGCCGCCGATAAGGGCGGTTACATCATGTTTCTCCCCGAAAGTCTTCTTGTAGTCAAACTGCGCGCGGAGGTTGTAGTAGTCATAGTCGGTGTCGACCGTGTACATGCGGCCGCCCTGAGGGATATTGTAGGTGAGGTTGCCGCGAGAGTCGACCGAGGCAAACTCATTGACCAACGAGCGCATCATGTATGAGTCGGCCTCGTCATACTCGCTGGCATCGAGCTTGCGCTTCTCATACTGGAACTTTATCTCAAGACCGAGGTCGCGGGTGATGTCAAAGTTGGTCTGAATGAAATATTTCATATAAAGGTTGTCGGTCTTCAGCTTGTTGCGGTAAGCCTCCTCTGCGGCATTGTAGCCCATGAAGTTAAGCCCCTCGGTGTTGTTGACCTGCTCGGCAAGCACCTCGTTGTAGAGATAGCGGTAGGCCGGAGAACCGTCGGGATTATAGAGCAGGTCGTAAGGCATCGCCGCCGTCGCGCCGAGACCCGAGGCCTGGGAATAGGATGTCTTCATGAACGACAGGTCAGCCCCGAGTGTGAGGCTCATCCACTTTGCTATCTGCAAGTCGTTCTTCAGATAGAGCGAGAAGCGGTCGTCGCTGTCATACTTGTTGTAGAGACCCATTTTCTGATAACGGGCCGCGGCATAGAAGCCATACGTGTCACCACCCTTGTTGAGCGAGAGGTTATAGTCCTGGGTGAGGGCCGTCTGTTGCAGCTGGTCACGATACTGCCGGCGGTAGTCATTGAGCTTCATCGATGCAACCGACGCGTCAAGCTGCTCCTGGGTTATCTCTCCGTTGGCAAGACGGTAGTAGAGCATATCGATGCCGCTCATCTGCTTGGCATTGGACTTTGACGTCATCGTCGAGAAATATCCCGCCGGATTGTTGATATAGTCAGGATCGGACAACAGAAACTCCCGTTCAAAGTCGAGTATGTCGCCTGTCGATGCGTAGTGCTGATAGTCGAGCGACGGCAGCGGGTTGATGTAGTAGCCGAGCGACGCAGTGACATCGAGTTTGGAGTCACGCCCGCGTTTGGTGGTGATGACGATGACGCCGTTGGCGGCACGCACACCGTAAAGCGATGTCGCGGCGGCATCCTTCAACACCGTCACCCCCTCTATGATATTCGGGTTTATGTCGGCCATTGTCAGACCCGTGGCGGGTTGCCCGTCGATAACGAGCAGCGGCGTGGCATCGACCGCAAACGACGAGGCACCGCGGATGCTCATCGAATTGTTGTACACCGTCAGACCGGGGGCGATACCCTCCAGCTTGGCACTGAGATCGGGGGCCTGTATCTTGTCGAGCTTTTCCGAGCCGAGGACGATGGCCGACCCTGTGGCTCGCTCGCGCGAGATAGTCTGGTAACCCGACACGATAAGCTCATCGAGCACGTTACCGTTGGGCGACAGGGCGATATAAAGGTCATCGCCCGGCGCGGCCTGAATCTCCTTACGCTCCATCCCGACATATGACACCACGATGGTTACCTTGCGATGGTCCTTCAGTTCCACCGTGAAATTACCGTCTATGTCGGTGCCGGTGCCTATCTGGGTGCCCTTCACCATGACTGTCGCACCGGGGAGAGGCTCGCCCGTATCATCCACGACACGGCCCTTGACCGTCCTTGAAGCGACAGTGGATGTCGTCTGGGCAGGGACTCCGGCCCCGCTTGCAACGACTACAGCCGGTAGAGAAAGTGTGCCGGCCATAATCATCGACAAAAGTCTTTTGTTGATAAGATTGGTCATATGATTTGATTTATTTGATTATTATCTTGGTTGTGAATGACTCGATGCCCGATTTCACATGCAGCACGTAGACACCCCCTGCAAGCCCGGCCTTGGAGACAGACACCTCTCCATCACCGAAAGCATGGGACACGGTGCGTCCCGACATGTCGACAAGCACGGCCGAGACAGTACCGGGCGATGTCACCGTCAATACGCCACCGTTATCCTCCACGGACATCCCATTGCAGACGGCATTGACGACGCCGGAACCGGAATCGGATACCACAAGGGTACCGGATGTCATGGGAAATTCACGTCCCGAGCCGAGACACCACTCTATGCGGTATCCTTCCCCTACGGGGATATCTATATCCGACGCATCGAAGCCCACAGCATTTGAGCCGGACGAGAGAGAAACTGCTGCCGACACCTTACCGAGCGGCCCCTCACCTGATTGGTTGGTCCGGAAGATAAAGCCGCTTATAATCCCCGACCAAACGGACGGCGACATATTGGTGAGCGAAGCCTCAATTGTGGGACGACGCTTGTCGAGCGTATACACCACCGCAAAGCCAACAGGCATGATGACCACCGACGGGGAGGCAAAAACCGTGATATTCTCCACGTCAGAGAGAGGTGTCACCTCTTCCACAGCAGGGTTATTCTTTGCCGAGACAAACGGGGTAAGACTGTATTCCCCGACCACAAAGGCATCGGCGGGGAATGTCACCGTGACATCCGCGCTCTCGCCGCCCACACAGAAAATCGGCTCGGTATACGTCGTCACCTTACCCGTGGAGAGATTGCAGGCCATAATACCGGCATATCCCTCAAAACGGCTGTCGCCGACATTGGACACAGAAAGCGTCCACGCCTTCGCACGGCCGGCATACACCTCCCCCGCCTCAAACGGCTTGGAGAGCGCCATCATCGTTACGGGCATCACAGGAGTAAACGTGACATCATCGCCATCGACCATGACATGACATGACGAAGACTGCCCGTTGCGTGCACACACCCGCGTCCACTGCGACCCCGAGGTATTGCGGCAGTAGAACGAGACCTCACATCCCCCTTCAGGGATGGCCGTCAGGTCGATGGACAACCGGGTATCCCTGCTGTAGGCCCCCGTCGCGATATTGGCATCCACGATAGCAAGCGGCACAATTGTCCCGTCGACCACCTTGGCGGCGCATATCTCGCCCGAGTAATCATTGTAGCCCACATTCCAGCAGTAGAAAAAGAATCCCGGGGTGTCAGAGGCCGATGCGACCACGCGGGTGCCGTCATCGGCCGATTCAAAGGATTGGCCGGTGGCGATATAGAGCTTGTCCATATAGAGGGCTGCAGGCTGTACGTCGATGAGGGAGGCTTCTCCTTCCGGAGCGATGTTGGCGGTGACGACCTGCATACGCGTATAGTCTGATGACGTGCCGCCAAGCCCCTGAGATGACGGGGTGAGAGCCGAGAGGCTATAATATCCGTCGCTCTTGCCTTCCCATCCCCAGTTGATGTGGAAAAAGCCCTCGCCGTCATACCCGTCGCATATGAATATATGCCCCTCCTGACCTGCCGAGGCGCGCCCCTCATAGATGACAGGGCGCCCAGCCGTAAGCTCGCCGACGAGCATGTCAATCCAGGCCTGGTCGTCCATGATGGCACGCTCATAACGGCATATGCCGCGGTCGTAGCCAAAATAGCGGTACAATGCCTCGGAGCAGGTGCGCAGATAGGAGATGCTCGTCTGTGACGAGAAATCCATCTCGGCCCCATACGCCGCACATTTCATCAACCGTGCGACGGCATCCCCATGTGAGGGCGCATCCGTGTCAAGAATGGCGTCCCAATCAAATGCAGGCTCGGCATCAAAGTCGAGCGTGCGGTCAATCTCCTGCTTTGCGTCGCGATAGGGTATGCTACCCTGCGGGCGCTCGGGATAACGGTGATAGCCCATAATCTGGGCCATGGCTGTCGCCCCGCAGCCGACAAGGGCACGCTGTCCTGTCGTGTTGTCGACGGGACACATGTCGTTATAGGGGCTACCCTGCCCCCATCTGACGGGCACCATAGGCCCGACCTTGACCGACGGGTAGGTGACACCGCGAGTGTCGCGGGAATCCCGACCGACGGGAATATCTTTAAGTGAGACGATTTCATCCTCATAGGATTTCAGCCATGCGGCACACCCCAGGGGCAGGTTATCGGGGTCAATCCCCCCACGGTCGCTATAGGCAAGGATGGAACGGGCGCGATCATCGGCTGCGACGATAACGTAGCCGCCACCCTCGGCATTGAATATATAATATGCGGGCTGCACCTCTGCCTTGACAGGGGATGCCTGCCGAATTTTGGCGGCCTTCAGGCGCGTTGCCCCGTGTGCATGGCCTCGCGAATTGAGAAATCTTGTCGCTGTCGCCGCGGCCTCATCGGGTGTGACGGGGGCGGCAGCGCATGTGGCGGCGACGGCCACATAAAGCAGTATTGTGAGCAGTTTGCTGTACATAAGGTATTGACTCTTTCCGTGCATATTAAAATAAGAATGGCAGTGATGGTGAGACACACGGGATTGGCGCATGCCCCTGTGTTTTCATATGAGAGAGAAAAGGGGCGTGCCCGATAAGCACTGCGGCACGCCCCTGATAGATTATTCTTTACGGTCTGTTATTTCACGATGACCTTGGCAGTCTCCGACTGGCTCTTGCCATAGACAACCACCATATAGACACCTGCGGGCAGGTTCACGTCGACAACCTGGGTCTCAGCGCCTGCGGCAACCTTGGCACCGGCAACCCTGCGGGCGTTCATGTCATATACGGCGACATCGGCACCGGCGGCGAGAAGCACGCTGTTGACAGTCATTGCGCCACCGTTGACCGACACCTTCATGCCATTGTCGACAGCCTCGATAGCGTCGATTGAGGTCTGGTCGCCCTTCTCGATTTTCAGGTATGTGGCACCACCGAGCTTCTGGAAAGCGTCACTACGCACGACGACCTTCTCGTCCTTCTTCATAGCCTTGACGACCTTGGCGTCATCAGCACCGCAAGTTGCGGTGTTGTCGTCGGAGAAGTCACATGTCCACACTGTGTAGCCATCTTTGTCCACTCCTTCGATAATCGCACCTACGCTAAGCTCTGTGCCGGGAGCTCCATGGTTGATGAATGTGTAGTTGCCGGCCTCGGGAGCCTGGAACACCTTGTCAACAGTCCAGTATGCATCGGGATACGACAGTTCCTGCCCGATATAGCTGTTGTCAAGAATCTGAGACTGATGCAGCTTGTTGGTGCAGTTAAGCGTCATTTGACCCTGCAATGAAAGCATGAAGCCCACCTCATCATCAACAGTTATTATAGGACCGTTTATTGATTCCGGATAAGAGTATGGCTTTGTGATATTGTCCGCTACTGTTATGCCGACGATGGCCTTGCCGGCCTTGGCATATGCCGGGAAAAACGGTGTACCCTCGTTCACACCACCGGGACATTCCTGATGCTTGATGACGATGGAGGTTATATCGGGATGAGGAGTGGAACCCATCTCTCCAAACCCGTAGATACCGGCCATGACCATTGTAGTGATGGGGATTTCTGTCTCATACCATACTGTGCCCGACTTCTGCCTCTCGACACGGGTTTCGGACATTTTCTTGGGGAAATATTCCTTGCCCTCATGGTTAGCAGGAAGCTCCAACGGCATACCGAGCATCGGCATAAAAGGATATGTGGTAGGACGCAACAGCTTGATAAGGTAGTTTTCCCCGGGGGTAAGGATGTAGCTGTCCGAGCCGGCAGCCATCTGCGGAGCCTCCATAGTGCCGTCAGCACACTTATACACATAGAACATGTGGCGACCGGGCTCAAAGGTTGCGGTAGGGAACATGCCCGGACGACCTTCCTTGGTCGCGGGACAAGTGTAGGTAAACCACATCTCGTCGGCGGCCTGGTCATCACTCATGAGCATGACCATCATGGGTAACGGCTTTGCGTCTTCGGGCGTCAGGCCGAAGACGTCATCGGCTATAGCCGACCCGGAAATACCGAGCGACAAAGCAGTAAGAAGTAAAATTTTCTTCATAAGAGGTTAAAGAATTGATTGGTTGATATTAGAATGCATACTTGTATATTTTGCGAATATAGAGATATTTTTTATCATATCCTAACAAAGCGTAACTTTTAACAATATTTTTTCGCATTAACCTAAACTTAGTCAAAAGAATAGGCACACACATAGCATGACAATCCGTGAAAAATCATTATTTTTGCCACAAAACTAACAAAATTATACGACATGTCAATAATAAAAGAGGGCACACCGCTCGCTATATGCAGCGACCACGCCGGTTATGAGCTGAAAGGCATCATCGAGGGCTATCTTGATGCCATGGAGATAAAATGGAAAGACTTTGGCACCTACAGTGCCGACAGTTGCGACTACCCCGACTTTGCTCACCCATGCGCCGAGGCGGTGGAGAGCGGCGAATGCTATCCCGGCATAGCTATGTGCGGCAGCGGCAACGGCATAGCCATGACCCTCAACAAGCATCAGGGGATACGGGCCGCCATCTGCTGGACCGTAGAGCTTGCACGCCTCGCCCGGCAGCACAACGACGCCAACGTGCTGGTGCTCCCTGCCCGCTTCATCGAGCCGGTGGTGGCGTTGCAGATTGTCGATGCATTCCTTGAGACCCCGTTCGAGGGTGGACGCCACGTGCGCCGTGTTGAGAAGATTCCCGTCAAGTGACCGAACAATATACACCCCCACGGTGTTACATCCTAAACATTGACTAAACCTATTACGATTATGGAATTTCTCACCAACGAAAAACTCGTCATCTCCGGCGCCGCCGGCATGATTGGCTCAAACATGGCCCAGACAGCCATAATGATGCAGCTCACCCCCAACATCTGCCTCTACGACCCCTATGCACCCGCGCTTGAAGGCGTGGCAGAGGAGCTGTTTCACTGTGGTTTTGAGGGCGTCAACATCACCTATACTTCCGACATCAAGGAGGCTCTTACCGGGGCGGCCTACATCGTTTCCTCGGGCGGCGCGGCGCGCAAGGCCGGCATGACGCGCGAAGACCTGCTCAAGGGCAACGCACAGATTGCCGAGCAGTTTGGCAAAGACGTGCGACAGTATTGCCCCGACGTGAAGCATATCGTCGTCATCTTCAACCCCGCCGACATCACGGGCCTCATCACCCTGCTCTACTCGGGACTGAAGCCCACTCAGGTGACCACCCTCGCCGCCCTCGACAGCACCCGTCTGCGCAGCGAGCTTGCAAAATACCTGAAGATTTCGCCCGACAAGATTGTCAACACCCGCACCTATGGCGGCCACGGCGAGCAGATGGCGGTATTCGCCTCCACCGCCACCGTCGACGGCAAGCCGCTGACCGAGATTATCGGCACAAAGGAACTTCCCGAAAAGGACTGGGAGGATATCAAGCTCAAGGTCATCCAGGGTGGCAAGAACATCATCGACCTGCGCGGCCGCTCGTCGTTCCAGAGCCCGTCGTACATCTCCATCGAGATGATTGCGGCAGCTATGGGCGGCAAACCTTTCCGCTGGCCGGTCGGGGCATATGTCAACAACGACAAGTTCCAGCACATCGTGATGGCCACCGAGACCTCCCTCACCAAGGACGGCGTGGTATACCGCCCCGTCAACGGCACTCCCGAGGAGAACAAGGAACTCGAAAAGAGCTACCAGCACCTTTGCAAGCTGCGTGACGAGGTTATCGAGATGGGCGTCATACCCCCCATCGCCGACTGGCACCGCCTCAACCCCAACCTCGACGCCAAGACAGCCCCCGACGCATAACCCCCGCAGGGAATCAGATAACGCGAGCCACAGGAATCCAATTGTTCCTGTGGCTCGTTTTTTATTTTCCCCACACTTAGGGACTGTGCACTCTAAACTTTGAACCTTGCACTACCGAAGGGCGGTGTATATCGTGCATGTGCCGAGGGTCATGGGCCGGTGGGCACAGGAGGTGAATCCGGCCTGCTCCATCAGGGCGAGCATGTCACGGCCCTGAGGGACGGCGGCGATGCTCTCGGGCAGGTAGCTGTAGGCGCGGACATCCTTTGAGACCATGCGACCCACAGCGGGGATGACGTGGCGCGTGTATAGCCTGTAGAACGGACGCACGAGCGGCGACGTGGGGGTGGAAAGCTCGATGACGCAAAGCATACCGCCGGTACGCAACACGCGGTGCATCTCGCGGTAGCCGTCGAGAAGCCTCTCAAAGTTGCGCACGCCATAGGCCACGGTCACGCAGTCAAACGCCCCGTCGGCAAACGGCAGCGCGAGACAGTCGGCCTGCCGCAGGGTCACACGCCCGTCGAGCGCGGCGTCAGCGACCTTGCGCCGCCCTATCGCAATCATCTCCTCCGATAGGTCTATGCCCGTGACCGACGCCGAGGGGATGGCGCGGGCAAGCGTGATGGCAAGGTCGCCCGTACCTGTCGCCACGTCAAGAATACGCCCTACCGCACCATGCCGCCGTATCATCGACACGGCGCGGCGACGCCACAGCTTGTCGATGCCGAGGGTCATGGCTCGGTTCATGAAGTCGTAGGCCGGGGCGATGGAATCAAACATCTCCCTGACTTGCTCGGTCTTGCCACGGCGGTCGTCGTAGGGGTTTACTTTCTCGGCTTTTATTTCCATTTTGTCGGGTTGATTATGTAATAATCCACCTAAAATGTAGGGACATGCCTTTAGCATGTTGACGTTGCAAACATTTGGACATCAGTCAACATGCCAAAGGCATGTCCCTACATTTCAAGCTCATTTATACGAAACCCCTTGTTCACGGTCGCGACAGGTCGCGACCCTACATGTGCAGGGGCGTTGTTGCATTACGGGTTGAGGCGGTCGAGGCAGTCAAGGACGTTCTTGGCGATACGGTCGGAGAGGTCGGCCTCGTCGGCCTTGACAAAACGCTCGCCGGTGATGTGCTCGTAAAGCTCAATGTAACGTTGCGACACGCTCTCGCAAAACTCGGGTGTCATCTCGGGCACGGTCTGCCCGGCCTTGCCCATGAAGTCATGCTCGATAAGCCACTGGCGCACAAACTCCTTGGAGAGCTGACGCTGCGGCTCGCCGTTCTCAAACCGCTCCTCGTAGCCGTCGGCATAGAAATAGCGCGACGAGTCGGGAGTGTGTATCTCGTCAATAAGGTAGACCTTGCCGTCGCGCTTGCCAAACTCATACTTGGTATCGACGAGGATAAGCCCCTTGGAGGCAGCCATCATCGTTCCGCGTTCAAAGAGGGCGCGGGTGTATCGCTCCATCGTCTCATAGTCCTCCTTGGAGACGATGCCCTGGGCGATAATCTCCTCACGGGAGATATTCTCGTCATGGCCGGCATCGGCTTTGGTCGTGGGGGTTATGATAGGCTCGGGGAAACGCTCGTTCTCGCGCATACCTTCGGGGAGCTTCACGCCGCATATCTCGCGGCATCCGGCCTTGTAGTCGCGCCATGCGCTGCCGGTGAGGTAGCCGCGTATTATCATCTCCACCTTGAAGCCCTCGCACTTCAGCCCTACGGTCACCATCGGGTCGGGAGTGGCGAGCTTCCAGTTGGGCACGATGTCGGCGGTGGCATCGAGAAATTTTGCGGCAATCTGGTTGAGCACCTGCCCCTTGTAAGGGATACCCTCGGGGAGGATGACGTCAAACGCCGATATGCGGTCGGTAGCGACCATCACCATAATATTGTCGTTAATGTCGTACACGTCACGCACCTTGCCGTGATAAACGCTTGTCTGACCGGGGAAATTGAAGTCGGTCTTCACCAATGTCGTAGCCATAATAGTCTGTGATTTTTAACTGACCGCGAAAGTACCAATTTTTTCCGAGAATCGCAATAGTAGGGTCGCGACCCAATGCTGTTCACT
>LUJN01000031.1 GCA_001689445.1 Bacteroidales bacterium M3 | reverse complement strand
TTTTTACGAGGTAGCAAGCACTCGGTGTTTCCGACTGCAAAGATACTACTTTTCCCGCAAAAAAGAAAGCCGGGAGATGGCCTGCGTCTCGCGACGTGTGGCCATTCCCGGCTTTTTCCTGGGGCATAGGCTAACCCCTATATTTGAACTGTGCACTTTGAACTGTGCACTATCAAAGGGCACGGAGCAGGCGGCCGATACTGTCGAGAAGCACCGAGCGGGGCGTGGCGACGTTGAGACGCATGAAGCCCTCTCCCTCGGCGCCAAACATCGTGCCGTCGTTGAGCGCCATGCGCGCCTTGTTGACGAAGAGGTCGATCAGCTCGGCATGAGAAAGGCCGAGGCCACGGCAGTCGAGCCACACGAGGAACGACGCCTGCGGGCGCACGGCGCGTATGCGCGGCTCTCCGGCGAGAGCCTCCTCGACGGCGGCGATATTGCCCTCGACATACTCCAGCATCTGCCCGAGCCATTCCTCTCCGTGACGATAGGCCGCCTCGGTGGCGACAACGGCGGCAAATGTCGGCTCATTGAAATGGTTACTCTCAAGCCACTTGAAGAACCCGTCGCGCAACTCGGGATTCTTGACGATGACCCACGAACTTACCACACCCGGGATATTGAATGTCTTTGAAGGCGCGCCGAGCGTCACGGCCACAGCCTCGGCGGCGTCGCTCACCGATGCAAACGGGTAGTGCTCGCGTCCATAGAGCATCAGATCGCCGTGTATCTCGTCGCTCACGACGATGACACCATGGCGGCGTGCAAGCTCCGCAACACGTTGCAGGGTCTCGCGGTCCCACTGTATGCCGATGGGGTTGTGGGGGTTGCAGAGCACCATCATGCGGGGATGCTCGGTCTCCATGATGCGTTCGAGACCGTCAAGGTCCATACGGTAGAAGCCATCGGGAGTCTCGATGAGCGGATTGTTGAGCACACGGCGGTGATTGCCCTCGATGACCATCTTGAACGGGTGATAGACAGGCGGCTGTATTATGATACCGTCCCCCTCGCGGGTAAAGTAGTTGACGGCATATGCAAGACCGCACACGACGCCCGAGACAAACATCAGCTCGTCGCGCCCGACCTTAAACCCGTGGCGCGAGTCGAGCCAGTCGATAATCGACTGCCAATAGCCGTCGGAGGGACAGCCGTAACCATAGACGGGGTGGGCAAAGCGGCGACGCAGGGCATCCACGATGTCGGGACACACCTGGAAATCCATGTCGGCAATCCATAGCGGAGTGATGTCGGTACGCCCGAAAAGCTGTTGGAGCGCGTCAATCTTTATCGCGCCTGTGCCGTGGCGGTCGATAACTGAGTCAAAATCATAACAGGGGCAACAACAGTCGCCGTCAGCCTTGCAAGGCTGACACTCGGTAGCAGTGAATTGTTTTTCCATCGGTATATTGGTTTTTACTTTTTGCAAAAGTAGTGTTTTTTTTATTATAGTTTCAAGGTTTTTTCCTAAGTTTGTGGTTAATGAGCGTAATACGCGCATGACGGCGCACAAGCCGCAGTAAAAACAATCGAGCAAGAGCATACTATATGGAAGAGCGAACCCCCACGACACAACCCACCCCCGAGGAGGAAGACCGCATGATAGAGGCGGCCTTCCAGGAAGTGCTCAACGGATACCTGAGCAGCAACCACCGCAAGAAGGCCGAGATTATCGAGCGGGCCTACCGCTTTGCAAAGGAAGCGCACAAGGGCATCCGCCGACGCTCCGGAGAGCCGTATATCCTCCACCCCATCGCCGTGGCCAAGATCGCGAGCCAGGAGATTGGCCTCGGCTCCACCTCCATTTGCGCCGCCCTGCTCCATGACGTGGTGGAAGACACGGAATACACAGTCGAGGATATCGAGCAGCACTTCGGCAAGAAGATAGCGCAGCTCGTCAGCGGCCTGACAAAGATTTCGGGCGGCATATTCGGCGACAAGGCGTCGGCACAGGCCGAGAACTTCCGCAAGCTGCTGCTGACGATGAGCGAGGATATACGCGTGGTGCTCATCAAGATGGCCGACCGTCTCCACAACATGCGCACTCTCGGCTCAATGGCGCCCAACAAGCAGTATAAGATTGCCGGCGAGACATTATATATATATGCGCCGTTGGCCCACCGCCTCGGGCTGTTCCAGATAAAGACCGAGTTTGAGAACCTCAGCTTCAAGTATGAGCATCCCACGGCCTATGCCCGCATCACCGAGCAGATAAAGGATACCGAGGAGCAACGCACCGAGGTCTACAACGACTTTGCCGCCCCCATCCGCGAGCGGCTCGACGCCATGGGGCTGAAATACACCGCCAAGGCGCGTGTCAAGAGCCCCTATTCCATATGGAAGAAGATGGAGACCAAGCATATACCGTTTGAGGAGGTATACGACCTGTATGCCTGCCGCATCATATTCGATTGCGACGACCAGTCGCAGGAAAAGGCCATCTGCTGGCAGATATACTCCATCATCACCGACCTCTACCGCCTCCACCCCGAGCGGCTGCGCGACTGGGTGAGCGTCCCCAAGGCCAACGGCTACCAGGCACTGCACATGACCGTGATGGGACCCGACGGCAACTGGATCGAGGTGCAGATACGCTCGCGCCGCATGGACGAGATTGCCGAGAAAGGGTTTGCCGCCCACTGGAAGTACAAAATCGGCGAAGGTGAGGAAGAAACCGAGCTTAACGCCTGGCTTCACACCATCCAGGATATACTCAACGAACCGTCGCCCGACGCCATCGATTTCCTCGACACGCTGAAACTCAACCTGTTCTCCTCGGAGATAATCGTCTTTACGCCAAAGGGTGAACTGCTGACGCTCCCCAACAACTCTACCGTGCTCGACGTGGCGTTTGAGCTGCACTCCCAGATGGGTTTCCACTGCATCGCGGGCAAGGTCAACCACAAGCTCGTCCCGCTGTCCCACAAGCTCAAGTCGGGCGATCAGGTGGAGGTGCTCACCTCCCAGTCGCAGACCCCAAACCCCGAGTGGCTCGGGTTTCTCGCCACGGCAAAGGCGCGCACACGTCTGCGGGCTGCCCTGCGCCGCAACCGCCAGCCGGTCATCGACCGTGGGCGCAAGATATTCGAGACATTCCTCGCCGAGCAGCAGATACAGGACTCCAACGAGGTCGTAACCAAGATACTCGGCACCTACAAGATGGCCAACCGCGAGGAGCTTTACCTCGCCCTGGGCAACGAGGAGGTGGTGCTCGACGAGAGCCTCGTGAAGTCGTTCAAGAAAAACAGCTCCCCCGGGCTGCTGAGCAAGATATTCGGACGTGGCAAGAATGACCGCAACGACCCCTCCAAGACGCTGACCGCCGGCAATCCCCCCATCAACCCCAAGCAGACCTACATACTGCGCAACGACCGCAACGGCGCAAACTTCCGTCTCGGCGAGTGTTGCAACCCCATCCCCGGCGACGACGTGATGGGATTTATAGAGGATGACAACACTGTCACCGTCCATGCCCTCACTTGCCCCCGCGCCCAGGTGCTCAAGGCGAGCTACGGCCCGCGTATTGTGGCGACAAAGTGGGCCGTGCAGGCGACATCGTTCCTGGCAAACGTGCGCATAGAGGGCATCGACCGACATGGCATCCTGCAGGAGCTTATATCGATGATATCCACTAACCTTGAGCTAAACATACGCAGCCTCAACATCGAGGCCCGCGACGAGGTGTTCCACTGCGACCTCTCGGTGTTGGTGGAGGATGTGAAGATAGTAAGCGACCTGTGCAACAAAGTAAAGAAAATCAACGGAGTAAAACGCGCCACGCGCGTCCTGTGACCCCATAAGACCACCAAATGAAACCTGCATCACGCTCTACACTAATACGCTCCCTCATATTCGTGGCCGCCGCAGCCATACTGCTCTACCTGCTCCCGCGTGGCGGCAAGGACCGATACAGCTACGAGCTGGGCAAGCCGTGGAGCTATTCCCTGCTGACCGCTCCCACCGACATGCCCATCTACCTTGACTCGCTGAGCGTCAAGCACACAAAGGACAGCATCGACGCAACGTTCCAGCCCGTCTACAAGCGTCTTAACACCGACGAGAAAGAGACCTTGTCGGAGATAGCGCGGCGGGTCAACTCCCTGTCATCAGGACTGTCACCACTACAGCGCAACAAGGTCATCTCGGAAATCAAGAAGATTATCGACAACGGCATAGTTGACCAGGCCACATACTCCGAGATAAAAAGGGGCAGGCTGCCCAATATCCGTTTTATCCACGACAATGTGGCGATAAGCGTGCCAACAGGGGGCTACTACTCTCCGCGCATGGCATACACGCGACTCGACAGCATCCTACCGGGCACTGTGTACCATGCCGTGCTTGAGTCGATAAACATCCCCGACCACCTCACCGCCAACATCGTCCTCGACACCGTGGCGACCGAGCGTCTGCGCGAGGAGATGTACCAGAAAGCCCTTGCCCCCATCGGACTGCTGCAGCAGGGGGAGCGCATCATCGACCGCGGCGACATAGTGACCCCCCAGCACTTCTCGCTGCTCCACACCTACGAGAAGATAATGAGCGAGAAGACCTCACGCACGAGCCGCGAGAACATCTACATCCTGCTCGGACAGCTGCTGTATATCATCATATTGCTGGGCGCGCTCTACTGCTACCTATATTTCTTCCGTCCGGCAATCCTTTATGACAACCGCTCGATAATACTCATCATGTCGCTTGTGACGGGATGCACGCTGCTCGCCTTCGGCATGTCGACGGCGTTCCGCATGGGGCTTTACCTCGTGCCGTTTGTCATCATACCCATCATGATGGTGGTGTTCTTCGACTCCCGCACCGCCCTGTTCTGCCACATGGTCGAGATAATGCTGTGCGCCATCATAGCCCCGTCGCCGCTGGAGTTTATCTTCCTGGAGTTTATCGCCGGACTCGCCGCCATCAACTCGCTCAAGGACCTGTCGCGGCGGTCGCAGCTGCTGCGCACCGCCCTGCTGGTGTTCCTCACCTACAGTGTCGGCTACTTTGCCATCGACATCCTGCTCACCGGCTCGCCCGACAAGCTCGTGCCGAGAATGTTCGGCTCGTTTGGCATCAATGCCGTCTTCGTGTCGTTCGCCTACATCATGATATTTGTCGTGGAGAAGATATTCGGCTTCACCTCCAAGGTGACGCTTGTCGAGCTGTCGGATGTCAACAATCCCATACTGCGCGAGCTTTCCGAGCAGTGCCCGGGGACATTCCAGCACTCTATGCAGGTGAGCAATCTCGCCGCCGAGGCTGCGCACCGCATCGGCGCAAACGTGCAGCTCGTGCGTGCCGGGGCACTCTACCACGACATCGGCAAGATTGAAAACCCGGCATTCTTCACTGAAAACCAGCATGGGGTCAACCCCCACCTTGCCCTAAGCCCCGAGCAGAGCGCTCGCGTGGTCATAGCCCACGTGCCCGACGGGCTGAAGCGTGCCGAGAAAGGAAAATTGCCGATGGTCATCAAGGACTTCATCTCGCAGCACCACGGCAAGGGGAAAGCCCGCTACTTCTACACAACCTACTGCAATGCCCACCCCGACGAGGAGGTGGATTCCGCGCCGTTCACCTATCCGGGGCCCAATCCGCAGACCAAGGAGACCTCCATACTGATGATGGCCGATGCCGTGGAGGCGGCCTCCCGTTCCCTACAGGAACACACACCCGCCGCCATATCGGCACTTGTCGACCGCATCATCGACAGCCAGATAGACGAGGGGCTGCTCTCGGAGTCGCCGCTCTCGTTCCGCGACATCGCGGCCATAAAGGCATCCTTCAACGAGCGGTTGCGCACAATGTACCATGCCCGTGTCTCCTATCCCGAAAAAATCGCCGGGCCTAAGGCTTCCGACTCCGACAATGCGCCCCAGGGCAGGCAATAAAGCCGGCCGCTTGGCGACGCCGACTAAACATCGACATCTGTAAAGTTGTTGACACTGTACTTATGGACGATTTACTGATTATCCTGGGACTTATACTCCTTAACGGAATCTTCTCAATGACCGAGGTGGCACTCATCTCGGCACGCCGCTCAAAGCTCTCGGCCGATGCAAAAAGAGGCAGCCGCACCGCCGCCACTGCCCTGCGGCTCGCGGGAGAACCCGACCGCTTCCTCTCGACAGTGCAGATAGGGATAACCCTCATCGGCATCCTCACGGGTATATATTCGGGCGCGGCACTTGCCGACGACATGGGGCGCCTGCTCCACCAATGGGGCGTCCCGGCCAACTATGCCCGCACTATCGCCCAGGTATCAATAGTAATCATCGTGACCTATCTTTCAATCGTCCTCGGTGAACTCGTGCCCAAGCGCATCGGACTTGCGGCTGCCGACCGCGTGGCAAAGGCCGTCGCGCGCCCGATGTGGCTGCTGTCGGTCGCCGCGATTCCTGTGGTATGGTGCCTGTCCCGTTCCACTGCGCTCATCATTCGGCTTCTTGGCATATCCCAGGATACGGCCCATGTCACCGAAGATGAAATCAAGTCGATGATACGCGACGGGAAGGATGCCGGCGAGGTAAAGGAGGTGGAACAGGACATCATGCAGCGTGCCCTGGCGCTCGGAGACCGCCGTGTCTCGTCAATCATGACACCAAAGAAGGATGTCGTGGCCCTGCGCATCTCCATGGATGCCCCCGCCATACGCAGGGTTATGGAGATGGAGCTCCACGATTCGTATCCCGTGCTTGCCGACGACAACCATGACGAGGTCTGCGGCATAGTGTCGCTCAAGGAACTTATATTGTCGATTGACTCGCCCCGTTTCAGCCTGCAGGCCGTCACCGGCGCAGCCACATATTTCCCCGAAACGATGTCGGCCTACGACGCGCTCGACGCGCTGAAGACACGCCACATCCATTGCGCGCTCGTGTGTGACGAGTTTGGCTCAATGCAGGGTGTAGTCACCCTCGGCGACATCCTCGAAGGCCTTATCGGAGCGGTAGGCAGCGACGATGACCAGCCCGAAATCACGCCCCGCCACGACAACACGTGGCTTGTCGACGGCCAGTATCCCGTCTATGACTTCCTAAGCTATTTTGACCGTGACGATCTCTTTCTCCCCGCCGACTACTCCACCTTGGGAGGGCTTATCCTTGAGGAACTCAAGCATGTGCCCGTCACCGGGGAAAAAATCATTTGGCACGACTTCACGTTTGAGGTGGTCGACATGGACGGCGTGCGCATCGACAAGGTGCTCGTCTCCTTACCCGCGCACGGGCAGGGCGCCATGATTGACACAAGGGAGGCAGACACGGTTTTGCCGACGGCAGGATAACAAAAGCCTGTCGCCGACCGTTATCTATATACCACCGACTCATCATAAACCGACACGTCATGACAACTCTCTGGCTCATACTCGGCATCATTCTGCTTGCCTCCTCACTGGTATTTACCGTGCGGCCCGTGATTCCCGCCACTTTTGCCGCATACGCCTCTCTATGGCTTATAAAATGGAGCGGGACAGTACCCGTTCCTCCTGCCATCCTCGCCTTTTGGGGCGTCGCGACCTTGTTGGTGCTTTGCATTGACTTCCTGTTGCCGCGCCGGGTCACGGCATCAAGGGCCGGGCTGGCATATCTCGGGGGAGGCTCACTCGCCGGAATGCTTGTCGGGCTTATATTCTCCTATCCCCTGATGATAGCAGGCGCCGCTGCCGGGGCAGTGTTGGGGGCCATAGCCTACAGCCGCACACCCGGCGGCGAGGCGATAAAATTTCCATCTTCCCGATTTATTCAGTATCTTTGTGCTAAAGGACTGCCGATTATTGTCACAATATGCATAATCGGCGTAGTCATGGAACTGTTTTTAATGACCGGACGCGCCGCATGACGCGCCGTATAAACCACAAATACCGAATGTCATGAGACTATCCCGCATCATCATATTCCTCCTGTTAGCATTGACCGCAACGGCAGCGACAGCCGCCGACAAGAAAATCAAGCCCGTGAAGCCCGACATGGACCGCATTCGTCAAGAGGTACGCGACCCCAAGTCAAAGTATTATTACCCCAAGCTCATGGCCATGTACGAGGCCAACGACACGGTGATGAACCTTGAGGATTACCGCCACCTATATCTCGGCTACGTCTTCCAGGAGGACTACAACCCCTACCGCAACAACCCGTTCTCCAAGATAGCCGAGGACCAGTACTACAAGTCCAAGCACACCAAGGCCGAGTGTGACACCATTATAAAATATGCCGAGCTGTCGCTGAAGGATGACCCGTTTGATCTCAGGCAAATCAACTTTCTCATCTATGCCCTGCGCGAGAAGCAGAAAAACAACATAGCCAACATCTGGCAATACCGCCTCAACCACATCCTTGAGGCCATAGTGTCGACCGGCACGGGCCTTGACGAGCAAAACGCATGGATAGTCATCAACCCCCAGCACGAGTACAACATCATCAACTTTCAGGGCTATGTGGCCGAGGCACAGCAATTTGCCGCGCCCTACTACGACTACATCACCATAAAGCCAAAGGACGATAAGACCCCCAAAGGACTATACTTCAACATCCTCTACATCCTTCAGGAATACTACCGCAAGCACCCCGACCTCAACCAACAATAGACGGCCCGGATGGTTCTTTTATAAGAACTTATAATGATTTATAAATATTTATAAGCCTTATAACCGCCTCCGATTGTCACCAATGCACCACCTGTATAATAAAATATGACAGCGCATAGGCGAGCATAAGCATCGCTGTAGCCCCAAGCACGGGATTTAGCCGCGCCCCCCGCATACTTATAAGCGTCATCCACAACATGGTGTGCAGCACGAGATAGGTCACAGGCGCTATCCAACACAATGCCGGCTCGGAAATCCACGTAGGAGCCATAAGAAACACGGCAAGATAGCCGTTGATGAGGTATACGGTCGCCATCACGCCGCGACCCCAACGCACGGCAAGCGTACGCTTGCCTACCGCCCGGTCATCGTCATGGTCGCGGTAATTATTGACAATCAACACATTTGCCCCCATCAGCCCTATCGACACCGAAGCCAATACCACCTGCCAATAAAAGTGGGTCGACTGGACAAAATACGTAAGGTTGACCGGGATAATGCCAAAGAAAAACATCACGGCAATCTCCCCAAGCCCGTGATGCGACAGCGGATACGGCCCTGCACTGTAGGCGATTACCCCGACGGCTATGAGCATCCCGACCGGGATGAGCCACCATGCCGATGACAGCGCGGCTATCGATAGTCCGACAAGACATGCCAGTGCGAGCGTGACGTAAGTGCCCGCGAGCATCGCCCGTGGCGAGATATCACCCTCCGTAACACCCCGGCGAGGCCCCTCACGCCCCTTGCGGTCAAGACCTGACTTATAGTCGTAATATTCATTGGCAAAATTTGATGCAATCTGCGCCAACACAGCAAACCCGAGGCACAACAACGCCATCGGTATCCACAACGACCCGTCACGCAGGCTATACCCCACGGCCATCACTACCCCCGCCACCGACACGGGCAGCGTCCTGAGCCTCATCGCCTCAATCCATGCTCCAATCTTTTTCATCCCGCAAAGTTACAAATTTTCCCCAATCGTCGCCAACGCGCATCCCCCAATAAGCCCAATAGGTCAAATAAGCCTAATAAGCCGTATCAGACTTATTTGCCCTATTAGCCCCAAGACCCACAACTTGCCTATGTTTTAGAAGAAAATCCCTCAAATTTTGCCTATGTTTTAGAAACTAATCGTATTTTTGCATTGACCACCAACCATTTATTTTTTGGATTATGAGAAACATTATGTTGACTGTGCTGTTGGCACTCGCAATGGGAATCGGGACATGCGCATGTGGGCACAAGGAAGCCGCGCCAAAAACCGAGACACCACAGGAAAGGGAAGCCCGCATTGCGGAATTGAGACGTATCAATGAAAAAGTGGTGCCTTACCTCACACATGACGGGCGGCACTTTTCGGTCAACCTTACCCGCGAGCAAGCCATCGAAATCGGCATCCCATCGGAGCATTACGACCGTATCCTACAGGAGACGCGCGATGCCAACCGTATGCTCGACAGCATCCGCGCTACCGGCCAAGAGGTCGATATGCCCGACCTCGATGACCCCGCAATAGAAAACGCCGATTGAGGTTCTGCAACACCATCTAAGTTTTGTAGCCGCTATCCCTGCCGCCCGAAGCTCTCGCGGATGGGATGGCGCACACGGCTCGGCAACAGCAATCCCCGTAATCACATCTACTTCAAACCATTATTCAAACATGCTTATAGATTTTTATATCACCTTTCATCTATTTTGGTTCATTTAGCTAAAATAAAAACAATATGATTCCATAATATTTGAAATTTATAAAATTTATCTTATTTTTGTCATGTTCATTTATTTTATAAATCTCAAATTCAATTCTAATTATGAAAAACTTTAATTTTTTAGTGTTATTTGCACTCGCACTGGGATTAGGGGCCTGTTCTTCCAATAGTGACGGGAAATCCAACATTGATGAGCCATTATCACCATCAGAAGTCGCACTTCAGGAAAGGAGACAGACAAATGAAAAAGTTATCCCTTTCATCGAATTAAACGGGGGACACTATATTGTGAACCTGACATCGGAAAAAGCATTGGAACTTGGAATTTCACAAAAAGAATACGACCGTGTGATAAAAGAGATTCTTGAGGCTAACCATGCTGTCGACAGCCTCCGAGCGGAAGGGATAGACGTGGACATGTACGACCCCGCAATCGGCGGCGACCAATAAGCGACATTGTGATGCCTATTCCTGGAGGCCAAAGCACTCGCGGATGGCGTGGCGCATACGGGCGGCATCCTTGCCGTTCTCGCGGAGGATGGCGAGCACGGCTTTCACATAGCCGTCCTTGCCGCCATTGATGCCGCACAGCTGCGCGACATTGCTGCCGGGCACCATTGACTTCTGGTTGTAAACCTTGAGCACCGATGCGTAGTCGCCGAGGTCGACATAGCGGCGAAACTCGCGGCAGAAGCCCTCGTAAAGCCCGCGCGGGTTTATCTCCACGACAAGGTTGGCCATATGCTCCTCGAGCAGGTGGATGTTGGCAAACTTCCCGTCGATGCGATACTCTACCGTGCGCTTGACTCGATGGCGCGTGTGGAGCAACGCCTGTTGGCGCAAGTCATGGCGGAACTGCCCGATTATCGACGCCTTGACGCGCTGGAACACACGGTTTTCATCCTTGCCGTAGCGGTGGGCGACAGTGCGCACAACCCCCTCGAGCATCAGAATATTCTCAATCTCGGCCACCTCGGGCACAAATATGCGCTTGTCGCGCAGATAGCCCACCTCGCGCTCGTCGCGACGGTCGCGGTCGACGATGCCACGGCTGTCGAGATGGTGCAGGGCCGACAGGTCGTTGAACGTGCGCGTAGCCTCGATGACCTTGTTGCAGCTGCCGAGCGACTTGACAGTGTATTCGGGGAAAATCAACGGATAGAGCTTGGCGTCGATGGAGTGGGAGCCGTCCCCCTCTATAAAGAGCACCGGCTTGCGCGAGCCGATAAGGGCCTTGTAGATGTCATCGGTGATACCCGCATCGCGCGGCAGCAGTTCGTAGTCCCACGTGACATTGGCGGCATCGTAGCCGCGCACCCACACCACCGAGCCGGGCTGGCTCGACGCCGCAAAGTCGAGGTCGTGGGTTGTGTAGATAAACCGGCAGTCGGGGCGCAACTCCTCAATCTTGTCCCACAGCGGACGCAGCATCGACGGATGTAGAAACATCCCAGGGTTGTCGACAAATATCACCGCGCCCTCCATCGCGTAGAGCACCGCCCCGAGATAGTAGAGCACCGCCCGCTCCCCGTCGGAGAGTTTCATCGACGAGTAGCGCGTGCGCCCCTTGTCGCGGGCAAAGAGCAGCCGTCCTCCTTCCCGCAGCACCCGGTTGTCGGGAAACACGCTCTCCCACATGGCGATAACCTTGTCGAGCTTGGTCTCGGGCATAGGCGAGGAGGTGTCGCGGGCGGTTTTGTAGGCCACAAGACACGCTATCTCCTCGTTAAACATCAATGCCATAAGACGTTCGAGGGGAGATGTACCCTCGTTGCGCAGAAATGAAGGGGAAGCGACCGCCTTTTCATACAGCCGGTCTATCGACCCCGGCAACTCGTCATGCCGGGCGCCATACAGGGCATTGAGGGCCGACAGCCGGAAAGCGTTGCCCTTCAGTTCGTCAATGAGGTAGTCGGTAAACCGCGTCTTGCCCGAGCCGTTGGCCCCGACAATGGTGAGCTGCCGCAGACCCTCGGGCATCGTCATGCGCGAGCCGTCAGAGCGGGGAGGGAGCTGTATCTGCTTCATGGTATATGGGTATTTTTCAGATTATAAAATTACCGATTTCCCATGAAAACTGCAAATTATTGCCGCCCGACATAGTGCATATTGTACTTTTTGAGCAATCTTTCGGGATGATAGGACAGTTTGGCCTTGCGAAGGCCCTCGTCCCCCACATCCTCCTCACGGTTGATGTGGGCCACGCCATAGCGATCGACCATTGCGGCCGCAAACAGCTTGTTGACAGTCTCGCCAGCGCCGGCGACGGCATGTGACATCTTCTCGATATGCACATAGAGCGTGTCGCCGATGACCTCGCCGACAGTGAAAGCCACAATCTCACCCGAGTTGTCACGCAGCAACGCGCCCTCAAACCCGTACTCGCCGTAGCGGCGTATCACGTCCTCCACCTGCGACCGCTCAAACTCGGCCATCTCGCCGGCGTCGGCGGTCTCGTCGCATGACTCCATAAACCGCTCCACCTCGGCGACATTCTCCGCGGTTATCGGCTCAAACCGATATCCTGGGTTGTCGGTGACAAAACGGTTGACATGGTTGCGCTTCTTGTTCATCGCCTTGCCCGACAGGGTGGCGAGCTGCGCTGCGGGATAGAGGTAGTCGGCCCAATCGGTCAGCTCCTCGACTACAAAAGTACCCTCGTGGAGGAAATCGGCGAGGCGGCTCTCGGGGACAGCCGAAAAACGCAACGGAGTGTTGTGTTCGCGGCAGTACTCCGAGAGCAGCCCCATCGCCTCGCCGATTGGTATCGGCCCGACCGGCACGGAAAAAGCCGGACGGGTGACGTCGTTTTCGGTGACGCCCTTGATAAACAGGGTGTCGTCCACGATGCAATATTGGTAGTAGAAATAATCAATCCACATGTATATCCCCGCGACGGTGAAGTCGCATGTGCGCCCGCTCTTGTCGGCGGGCGTGGCGGCCAGTATGGCGCGTATGGCGGGAAGGTCGGCCATCGTTATGGGCCGGAATCTCAATTGCCGCGTGGCGGCAGGCGCTTCCCTCGTTATCGTTACCGTTTCCATAGTCTCTACGTTGTAGCTTTGACATAAAAACGCCGTCGCGGCAAAAAATGTTGCACCACCGCGACACGCCGCATTGAAAAGTGAGTGAAAATGACTACTTTTGCAAAGGACAAAAAATTCGCAAGATGAGAAACTTCACCAACGTAAACGACATAGGCAACCTGCGAGACGCCGTGCGCGAGGCTCTTGAGGTAAAGGCCAACCGCTTTGGCTACCAGCATTTGGGACGCAACAAGACCCTGCTGATGATATTCTTCAACAACTCCCTGCGCACGCGCCTGAGCACCCAGAAGGCGGCGATGAACCTCGGCATGAACGTCATCGTGCTCGACGTCAACCAAGGGGCGTGGAAGCTGGAGACCGAGCGCGGCGTCATCATGGACGGCGACAAGAGCGAGCACCTGCTGGAGGCAATCCCCGTCATGGGATGCTACTGCGACGTCATCGGCGTGCGCTCATTCGCCCAATTTGAGTCCAAGGCCGACGACTACGGCGAGAAGATTCTCAACCAGTTCATCAAATACTCGGGCCGCCCGGTCTTCTCGATGGAAGCCGCCACGCGCCATCCCCTCCAGTCATTTGCCGACCTCATCACCATCGAGGAGTACAAGACCAAGGAGCGTCCAAAGGTCGTGATGACATGGGCGCCCCATCCCAAGGCGTTGCCGCAGGCCGTCCCCAACTCGTTTGCCGAGTGGATGAATGCCGCCGACGTCGACTTTGTCATCGCCAATCCCGAGGGCTACGACCTCGACCCGCAGTTTGTCGGCAATGCCCGCGTAGAGCATGACCAGGATATAGCCCTCGCCGGGGCCGACTTCGTGTATGCCAAGAACTGGAGCGCATACGCCGACCCCAACTACGGCAAGGTCATCAACACCGACCGCTCGTGGACTGTCACCGCCGACAAGATGGCACTCACCGACAATGCATACTTCATGCACTGCCTCCCGGTGCGCCGCAACATGATTGTATCCGACGACGTTATCGAGTCGCCCCGCTCCCTCGTCATCCCCGAGGCTGCCAACCGCGAGATTTCGGCCACCGTCGTGCTGAAACGTATACTTGAGGGGCTGCAATAATCCCGCGTGCCGATGAACGTCAAGACACCCGCCGAGGTCATCAACGCCGCCATCGAGACAGGCCGCCGCAAGGTGGCGTTGAGCAACGGCGCGTTTGCCCGCTTTATCCTCCTCTCTATCCTCGCCGGGGCATACATCGCCTTTGGCGGCACGCTCTCGCTCATCGTGGGCTACGGATTCCCGGAACTGACCGCCGGCAACCCCTCGCTGCAACGCCTGTTGAGCGGCTGCATGTTCCCCATCGGGCTTATCCTCGTGGTCGTGCTCGGCGCCGAGCTGTTCACGGGCAACAACGCCCTGCTCGTACCCGCATGGATGCGCGGCCACTACGGCTGGCGCGACGTGTTGCGCAACTGGACGCTCGTCTACCTCGGCAACTTTGTCGGCGCGCTGCTGTTTGTCTACCTCTTTGTCTACAGCTGCGGGCTGACCGCCGCCGAGCCTTACCACGGCGCAATCGTCCGCATCGCCGAGGCCAAGGTCTCTATGCCGTGGCTCACGGTGCTGCTCAAGGGCATCGGGGCAAACTGGTGTGTCTGCCTCGCCATATGGCTCGCCATGTCGGGCCACAACCTGCTTGAAAAAATGGCCGGATGCTGGCTCCCCGTGATGGCATTTGTCGCCCTCGGCTACGAGCACTCCATCGCCAACATGTTCTTCATCCCCGCCGGCCTGCTCGAAGGCGCCGACGCCCACTCCTGGATATGGGCCAACCTCATCCCCGCCACCATCGGCAACATCATCGGCGGCGCCCTCTTCGTCGGCTGCATCCACGCCTACCTCCACTCAAAGTAGTGCACAATTCAAAGTGCAAAGTTCACAGTGACCCACGATGGTTGCCGTGACTATCGTGGCCGCCATGTAGGAGCGCTATACATAGCGCCCGCATCCACATACCCGCATTATACATATGACCGCATCCTAACGCACAAAAGCCGACATTAATATTTTTTAACTGCTACATAAGCTCATTCCGTCTCATTTTCATTAGTTTTGCATTATACCAAAAAACTGTAAAAATGAGAGACTTGAAAATTCACACATTCCTCTTGCTTCTTGCCGCCCTATTCCCCGCCGTTTCCCATGCCTACGATTTCAAGCAGGGCAACCTATATTACAAAATCCTGTCGGAGGAAGAGCTGACGGTCGCCACAGCCGAAAACAACGACATCCGCAACCCGACCTATTCTGGCGACATCGACATTCCCTCTTACGTCACCTATAATGGCAAAAGATATACTGTCACCGAGATTGGTGGCTTTGCCAATTCCCCCAATGTAACCTCCGTCACCATCCCCGAGACCGCCGTCAAGGTGACTCACTTCTACGGCGGCTCCACCGGCTCAAAGGACAATAGCGGATGGATGATAAAGGCAGTTACAGGCCCCGGCGGCAACGGCGGCCAGACCAGCGACGGCGTGTCGTCCCTCAAAGAGATACACTTCAACGCTATCAACTGCACATGGTGTGGTTTCTATTCACCCGGAATACCCGGTTTAAGTCAGATCATATCATGGTCTTATCCATTCCCGCCCTCGGTCGAGCGCATCATCATCGGCCCTAAGGTGACGCGCCTACCCGAGTACGCGTTCTATCTCTGCACAAAAGTAAAGACTCTCACTATCCCCGCCAGTGTCACCGAGATAGGCCGCAACATCATAAAGACAGAATCCACCGACCCCGTCTGCCAGCTCGCAGCCCTCAACATCTACTCCTCCGACCTCAATTGCCAATGGACGCTCAATGACCCCTCGATAATCAATTGGAAAACCACCACATTTACAGCAGGAATGGCCACACTACTCGGCAATCCCAAAGACCTCATCATACCTGAAGGATTCACCTCGGTCAAAAAGACCACATTCAGGAACTCGGATGTATTGAAGTCCGTCACTTTCCCGTCAACGATGGTTGAAATATGTGACTCTGCCTTCCATCGAAGCGATATAGAATCTGTAACGTTCAAAAAGCCATACAACCTGAAAAAGATAGGCACGTCAGCTTTTCGCCTGTGTCATAGCCTAACTTCAGTAGACTTGCCAAATACCGTAACGGAAATTGGGGCGGATGCGTTCTTACAGTGTTGGAAGTTAGAGGATTTGACAATTCCAAACTCCGTGAATAAAATTGGAGAGTCAGCTTTTGGAAGCGAATTATCGTATGGGGGAGCATTGAAAAGACTGACAATCGCCGACGGGGCCAATCCTATTTCAATGGAAGGGGACATAGAAGCGACGGACAATATCTATATTGGTCGCAATATTCAGTCAAAAAAAGACAATATACCCATCCTATATTCCAATTCCGTAACATTCGGAGAATATGTCACGGAATTAATTGATATACGATTTTCAGGCGAACTCATAAGAACAGTTAATCTCCCTGAACATCTCGCTACGATAGGCGATGACATCTTTCAGGGTTGCAGTAATCTAACCTCTATAAAGCTCCCATCCTCACTAAAAAGTATTGGGTCTCATGCCTTTTTAGGGTGTACCGGTTTAGAGAGCATCACAGTTCCTCCTTCTGTACAAAGGTTAGGATACAGTGTTTTTGATGACAACCTGCAAAAACTCATAATAGCCGACGGAGAACCACCGATAACACAGGTGGCATATGAGTCTGGAAACTCATATATTAATAATATCGGAAGCCCCAAATATGTATATATCGGGCGCAAAATCAAAAAAGAAAAAATAGAAGATAAAGAACCGATGCTATTCAGGGGGTCTTTCATTCGTACGCAAACCATTGAAATAGGCAACAATATAACTGAAATAGAGGCATACACCTTTGATAATTACAATGAGTTAAAGGCTATTATATTGCCCGAAAAACTGATTAGTATTGGTGAGTTTGCTTTTTCCCGTTGCACAAATCTGGAATCCGTAACGATGCCCAAGTCTCTTAAAGAAATTGGCATGTATGCATTCCAAGATTGCAGTGCCCTGACTCAAATCATACTGCCTGACGGATTGGAGAGCATTGGAGGTAGGGCATTCTATAACTGTAGTAGCTTAACCGACATATTACTACCGGCATCATTAAACAAGATTGAGTACGGCACGTTTGATGCGTGTGTCAATCTATTAAATGTCGTAATCAAGGATGGGGCACTCACATCCATTGATAACGCAGCTTTTTACGGATGTGAGAACTTGGAGTCCGTCTCGTTACCACAGTCCCTTAAAGAGATTGGTTTTTATGCATTTGCCGATTGTTCCTCTCTAAAATCGATACATGTACCAAACTCAGTGACAAAAATTTGTCAAAGAGCCTTTTTGGGATGCAACAGCCTGACATCGGTTGAGATTGGACAATCTGTCTCACAGATAGAACCTCATGCCTTCTCCAAATGCCCAAATTTATCCGAAGTAATAGTATATAACACCATCCCTCCTTATGCATCCTTCCTATGTGGATATTCCACCTGTGAACTTGTTGGCGTTTTCGACGAGGAGGTTTACAGCAGGGCTACATTGTCAGTGCCGGAGGGGAGTATTGCCGCATACAGGGGCACCGAGCCATGGAGCAAATTCTTCAACATCAAGGAGTCGGGCATTGAGGATGTGATTGCCGATGGAAATGCGGAGGCCGAAGTGGCTGAGCGGCAGTATTACGGCATTGACGGGCGTGTGCTTGGCGACAAGCAGCCGACCATGCCGGGGCACTACATCGAGCGTCTGCGTTATGCCGACGGCAAAGTGACGACCAACAAAATCGCCGTCAAATAACCACACGCAACGCATGGGGGAAGATGCCGATTAATGTAGGGACATGCCTTTGGCATGTGGGATAGGCAAGTTGCTGAAACACAGCTCACATGCCAAAGGCATGTCCCTACACGTGGGTCGCTGCGGGCGCTATGTATAGCGCCCCTACATGCCGTCCACGCCGTCCACGCCGTTCATGGCGAGCATGACACCCATGCCGTTCATGCCGGGCACGATGGGCAACGGGGTCACTGTGAACTGTGCACTTTGACCTTTGAACTGTGCACTAACAATGGGTGAGGGTCATGGAGCGGGTGACGCAGTCGGGGATTTCGGGGAGGTAGTGGGTGACGTAGACGAGGGTGATGCCGTGGAGGGCGACGAGGCGGTTGATGATGTCGCGCACGGCGCGCTTGCGGCCTGCATCGAGTCCGTGGAGCGGCTCGTCGAGGATAAGCAGCTGGGGACGCTTGATGAGCGTCCGGGCAAGCAGGACGAGGCGTTGCTCGCCCGACGAGAGGGTGTTGAACCGCCGCTCGGCGAGGTGGTCGATGTGGAGCGCACGCAGCCACTCGGCGGCGAGGGCAGTCTGCTCGTCGCGCAGCCGCACAAAGCCCCCGACAGTGTCGTTAAGCCCGTGGGCCACGATTGACAGCACTGTGCCGCCACGTCCGAAGTAGAGGTGCATCTCGGGGGAGATGTAGCCGATGCGCCGCTTGATGTCCCATATGCTCTCGCCCGTGCCGCGCCGACGGTCAAAGAGGGTGATGTCGTTGGAGTAGCCCTGCGGGTTGTCGGCATGGACGAGGCTCAGCAGCGTGGACTTGCCCGAGCCGTTTGGCCCGGTGAGCGACCAACATTCCCCCTGCCTGACGGTCCACGACACGTCATGGAGTATCACCCTGTGGGCATACCTCACCTGACACCGGTCGAGCGAGAAGATGACATCAAACTTCTCCCGCTCGGGTGCTGTCGCGGGGAGCGAGTCAAAGTCGACCGTGTAGTCAAACATCCCCTCCACCTGCCGCCGCGCCGCCTCGATGTCGCCGTTGACGGCTATTGGCTCGCCGAGCGTGAGGCGGTTGATGGGGATAACGGTCGTTGTGTCTGCAATCATGTCGCCGGGATTGCAGAGCAGCATGATGACCGCCACGCCGTTGGCGGCGATGTCGCGCACCGTCTCGTCGAGCAGGTCGCGGGATGCCGCGTCAAGACCGATATAGGGATTGTCGAGTATCAGCACGTCGGGCAATTCAAAGAGCAGGTTAATTATCAACAGCTTGCGCAGCTCGCCGCTCGACAGGTAGTTTACCCGCTTGGTCGCCACATCGGCAAGCGCGAGGCGGCGGCTCAACTCCTCCCAGCGCGGCGTGGCGATGCGGTCGCCCAGGAGGTCGGCGACAGTCGGCACCTCGTCGTTGGCAGTGGCCTCAAAACGTTGCTGGTAATACTCCACCGAGAATCCCGCGAGCGAATGTATGTCGCTGAACTCTATGCTGCGTATGACGGGACGCTCCTTTGACGAGCGGATGCGGTTGGTGGCGATGTTCCATCCCTTCTCGATAATCTTGCCGAGGGTCGATTTCCCCGCCCCGTTTGGTCCGATGACCGCCGTCACCCCGGCGGGTATCTCCACATGATGAGGGTTGTTCAGCTTCACCCCGATATATTGCAGCGTGTCGCTCTGCAGGCTGATGACGTATGACATGATAGTGGTCGTTGATATTGCTTGTGGGTGCAAAGGTACAAAAAAAGGCCGAGACGGCATTTTATACGGATATTTTGCTATCTTTGCCGATTGAAACATCAACCAGAAATCATGCTGAAGATAAGGAATCTCTTGATATTGCCACTGCTCCTCGGCACGTTGTCGTGCGGAGGGAAGCAATCACAGGCTTCATCGGACAACGCCACCGACAGCATCGCCCCACAACCACTGTCGGAAATGACATTTGATGCCGACAGCGCATACTCCTACGTGGCGACACAGGTAAAGATGGGCCCCCGCATCCCCGGTACCGTAGGGCACGACAAATGCCAGGCGTATATTGTCGGCGAACTGAAACGCCACGGGGCCGACAGCATAATACAACAACGCACCACGATGGAGATACACACCGGCCAGATCTACGCCATAAACAACATACTCGGCCGATTTAACAAGGACGCATCAAAGCGGGTACTGCTCGTCGCCCACTACGACACACGCCCGTGGGCCGACAACGACGGCACATTCTCCAACCGCGAGAAGCCTGTCCCCGGGGCCAACGACGGCGCGTCGGGCGTAGGGGTACTCCTGGAGATAGCCCGGCAATTCTCCATAAAGCGCCCCGACGTGGGCGTCGACATGCTTTTCACCGATGCCGAGGACTCTGGCCAGTCATCGAGCTGGGGAGCTGCTACAGACACATGGGGGCTCGGCGCCCAATACTGGTGCCGCCACATGCCCTATCAGGGAAAGCAGTTGCCCGTCTACGGCATACTCCTTGATATGGTGGGTGCCCGTGGGGCTAAGTTCCACCGCGAGTATTTCTCCGAGATATACGCCCCGCAGGTGGTTGACAAAGTGTGGAGCATAGCCGACCGTTCAGGCTATGGCGACCGCTTCCCCAACATGCGCTCGGGAGCCGTCACCGACGACCACTATTTCATCAACCAGGCCGGCATCCCGACAATCGACATCATAGAGTGTGACAACCCCGTCACCAAAAACTTCCACCCCTCGTGGCACACCATCAACGATGACATGAGCGTCATCGACCGGGCGACACTCAAGGCCGTGGGGCAGACAGTCACAAACACCATATACACAGAGCCGGGAAAATAACCGTGCCCAACAATACAAAATACAAATGACCATTAACGAGACACAAGACGAGATAATAGCGGAGTTCAGCGACATTGACGACTGGATGGACCGCTATGCCTACATCATCGACCTGGGCAACGCCCTGCCGCCGATTGACGAGAAATACAAGACCCCCCAGCACCTCATCGAGGGGTGTCAGAGCCGCGTATGGCTCAACGCCGAGATGGACGCCGACGGGCGCGTGCACTACACAGCCGACTCCGACGCCATCATCGTCAAGGGGATAATATCACTGCTCATCAAGGTGCTCAACGACCACACTCCCCGCGAGATACTCGATGCCGACCTCTACTTCATCGACCGCATCGGCCTGTCGGAGCACCTATCCCCCACCCGCAGCAACGGTCTGGTGGCCATGGTGAAGCAGATGCGCCTCTATGCACTCGCGTTCCAGGCACAGATCGACGCAGCCAAGTAGACAGACAAGGAGACCAATCATCCAATTTTTAATCATAAACCTAAAATCCATGTTCAACAAACACCCCAAAGGACTCATCCCGGCCGCCCTCAGCAACATGGGCGAGCGGTTTGGCTACTACATCATGAATGCCGTCCTGGTGCTGTTCCTCTGCTCCAAATTCGGGCTTCCCGAGGAACAGAGCACCCTCATCTACTCGTTCTTCTATGCCGGCATCTATGTGCTCAGCCTCGTCGGAGGTATCATAGCCGACAAGACACAGAACTACAAGGGCACCATCATCAACGGCCTCGTCGTTATGACTCTCGGCTACATAGTCCTTGCCATCCCCATCCTCGCCACCCCCGAAAACAAAAGCTGGCTGTTGACCCTCACATGCGTGGCGCTGTTTCTCATCGCCTTCGGCAACGGACTGTTCAAGGGCAACCTGCAAGCCATCGTCGGACAGCTATATGACAATCCCCGCTACAGCGCACAGCGTGACTCGGGCTTCCAGATATTCTACGTGTTCATCAACATCGGAGGTCTCATAGCCCCGTTTGTGGCTCCGATGCTCCGCAGCTGGTGGCTCGGCGTACACAACATGGTGTACAACGCCGACCTCCCCGCCCTGTGCCACAAGTACCTGAGCGTCACCGACTCAATGACCGACGAGAACATGAACAACCTCTACGAGCTTGCCACACTCGCCAACAACGGCAGCGCGGCAGCCGACATGTCGGCCTTCTGCTCGCAGTATCTTGAAGTGTTCAACACCGGCATCCACTATTCGTTCATAGCCTCCGTGGCTGCCATGCTCATATCGCTTCTCATCTTTGTGGCCACCAAAAAGGGCCTTCCCACTCCCGGCAAAAAGGACAAGGCCGAGACTGTCAACTACACCCCCGAGGAGAAGCGCGCCATGGCAAAGGAAATCAAGCAGCGCATGTATGCCCTCTTTGCCGTGCTCGGCATCGTGATATTCTTCTGGTTCTCATTCCACCAGAACGGCACCTCGCTGTCGCTCTTTGCCCGCGACTTCGTGCAGACCGACACTATCGCCCCCGAGATATGGCAAGCCGTCAACCCATTCTTTGTCATCGTGCTTACCCCGCTCATCATGTGGCTTTTCGCAGCCTTGAGCAAGCGCGGGCGCGAGATTTCCACCCCTAAGAAGATAGCCATCGGCATGGGACTTGCCGGCATCGCCTACCTGTTCCTCGCCATCTTCTCCTACTGCGAGGGCTACCCCTCGGGCACAGAGTTCCGCGAGATGGCAAATGCCGTCAAGGAGGGAATGAAAGCCGGCCCGTGGGTGCTCATCATGCTCTACTTCTTCCTGACTGTCGCCGAGCTGTTCATCTCCCCGCTCGGGCTGTCATTCGTCTCTAAGGTTGCGCCCAAGCACCTTCAGGGACTTTGTCAGGGCCTGTGGCTCGGGGCTACCGCCGTCGGCAACCTGCTGCTCTGGATAGGCCCGCTGATGTACAACAAGTGGCCCATATGGGAAGCTTGGGGCGTATTCTTTGCCGTCTGCCTCATCTCGATGGGTGTCATGTTCGGCATGGTCAAGTGGCTTGAACGCGTGACCAACTAAGCCATCTACAACAACCTACTGCAACATATTGCGGCGGGCCTCCCCAATGGGAGACCCGCCGCAACCGCTATAACAGCTATCATATCCATAATAGCTATAACAGCTCCCCAAATTATGAATTATGCATTATGAATTATGCATTAATTAAAGTACCTTTGCAACCATAAACTCATCGCAGTAATGAACCGACGATTTATTCTTCCGGCGGCACTTGCCGCCACTCTCGCCGCCCCCGCGCAAGGCTACCTTGACTCTACAGGGGCCGACGGCTTTGTCGCACGCGGCATCGAGATGTTCCGCGAGCGCAACTATGTGGGGTGCATCGACCAGATGAACCTCGCCCGGCAGATTGCCGGCAACCAGGAAACCACCGACTTCTATATATCCATCGCCGCGCTGCGGCAGGGACAACCCGACGCATTGGAGCTGCTGCAGGGATTTATCGCACGATACCCCGAGAGCACCCTGCGCCCGCAGGTACAGGCCGCCATCGGCGACTACTATTACAGCAAGGGGCGATATGGGGAGGCAGTCACCGAATATGACCGCGTAGACCCGGCGGCACTCTCGGGAGTGACCCGCGATGACTATCTCTGCAACAAGTCATTCTGCTACCTGAAACTTGGCGAATACGACCGTGCCGATGAAGGGTTTGCCGATATTGAGGATTCCCGCCGCCTTGGCAACACAGCCCGATTCTATCGCGGATACATCGCCTACTGCCGTGGCGACTACGACCGTGCACTAAGCCTGCTGAAGCGTGTCGACCGCTCCCATGCTCCCGGCGACAAGGCCGAGTGCTATATCGCACAGATATACTTTGCCCAAAAGGACTATGACCGCGCATTGAAGATGTCGCGGCGTCTCCTGACGGAGAATATCGACCCGGAGTTCCGTCCCGAGATGATGCGCATCGCCGGCGAGTCGCTCTACCACAAGGGGGATGACGCCAAGGCCATCCAATACCTCACCGACTACGTTGCCGCCACCGACAATCCCAACCCCACGGCACTATATATCCTTGGCGTGAGCCAGTACAACGAGGGCCGATATGCCGATGCCGTGCAGACACTCGGCCCCGTCACCGAGGTTGACGACGCCATAGCACAGAGTGCCTACCTATACATCGGGCTTGCCCAGCTCAAGCAGGGGGAGACCGATGCGGCCCTACTGTCGCTCGACCGCGCTTGTGGCATGAACTATGACCCGTCGCTCAAGGAGACCGCCCTCTACAATTACGCCGTAGCCAAGTCGCAGGGGGGACGTATGCCATTCGGCAGCTCTGTGGCGGTGCTTGAGGACTTCCTGACGCGCTACCCCTCGTCGCGATATGCACCGTCGGTGCAAGAGTACATCATCAACGGCTACATGACCGACAACAACTATCCCGCCGCCCTCGCCGCCCTCCAAAAGGTCAAGAACCCCACGGGCAACGTGCTCCGGGCCAAGCAGCGGGTGCTCTATATCCTCGGCACTCGCGACCTCGCCGAAGGGAAGACCTCCTCGGCACTCGCACGGCTCACCGAGGCACGGGAAATCAGCTCCGACCGCGACATCTCACGCGAATGTGACCTGTGGATAGGCGACTGCCTCTATCGTCAGGGCAAATACGCCAAGGCCGCCGCCGCCTACCGCAGCTACATCAGCTCCTCACGCGGCGCCGCCAACCTGCCGCTGGCACGCTATGACCTCGGCTATGCCCTCTTTGCAGCCAAGGACTACAAGCAGGCCCTTACGGCATTTGACGCCGCAATAAAGTCGCCCGACAACCTCGACAAGGCAACCCTTGCCGATGCCTACAACCGCGTGGGCGACTGCCACTATTACGCCAACGACTTCTCCCGCGCATCGGCCGACTATGACAAGGCCCTGCAACTCAATCCCGATGCCGGCGACTATGCAATGTTCCAGCAGGCCGTCATGCGCGGCCACTCACGCGACTACAAGGGCAAGCTGTCGCAGCTCGACGAGATGATGGGCCGCTACCCCTCCTCCCCGCTCGTCCCCTCGGCTCTGCTTGAAAAGGCCGAAACTTATGCAGCTCTGAACGACAGCCAGTCGGCAGCCGCCATCTACCGCAAGCTCGCCGAGACATACCCCGGCACAGCCCAAGGACGCAGCGCATGCCTGCAGCTCGCCATCACCCAGCTCAACTCGGGCAACCGCAAGGAGGCGGTGGAGACCTACCGTGCCGTCATTACCAACTATCCCACCAGCGAGGAGGCTCGCGTGGCGTCCGACGACCTCAAGCGCATCTATGCCGAGGATGGCAACCTCGACCAGTATGAACGGTTTATCGCCGGAGTGCCCGACGCGCCACGTCTCGATGCTGCCGAGGCCGACAACCTTACGTTTGCCGCCGCCGAGAAAGCATATCTCGCCGACACAAGCGACATCGCACGCCTTGAACGGTATATCGAGAAATATCCCGGAGGGGCCAACGAGGCACAGGCCCTCTATTACCTCGCTTCGAGCGCAGCCGACAAGGTCAACGACAGCAAGGCGCTCGCCTACGCCTCGCGGCTCACCGACACCTACCCCGATGCCGAAGCGGCTGAAGATATCCTCGCACTCAAAGGCTCGATAGAATTCCGCCAAGGCAAGGGCGAACAGGCCCTCGCGACATTCCGCCGCCTTGAAAAGAAGGCCTCCGCCCCCGCCAACCTCCAGGCTGCGCGACTGGGCATCATGCGCGTGTCGCGCGACCTCGGGCACAACGCCGACGTCGTGGCGGCTGCCGACCGTCTGCTGGCATCCTCGGCCGGAGGCAATGCCGACCTCAACGAGGTGAAATACCTGCGTGCATCGGCCCTCGATGCCCTCGGCAAAAGCGACGGGGCGGTGAAAGAGTGGACCGAGCTTGCCGCCAATCCCGACAACCTCTACGGGGCACGCGCCGCCGTAGACCTCGGACAGCATTATTATGATGCACGCCAGTACAAGAAGGCCGAGAAGATCGTCAACACATTTATCGACGCCAACACGCCCCATCAATACTGGCTCGCCCGCGGATTCATCCTACTGAGCGACATCTACATGGCACAAGGAAAGAAGTACGAGGCACGCGAATACCTCAAGAGCCTCCGCAACAACTACCCCGGCGACGAGCCTGATATCCGCGACATGATAGAGCAGCGACTCAAATAACCCATCACAGACACTACGAATGAAAGCAATATACCTATCGGCAATCCTGCTGTCGGCGGCATCGGCCTCCGTGGCGCAGACCCTCTCAAAGGAGATTGTCATCGAAAAAGATATAGCCCCCAAGCAAAACGACGCAAAACGACGCGAAATCTCCCCCTCAATCTCCCTCCCCGCCGTCAAAAACCGCCCGCTCACTGTCAGCGAGGGGGCATCATCGACCGAAGTGCCGTCATGGGTCACCACCCTTGAGCCGGCGCAGGCAGACAACGCCATCGGCAACTCGCCCTACCGTGGATATGTCTCGGCGGGATATTTCCCCCACCCCATAGCGGGACTGTCGGCCGGCTATCGCGCCATATCCACCGACGCGACAGCCCTTGATATCTTCGGCCAATTCACGTTCAACCGCTACAAGCGCGATAACAGCATCGGCAACAGTGTGGCCGTGCGACACTCGGCACTGACACTCGGCACCCTGCTGCGCCAGCGTGTCGGCAGCGGCTCCATGCTCGGCCTCGATCTCGATTGGACGCTTCACAACTTCAACAACCCCACCCTCATCGACAACGGGGCCAACCAACGCGCCAACAACGTCAACCTCAGTCTCAACTGGGATTCCCGGGCCGGCATATTCGACTACAAGGCACGCGTGGGCTATGGCTACTTCGGTTTCGCCAACACCCAGGAAGCCAGATATTCCCACGTACGCAACAGCGACAATCTGAAAGCCCTTAACGAAAATCGCCTCAACATCCTGCTCGGTGCATCGACCGCCGGCTCGGAGGTCTCGACCGTCGGGATTGACGCCGAGGCACAGTTTGCCATCTATAACAGCGACGCCCTCATGTTCATCTCCTCCGACCCTGCGACATCCCCGGCACTGACCCCGGACGACGGATTCACTCGCGGATTTATAGGCGTAAACCCCTACTACAGCTACAACGGCGGCAAGGTCGATGCACGCATAGGGCTTAAAGCCTCCTTCTCGATACATTCGGGCAAGGTCGTGCACATATCCCCCGACATAAACATCTCATGGCGACCCGCCACCATCCTCGGCATATGGGCCAAGGCCACAGGTGGCGAACAGCTCAACAGCCTCACCACGCTCTTCAACGATATGCCCTACCTGTCGGCTGTCATGGCTCCGGCACACAACTCCGATATAGCCTACGACATCAGTGGCGGCTTCAACATCGGCCCGTGTCGCGGATTTACGGGAAAACTGTATGGAGGCTATGCGTCGGCAAAAGACTGGATGATGCCCGTCGGGGCAGCCCATGGCGCCAACGGCGACCTCTACCACCGATTTGAGCGTGTCGACATGAAAGGATGGCATTTCGGCGTCTCGGCGGCCTACGACTACAAGGGCATCGTCGGTGCCGAGGTGGCGTTTGAGATGGCCCCGTCATCTTACGACCAAGGGTATTACCCGTGGCGCGACCGCGCCAAGCGCGTGTTGTCAGCCTCCATCAACTGCCGTCCCATCCGGCCGCTTAGTGTCGAGGTCGGATACCGACTGCGCTCGGGACGCTCCTCCTATGAGCTTGTCCCGGCAACAGTGCTTGCATCAATGTCGGCATATTATCCCGAAGCCGTCCCCGTGCGCCACAGCCTCGGCAACATCAGCGACCTCTCTGTGGACGCCGCCTATGACATTACGCGCCGCCTCAGCGTATTCTGCAACATCAACAACATCCTCGGCGGCGACTGGCAGGAATACTACGGCATCACCACCGCCCCCATCAACGGCCTCATCGGCGTGGGCTACAAGTTTTAGCAAGAGTCCCCGGGCTGTTATAGCCATGACAGCTATAATAGCTATAATGGCTATAACAGCTATAATAACCTAAAAATTTAACATTTTGCAGAGCCTTGAAAACCAAGACTCTGCAAAATTCTTATGTTAAAGAACATAGTTTTATCGCACGTATTCCGATTTTTGTGTTATCTTTGCATCAAGGTTAAGAAAAAGTTTTACATCTACAATCTTGTAGAAAGGTCAAGAGAGACCTTTTGGGTTTTGTTTTAGGTTTAATTAAAATTCAAGTTGTATGAAAAAAGCAATCAAAAAGGCTGCGATGTGGTATTTTACCACCGCAGCAGCGGTTTATGAGAACACACATGCCATTTAGATGCATGATTGACACAACATGCTTTTGAGATTAATGAGTAAATTAATTGTTAAAGGATCGTGAGTTTCTCACGATTTTTTTTGTCACATATTAAAAAGTTAAATATCTTTGTAAATTTTCCACTTAGTTTTTTTTGTTAACAAAGTGGTGTTTTATCAAAACAGACTTTATTCAGAATGACTACCCTTATTGAGATAAACAAGCTACGCATACGTGCCTACCATGGTGTCGCCGACCAGGAACGCGCAGTGGGAAACGTATTCGAGGTGACGGTGCAACTGGCCTATCCGCTGGAACGCGCCATGGAGACTGACAATGTAGCCCATACCCTCAACTACGGGGAGGTCGTGGCCGTCATCACCACCGAGATGAAGAAGCCGTCACGACTGCTGGAAAACGTGGCACAACGCCTGTACACCGAGCTTATCCACTCGTTTCCCAACATTGCCGGCGGCATGATATCGGTGGCCAAGCTCGCCCCGCCCCTCGGCGAGGAGATGGAATCGGTGGCCGTCACCCTCAAATGGTAATCCACTAACCATATCCGATATGCCTATCCAACGCGCCTGCCTGCTCCTGACAGCTATCCTTGCGGGACTCTCATCCCTTGCCCAACAGGCAATATGGGGCGTCCCGACGATTATTTCCCCCGAGATTCATCCCGACAACACTGTCACATTCCGCCTGATGTCGCCAACGTCCTCTCATGTGGAAGTCTCCGGCGATTTTCTGCCCCCAAAGAGAGTGACCGCCCCGTGGGGAGAACAGGAAATCGAGGGAACGCTCCCGATGGAGCGCGACTCTACCGGCCTATGGAGTGTCACCACCCCGACGCCTGTAGCCCCGGAGCTGTACCTATACTCGTTTATCGTGGACGGACTGCGCACGACCGACCCCGCCAATGTTTACGTGATACGCGACACGGGTACCGTGTCAAACATCTTCATTGTCCCCGGCAATGAAAGCCGCCCCTACACGGTGCAGCCCGTGCCCCACGGCTCGGTGACACGACGCTGGTATCACAGCAACTCGCTCGGCATGGATCGCCGCATGACCGTCTATACCCCCGCCGGCTACGAGGCGTGCGATACGTGCCGCTACCCCGTCCTTTACCTGCTGCACGGAATGGGCGGCGACGAGGAGGCATGGGGAGCACTCGGACGCGCCACGCAGATACTCGACAACCTCATTGCCGCCGGCGATGCCGTGCCCATGATTGTGGTGATGCCCAACGGCAACGCCGACCTCCCGTCGGCACCCGGGGAAGGCCCTGCCGGACTTGTACCTCCTACCACCCGGCTCCCCAAGACGATGGAAGGCTCATTTGAAGAGGCATTCCCCGAGATAGTATCGTTCATCGACAGCAATTACCGCACCATCCCCGACAAGCCCCATCGAGCAATCGCCGGCCTGTCTATGGGCGGCCTGCACTCGCTCCATATCTCCAAGCAGAATCCCGACATGTTTGACTACATCGGTCTTTTCTCCCCCGCCATCAACCCGCGTGAGGGTGCGACGTCATACATCTACGAGGACTCGGACAAGAAGCTCGCACGCCAATTTGCCGCCCATCCCGCCCTCTACTGGATAGCGATAGGCAAGAAAGATTTCCTTTACAACGACAACAAGGCTTTCCGCGACAAGCTCGATGCCGCAGGCTACCCCTACACCTACCGCGAGAGCGACGGAGGCCATATATGGAAAAACTGGCGTATCTACCTGTCTGAATTTCTGCCCCAGTTGTTCAAATAACATAGGCACACTCAAACACACCCCGATATGAAACGAGCCATCTTCACCATATTGCTTGCATCGGCATTGCTTTCCGCTCCGGCGGCACTCCATGCCCAACGTCCAAGCTCCGGCGCTACAATGCCCGATACCGTCAATGTAGCCACATCCCGCACCGTCGCCACGGCGACCAACGACACTATCCCGTTGCCACCCGAAAACTTCTACGTTCCCGGCGACCTGAAACTGGGATTCTATGCCGGTATCGGCGGCCTGTTCCGCACCGGGGGTATCGCTCCGGGATTTTCCAATTCGTGGGCGTTCAACGTGGGACTGCTCGTGTCCTACTGCCGTGTCAACGTAGAGGGGATGTTCCTCTACGGCACTCCGACCATCAACAACCCAAACATTACCGACATATCCTCAGCCGACGGTATACCCTATCACGCCAATGTCGACAACGCCAACCTGTTTGGCGCCGGATTCTCGGTTGGTTATGAGGCACTCGATACACGCCGCTTCAGCATTACCCCGTGGGTGGGAGGATTCTGGACTTCCTACAATTGGTCGGCACGCCCGATGTCGCTCAATCCCGGAGGTGTGCTGGCACAGATGGGCGACCAGTCCGACCTGTCGGTGAGCGATTTCAACGTAGGTTTCGGCGTTAATCTTGAATGGCACTTTGCCCGCAACGAAAGCGACACGGAGCTGCTTGGCAGCGACGGGCAGGAATACATCTCCACCCTCAGGCTGATGCCCTATTTCATACGCGGCGTATACGGCGGCTCCAACCCGTCGCTCAACGGCTGGCAGATAGGCTTCACCGTGGCCTACAGCGGCGTTGCACGCCTGCTCAACCTTTATTAATGCATAATTCATAATGCACAATTCATAATGCACTATCTCCAGTGGACAATCCTCTGGTGAACGTCGCATAATCAGGCAACATTCCCCCATAAAACCCGCGAGGCAGCAATTATGCATTATGAATTATGAATTATGAATTAATTAAGGTATCTTTGCGGGCGATAAGACCACCAGAATGACCGACATCCATACATCAGCTTACCGCCAGGGCGCCGACACAGGCTTCTATTTCGGCCTGTACCTGTCGGCGTTGTTCTTTGCCATGGCCTATTCGGTGAACTTCCCCGTGCTTAGCATCGTATCTTTCATCCTGATGCTTGGCGTCCCGGTCATCATCTACCGATGGTTGCGCATATATTACTGCCGTCTCTACGGCCACGCGCTGTTTTCGGCCCTGTGGATGTACGGCATCATGATATTCCTCTGCGGCTCGCTCATCGCGGCGGCAGTGTCGGTCATCTACATGAAGTGGATACATCCCGACTTTATGATGGAGCAGATAGACGCATCGCTCGCCATACTCGACTCATCGCCGCTCCCGCAGGCCAAGGAGACGGCCGAGACAATGCGCCTGCTGCGCGAGCACGGCATGTTGCCCGGCCCGGTGGAAATATCTATACGCATGATAAGTTTCAACGTGTTCACCGGCTCTATGCTGTCGGCTCTCATGGCATTGCTGGCCCGGGCACGCGGATATAGACCGCAAAACAAACAATAACAGAGACATAGATGGATATATCGGTAATCATCCCATTATACAACGAGGAGGAATCACTGCCCGAACTTGCCGCATGGATAAAGAAAGTGATGGACGAGCACGGGTTCAGCTACGAGATACTGTTTATCAACGACGGCTCGACCGACCGCTCGTGGGAGGTCATCGAGGGACTGCGCGCCCTCAACCCCGCCATCGGAGGGGTCTCCTTCCGCCGCAACTACGGCAAATCACCGGCTCTCAACACAGGGTTTGCCCGCGCCAAGGGTGACGTTGTGATAACGATGGATGCCGACCTACAGGACTCACCCGACGAGATACCCGAGCTGTACCGCATGATTACCGAAGATGGCTACGACCTCGTGTCGGGATGGAAGCAGAAACGCTATGACCCGCTGTCAAAGACCATCCCCACCAAGCTGTTCAACGCCACCGCCCGACGCGTAAGCGGAATCAAGAACCTGCACGACTTCAACTGCGGCCTCAAGGCCTACCGCAACAAGGTCGTGAAGCATATTGAGGTCTACGGCGACATGCACCGCTATATACCCTATCTGGCAAAGAATGCCGGATTCACCAAAATCGGCGAGAAGGTGGTCAAGCACCGCGCGAGGAAATACGGGACGACAAAATTTGGCCTCGACCGATTTGTCAACGGTTATCTCGACCTCGCCACACTGTGGTTCACGTCAAAATTCGGCATCAAGCCGATGCACTTCTTCGGGCTGTTGGGCAGCCTGATGTTCCTGTTAGGATTCATCGCCGTGATTATCGTCGGCGCATCCAAACTCTACGCCATGTGGCACGGCGCACCCTACCGTCTCGTGACCGACTCCCCGTATTTCTACATATCGCTGACGCTGATGATACTCGGCACACAGCTGTTCCTCACCGGATTTCTCGGCGAACTCATCGTGCGCAACGCCCCCGGGCGCAACCATTATGAGATAGAGCGGGAGATGAAACCCGCCGACAGCCTGTCGTGACAAGGGGAGAATTGACCATGCAAGTGCGCCCCTCACTCATATTATCCTCCATCGCGGCCTTAGCCATCGTCGCCGCCGTGTCGTGCAACACCGCCGGATGCTACGACAACCAGAGCAGCATCCCCTTGGCGGGATTCTACGACGACTCGGCCCACAACGAGATTACCGTCGACTCCCTCTCCATCGGAGGCGTCGGTGCGCCGGGCGACTCGCTGCTGCTCAACAACGCGGCAGCCTCGTCGGTCTATCTACCGTTCCGTGCCAACCGCGCCTCGACATCGTTTTTCATCCACTACAACCAGGAGGCTATAAGCGACACTCGTCTCAACGACACGCTGACTTTCACCTACGACTCCTCGCCCTATTTCGCATCGGAGGAGTGCGGGGCAATGTTCCGCTACACCATCAAGGATTGCTCCTACACCACCCATCTGATAGAGTCGGTGGAGGTCACCGACCCGTTGATAACCAACCAGGATATAGAGCGGATACGCATCTATTTCCGCACAGCACGTCAGACTCCCCAACCCTAACGCCGCCACGATGAAATGCCGACTCGCCATACTGATGACACTCATGCTACTCCTGTTCCAGGGAGTTGCTGTGGCACAGCGGCGTGTCACTCCCGTGACGCCGACGCGACCCGCCGTCATCCAGGAGAAAAACAAGAAAGACAAGAAAAAGCCCACGCCGGCAAAGGCTACGCGTCCCGACTCTACGCTCCACGACATCGCCAACGACACTCTCCCTCACTTTGGATTTGGCTCACACCGTGACGCCGACGGAAACGTGGTACTCACCGATACCCTCGGACATGACATATTCACCGACACAGTGCAGACAAAAGCCCCGAGGCTCATCTATCCGCTGATGCACGCCGTCAGCATCGGGCTGAATGTATGGGACCCGCTGATGCGTGCCTTCGGCTCCAAATATGGCGGCGGTGAGGCGTGGGCCGAACTGAGCCTGCACAACTGGATAAAGCCTGTCGTGGAAATCGGTGTCGGCACAGCCGACAACACCCCGGAGGATGGCAATTTCACCTACCGCAGCCCGTTGGCCGTCTATGGCCGCATAGGCGTCAACTACAATTTCCTCTACAACTCCAATCCTGCCTATCAAGTGTATCTCGGACTGCGCTACGGCATCACCAACTTCTCATATGAGATAACCGACGCGACCATCAATCAGGGATATTGGGGCGACACAGACAAGTTTTCAGTACCCTCCCAACGCTCCACCACGGGATATGGGGAGGTGCTTGCCGGGCTGAAAGTGAAGATATACAAGAACTTCTCCCTCGGCTGGGCAGTGAAAGCCCACTTCATCTTCCATGAATCCAAGGCCGCTTACGGCAAGCCATGGTACATCCCCGGCTACGGTACACGCGGCACGACATTCACCGGAGCCATCAACCTCATCTACACCCTCCCCCTGTCGAAGAAGCAGCCCGAAAACCCCGACCTCGAAAAGTGACGGGATTATGTCGCGGCGGCCGCTATGTATAGCGCCCCTACTACCCTCGCATAGAACTATCCGCCCCGTGAAAGCGTTATACCTATATTAACCCTATAAATATGTGTTTATGAAAAAGATACTCTTTTTAGCAGCAGTCCTTATCGCGTCCTCGCTCACATTCAGCGCAGCCGCCGACGAGGCAATACAGCCGTCACAGCTTCCAAAGGCAGCAAGGATGTTTATAGCCAAGTTCTTCCCCACCGACAAGGTTGTGAAAGCGGAGAAAGACCGCGATATCTTCTCGGTCTATTATGAGGTGGACCTGTCGAGCGGCGCGGAAATAGACTTTGACGCCAAGGGCAACTGGCAGGAAATATCCTGCAAGAAAGCCCAAACAGCTGTCCCCACCCCGATTCTGCCCCAAAGCATAACCACCTATGTCAACTCCAACTATCCCGTCCAGTACGTGGCCAAGATAGAGCGCAAGTACAACAAATATGAGGTCGACCTCTCAAACGGCATCGAGTTGATATTTGACAAGGACGGCAATTTCCTCCGGATCGATTAAAATAATGCATAATTCTTAATTCATAATGCATAATTTTATCAATCATAATTCTTAATGCATAAGTTGATTATGTATTAATTTATATCCAATGCATAATGTCGGGGCACCCTGCATTATGCATTGTGCATTATGAATTATGCATTAGATATATGTAAAGCCTCCATAAAGCGCCGCACTACAGCGGGGTCGCCGGTGTTTTTGCCGGCGTCCTCGCTGAGTTTGCATGTGTCGTTGTAAAATGTCCACGACTCGGTGATTTTTACGGCAAGCAGCTTTATGACGATATTCATCGGACGCACCCCCGGAAAGTCGTTGGTGAAGTGGGTCCCGATGCCAAACGACGGCAAGCAACGTCCTGCCGCCGACCTTTGTATCGCTATCGCGCTGTCGGTATCAAGCCCGTTGCTGAACACCACCTGCTTTGTGCGCGGGGCAATGCCGAGAGAGCGGTATTTATGCTCAATCTTTTCAAGCTGGTCGAGGTTGTCGCCGCTGTCGACCCTCAGCCCCTTGAACATGTTGGCAAAGTCCTCCGAGAAGTTGAGACTGAAAATCTCCCATCCATACGTGTCATAGAGGAATGTCCCGAGTGCCCCGCGATAGGTAGCGCGCCATGCCTCCATCGCAAGGTGGTTGGCCATCTGTGGCCCGTACATCCCCGCAATGGCGCAGACAAGTTCATGGGCCATCGTGCCTACAGGCACACAATCATACTTCATCGCAAGATACACATTGCTCGTGCCGATAAAATGCCCGGGCGCATCCGGCATGGAGGCGGCACACTCGCTCATCGCCCTCACCACGGTATCCTGCGCCTCAAACGACGCCCGACGACGCGTGCCAAAGTCGCTGAACCGGCATCCGGCTGCGATAAGCCGCCGCGCCTTGTCACATGAACGGCCGTAGCACAGCCCATAGTCAAGCCGCGCCGTCTGCCCGGTCATCATGTAATACATCTCCGACACTATGGCGAGCACTTTCACCTCAAGAAGTATCGTGTCGCTCCAATATCCCTCAAACTCTATCGACAGATGCCCCTCATCGTCCTGTGCCACACGCACCCACCGGCTGTCGTAACGGTAACCTTTAAGAAAATCATAGAACCACAGGGGGATATAACGGCAACGGTGTTTCATAAACCCTATCTCCTCGTCGGTGATGGCAAGCCCCTCCAACAGCGCGACCTGCCGCTCGACCTCGGCGGCAAATCCCGGAGGATAGACCGTGTTGTTGCGGTCAAAAAACGAGTACTTGACCTGCGCGCGAGGATAATTGTCAATCACGGCGCAACACATCGTGAACTTGTATAGGTCATCGTCGGTAAAATGGCTGATAATCTGTCTCATGGGATAGAACGTTTAGAGATATAATGCCCCACGACACGTTTGTGTTCGGAAAAAATATTTTCGCGATAATGAAATTTTCCCTAATTTTGCGGTGCAATTGACGATGCGGCGGCAGGGAGCCGCCGGCTGACAGTCAAAAAACAATGCCAATCGTTACAACTATAGCCTGCGCCACAGCAGCGCACACGACCGGGGTGATCTTACCGACAGCTTTCTGGAACGTTCCCGACTGACGGGGTACTGTTATAACTGACCTGTTTTAGGGCGACGACCGCCTGTTGCCCGAGATTCACAGACAACCACATTCTTATTTCATTTACCCATAGCCGATGTATGCATCGGGCTGTGGCTATGCAACTTTTTTCAAGATATGACAAAATCCATTTTGTCGGTCGCCATCCTTGTGCTTGCGTGCACCGGGAGGATGGCAGCCGGCGAGCCGTCCGCCATGACAATAGGACGGATGTTTGAGATTGCCGACAGGCACAACGCCGAGATTGCAGCGGCCGATGCCTCGACGGAGGTCGCCCGCAGGGAGATTGAGACAACAAAGGCCACACGCCTGCCGCAAATCGGCGTATCGCTATCGTTGAGCTATCTCGGCGACGGCACAATCCTCGACCGCGACTTCTCCCACCCGACACGCGACCCGCTCCCCCACTTCAGCAACACGCTCAGCGTGGAGCTTTACCAGCCTGTGTTCACAGGCGGCGCAATATCCGGCGGCATAGAGATTGCCGAGCGGCGTGCCGCGCTTGCAGATATATCGCGTGACGGCACACGCGCCGAGATACGCATGAAGCTCGTGGCCAACTACCTCAACCTTGCAAAATGCCGCAACCTGCTCGCCGTCTACAACGAGAACATCGGCCTTACACGGCGGCTGCTCAAGGAGATGCAAGCCCGCCACGGCCAGGGCATCGTGCTCAAGAACGACATCACCCGCTACGAGCTGCGCCTGTCGTCTCTCGGCTATGACAGCCTGGAAATAGCCAATTCAGCCAAGATATGCAACAGCAATCTCGTGTCGCTGCTCGACCTTGACGCCGATACCGAAATCATCACCGACATCAACGCTGTCCCGACCGAGGAATACCGCACACCGGCCGACATCGGACAGTGGCAATCAGCCGCCGGCACCCATGCCGTGAGACTGCGTGCCATAGACGCCGAGCGGCAGCTTGCCGAGACCTCTCGCCGACTGGCAAGGGCGGGATATATGCCCAAGATAGGTATAGTCGCCGGCGACAATTTCCTCGGGCCGGTGACATTTGAGGTACCCGCTCTCAACAAAAACTACAACGCGTGGTTTGTCGGCGTCAACGTCAAGTGGAACGTTTCGTCGCTGTTCACCGCTAACAAGGCCGTGCGTAAGGCCGACAGCGAGATACGCCATGCCGTCACTCGCCATGAGGCGGCCATCGACGAGACAGGACGCGACATCAATGAGACCTACACACTATATACCCAGGCCCTCGCGCGCCTTGACATAGAGCGCAAGAACCTACAGCTCGCCAACGAGAACTACACCATTGTCTCGCGGCGGTTTGACAACCAGCTCGCCCTGCTTACCGACATGCTCGATGCCTCCAACGCGCGGCTCGATGCCGGGGTGCGGCTCGTAAACGCCAGCATACAGGCAATATATTACTATTATCAACTCCATTTTATCGCAGGAACATTATGAAACAGAAGACACGTCGCCGGATGCAGAATGCCGGTGTGATAGCCCTTATACTTCTCGGCCTCGGATGGGTAGGCTGGAAATTTGCAGGATTCACCTCATCGACCTATACCGACAATGCCGAGGTGTGCCAACGCATCGTCCCCGTCAACAGCCGCGTGCAGGGATTTGTAAAGGAGGTGCGATTTGACGACTACACCCGCGTAAGCCGTGGCGACACACTTGTCATAATCGAGGATACCGACTTCCGCCTGCGCCTCGCCCAGGCACGCGCCGACCTTGAAAACGCCATGGCCGGCAAAGAGGCGGCGACAACAGCCGTATCGACCGTCAACAACGATATCACCGTCACAGAGTCGGCGCAGGCCGAGGTGGCAGCCCTGCTCGCCAATGCAAAGCGTGAGCTTGACCGATATGCCGTATTGCTGCAGGAGGAGGCGGTCACCCGGCAGCAGTATGACGCCGTGGAGACCAACTATCTCGCCCTGAAAGCCCGTCACGAGACCCTTACACGGCAGAAAGGCTCGACCGGCCTGACCGCCCGCCAGCAGACCCATCGCGTGGGACAGAACGCTGCCGCCATCGAGGTTGCACAGGCCGCCGTTGAACTCGCCATGCTCAACCTCGGCTACACGGTCATCACAGTACCCTGCGACGGATATGCGTCGCGTCGTGACGTGCAGCCGGGACAGCTCGTGCAGCCGGGACAGACCCTGCTGTCGGTCGTAGACACGGGCGACACTTGGGTGACGGCCAACTACCGAGAGACCCAGACCTCCCGCATGGCTCCGGGCGACAGCGTGGAGATAAAGGTGGACGCACTCCCCGGGGTAAAGTTCACGGGATATATCGAGAACATTTCCAACGCCACAGGCTCCAAATACACCCCGATACCCCACGACAACTCGACAGGCAACTTCGTGAAGGTGGAGCAGCGTATCCCAGTCAAGATACGGTTTGCGCCATCGACCCCTCCGGCCGATATGAAACGCCTGAGAGCCGGCATGAATGTGGAATGTAACGTACGCCGGTAGCCATGGGACACATGCCTCAACCACTGCTGTTCACACGGCTGTTGATGTACAAGGCGTGGGTGCCGCGCGGGGCGAGATTCTGGCTCGTGGTGTTCATAGCCCTCTCCTATCAGCTCACGGGGGGCATCTACCTCGCTGCATTGAGCCAGATGGTCGGGTCGCTCGCGTTCCTGAGCGAGGACGTGACGATGGCGGGATACTGCTCGCTTATCGGGCTTAACATGATTTTCCCCATCCTGTTCCGCTGGAAATTCTACTTTTTCACGCGGCAGATGTTCTTTGTCTCATCCGTCGGGGCGTTGGTATGCGCTATAGCCGCAATGTATGCCACCGTTCCGTGGGTGCTGTGGGTGATATGCCTCGCCGCAGGATATTTCAAGATGATGGGGATGTTTGCCTGCATGACCACGATGCAGCTCAACATCACGCCCTCGCGCAACTTCGGCGCATTCTTCCCCGTGGTGTACCTGCTCGTCTGTGGCGGCATACAGCTCTCGGGGCTGCTGACCGCATATATCACCTATTTCACCGACTGGCGAATGACCTACCTCGTGATTGTGGTGTTGATGCTCGCTGTCGATGCCGTGGTCTATTTCATGATGAAACCCGACCACCGTTCCGGACCATTCGTGCCGCTGCGGGGGATAGACTGGATAGGGCACTTGCTATGGACCGCGACAAGCTGCGTTGCGGCATGGTTGTTCTGCTTCGGAGAGCATTACGACTGGTGGCACAGCGGCGAGATATGGTCCGCTACATGGCTGATGATAGCCCTGTTGGCAATCACCATAGCCGAATCGGCATGGCGACGCGAGCCGTTCATCGCCCTCGGTGCGTTCCGCCACCGGGCAACATGGGTGATGATAGGGCTGCTGCTCGGCATGGGCGTGTTACAGGCATCGGCCCACGTTCTGCAACCAGTGCTGATGAACGCCGTGTCGGGGTATGACTACTTCACTATCGTAGGCTTTAACTACCCCGAGTTGGCAGGCATTATCGCCGGTGCTATCCTCGCCTATTATGCCGTCATAAGGCTTGGTTGGGGACTTAGAGCCTATTTCTTCACCTGCTTTACACTCGTCACGTTCTACATCATGGCCATATACTTCCTCATCAATCCCGCGACCGACGGGACGCTCTACTATATCCCGCTGTTCGCCTTCGGAATGGGGGAGGTGATGATGGAGAGCGGCATCACCTACATGATTTCACGCTCGATACCGTTCCCCCACTTCTTCATGAACATAACCATCACGGGTTTTGTGCGCTGCGGGGTGGGAAGTGCCGCCACAGCAGCCATTGTTGAGAGGCTGTTCGCGTGGTCGCTCGGCAAAGCCGTAATGACGGGTAGCCCCGATACAATGACGATAGAACGGTTGGCCGCCGAGGGCGCGACATGGGCGCGGGATTACCTCACATTGCAAAACCTCATGGCGGCGCTCAAGGAGTGTTACGGCTGGCTTGCCATCCTCGGGGTGGTGATGATGACCACCGTACTGCTTTCCAATTACAATACAGCCTTCAACGGCATGTTGCCACGGCTCGTGTCCGTGGCGCGATGGCTGCGCCATCCCGGCACTACCGCCCCACACCAGTAGGGGCGCTATACATAGCGCCCGCAGCGACAAAAGCATTTTTGGGCGCAACCTTTGCCGTCAGGGTGATGTTATTCTTTTTAGAATAAATACATTAAGACATGGCTGACAAACAGGTAATGGACGGCTGCACGGCGGCCGCGCACGTGGCGTTTGCTATGAGCGACGTTGCAACTATTTACCCCATCACCCCTATCGCCTCGATGGGGCAGACTGCCCAAAAATGGGGAATGGAGGGACGCAAGAACTACATCGGGCGCGCCATGGAGGTGCGCGAGATGGAGTCGGAGCTTGGCGCGGCAGGGGCTACCCATGGTGCGGCAGCCGCCGGAGCACTCGCCACGACCTTCACGGCATCGCAGGGATTGATGCTGATGATACCCAATATGTACAAAATCTCCGGAGAGCTGCTGCCCGTGGTGTTTCACGTCGGCAGCCGCTCCCTTGCCACCCATGCCCTCAGCATATTCGGCGACCATCAAGACGTCATGGCGTGCCGTGCCACGGGATTTGCCATGCTCGCCTCGTCGTCGGTGCAGGAGACCATGGACCTTGCCGTGGTAGCCCATCTCGCAGCCATCGATGGCTCGTTGCCGGTGCTCCACTTCTTTGATGGCTGGCGCACATCCAACGAGATGTCGACCATCGACGTGATAGATTACGACACCATATTCTCCCTAATGGACCGCGACAAGATAGAGGAGTTCCGTCGCCGTGGGCTAAATCCGGCACACCCAGTGCTACGTGGCTCGGCACAGAATCCCGATGTCTATTTCCAAAACCGCGAAGCCCCCAACAAGGCGTACGATGCCTTCCCGGCAGTCGTGCAACGGGCTATGGACAAGGTTGCCAAGGCGACGGGACGACAGTATCATCTCTTTGACTACGCGGGCGCGGCAGATGCCGACCGCGTGATTGTCATCATAGGCAGCGGCGGCGAGGTCGCCGAACAGACTGTCGCCTACCTCAACGCCATCGGCTACAAGGTCGGCGTGGTGAAAGTCAGGCTATACCGTCCGTTTGACGCATCGGCACTGCTGGCAGCCATCCCCGACACGGTAAAGACAATAGCCGTCCTCGACCGCACAAAGGAACCCGGCTCGCAGGGCGAACCGCTCTATCAGGATGTCGTGACGGCTGTGCACACCGCAGGGCGCGACATCCGCGTCATCGGGGGACGCTACGGGCTGTCGAGCAAGGATTTCACCCCCGCGATGGTAAAGGCAGTTTATGACAATGCCGCCATGGAGACGCCAAAATCGCCATTCACAGTGGGCATCGAGGATGACGTGACGGGGCTGTCGCTGACTGTCGGGGAGATGCCCGACATCGTGCCTCCGACGGTGCGCCAGAGCCTGTTCTACGGCATCGGCTCCGACGGGACGGTCGGAGCGACCAAGCAGATTGCCGCCATAATCGGCACGGAGGATGGAAAATATGCGCAGGCCTATTTCCACTACTCGGCCAAGAAGTCAGGCGGCTACACCGTGTCGCAGCTCCGTGTCGGCAACGCGCCCGTCAAGGCAGCATATGCCATAGAGCAGGCCGACTATGTGTTCTGCAACAAGGACAAGTATGTGCGCCAGTTCCGCCTGCTCGACACCATCAAGCCGGAGGGGACATTTGTGCTCAACTCGGCGTGGACTGCCTCGGAGATGGATGCACAACTTCCAGCTGCTATGAAACGTATCATAGCCCGTCGCAGGGTGAAATTCTACAATATCGACGCCACTGCCATTGCCCAAAAGGAGGGTCTTGGCGTGCGCATCAACACCATTATGGAGACCATCTTCTTCCACCTGTGTGACATCATGCCCTTTGACAAGGCCCTCGCCAAGGTGAAAGCTTCCGTGACCGAGAGCTACCGCCATGAGGGCAACAAGGTGGTGGAATGTAACCTTGCAGCCATCGATCAGGCGGTAGCGGCATTGACTCCGATTGACTATCCCGCATCATGGGCTGATGCGACCGACACCCCGGAGACTCCAAAGGTCAAGCTGCCCGACTTCATCGCCAAGGTGGCCCGACCCTGCATGGAGTTGCAGGGGGACAGGCTGCCAGTATCGCTGTTTGCCCCCGACGGCTCACTGCCGATGGGCACGACCGCCTACGAGAAGCGGCGCATCGCAGTCAATATCCCCCGGTGGGATGTCGACAAGTGCGTGGAGTGCACCGAGTGTTCATTCGTATGCCCCCATGCCACGATACGCCCCGTGCTGATGACTGCCGATGAGAAAGCCGCCGCCCCCGAGGCGTTTGTATCTAAACAAGCCCACGGCACGGCGTTGAAAGATTACCAATTCCGAATTCAGGTCTATCCCGAGGATTGCGTCGGCTGCGGGTCATGCGCCACCATCTGCCCGGGACACGCCCTCACAATGGTGCCCCTGCAGCAAGAAGTCGATGCCCAGATACCGCTGCTCGCCTATGCACAGGAGCACGTCACGGAGAAGCCTGATATTATAAGCCGGTTTACCGTCAACGGCTCGCAATTCTGCTGCCCGCTGCTGCAATTTTCGGGTGCATGTGGAGGGTGTGGCGAGACCCCGTACATCAAACTGCTCACGCAGCTTTTCGGCAAGCGGATGATTATAGCCAACGCCACGGGATGCAGCTCCATCTGGGGTGCCAACTACCCCTCCAACGCTTACTGCACCGACACCGACGGTCGCGGGCCGGCATGGGCCAACTCCCTCTTTGAGGACAACGCCGAGTATGGCTATGGCATGGCGGTGGCGACCGACTACCGCCGTGAGCACGCCCGCGAGCTTGCATCACGGCTCGCCGACAATGGCGACACAGCACTGAAAAATGCCGCCTCGGCGTGGCTCGCCGCATTTGACGACCCGGAGCAGTCGCACCTCACGGGACTTGCCCTCGCCAAAGCCCTGTCGGCAGCCCCCTCGTCGCCCGAAGTGACCGAATTGCTGGAGTGCACCGACGATTTCGCCAAAAAGTCGATATGGATTATCGGCGGCGACGGGTGGGCCTACGATATAGGTTTCGCCGGACTCGACCATGTGCTCGCCACGCGTCAGAATGTCAACATATTTGTCATGGACACCGAGTGCTATTCCAACACGGGAGGGCAAACCTCCAAGGCGACGCCCCTCGGCGCGGTGACAAAGTATTCACCCGACGGCAAACGAACGTTCAAGAAAGATCTCGGGCGCATGATGATGACCTACGGCACGGTATATGTCGCCTCAGTGGCACTCGGAGCCAACTTCCAGCAGACCATCAACGCCCTGCGCGAGGCCGAAGCCTACGACGGTCCTTCAATCGTGATAGGATATTGCCCCTGCATCAACCACGGCATACGCACCGGTATGTCCCATGCCGTAGTCGAGCAGCGCGATGCCGTGCTCGCAGGCTATTGGCCGCTTTATCGCTACAACCCGTCACTCCCCACCCCACTGACAGTCGACTACGCCAAGCCCGACGGACAGCTCCCCGCGTTCCTCGACAACGAGGACCGCTACGCCGACCTGAAGATGATAGATCCCACCGCCGCAGCCACCCTGCGACCCGCCCTGGCGACCCGCCTCGACAACATATACACCATCCTCTCCTCCCCGCAGCCACCCCTGAAGCCCGACAAAGAGGGATAGGAGGAGGTCAAGGGCGGAATCCGATCTTGCGGCGTGGTGTCGGATGCGCTGCATCTGCCGCCCGCAGCTCGGCAAGCGACTCGTTGATAAGTTCTATCTGCATCCGTGTATCCTCATTGACATCATTGATGTCGGTAAGGACCTCTTCGACATAGCTCTCCAGACTTGCCACACGCTCCTCCAAGACAGACAATTTATCGGTTTTGGGCTGTGCAAGCAACTGCCTCACTGAGACAAACGCCCTCATTATCCCACGGTTAATCTCAATTGCCGTCTTTGAGCGCAATACACTACTAAGCATGGCCACACCAAGCTCAGTGAAGGCAAAAGGCATATATCGCATGCCGCCATGACTTGAGGTGCCATTTTGGCACCTCAAGAATTCGTCATAGCTAATTTCAAACATAAAGTCCTCGCCTTCAAAGCGTTCAATATTACGCTTGACGGCACGTTTCAGCTGCTTTGTCTCCACGCCGTACATCTCGGCAAGGTCAAAGTCAAGCATTACCCGCTGTCCTCGCAACTCATATATCTTGGAGCGTACAATAGCGATATCATTCATGGCATCATCTACATGGTTTCTGCAAATATACGATTTTTATTGCATTTATGATAAAAAGGGATAAGACCACTATGGTCTCATCCCTTTTTTATTGTTGGGGGAAGGCCGTTAGCGGCGGCCGCCCTGCTTCTTGCGCTTCTCCTGTTCGCGGAGCATGGCCTGCTGCTGACGCTGGGCCTCCTCGAGTCGAGCCATGAAGCCGCTCTTCTTTTTGGGCTTCTTGGCGTTCTCGCGCATCGTGGCACGCACCTTCTCCTCGTCGACTACGCGACGGAAAGCATAGGTCTGCACGATGGTTATGAGCAGCGACAGGAAGTAGTAGTAGCTAAGACCGGCAGCGTAGTTGTTGAAGAACACGAGGAACATGATCGGCATCAGGTACATCATCATCTTCATGCCGGGCATCGAGTTGCCGCCAGGCTGGTTCTGCATGTTGATGCGGGTGTAGATGATGTTGGTCACCGTCATGAGCAGACAGAACAGGCTTATATGGTTGCCGAAATAGTCGCTGATAAACGGTATGTGGGTATTCCACGAGATTATGGCGTCAGGTGCCGAGAGGTCCTTGGCCCACAGGAACGCCTTGCCGCGAAGCTCGATACAGGAGGGGAAGAAGGTGAACATCGCGATGAGCACAGGCATCTGCATCAACATCGGCAGACAGCCCGACAGCGGGCTTGCCCCCGCGCTTGAATAGAGAGCCATCGTCTTCTGCTGGCGCACCATGGCGTTCTCCTGTCCGGGGTACTTGTCGTTGATTTCCTTGATGTCGGGCGCGAGCACGCGCATCTTGGCCTGCGACATGTAGCTCTTGTAGGTGAACGGGAAGATGATGAGCTTGATGAACACCGTCAACAGCAGGATAATGATGCCGTAGTTGCTTATCCAGCGTCCGAGCAGGTCAAACACGGGGATGATTATATAGGTGTTGATCCAGCGGAACAATGCCCATCCGAGAGGTATCAGGCGGGTAAGCTCCAGGTTCTCGTCGGGACTTATATGGTCCTGCAAGTCGTCGAGCAAGGGGTAAAGGTTGGGACCGAAGAACATGCTGAACGAGGCGGGATTGGGACTCGCTGCAGAGTATTCCACAGCAGCCACAGCCGTCATATCCTTGAGGTATACAGGATTGCCTTTCAGCTCCTTTGACTCAAATTCGCCCATCGTGAAATAGTTGGCGGGGATGATGACTGAGGAGAAGAACTGGTTCTTGAACCCTATCCAGCGCACACGCTCGTTGGTCGACTCGTCATCGTCGCCACCTTCGTTAAGGTTTTCGACGCTGCCGCCGGCATACTTGTAGTATATCGCCGAGTTGCGCTCCTCAAACATACGCCCCTCCTCGTGGCGGCGCATCTTGCGGTGCCAGTAGAAGTCCATCGTGGCGGTGTTGGAAGGCACTATAGCCTGCATCCCGCTCTGCACGATATCCATTTTCACCACATAGCTGTCCTTTGGGAGCGTGTAGCGGATGCCCCACGATGCCCCCTTGCCGAGGTCGAGCGTCATCAGCACAGTCGAGTCATTCTCCTGTACAGGATTGAAGTAGAAGTCGCGGGTGTCAAACCGCTGGCTTTCGGAGGTTAGGGTAAAACTGTAGATATTGTCGCGCTCGCCGTCAAACAGCACAACCTTTGAGGAATCAAACTCCTCATATTTTTTCAGTTCGGCACGCGATATGACGCCACCCTTGCTTGACAGGTCGAGCGAGATCAGGTCATTTTCAAGTTTCACGGCCACAGAGTCGCCCGACAGGTGGGCGGCAAAGTTACGGTACTTCGATATGTCGCGCAGGGTAGCCTTCAGAGTGCCCACAGCCTTTGATGCCACTGCCGGCGACAGGGATTGGAGACGGTTGGAGGTCACGTCGGCGACATTCACCGCTGTGTCACCGGCCATCACCGTCCCGCTGACGGTCGAGCCTGTGAGCATAAGGTCGACATTCTTGTTTTTCAGTCGCGTACATGGCACACCGCCTACGGTATCAGGCTGTCCGAACTGCTCGACCGTCGTGGCAAGCAATGCAGCCTCGGCAGCGGTCACGGTGTCAGTCGCCGAATTTTCCCATGCGACAGTTTCACCCTGCTTTTCAGAGGGGGTCGTGGCCTCAAGATGCGCCTTCTCGCGCTCCTGGATTTCCTGCTCGGTAGGCTTTTGCAGCCACATGAACCCAAGCACCACGGCACCCATCAACAGCAGGCCGAGAATCGTGTTTTTATCCATTCTATAATTTTAAGTTGTTATTAATTCGTCAACTGTGAACTCTGCACTATAAACTGTGCACTATTTAAGCATTGAATACTCGATGCACGCCTTTACAAAATCCACAAATATCGGGTTGGGCTTGAGCACCGTGCTGGAATATTCCGGGTGATACTGCGTCCCGATAAACCACCGTTTTGACGGTATCTCCACCACCTCGACGAGGTGTGTGGCGGGATTCTCCCCGACGCAACGCATTCCCGCCGCCTCAAACTGGCTGCGGTAGTCGTTGTTGAACTCAAAGCGGTGGCGGTGACGCTCCTTGATGTCGGTCTTCCCGTAGGCCACAGCAGCCTTTGAGTCTGGAACAAGACGGCAGTCGTAGGCACCGAGACGCATCGTGCCGCCGAGGTTGGAGATGCCCTTCTGCTCCTCCATCAGGTCAATGACGTTGTAGGGGGTGTGGGTATCCATCTCGGTGGAGTTGGCATCGGTGAGGCCGAGCACGTTGCGGGCAAACTCTATCACCATGCACTGCATACCGAGGCATATGCCGAATGTCGGCACGTCATGCTCACGACACCATTTCAGGGCGACAAACTTCCCCTCAATGCCGCGCTGCCCGAATCCCGGGGCTATAACCACCCCGTCCATCCCGGCGAGCTTCTCCTCAACGTTGCCCTCGTTGAGCTTCTCCGAGTGCACATAGACGAGCTTCAGTTTGCGGTCATTGTAGGTAGCCGCCTGAAAAAGTGACTCATTTATCGACTTATATGCATCCTGTAGCTCCACATACTTGCCGACAAGGGCAATCTTCACCTCCCCCTCGGCATTTTCCATCTTGTGGAGGAAGTGGAGCCACTGTTTCATGTCAGGCTCACCCTGATAGGGCGTGCCGGTCTTTTTCAGTACAATCTCGTCGAGATGCTGCTCGTGCATCATGATAGGCACCTGATAGATTGACGGGGCATCGAGCGACTGTATCACGGCGTCGGGAGCCACGTTGCAGAACTGCGCCACCTTGCGGCGCACCTCGGGGGTGATATGGTGCTCGGTGCGCAGCACGAGGATGTCGGGCTGTATACCGACCTCCTGCAACTGCTTCACAGAGTGCTGTGTAGGCTTGGTCTTAAGCTCCTTGGCGGCTGCGATGTAGGGTACATATGTCAGGTGGAGGCAGAGCGCGTTGTTGCCCATCTCCCACCGCAGCTGGCGCACGGCCTCAAGGTAGGGCAGCGACTCGATGTCGCCAACGGTGCCGCCAATCTCGGTGATGATGAAGTCAAACTGCCCCGTGTTGCCGAGCAGCTTTACGTTGCGCTTTATCTCATCGGTCACGTGGGGGATAATCTGCACCGTCTTGCCGAGATAGTCGCCACGACGTTCCTTGTCTATTACATTCTGGTATATTCGCCCCGTGGTGATATTGTTGGCCTTGGTGGTGGGAGTGTTGGTGAACCGCTCGTAGTGCCCGAGGTCGAGGTCGGCCTCATGGCCGTCGACGGTCACGAAACATTCCCCGTGCTCGTAGGGATTGAGCGTCCCGGGGTCGATGTTGATATACGGGTCAAACTTCTGTATTGTAACTCGGAAACCTCGTGTCTGAAGCAGGCAGGCGAGCGATGAGGAGATAATCCCCTTGCCAAGGGAGGATACTACGCCTCCAGTGACGAATATGTACTTTGTTTCCACGCTTGATGCTTTTTAATCAAGGCGCAAAGTTACAAAATATCCCGGAAAATTTCGTATCTTTGTGATATGGAAAATTATCTCGTGTCGGCCCGCAAATACAGGCCGTCGACATTCAAGACAGTTTTGGGGCAAAAGGCTCTCACGGCGACCCTCAAAAACTCCATCGCATCCGACCGTCTCGCCCATGCCTATCTTTTCTGTGGTTCACGCGGAGTCGGCAAGACCTCCTGTGCCCGCATCTTTGCCAAGACCATCAACTGCTCACACCGCACCCCCGACGGCGACGCCTGCAACGAGTGCGACTCGTGCCGCGCGTTCAACGAGGGGCGCTCGCTCAACATCGTGGAGCTTGACGCCGCGTCCAACAACGGCATCGACGACGTGCGCTCGCTTGTAGATCAGGTTCAGGTACCCCCGACGCAGGGCCGCTACCGCGTCTTCATCATCGACGAGGTGCACATGCTCTCCACCGCCGCCTTCAACGCGTTCCTCAAGACCCTTGAGGAGCCGCCGTCATATGTCATATTCATTCTCGCCACCACCGAGAAGCACAAGATAATACCCACCATCCTGTCGCGATGCCAGATATACGACTTTAACCGCATCACCATACAGGATATGATCGACCACCTCTCCTACGTCGCCTCACAGGAGGGCATCACCGTCGAGCCGGCGGCCCTCAACGTCATCGCCCGCAAGGCCGACGGCGCGATGCGCGATGCCCTGTCGATATTCGACCAGGTGGCGGCCTCGTCGATGGGCAACATCACCTACCGCTCGACCATCGACAACCTCAACGTCCTCGACTATGACTACTACTGGCGGCTGATTGACGCTTTCCTCGCGGGGGACGTGCCCAAGGCGTTGCTTGTCTTCCAGGAGATACGTGAGAAAGGGTTTGACGCCCAGTTTTTCATCACCGGCCTAGCCTCCCACTTCCGCGACCTCATGGTGGCCCGCGACCCGTCGACAATCCACCTCCTCGAAGCGAGCGACGACATCCGCGCCACATTCGCCGAGCAGGCCGCACGTTGCACACCCGACTTCATATACGCGGCGATGAACCTCTGCAACCGTGCCGACCTCAACTACCGCGTGTCGAGCAACAAGCAGTTCCTTGTCGAGCTGACTCTCGTGCAGCTGTGCCAATTGCTCAGCCCCTCCCCCAACAATAGCGGCGACGGAGAGGGGCGGCTCAAAAAAATAACCGCCGCGCCCCAACAACCGGCCGCACCTGCCCCGCAATCGGCCACTATGGCCACACAATCGGCCACTACCGCCCCGCAACCGACCCACGTAGGGTCGCGACAGGTCGCGACCGCGACAAACGCCCCCACATCAACGGCACCGGCATCCACGGCGGCAACCCCTACAAACGCCCCACACCCCACGACGGCATCCGAGCCTCCGCAGGCGTCCTATTCGCGCCCCGCCGCCCCCATGCCATCCGCCCCACGTCCCGCCGGGCCGACACCCAAGGTCATCAACCTGCGCACCCCCAACGCCTCACTCAAAGGGGGCATAATGACCTCTGACAAGGCTTCACGCCCTGTCGCCCACACCGGCACGACACACCGCGCCGAACCATACACCGACGAGCAGATAGCCCGCGCATGGGACGACTACATGACCGCCCACCCCAAGGAGCACGTGCTGGTCAACACGATGCGTGCCGCACGTCCCGTGCGCACCGGCACAGACCTGTTCACAGTCACGGTCGAAAACCCCGGGCAGACCGAACTGATGTCGCAGTGGCTTCCCGACATACTCGTCGCCCTGCGCGACGCAGCCCGCAATGACTCCGTGACCGTCAATGTGGCCATGAACGAGGGCGCGGCCCCCGCCTACACATGGAACGAGCGCGATGTCTATGCCCACATGGTCGCCAACATCCCGGGCCTGAAGTCATTTATCGACGACTTCAAGCTCACCCTGTCCTAAGCCCGCGCCGCCACGCCCAAAAAATATTGCAAAAACCGCGATAAAACCGTATTTTTGCACGTTATTTTATTGCGAACAAGAGCGTATCGACAATGACCCTCGACCATATTTCAGTCACCAACTTCAAGAATATAGCCTCGGCGCAACTTGATTTCTCCCCCAAGGTCAACTGCTTTCTCGGCAACAACGGCATGGGCAAGAGCAACTTGCTCGATGCTATATACTACATGAGTTTCTGCAAGAGCTTCAGCGGTGCGAACGACGCCATGCTGATGAGGCGCGGGGAGGAGTTTGCCATGATACAGGCACGCTACAGCCGACGCGGCGCGGAGGAGGAGCTGCACATGGGCATGTCGCCGGGACGGCGCAAGTCGTTCAAACGCTCCGGCAAGGAGTACCAGCGGCTCAGTGCCCACATCGGGGCTTTTCCCCTTGTGATGGTCTCCCCCCAGGATATTGACCTCATACGTGGTGAGAGCGAGGGGCGACGCCGTTTCATGGATATGGTCATATCCCAAGGAGATGCCGCATACCTTGATGCCCTGATACGCTACAACCGCGCCCTGGAGCAGCGCAACCGCCTGCTGCGTGACGGCGCGGTCGACCCGATGCTCTACACGGCCGTCGAGACCATGATGGATATGTCGGCCACACTCATATTCACCCGCCGCCGCGAGTGGGTGGCACGCCTGTCGGAGATATTTGCCCGCTACTATGCCGCCATCGCCGGGACATACGAGCAGGTGGCTCTCGACTACCGCAGCGGCTCGGCCGACGCCACGATGATGCAGATGCTCGACTCGGCACGCCGCCGCGACGAGATTGTGCGCCACACCACTGTCGGGCCACACCGCGACGACATAGGGATGACCCTTGACGGGATGCCGATGCGACGCACCGGCTCGCAGGGGCAGTGCAAGACCTACGTCATCGCCCTGCGCCTGGCCCAGTATGACTTCATAAAGGAGCAATGCTCCATGAAGCCGCTGCTGCTGCTCGACGACATCTTCGACAAGCTCGACGCCTCGCGTGTTGAGCGCATCATGGAGGTGACGGGCCGCGACCTTTTCGGCCAGATATTCATCACCGACACCAATCGCGCCCACCTTGACAGCATAGTGCGGCGCACCTCGGGCGACTACCGCATGTGGCATGTCGCCGACGGAAGTTTCTCACCAATCGACACCACGCTATGAAACGGACCGAAGCCAAGAGCCTCAAGGAGATTATCGACTCTGCCCTTGCTGACAGCGACATGCGCGGAGCCATCATGGAACAGCGCGTCTGCTACCTGTGGCCCGAAGTTGTCGGGCCGGCCATCAACCGCCACACGACACGTCGGTTTGTCGAGAACGGGCGTATGCACGTCTACATCTCATCCGGGCCGCTCAAGGGGGAACTGTCGTTCCACCGCCAGGCCTTGGTCGACCAGCTCAACCGTGCTGCCGGCGCCACCGTAATCACTGAAATTGTCATTCATTAGAATCTATAAAAGAGAAAATGATGGATAATATAGATATAAGCAAGATTCCCGCGAGCACCAATCCCCGTGTGCCCGTGTCCTCTCATCCTTTCCGCCACGCCGTACCGGTGCAGCTGCGGTTCAACGACATCGACATGCTCGGGCATCTCAACAACGCCGTCTACATGTCGCTCTTCGACCTCGGCAAGGCCCACTATTTCCCCGAGGTGATGCCCGAAGTCGTCAACCTTGAGCACATCAACATCGTGGTGGTCAACATCAACTGCAACTTCTATGCCCCCGCCTATATCAAGGAACGCCTGGCTGTGCTCACCCGAGTGGACTCAATATCGGTGCACTCCTTCACCATGGAGCAGCGGGTGGTCAACGTAGACACCGGCGAGGTGAAGTGTGGCGCACATGTCGTCATGGCAGGCTTTGACCCAGCTACCGCCACAGGATTGCCCATACAGCAGGAGTGGATCGACGGCCTCTGCCGCTACGAGGGACGCGACTTGCGTGTCAAGAAATAACCCGTTAACCCGCAATATCACCAAAAACCACTTATCTATGGATATATCAGAGTCAATGCGACAGATACTCCGCGCCGAAAGCGAAGCCATCATGGCGATACCCGTCACCGACGGCTACGACCGCGCCGTGGAGCTGATAATCGAGCATGTGCACCGCCGTGGGGGCAAGCTCGTCACATCGGGAATGGGCAAGGCAGGGCAGATAGCCCTCAATATCGCCACGACATTCTCCTCGACCGGCACCCCGGCTGTCAACCTCCACCCCGGAGAGGCACAGCATGGCGACCTCGGCGTGCTGCAGCCCAACGACGTGATGCTGCTAATATCCAACTCGGGCAAGACGTGCGAGATAATCCAGCTCGTGCACCTCGCCCGCAACCTCTATCCCTCGATACCGCTCATCGTGATAACGGGCAACCCCGACAGCGAACTGGCACGGGTGGCCGATGTCACGCTCCCGACAGGCAATGCCCCCGAGGTGTGCCCGTTAGGCATGACCCCAACCACCTCGACGACCATGATGACCGTAATCGGTGATGTGCTTGTAGTCAACGTAATGCGCCTCACGGGATTCACCCGCACCGAGTATGCCAAACGCCATCATGGCGGCTATCTCGGCGAGAAATCCCGTGGCGACGACAACAAATAGCCTACTGTCATGCGTAAGATTATAGCAATCGGCCGATGTGGGCTGGATATCATAATGGAAGGCACCGTCCCTGTATGCGCCCGTCCCGGAGGACGCATACCCAATGCCGCCGCATCACTTGCCGCCATAGGTCGGCATGTGAGCATGGTCGGTGAGGCGGGGCGCGACAGGGTTGGCGACATGGTGGTCGGCTTTCTCGACCGCCACGGCGTCGATACCCGATCCGTCGACCGTTTCACCGAGGGACTAACGCCGACCTCCCTGCTCTTTACGCCATCGGGCGATACCGTCGACTATCCCGGCGGTCCTGACGGCGAGATGGATGTCGTGTGGCCCCGCATCGACCGTGACGACATACTCATATTCGGTGGATACTACGCCATTGACCCGCGCGTGCGCCGACGCCTGTACGAGATTGTGGCATACGCCCGGGAACGTGAGGCAATCATAATCTACCTGCCGGGGTTCAATCCCCGCGAGGTGACGCGCATCACCAAGGTCATGCCCGCCATATTCGAGAATCTTGAGCTGGCCGACATAGCGGTGACACGCCCCGAGGACATCAAGACAATATTTGGCACCGACGATGCCGACCATGCATGGCGCGACCACCTGAGTTTCTATCTCCCCGCCATGCTGCACGCCGACTATGCCAAGGGGGAGGTTTCACTGTTCACCAGCTCATGCCTCCATGCCTCCCTAACCGTCCACGACAACGGGGTCCCGCGCCTTGACTGGGATGCGGCCATTGTTGCCGGCGTTGCCGAGTCGCTGCTCCGGGAGGATATCCTACAGAGGAATATCGCCGACATCGGGCAGCCGTTGCTCGACAGCTTGACAAGCCATCTACCCATGCCTAAAGAGAATCCCAAAAAATAACGCGCCATGAAATATATACCGTTGGACCACCTCCCCGCTGCCGATTTCTCCCCCGATGATACAACCCTGTCGGAGGCATCACGCCTACAGGAGCTGACATCCTCCCACATCAAGGAGGGGAATCTCGATGCGGCCCTCGACTCTGCAGCCGAAGCCCTGCGACAGCTTGCCACCGAGCCGCGACGCCGCGACGGGCAATTCCTGTTGATACTCGCGTCGCTCCTCTATGACCTCGCCTATCTCCACTCGTCGCGCAAGGAGTACCGCCATGCCGAGCGGGAGATAACCAAGTCCCTGCGGCTCTTTGAGCGGCTTGCCAAGGAACAGCCCGACCGTTATGCTGCATCCCAGATAATGGCCCTGAATGCCTCGACAGGCATCTACCAGTCGCGGGTCAAGCAGGTAAACCTCCTTGCCCATTACCAGGTCGCCACATCGACCTACCTGGAGATGATGAACCACGGCATAAAGGATGCCGGCATGAAACTCGTGGAGTCATTGCAAAAAGAGGGTGACACGCTCATGGAGATGTCAAAATACCGGGAGGCGGTGCAATTCTACACCCGCGCCCTACGCTACCTCACCAAGATACACCCCGACTTCTCGCCGCTCACCCTCACGTTGTCGGTGAAGCTCGGCGACGCCCTGCTGCGCAACTCCAAGACCCGGCAAAAAGGCGTCCACCTGCTCAACACAATGCTGCAAAAAGCCACCAAGCTCGATGACACGGCGACTGTAGACCGTATCAACCTCCTATTACAGCGCGACGCCACAAAGTGGTACGACATCTTCGCCCTCTGGCACAAGCTCTTCCCAAGATAAAGGGTCTATTGGCCCTATTAGAGCTATAATAAGCCAAATAGGCCAAATAGGCCCAATAACTTTGTACTCTGAACTCTGAACTTTGAACTTTGAACTAAATAAAATGTCAACATCCCTCACCCACAGCGCCCCCACCGGCGCGCTCCCCAAGATCGACCGCCTGCGTTGCGCCATCGTGCAGGCCGAATGGAACTCCCACATCACCGGAGCACTCACCCGTGGCGCACTTGACCTCTTTCGCCGCGAAGGCTTTGCCGACAGCGACATCGAGGTGTTCGTCGTCCCCGGAGCCGTAGAACTTACATTTGCCGCCTCCCAGCTCATCGAGACCGGCGACTATGATGTCGTCATCGTCTTTGGATGCGTCATACGCGGCGGCACGCCCCACTTCGACTACGTGTGCCAGAGCGTCACCCAAGGCATAACGTCGCTCAACGCCGACTGCGACATCCCCGTCATATTCGGCGTGCTGACGGTAGACACCGAGCAAGACGCCATTGACCGTGCCGGAGGCTCGCTCGGTAACAAGGGCACCGAGGCCGCCGAAGCCGCCATCAAGATGGTCGACTTCACCCGCCGCGTCCGCTGACAAAAAATCCTGTAGATTCAAAACCGAAGTGCAAAAAC
>LUJN01000030.1 GCA_001689445.1 Bacteroidales bacterium M3 | reverse complement strand
CGCCATCAGATGTCCCCGAAAGGACATCCATGCTGCCCCGCGACTTGCATGTGTTAAGCCTGTGGCTAGCGTTCATCCTGAGCCAGGATCAAACTCTTCGTTGTTGTATATCGTTTCTTTTTTCTTCTTCTCTATAAATAGAGCTGAAGGTTGTTTGCCTTCACAGGGAAATTACCGACATACGCCCGAGGCTGTCCGTGGTCTCCGGTTGGATTCATCGCCTTGACCTGTATTCCAGAATCGACAAAAGGTCGTTTGTTGACTCTTGTACTACTTCTTGTCTATTGTAATTATTTCAATGTTCTTTCTTCGCTTCCGTGGGATTACCCCGTCAGGCGAAAGTTTTGCAAAGTTACGGCGAATTTTTCATTCCGCCAAACTTTTCGTGAACTTTTTGCAACTTTTTGCGTTTACATTGCGTAGGCCGCAAAATTTCACTCTCCATAACCTTTCTCGCCTCTCCCGCGGCCTTTGCCGCGGCGTTGCTTCCCAAAAGCGAGTGCAAAGGTACACACTTTCTCCATTCCCTCCAAATTTTCCGGCAACTTTTTTCAACCGCTTTTAGCCTCCAAAACCGCAGAAACACCGCAACAACCTATCCCCCACCCCATTACGCACACAAAAATTTTCTGCCAAAAAACATGTTTTTCTGACATGGCTTTATATCACACGCCGTCTCGTGCCAATTTTTCCATTATACCTGTATCTTTGTCATCACTTAAACCTATCATTTTTCACAATAGACACAATGAAAAAATCACTGTTCATAGCCCTATGCTGCATCATCGCAGTATCGGCCAATGGGAAAAAGAAAGCCACAATCGAGGAATCGGTGCAACTCTATCAACAGGCGGTGGAGCTGTTTAACGCACGCGACTACGCGGCAGCAGCACCAATAATGGAGGAATCGCTCAACATCCGCGCCGAAGCGACGGGAAAAGAGAACGTCGCCTACATCAAGCAACTCGGCAACCTCGCACGATGCCGCTCAAACATGCGCGACTTCGAGGGGGCAATCGCCACCGAGACCGAAGCCCTGCGGCTCATATCCATAGTATATGGCAACGACAACCTCGAATATGCCTCCTCGCTCAGCGACCTCGCCCTCTACAACTCACGCCTCGGCAAGAATGACGAGGCAGTCAAGCTCGCGTCGCTCGCAAAGGCAGTGCGGCGGAACGTGCTTTCGCAGGAAATCCCCAACTACGCAACCCTGCTGGGCAACCTCGCGAGATACAGCTATAATATAAAGGACAACGCCGCCGCGCTCGGCTATGCCACCGAGGCCGCCGACGTGAGACGCCGATTTGACGGGGAAAACGGCGCGCCCTATGCCAAGTCGCTCGCCGACCTTGCCGAATACCACTACAATGCCGGCAAACATGCCGACGCGATTGCCAACCAAAAGTCGGCGGCAGAGATATACCGCGCCTACACCGCCGATCTCCCCGAAGCATACGGCAATGCCATGAGCCGCCTCGCCGTATACCATGCAGCCGCCAAGCAGTATCAGGCGGCCATCGATGCCGAGACCGTCGCCCTGCAAGAGCGCGAACGCACAGGGGGCAACGCCTCAGCACAATATGCCTCCTCGCTCTCCAATCTCGCCCTCTACAACTCAATGTCGGGCAATTACGACGAGGCAATACGCCTCGGCAAACAATCACTCAACGTCGGCGACAAGAACTCGCGCGACTATGCCATGAATCTCGACCGCATAGCCTCTTACAACGCCTCGGCAGGCAATTACTCAGAGGCTCTCCGCTACGAGAACGAGGCGGTCAATCTGCTCAAGGGCCTCGACGGTGACACACCGAGCCACCAATATGCCACCTCACTTAGCAATCTCGCGCTCTACAATGCCGCCGTAGGCAACTATGACGAGCATATACGGCTCGAAACCGAAGCCCTCGCCATACGCGCCCGATCGGAGTCGCGCGAGAGCGCGGCCTACGCCTCGTCGCTCAACGCCTTGGCGACAAGCAACTTCATACTCGGGCGACGGGACGAGGCAATACGCCTCGGCACGGAGGCGCTCGACATTCGCCGCCGCATATTCGGCGAAAACCACCCTGAGTATGCCATAGCCTTGAGCAACCTGTCAATATACCGGTTTGAATCGGGCGAGCGGCAACAGGCATCGGCCATGGCCTCAGACGCGATGCGCCGCATCGAGGCATCAGCCGGAAAGAGCCACCCCTATTACGCGACCGCGCTCAACAACCTCGCCGCCTACCGCTACTATGCCGACAGCATCGCCGACGCCATCGCGCTCAACCGCGAGGCACTCGCCCTGAGGCATGAGTCCCTCGGCGAGCAGCATCCTGACTATGCCGCCTCGCTGTGCAACCTCGCCAACCTCTACAGCGAGACCTCCGACGTCGCTAACCTGTCGCAGTGTGCCCTTAAGGCGACCGCATTGAAAACACGGTTCCTGACCTCGACATTCTCCGACCTCACCGCCGCCGAGCGCAACCTATACTGGCAACGCAACCGCCGGTGGTTCACCGCCGACCTCCAACAGTATGCCCACGACTTCCCGACCGACTCACTCATCACAAACGGCTACAACGCCATACTCCTCGCAAAAGGCGTACTCCTCAACAGCGAGCTGGAAATCTCACGCCTTCTGCTACAGAGCGGCGACTCGACACTCGCCGATGACTACCGCCGCCTACAGGCCGACCGCATGACCCTCAACCGCCAGTTTGAGAAGCCCGTGGCACGCCGCGAGCTGTCGACCGACTCGCTCAGCCGCGCCATTGCCGACCTTGAACGCTCGCTCATATCGCGTTCAAAAGCCTATGGCGACTACACGCGCCGCCTCTCGGTGACATGGCCGCAGGTGGCCTCGGCATTGTCGCCGGAGGAGATGGCCGTGGAATTTGTCTCCTACCCTGTCGACGACGATGCATCCCGTTCGCGTTACATCGCCTACGTCCTGCGCCACGGTATGACGCGCCCCGCCATGGTGCCCATATGCCTCTCATCGCAGCTTGACGCGATACCCTCCTCTCAAATTTACAACACCCCCGACGCGGCAAGGCTCATATGGCAGCCCCTCGACTCGCTGATGGCGGGAGTGGAGACGGTATATTTCTCCCCCGACGGACAGCTCTACAACATAGCCATCGAGTCGCTTCCCGCCTATAACAGTAACGGGATGATGGACGACAGCCGCCGCCTCAACCGCCTGTCGTCAACCCGCCTCCTCGCCTCACGCCGCGAGCCTCACGCAAGCACCCGCGCAACACTGTACGGCGGGATGCAATACAGCATGTCGCCTGACGAGATGAAGATTGACGGACAGCGTTACCGCACCGCAGCCTCAATGCGCCACCGCGCGTCGCGCTCGCTGCTCGACTCCATCAACCGCCGGTGCGCCTCATCGCTCTACCTCCCGGCATCGCTAACCGAGGTCAACGAGATAAGCTCGACCCTCTCGGCATCAGGCATCACCACCACAACCCTCACGGGAACCGAAGGCACGGAGACATCCTTCAAGGCCCTCTCGGGGCACGCCGGCGACATAGCCCATATAGCCACACACGGATTCTACTGGAGCCCCGACGACATGCGCACGCCATCGCGACTGAAATTCCTACAGCTCGACAACCAGGCCTCGACCTATACCGAGGACAAGGCCATGACACGCTCGGGGCTGCTCTTTGCCGGCGCCGAGAACGCCCTGCGCGGCCATGAGACCCCCGACGGAGCGGACGACGGGGTGCTCACTGCCAAGGAAATCTCGATGCTCGACCTGCGCAGCCTTGACCTCGTGGTGCTCTCGGCGTGCCAGACAGGGCTTGGCGAAATCACCTCCGACGGCGTGTTCGGCCTCCAACGCGGATTCAAGAAAGCCGGAGCAGGGGCACTGATGATGAGCCTGTGGAAAGTCGATGACGACGCCACGCGCCTGTTCATGAGCCGTTTTTACGCCAATCTCGCGACCGGGTCCTCACGCCACGACGCCATGCGCGACGCACGCAACCACCTGCGCCACTACACCACCCCCGACGGCTCCACCCCATACGCCGCGCCATCCTACTGGGCCGCCTTCATCCTCCTCGACTCCCTGGATTGACCGCCGCAAGGAATGCCGCTCTCACTACTTTCCCCAACTTATCGTCTTGACAGGATGATAAGTCGGGGATTTTTTACTAATTTTGCATCCAAATATTTGAGAAGCTATGAAAGTAACCATCATCAACGGGCCAAACCTCAATCTGCTCGGCGTACGCGAGCCGGGCATCTACGGCAACCGCGACTTTGACACCTATCTCGACGAGCTGCGACGCCTCTATCCCACCACCGAGATTGATTACTTCCAGAGCAACCACGAGGGCGACATCATCGACCGACTGCACGCCATAGGATTTGACACCGACAGGGCCATCGTGCTCAACGCCGGCGCATACACCCACACCTCCCTCGCCATTGCCGACGCCATCGCAGCCATCAAGACTCCCGTCATCGAAGTGCATATATCTAATGTACACGCACGCGAGGAGATACGCCACCGCTCGCTCATATCTCACGTGTGCCGTGGTGTCATCGCCGGATTTGGCCTCGACAGCTACCGCCTCGCTATAGAGGCGGCATTGGGCAAGTGACACCGCCCCACTACCGACACAATACAATCTAAAAACATATAGAAACAACTCCAAGAGTATGCTAAAATTCACAAAAATCGTAGCCACAATATCCGACCGCCGGTGTGACATCCCGTTCATACAGGATCTTTTTGACAACGGGATGAACGTCGTGCGCATGAACTCAGCCCATCTGCAGCTTGAGGGCTTTCGCCGCATTGTCAACAACGTGCGTGCCGTCTCCTCCTCAATCGGCATCCTCATGGACACCAAGGGTCCCGAGATACGCACCACCACCAACCACGGCGACGCGGACATCACGTTTGCCGAGGGGGACAAGGTGAGATTCCACGGCAATCCCGAGGGGGTGACAACCCACGAGGAGATATGCCTCTCCTACCCCGACATAGCCCGCGACATCCACGTGGGCGCCCACCTGCTCATCGACGACGGCGAGATTGACTTCCTCGTCGAGGCAATCGAGGAGGACACCATCCACGCCACAGCGCAGAATGGAGGCAGCCTCGGGTCGCGCAAGAGCGTCAACATCCCCGGCGTCTCCATAAAGCTGCCCTCGCTCACCGAACGCGACCGCCAGAACATCCACCACGCCATCGACCTCGGCGTGGACTTCATAGCACACTCATTCGTGCGCTCGCGTCAGGACGTGCTCGACATACAGGCCATCCTCGACGCCCACAACTCCCCTATCAAGATTATAGCCAAGATTGAAAACCAGGAGGGCATCGACAACTTCGATGAAATCCTCGACGTGTCCTACGGCATCATGATAGCCCGCGGCGACCTCGGCATCGAGATTCCCGCAGAGCGCATCCCCGCCATACAGAAGAGCCTCATCAACAAGTGCATCCTCTCCCATAAGCCAGTCATCGTGGCCACTCAGATGCTCCACTCAATGATATCCAACCCGCGCCCCACCCGCGCCGAGGTGTCGGACATCGCCAACGCCGTCTACCAGCACACCGACGCCCTGATGCTCAGCGGCGAGACCGCCTACGGACGCTATCCCGTGGAGGCCATCTCCACTATGACCCGCGTCGCCGCCGAAGTGGAGCGTTCCATTACCCCCGAGACTGTCGTGACACCCGTCATCGAGCATGACGTCACCTCATTTCTCGCCCGGCAGGCAGTGGCATCGAGTGCCATACTCGACACCCGCGCCATCATCACCGACAGCTACACAGGCCGCACGGCACGCTACATAGCCTCATTCCGTGGCAAATACCCCACCCTCGCCATCTGCTACCACGAGAATGTCACCCGACAGCTCTCCCTATCATATGGCGTCGTGGCTTACTATCAGGAGCGCGCCACATCGTCGCGCCGCTACCTGCGCAACGCCCTCAATCACCTCATCGAGATCGGGCGCCTCACCCACCGCGACCATATCGCCTATCTCGGCGGCGGCTTCGGCGAGGGACGCGGCACGACATTCCTTGAAATCAACAACGTGGGCGAGGTGATGGACAACTACAGCACCTACTCCCTCCCCAATCTCGAAGACGTCAACCAATGCTCCAGCAAGAAATAGAGCAGTATATCCTCTCCCACACCGACCCTGAGCCTGAGCCGTTGCGGCGACTCAACCGCGAGACCCACCTCTATCACCTGTACAGCCGCATGTGCTCGGGCCACTACCAGGGACGCCTGCTGCGTATGCTCACAGCCATGATACGCCCCAGGCGTGTCGTAGAGTTGGGCACGTTCACAGGATACTCCGCGCTCTGCATCGCCGAGGCACTTCCTCCCGAGGCAGAACTGCACACCATCGAGGTTGACGATGAGCTTGAGGACTTCATACGCGAGCATCTCGCCACCATACCCGGCGGCGACCGCGTGACGCTCCACATCGGCGCGGCAGAGGATGTGCTCCCCACGTTGCCTGGACAGTTCGACATGGCGTTTCTCGACGCCAACAAACGCCACTACATCGAATACTACGAGTTGCTGCTCCCCCGCATCACCCCCGGCGGTTTCATCCTCGCCGACAACACCCTCTGGGACGGCAAAATCACCGACACCGCCGCCAACCACGACCCGCAGACCCTCGGCATCGCCGCCTTCAACGACCACGTGGCCGCCGACCCCCGCGTCTCCACCGTCATGCTCCCCGTCCGCGACGGCCTCACCCTCATCCAACGGCTACCGCTGTAAAAGCCGTTGCAACTGTAGGTCGATAGGCTTCAATGCCAATTTCTTCAGGAGCTTACGACTCATTGCCCTATCTTCCGTCGAGCCGCGTTCGACGACCGTAATACGGCTATTGTCGCCGAAGTCGGCTCTGAACTGCCGCAACGCGTCAATATTCCCGGCATTAAGCGGGCGATAATCCTTTATCCAAAAGTAATTTAGGTACTGTCCTGAATAGATGTAGACATCATTGTCACGCATAAGACTGTTGGTGCTCCGACTACAGAAATATGGTGCACCGTAGAACACGTTACGGCTTATGTCGATAGGGGTCGGCCTACGGCTGTAGCAGAGGATGTCGGCATCACGGGGCTGTGGAGTGCTGAACCCGTTCTGCCCCATCATGTAGCATAGGTTTCCCGTGAATGAGCAGTCGACAAACTGCGCATCGCGGGTCGGATCATTAAGAAAATACTCAAATGCCTGACGACAATAGGCTATCCTGTTGTCGCGGAAATGGATATTACGCGGATCGACGGGAATAGACCCTGTGCCCTGTATCGTGGTCGCGCAGTCATAGGTACGCGTTATCGTGCAGCGTTCCACAACGTTGTCATAGCAATTGGACCAGAACTCGACACCGTTGCCATATCTCACCCAATTCTTATATCCGACCTGCACCGCGCCGCCGATGACATCAAAACGGCAATTCACTATGCGGCAGCCAATCATCCCACAAGCCCCGTGACGCGCAAACCCGATGAAACAAATATCCTTTACTACTGAATTTTTGACCTCCGATATCCCATGCTGGTAGGTGGAGAAGCACAGGTTGCCGAGGACTCGGGGATTGTCCTGTAAGCGCAGGTAGACATATCGGAACTCCGCTGCCTTTGGATTGGAAAAATCGAATGACTCCGAGGTATAGAGATCCCCATCCTTCTTCATGCTTTCCATATCCTTGACGATGTGCCCGTATATGCTGTCGGTGGCCGGATTGTATATGCATCCGATGTCATTGAACAACCGGCCGTCGCTCGCCAAGCGGGAGGGAATACCCGTGAAATCATCGTCACGCGACATGTCAAGACGCCACAAGCCGTCGCCCACCGCCTCCCATGCGTCAACATTTTTCAGCACGCGGAAGCCACATACTACGGGCATGTCACCTCGCCCATATGCATCGATCTCACAGTCCCTGAGCCTGAGAAAATAACCGAAAAACACGTCGCCACGCTTGAGCAATATCCTTGAATTGCCCCTCTCGTCGTAGGAAAGAGAATTGACTGACCGCTTCGGACGCGACTTTGTGCCCGGGTTGGCATCGTCGCCCGTAGTGCTTGAAATATATATCTCACGCACAATCTCGCCAAAAGCGAGGTTTGCCGACAACAGCATCATGACCGATGCTGCGACAGCCATAAGTAATCGCCTGCAATCCATCGTGTTATCCCTCTATCAGTTGGCGCATCATGGCGAGCGACTTTTCGCGCTCGCTGGCTATTATCTCATTGACCGGGGCAAAATCTATCTGCCGGTCGAGTATCGAGAAGTCCTCCATGTCGGTCACGATGCGGTCTTGCAGCCCCGTGAGCTGAAGGATGCTCTGATTGCGGCTCGACGTGCCGTTGCCGGGGAGTATCTCGATAAACGGGGTGTTGAAATTGATGGCAAATGCCGTCCCGTGGAACGAGTCGGTCACCATGCACTCGGCATTCTTTATGTAGGATAGGAAGCCTCCGAGGTCTGGCAGATACTTGAACCGGCCTCCGCGCCGGGCCTGATGGAGCGAGGCCGACACTCGGTAGAGCGGCAACCCGAGCCGCTCGGCGACCCGCACGGCATAGCGGTCGAGTGCGGGATTGTTATGGAGCTGATAGACGAGCACATATCGTCCCGGCACATCCCACTCTATCATCTTGCCCCACTCCTGCGCGTCAAGCAGCAGCGTGGGGTCGAGCACCTGCCCGGCAGCCTCTATGCCCATCTCGCGCAGGGTGTCGACAGCCGCATTCTCGCGGACGGCGATAGCGTCGTAGCGCGACAACATCTCGCGGTAGCGGGCCAGCGTGTCGTCGTCAAACACCGTGCGCCCGAAGCTCCCGGCATAAGACACCTTGCGGCGGCCTTCAACAAAGTCGAGGAAATAAGCCCCGTCGTAACGCTCTGCGGCCACGGGCCCCCACACTTGGTCGGAGCCGGTCATGAACACGTCGGCGTCAAGCTCTCTGAGACCGTCGGCAGTGGCTATGCGGCGCGTCATGGCGATGTGACGGCGGCGCATGGCGTCAAACTTGCGCTGCGCCAATGCCTCCATGGGCCAACGCATCGCCACATAGGCCGCCTTTTTCAGCGGGTTGTTGTTCCATCCCGGCTTCTTTGACAACTGCGTCATTATCGAGTGCAGCCCGCGCTCGTCGTCGCGCTGATAGTCGATTATCTCACATCGATGCCCCATCGACTCGATGACCCGCTGGGTCGCGATAGTCTGTAGAAGCGAGCCGTAGTTGGACGGCCCGTGACGGGTGATGACCTTTATATCCATAAATCTCAAACTTTTCTCAATATAACGTTACGCAGGTCAGGCAGTTTGCACAGACAGCGGTAGAAGATTATCGGCATCCTCGGCAACAGCGTAGCGATGCCGCGAAGATACCACCGCTGCAACCGTTCGGCGCGTCCTGCGGCCTTTACCCGCGCGCTGCACTTCTCTCCACGGAAATATGGCACGAGCGCCTGCTTGCGCTTTATATCCTTGATGCCAAGCGCGGGGCGAATCTCGTCATATCGCTTCTCCTCGACGACGAGCGACGGCACGCTGTCGATAAGGCTGCGCCCCTCGGGGGTATTCACCACCATCAGCGTCTCGCCGAGCGCGTTGGATTGGCGTACTATCCACGGGTCCATAAGTGATATATCGGCCCCGGCCTCCCATCCAAACGGGTCACCGCAGACGTTACAGCCGGGTACCGTCCATAATCGTCGCCCAAAGGGAAGCTGCGCTGCCCTGGAATAGGGCAGCGCAGCTTCCCTTACCCTCACGATTCCCGGCCAACCCTCCCCGCGATAGCGGGTCGAAAATTTTAGGTTTTCGGGCACCCGTGTCCCCATCGCCTTGGCGAGAAACCGTGTCGAGTCGAGCGTCTTCTGCTGCTTGCAGAAGATACATACCTTTATAAGTGTCTTATATTTTCCTTTCAGCGCCGGCTCAAGTGCACGAAGCTGGCATGATGTGCCGACTATCATCAGTCGGTCGACCCTGCGTACCCGTGTCAGCTCATGGCACTGCATCACCGAATGATAGACAGAGTTGGGGATGTCGTCATATCCGGGAATATTATCACGGGTGTAGAACTCGCCGTGTGCGCCGGGATATTCTTCCTCCCTACGCAGGGTATACACCCCGTCGACAAGCCCCTGCCTGAGCAACTCGATGATGAGTGTCTTGCACGCGCCCCCCGAGGAGGACGCGGCCCTCACCCGGTCATCGGCATTATATCCAAACGCATAGCCGCGCCCATGCACACCGTCAAAATAGCCCTTGAAGCCGGACTCCTCGTTGGCCGGGCACACCCTGACGCACTTCCCGCAGCGTATGCAAGCCTCGTCATCGACAACAATCTCCGACAGCCCGTTCCCGAGCCGCCGCGCACTCAATGCCGCCACCGGGCACACACTCAGGCACGCGCCACACTGCTGGCACTTGCCATAATCATATTTTATATGCCCATCAACCAGTTCAAGCATCCTGCCGTGATATTACAAGTTTATCATACAATTCCACATATCTGCGCGCAGTCTCACGCACATTGAATATCTTGTGAACACGCCGATAGGCCGTCTCCACCATCTTTTCGTCATATCCATTGTCAATTATCGACTTCAGAACCCGCGCACAGTCGGCAACATCATCACTCTTGAACGCCATTCCGCATCGGCCGTAATCGACCACCTCCATCGGGCCTTGAATATCGGACACCAACACCGGCACCCGGGCAGCCATCGCCTCAGCGACAGTCAGGCCAAAGCCCTCAAAGCGCGACGGCTGCACAAAAAGGTCATAGTCCTTCAGGTGTCCGAATACATACTCCTGACTCCTGTTTCCAAGAAACTCCACCTTGCCTTCCAACCCCAGTTGCGCGACAAGATCCTCAAGATACTCCCGTGATGCCCCTTCTCCGATAAAAGTAAGGCTCACGTTATCATACCCCTCGTCACGCAATGCCTTAATGGACTTTATGAGTATATCCTGCCCTTTCTTCTCGTGCATCAAACGGCTCACCTGCACTATTTCAAGCTGTCCATGCTGCTCAAATTCCTCTTTAGCGGAAATTTTAGCAGGATTGATACCATTGTATACCGTTATGGCATCAAGGCCCTTTGTATGTCGTATATCCTCCTTCACGACATCCGATATGGCAAACACCGGCCCACACTTGTGAAGCCACTGAGAGTTGACGGGAGTGCACATGTCGTGCAAGGTCACACACAACTTGCGGCGCAAGTCACGCGACATTATGAACCGACGTATAGAAGCATAGTGCAGATGCACTACGTCCGGTCCAATCCTGCGCAATATCATGTTCATCTTCAGATATGGCAAGGGATTCCGGCTACCGCGTCGTCGCCCGATAAGATGCAATGTCACCCCCGATGGCAGTGACCCGACAAGAGTCTTGTCGACAATATCATTTATTACGATGATGTGCACCTCGTGCTCCCTGGACTGCTCGCCCGCTATATTGGCAAGCATGGTCTCAATACCGCCAATACCGAATCCATATGTAATATGCGCTATCCTCATCACTGCTCAATTAAGGGTGTGTTTGATAATTTGACTTCTTTTCTGGGTTTCGCTCCGACCAACCGCCGTTTTATTTTCTTCATCTTACAAAGCACACACAGCTTGGAATACTCGTAAACCGACGAATAAAATGGTATTGACATCTCCTTCATCAATCGTCTCGTATTCATCACAGGGACTGCTCCGACGGTGTTTATCGCCACTTTTTCAACAGTAAAGCGCAGAATCAGCCTCGACTCATTGATAAGCTTATCACGATGGTTGCTATTGTCCGTATGTTGGATAAGTTTCAAAATATACCCGACGGCCTCAAGTTGGCACTTGGCCATATTCATCACATCGCGTGTCTGACATGCCGATGATTCATTGATACGATACACGTAGGTTGGGACAGAGAGACTCCTAAGCGACTTGCTTGCCATCGCATACTGAAATATAAATACCCTGTCTTCAGAATACTTCAGCCCCTCCACAAACCTCAATCCATTTGCTTCTATAACTTCGCGCCTGAAAAGGTATGCCCAAAGGGCGTAATGCCTCACGGCAGAGAGCGAATCGCCATATGTGTTATCGGGGAAAACACACTCCTCGTATAATTTCCCGTCCTGCAGACGTAGCGAGGATGACACAATCATATCATCTCTCTCTCCTATCGCTCCCACCATATGAGAAAGGGCATCAGGCAACATATAGTCATCGGCATCGGCAAATGCAATCCAATCTCCCGTTGCGTGATTAAGCCCCATATTGCGTGCAGAGCTGACACCTCCGTTTTCCTTGTGCAGATACCTCACCCGACTGTCCTTCCTTTCATATTCCATGCACAATTCGCCCGAACCGTCGGAACTCCCGTCATCAACCAATATCAACTCAAGGTCACACCCCGTCTGAGACAATACGCTGTCAACACATGCCCCCAGATATTTGACGGCATTGTATACAGGAATTATTACAGATATCTTTTCGCTCATATTATACCACCATTACCACTATCTCGCATCACCACAGGAGAATGTACGCGCCAAGAAATCCCTGGAATAATTTCTCTTTTCAGCTAATAACTTCTTTGATTTCATAAAATCAACAGCCGGAACTTCCAACGGGGAGAAATCCAAATCAACAAGAAGATTTCCAAGCCCGATTGACTGCAACAAGTCGACATAACGATTGTCCTTTCCATCTCCAAGCCGATAGGAATAGAAAGGTGTCTCAAATATAACTGAAAATGCCACGGCATGGAAAGATGAGGTGATTACACATGCTGCGTCCTTAAACAAGGATACAAAATCACATACCGGCAATTCTCCAGCCGAAGCCACAACAACCTCAGCGCCTATCCTCTCGGCAAGCCCTTTAGCATGGTGCAGCAGTGAGGATCGATGCCCATCCTTGTACCTTACCTCATACACCAATATATAGGGCTTCGTTTTTTCCGTCATCTCTCCCAATGCCGCCACACGATGCCACATGGCATCCTCCGCAAGCAACGTCGGGTCAAGAACAACAGGGAAAGCACGTCCACAACACTTTTCCATTTTCTCCTCAATCTCCCGCTCCCGGAAAGAAAGGGCATCAAAACGACATCCTACCGCGGAAAGTTCCTCTTGTCCGATTTGCGCCATCGAACGAGCCGTGCTGCTTATAGCATAACCTACAAGCAACGAGCCATCCCTACGCTCAAACTGTCCGCTGTATACCATATCAAATGCCCCGGTACAATGAAGCCCCCACACTTGATCGCTTCCCACTACGTACGCATCATAGTCGACAGGTACAACATTGGCCGCCGTCTTATCTACACGCAGAAACTTGTCGACAAAGTTATCAAACAGCCGTTTCTTCCGCCTCATTTTGCGGATGTCCCCTATATACTTGATGAGTCTTTTAGGAAACGGCAACTTTTTCAGAAACCACTTCCATACAAACATCCGATAATTCTCCGCAATCTTACGCTGCCGATAGTCTATAACATATACATCCAGCCCCATTTCGCGCAGGGTCTCCTGCAATGCATAGCACTGCAAAACCGCGCCATAATTATACGCATTGTGAAACGTCAGTATACCTGTCTTCATAGCCTCTATTTTTCTTCGTTTTGGGAATCCTCCACCAATTCGTCCAATGAATCCTCGTTAGCCCTGGAAATGATATATAGCATCAGCCCTATAATCACCATATTGCCGTTTCGGAACAGCTCCATGGATGTGACCGCCGACGCGAGAGTAACCGCTATCAGTGTAAATCTAACATACTGTATGCCACTCCCCCTGCAATACTTCACATTCTTATAGATTATAACCAATAGGCAGATTACAGCCGGTATACCGATAATCCAACTTAAACCAACCAGCCCAAGGTCAACCCAATAGAATCCGAAACGGTCCTCTGCAAGCATAAGCTTCCTCCCATAATCAGTCTTATCAAACAGAGAGGCACCGCCACCAAAGAATTTCTCCCCGGGCTTAACAAAAAACTCATTTGCAAAATAGTCATACTCGAAATAGCGGATATAGTCCTCATTTGCAAACGTCTGGTCATCCTCATTTCGTTCAACCATTTCCTCAATCTTCTCACCGACTATCGGGACTTGGGTCGCCGCAAAACCCAGTATACAAAATACCACAAACCACAATACAGTCTTCCAGACCTTCTTGGAGATGATCCCAATCATTATAAAACCGCACAAGACTATGCCGGTGGTAAGGCTACGGAAGCCCTGAATAAATATCGGCAACATACCAAGCACCGTGTATAGGATATATCCGGGACGCTTATAAATCATCCACTTGTTGATGCCATACAAAAAAAGGCAATATGCACATATGCTCCCCGGAAGCCTCATACGGAACATAGTATCATTTATATTAGTATCATCCAATGCTCCAGTCCATAATATCAATTTAGGATAAAGGACCCATTGGATAAGGTAACAACAACACCACAAGACGGAAAGGCACATCATCGCCCTCTCGGCTTGCCTCAGCGACACACGATAGAACGCAAAAATAAATATTGAGAATATGCCTATATAAGGATATGAGTAGGCAAACACGCTTACCGGATTCTGATGATTGTAGAGATACGAGTAGGCACATGAACCCATGACGGCGACAATATATGCGACATACCATTTGCGCCCGATCACATCATCACCCGAACAGCGTAAGAAATAATACCCGAGTATCGCTACGAAAAGATAATTGAAGAAACCATAATTGAACCATATCAATCCAAATCCCACAGTCATCAGCAATAACCAGCCGACGACCTTCACGTAACTATAACCGCCTATATCGCGGTCATCCATATATGATATGCTGTAATCATCCATGATTTAATGTCACTATTCTTCTAATTTTTCGTAATACTCTCCTCCTAAACCTCTTAAAGCGACTGTCGCCATAATGCTTTATAATATATTGCAATCCATGACGCTCATAGTCCCGCTCAAACTTCATACGGCTCGGGGAGATGGTTGTCGGATGACGCAAATTTGGTTGGAGACAATCCTCAACATTGACAGGCATAAAGTCAAGATATCCTTTAACGTCATCAAAGAGTTGCTTACCCTTTAGCGTATTACATAAGACAAGATTACATCCCTTATCATCTGAATTGAAGCCCCTTACTACCTTATCCCAACCCCAGAAATCGGCCAACGTGACATCCGATGGTCGCTGTGTATTGGCAAACGGACATACACCACAGGAATGACGGAACATCACACACTCGTTAAATATATAAGCATAGACATTGCTGTCACGATACTCCTTGGCGGTCTTGAAGGATTCTCGATGGGCTTTCCATCCGAAGTGTTTCTTGTCGCGGAAATCGACCTCCACCAACGGTGCGCCCATGCGTTTTTCAACATATTCAAGATAGTCGCGCCATATATACGGTCCGGGGACGCCATGGCACACGATGTCAACAAGATATAGATTGTCTCGCAGGCGCGGGCCTATGAATGAGGCAAGACCGGAAGTTTGGCATGGAGTGCCTGAAAACATCACCTTAAGCCCCGCCTTCAAGTCGGTCCTGACCTGCCGGAAGATGCCGGTGAGGTCGCTCTGCACATACTTGCTCCCCTTGAACTCGTCGCGCTCCCCGGGGGTCACAGCACGCTTATGCACCACACGGAAATGGTCGGTATATCCCGCGCCATACACCACCCCACCCCGGGCAAGCACGTAGTCGGACAGGGCAATAAAAGCCGCGCCGCTACGGCTCGTCTCCACCTGACGTATATCCTTATGCCTTATGGCATAGGCATCGGGGGAGGCAAGGTTAAGTGACTTATCATAATTATCGTGGAATGCACATACCTTCTCGCACATGCCACATTCCACGCACAAATCCGTATCAACCACAGGATACAGAAAGCCCATTGCATCGGGCTCCATTCTTATGGCATTCTTGCCGCAAATGCTCGCACAGGCCGTGCAGCCGCAGCAGTCTTTTGGATCGGTTATATTTATCATTACTGAATATCCTTTCTCAATAGTCCCTTATCACGGGCGATTTTACGACATTTCTCCACCACAAAGGCGCGTTGCTCTCTTGTACACCCGACATAATATATCGAAATAGCCGTGCACACAAGGCTCACAAGAGAAATCATCACGAAATTGACAAAGTTCTCCGTAAGAGCCATTCTCATACACGCGGGAATAACCATGGCGCAGACACCTACAGCTATCACATTAAGGTAAACCTTGGTCATGTATCGCCTGACATCAAGGTCAATCATCCTGCGTAACAGGACGAGACGCGCAGCCAGACATGCCTGCGAAATGATTATAGCCACGATATAGACCCACTGGGGAGCGAAGCCATTGCGCAGAAGCACGTAGACAATAGGCAGGTTGAGCATCTGAAGGCCTCCGACTATAATCTGATAATTACGTATGTTGCCCGTAGCAAGTGTCACCGTAATAAGCGGATTGGAAATGGATTCACTCATGGCAAATACCAATGTCAACTGCACAAACAAGGCAGTGTATTCAGGCACAGTAGTAAGCCACAGAGACAGCAGATAATGGGTATTGAGCAATACCGGTACAGATATCAGCAACAGCAGATAGAACGACAGGCGTGCTCCATTGAATATCAAAGTAGTCATATATTGATATTCCCCACTCGCATAATACTTGGTTATCTGGGGATTGAGCGCAGTCATAAAATTAGTGACAAAACCTGTTATTGCGTTGTTGACCTGTACGGCAATTCCACACGCGGCATTAACCACAGTGCCGTAAAATAGATTTATCACAATATTCCCCCCCTGGTTGCGCAACACGACGCTACCTGCCCCAATAAAGTTCCATCCGGCAAACCCAAACATTTCCTTCAGAAGAGGACGGTCAATCATCAGATGATAGGTACATTCCGAAAAATGTCCTTTGCAATACCGCACATATACAACTCTGACTGCAATGGCAAGCAGACACATGAGAACAGCATAGAACACCAACTTGTCGGGTACACTCAGCATGACAAGAAAAGCTATGCCAAGTTTACCGAATGCCTCAAGTATGCTTATATAAGCAAATGCCGACATCTTCTCATGAGAGATTATAGCGGCATTGTATGGGATAGATATGAGGTTGATGACAAATGTCAGCATCGACAGTTGGAACACCCAATTGGCAGCGGCAAGACGTCCCGGTGGAAAGACCATCTTTACATTCAGGAACCAGAGTCCGACAGTCTCGGCCAAGATAATGACCGCCACCGACATTATTATGAGGATATTGACAGAAGTTGAGAAAATTAAATTCAGTCTTTCCTTGTTGCCTGTCCCAAGCTCATAGGTGATATACCGGCTTATAGCAGCGGACAACGAGCCGCTCAACAGAGCAAACATCGCCACCACACCTCCGACAACATTGTATACACCGAAGTCCGAGACTCCCAACGCTTCCAGCACGATACGTGACGTGTACAAGTTCACAGCCACAAGCAACAGCATCCTCACGTAAAGGAGCATTGTGTTTTTTGCGATCCGCTTGTTATTGGTCGATTTGCTGGTTGTCATATCAAATCAAAGACTCTCTCAAATTAGATTCTCAAAAGGTAACAATCCGTTAACGGCATCTTCCGGACAATCCGGCAAAAGTTCCGCTATGGCCGACAGTAGACCTTACTGCTCAGTGGCCACAGGGATAGTCCCGTAACCATAGCAATAGCCCTTGCGGGTCGGTGTACCGTTGACGATAAGCGTCATCTTCTTAAGGCGTTTGTCGGCATAGACATTGTTGAGGAATTGCACATCCTTGAGGGAAGAATAATTGGCACGACAGACATATACGGTAGCATTAGCCACACGGTCAAGCACAAAAGTGTCGCTGACCATGCCAACCGGCGCACTGTCGACAATGATGTAGTCATATACATCATTAAGTTCTCCAAACATCTCGTCAACCTTGGTTGAAGCCAACAATTCAGCAGGATTTGGAGGCACAGGTCCGGCGACAATAACATCCATGTCCTTCATCAACGGTGCGACTTTTATTATATCCTTTAGGGTATAGCTATCTGACGAGAGATATTGCGTCAGTCCTACGCCGCCGTCAAGATGCAGGTAATTGGCCAATTGCGGCTTGCGTATATCCATACCGACCAACAGCACCTTCTTGCCCAGCAGGGCGAGTGTACCGGCAAGATTGACTGACACGAAAGACTTGCCTTCGCCGGATATCGTAGAGGTAACGAGTATTATCTTGTCATCACGCCCGTTAAGTATAAACTGTAGATTAGACCTTATAAGACGGAACAGCTCGGCAACCGAAGATGAGTCTCTGACAACAAGAATCTCCTTACGGTGGCTCTGACACACCTCTCCCAAAATAGGCACTGCCGTGTACTTTTCAAGCTCACTGCGGGTCTCAAAGCGGTTTTTGAACTTGCCCTTAAGGTATAATATACCGACAGGAATCAACAGCCCCAACACGAAAGCAAAAAACAGCATCTTCTTCCTCGACATGCTCACGGGCTTCACAATCGAATAAGCCTCATCGATAACCATGCCACGCGGCATAGAGTTGGCTATAGAGAGAGCCGCCTCCTCCCGCTGCTGAAGCAGGTATACAAACAGTTGTTCCTTCACGGCCTGTTGACGCTTTATGTTGATATACTCGCGCTCTTGACGCGGGATATCACCCAATTTCGACATCGATTCATTTACCTTTTGGCGCAAATCGCTCAGTTTGACACGTGAGGTTTCCACGGCCTTGTCAAGCGAAATGTTTATATTGCCTCGCATCGCATCAAGCTGTTCGGTTATTGTCCGCAAAGCGGCATTATTGGATTTGGCATTTCCTTCCAACTTCATGCGCTCAAGCACAAGTTCATTATAGGTCTTGATAGCCTCGGCGGCCGAAGTCCCTCCGATACCGACGGCTCCGGCAGGGATGAGAGAATAATGATTGTCAGGATTCTTGACAAAATTACGGGTCATTGTCAGTATCTCAAAATCGGTCTCAGCCTTTACCAGCTCAGCCTCCAACGTGCCACGCATCTCCATCAGGTATGCGGCCTCTGCACGCACATCAGTCAGGTGGTTGGACTTTTTATAATCTTCAACCTCCTGTTCTGACAAATTCAGTTCATGAGACAGGGACTCAAGACGATTGTCAATAAATTCGGCAGTCTTTATCCCTTTCAATTTCTTGTCCTCCATCCCGACGCTATTATAGTTTTTCACTATAGTATTAAGCACATCCTTGGATTTACCGATAAGGGCATCCTTTACGACAAGCAGGATAAAGTTGGCTTTCTTGTTAGGGATAGATATATCGACATTCTGCGACAGCCCTTCGGTAGCCGCATCATAGCCACAAAGATTAATGTACTCGGTAATGGCCTCCCCTTTTTCAAAATTATTGGTCTTATTGAACACAAACAGGCCATACGGCGTCTGGACTGAAACCGGGAACTTTTTGTCCTCTACCTCGGTCACGGTCTCCCCCTTTATCTTCACGCGCACATCCACATTCTCATCCTTGTCGACTTTCACGCGGAATCCCATATAGACGGACAATGTATCGGCGATTGACGGCTCATAGAACATTTCAATCGGCATGTCCTTATAACGGGGCTCACCCCGTAATATATTCTTCCTCACATAATAATTTTTGTTGAGCTGCAAATCTCTAACAGTCTTGTTCAAAACCGCATGTGACGACATAACCATCAGCTGGTCGTCGACCGAGCTGTAGCCGCCGAACATGTCGCCGAGGGAGAACATCTTCATCATCGACGAGCCGCTGCTCTGGTCCTCCTGTGAGATAAGCACACTGGCATTGACCTGATATATGGGGTTCTTGCGCAACGAGTAGAGGAATGCCAGTCCGCAGCACACTACGACTGAGACTACAAACCACCACCACTTTGACTTGTATTCCTGATAAAGCTCGACAAGATTTATATTGCTATTCCCTTTACCGGCTTTAGTGCTATTAGAACTCATGATTCTGCGATAATGCTTTTATTATTATTGAGATTACTTGATCACCAAGGCGATGACGAGGGAGGCGACCACGGAGCAGGCGCTCACGATGGCTGATGCTACCGACACCTTGAATGCGTTGTTTTGGTTATATTCGGCGTTGTCTTTTCGTATCTTATTAGGCTCAACATAGATGACATCGTTCTGCTGCAGGTAAAAGTAGGGTGACGACAGCAGGGCGGCGTCATTGAGGTTGAGACGGTGGTATTCCTTCTTGCCGTCCACCTCGCGGATAAGCAGCACGTTACTGCGCTCGCCATAGGGAGTCAGGTCGCCGGCATCGGCCAGGGCGTCAAGCACCGAGTAGCGCTCACGCTCGACTTTCTTGGCTCCGGGCTTGGAGACCTCACCAAGCACATTGACGCGGAAGTTGAGCAGCTCCACCCTCACGTAAGGATCTTCGACATCAGCGCTTATCTTTTTGGTAAGGAACTGTGCCAACTCGGTAGTGGTCATGCCCTCAACGTGGATGTCGCCTATCATCGGGAACTTTATATCCCCTTTCCTGTTGACGATATATGTCTGCTGGGTGGCCTGGCTATAGCTCTGGAGATTGCCGCGTGTGGCGGGGTTGGATAACGGGATGTTGTATGGGGCCGTAGCCTCCGGCACCATAGATGTGACAGTGATAAAAAGCTCATCGTCGGGGATAATCTTCACGTTGAAGTCGCCCGACGAGAGAGTCCCCGACTCATACTCCTTGAGGTTTTCAAAGTAGGACAGTGATGTCTTGGACGAACTGCACGAAGCCAAGGCAAGCATGAGAGCACACAATATTGATATGTTCTTCAATTTCATATTTCGGTCTATTTGATGTATAGGACACTAACAATCGGCACTTTTTTCAATCTATTAACGACAGCATTAGCTTTTTATTGTATCCCATTAATTTTGCAAAGGTAGCTATTTTTATCCATACAATACAACTATACGTCCATTTTAGGCGCATTTTTAGCTATACTTCGGCTTATATCGTCCTGTCGACGCCAAAAAAACGTCACTTCCGGCACTCCTTATTCAAAAATATAGTAATTTTGCGCTCAACATTTTAGACATTCAGGACAATCACATAACAGAGCCATGGATTTATTCGACAAAATCAGTGCCGACATCAAGTCGGCCATGCTGGCCAAGGACAAGGTGCGCCTTGAGACACTGCGCGGCATTAAAAAGGAATTTCTTGAGGCAAAGACCGCTAAGGGCGGCGATGGCACCCTCAGCGACGATGCCGCGATGAAGATACTCGTCAAGATGGTGAAGCAGCGCAAGGAGAGCGCGGCGATATACGCCTCGCAATCGCGACCCGACCTCGCCGACAACGAGCTTGCTGAGGCAGCCGTCATTGAGGAATACCTCCCGAGACAGCTCTCCGACGAGGAACTTACCGCCGAACTGAAAGCAATAATATCTCAGGCGGGAGCCTCAGGCCCCAAGGACATGGGCCGCGTGATGGGTATCGCCTCCAAGGCTCTTGCCGGGCGTGCCGAAGGCCGTGCCATCTCGGCAAAGGTAAAGGAGCTGCTCTCCTGCTGAGAGACCGTACAACAATAACCAATCATTCCCGCCGGGGCGTCACACGCCAAAATCGGGCGGGAAACAACCCCAATAACAATGCTTACTCTTCAACAGATCAACCAGGACCCCGCCCAAATCATACGGCGTCTCGCCGTCAAGGGGTTTGACGCACAGGAAAAGATAGGGCGCATCATCGAGCTTGACGCGATGCGCCGCAGCCTCCAGCTTGAGAACGACAATAAGGCTGCCGAGCTGAAGAAGCTCGCCGCATCAATCGGCGCCCTCATGAAAGAGGGGAAGAAAGATGCTGCCGAGGAGGCAAAGTCGGCTGTAGCCACCCTCAAGGAGGAGCAGAAGGCCGTGGCCGACAAGCTCGCCAATGCCGAGACCGAGATACGCGACATCCTCCTCACCATCCCCAACGTCCCCTGCGACATGGTGCCCGAAGGGCGTACTGCCGAGGACAATGTGGTCGAGAAGACCGGCGGCCCGATGCCCGACCTCCCCGCCGACGCGCTGCCCCATTGGGACCTCGCCAAGAAATATGACCTCATCGACTTTGACCTCGGCGTGAAAATCACAGGTGCCGGCTTCCCCGTCTACAAGGGGAAAGGCGCACGCCTGCAGCGCGCGCTCATACAGTTCTTCCTCGACGAGGCGGGACGCGCTGGCTACCTCGAAATCCAGCCCCCCTATGTTGTCAACGAGGCATCGGGCTACGGCACAGGACAGCTCCCCGACAAAGAGGGACAGATGTACCACTGCGAGGTCGACAACCTCTACCTCATCCCCACCGCCGAGGTGCCCGTCACCAACATCTACCGCGATGTCATCCTAAACGACTCGCAGCTTCCCGTCAAGAATTGCGCCTACTCGGCCTGCTTCCGCCGCGAGGCCGGCAGCTACGGCAAGGATGTGCGCGGGCTCAACCGCCTACACCAGTTTGACAAGGTGGAAATCGTGCGCATCGAGAAGCCCGAGAACTCATATGCCGCGCTTGAGGAGATGAAAGACCACGTGCAGTCGCTGCTTGACAAGCTCGGGCTTCCCTGGCACATCCTGCGCCTCTGCGGCGGCGACATGAGCTTCACCTCGGCCATCACATTTGACTTCGAGGTGTTCTCGGCCGCACAAAAGCGCTGGCTTGAGGTCAGCTCGGTGTCCAACTTTGAGACCTATCAGGCCAACCGCCTGAAGTGCCGCTACCGTGGCGACGACAAGAAGACCCACCTGTGCCACACCCTCAACGGCTCGGCCCTCGCCCTGCCGCGCATCATGGCGGCCCTGCTTGAGAACAACCAGACCCCGGAGGGCATTCGTGTCCCCGAGTGCCTCGTCAGGTACACCGGATTTGACATAATCGACTAAAAAACCGACACGCTTATGTCAACATACGCAGCAGAAGACCGCCGCAAGGTCACGACCCACCGCCTCATAGAGATGAAACAGCGGGGCGAGAAGATAGCGATGCTCACGGCCTATGACTACTCCATGGCACGCCTCATCGACGAGGCCGGCGTCGACGCCATCCTCGTCGGCGACTCGGCGTCAAACGTCATGGCGGGCAACGTCACCACGCTGCCCATCACCCTCGACCAGATGATATACCACGGCAAGTCGGTGATGAAAGCCGTACGCCGCGCCCTCGTGGTGGTCGACCTGCCTTTCGGCACCTACCAGGGCAACTCCAAGGAGGCCCTTGCATCGGCCATCCGCGTGATGAAGGAGACCCATGCCGACTGCCTCAAGCTCGAGGGGGGTGCCGAGATACGCGAGTCAATCGAGCGCATACTCTGCGCCGGAATCCCCGTGATGGGGCATCTCGGCCTCACGCCGCAGTCCATCAACAAGTTTGGCACCTATGCCGTACGCGCCAAAGAGGAGGCCGAGGCTCGGAAACTAATGGAGGATGCCCTGCTGTTGCAGGAAATCGGCTGTTTCTCTATAGTCCTTGAAAAGATTCCGGCTACCCTTGCCACTGAAGTATCCAAGACCCTCTCAATACCGACCATCGGCATCGGAGCCGGAGGCGGCACCGACGGTCAGGTGCTCGTGATGCACGACATGCTCGGCATCAACAAGGGCTTCTCCCCACGATTCCTGCGCCGCTACGCCGACCTCGACACTGTGATAACATCAGCTGTCAGCCACTACGTCGATGACGTGAAGACCTCCGACTTCCCCAACGAGAAGGAGCAATACTAAATCCCCCGCAAGATTGCGACAAAACCATTAAGGACCTTAAGGACGTTAAAGACCTTAAGGTCCTTAACCATTTTCTGACGATTTTTTAACACAAAAAATCCGTTGATTTCCCGTCGCCCCGCGTCCTATAGATAAAACCGACAACCACGATGCCCACGACACCCGCCATACACCAAGTCATCGAGCAAAACCTCGACTACCTGTTCCGGTTTGCCTTCTTCCGTGTAGGCAACCGCGCCGATGCCGAGGACATCGTCCACAATGCCTGTCTGCGTCTACTCGACCGCGACCTCGGCGGCATATCGCCCGAGAGCCTGCGGATGTACCTGTTCAAGACTACCCTTAACCTATGCCGGAGCCACCTGCGCGACATTGCCACACTACCCCTCGACGGCATCGACCCACCCGACACAGCCGTGGAAGACACCGAACTTCAAGCCGAGCACGAGCGCATCCACGCGCTGCTCGTCTCGCTGCCCGACCGCGAGCGCGAGGTCATCCTGATGCGTGCCGTCGACGGGCTTTCATTCGCCGAGATAGGGCGTGTGCTCGACCTCGCCCCGACGACAGTCCAATACCGTTACGCCTCAGGCATGAACCGCCTGCGACACAATATCTCATCCTCAAAACAATAACTCATGGACCAGTATAACGACCTGCTCGATCAGCTTAAGCCCCGATGTGAGGCACGCGCCTCCGAGAGCCTGCGCTCACGTCTCGACAACGATATGAGGCACATGCGCCCGACCCCCAAGCGTCGTCCCCACCGACGGCTTATACTCAGCCTTGTGGCTACAGCGATAACCGCCGCAGCCATCCTCGCCATAATACTGCTTCCCCATCCCGTGACGGCGACACGTCTCCTACAGGACGCCATCACATCGCTCACTCCCTCGCGGTCAATCGAGATGGAGGTGGACGTGCGCACCTACCCGATGGAAAATTTCTCGTTTATCGACCTCGACGCGCCGTTTGTCACCCACCGCATCAATATACTATCCAACGACACCCTGCTGCGCTGGCGCGTGGACAAGGGGGGACGCGTCGCCGCCGGCTCCGGATCCGACAGCCACGTGTGGATACCGTCGCTCGGCATCGGATGGCACGTCGCCTCCCGCCCGTCGTCCTCCCTCGACTACCTCGCCACACTCCTCACCCCCGACCGCATACTTGAAGCGGAGCTGTCCCGCGCATTGGCCTCGGATGGGGACGAGTATAAGATCTCACGCGATGGAGACGCCATCCGGCTCTCCGTGCGTTCCATGCCCCGTGGCAACTTCGCCAACCCGTATATGCTAAATCTATCCATATCCGAGTCTGAAAACATACGCCGGTACACATTTGACGCTTCGTCGGGCGCGCTGCTCAACGCATCGGTGGCGGTCGTCGCCGACGGACACCCGGTGGAGGTGCTGCGCATACGCCGCCTCTCGGCCAACGCCCCGCGCCGCGACCTCACGGTACTCCCCTCCGACATAAAGTTTATAGAGCGCATGACCGGCGGCTTTGCGGGACTGGCACCCGAGGACGTGACCGCCGCGCTGCTCGGCTCATTCGAGACATGGGACGAGGAGGTCATCAACCGCCTCATCGAGCCGGATGTCAGCGCGACCTACCGTGGAGCGTTTGACGGCGCACGCCTGCTGTCGGTGGGCACGCCGTTCCACTCGGGCGACAATGACTATACCTTTGTCCCCTATACCCTCCTGATGCCCGACGGCTCGACACGCCGACACAACCTGACCCTCTCGCAGCAGCCCGACAGCTCATGGCTGTTTGTAGGAGGACTCTAATCCTAAAGTCAATATAGTAATCACCAGTTAATTACATCAACATGCTCAAATCTACCCTTGCAGGGCTGACGCTCTGCACGCTCCCCCTGTGCGCCCTTGCCACGACCCCCGATGCCGAAGAACCATCCCCCATCGAATATGCCATGGACTCCGACACGCTCAATATCGACAGCCTGTTTCACGACCTCGGCGAAATCACCGTCACCGCACGTCGCCCGGCGGTGAGAATCAAGAAAGACGCCCTTATGGTCGACGTCAAGGACACTTACCTCGCCAACAGCGGTACCACGCTGCAACTGCTCGGCAAGATGCCGTTTGTCACCCTGTCGGGCGGCGAGCTTGAGGTCATAGGACGCGGCACGCCCGTGGTCTACATCAACGAACGCCGCGTACGCGACCTCTCCGAGCTACAGCAGCTCCCCTCGTCGTCGATAAAGAACGTCGAGGTCATCACCAATCCCGGCTCACGCTACGACGCGACGGTCAACGCCGTCATCCGCGTCACCACGATTGCCCCGGTGGGCGAGGGATTCTCCCTGAGCGACCGCACTGTCATCGGCTACAAGCACTATGCCTATCTCTTCGAGCAGCTCAACCTCAACTGGCGACGCAGCGGTCTCGACCTGTTTGCCAACCTCAACTATGAGAACTACCGCGAGCGTCCGGCCTACTCCCTCGACGAGACGCAGTATCTGCCTACAGGCGTCGTGACAACCCGGTCGTCAGGCCGCGAGCGTTCCATCTACCCCGTCTACCGGGCAAAAGCCGGGTTCAACTACACGCTCACGGGCCACACATTCGGACTGTTCTACGATTTCTCATTCCGCCCCTCCACATCCTACGGCTCATCCACTTCCCTCCGCAGCATCGGCGGCATCCTCGCCGACGAGCTAACCAACACCTCAAATGACAGCTCATATGGCCGTCAGCACCTGTTGAGCGGATATTACAACGGCACATTCGGCAACTGGCAACTCGACGCCAACATCGACCTACTGTGGAAGATCGACGCCAGCGACAACCTCCTCAACGAACAGCCCACACCCAACCCGCCACGGCAATTCTCCACCCGCAACGATGTCGCCAACCGCCTCATAGCCGCCAACCTCTCGGCCTCGCGCCCCGTGTGGAAAGGACGCCTCAACTTCGGTGCCGAGACAAGCGACATCGACCGCACCGACCGCTACAACTCCGAGGCACCATTCATCACCCCCTCCGACACACACGTTGACGAAACCATCGTCGCGGCTTTCGCCGACATCTCCCAGCAGTTTGGCCCGGTCACCCTCTCCGCAGGGCTACGGTATGAGTACACCGATTCCCGTTTCTACCTCTACGGCATCAAGCAGCCCGACGAGAGCCGCCGCGACGGGCGGCTCTTCCCCTCGGCGACCGTCGCCATGCCTGTCGGGGCGGTCAACATGCGCCTCAGCTACAGCCGCAAGACCAACCGACCCTCATTCGGACAGCTCAACTCGGCGATACGCTACAAAGACCGCTACACCTACGAAAGCGGCAACCCCTACCTGCGCCCAATCCTGCGAGACAACCTGACGCTCTCGGCCACTTGGCGTGACCTCGCCGTGGAACTCGACTACACATCGACCGACAACTACTTCATGTGGCAGACTGTCCCCTATCCCGGCAACCCGGATGTCACGCTGTTGCAGATGCAGAACATGCCGCGATTCAACACATTCTCGGCGATGGCCAACTATGCCCCGACATTCGGCTGCTGGCATCCCGTGCTGATGGCTGCCGTAGAGGTTAGCGACTTCAACCTCGTGCATGCCGGCTCGACACTGCATCTCAATCGTCCTATAGGCGTATTCCGCTTCAACAACGCCGTCCATCTGCCGTGGGACATGTGGCTCAACGCCGACCTCTCCTGCCGCACGGCCGGCGATGCCGAGAACCTCCATGTGCGCCCGACATGGCAATGCAACCTTGCCCTCTACAAGGCGTTTGCCAATGACACCTGGACCGTCAGGCTGTCGCTCGACGACGTGTTTGCCACGGCAAGCTCCCGCGTCACAATCTATGACGCCATCAGCACCAACTCCATCGACAAGCATTACGACACCCGTGACCTACAGCTCACCGTCACCTACCGCCTCAACCCCACCCGCTCCAAATATCGCGGTCGCGGCGCCTCCCCCGACCAGCGCAACCGCCTGTAATGGAAAAGTTAAGAGAGTGTTTAATCATAAGAGTTAATTTGCAAATATCCGCGCCAACCCCTATCTTTGCTGTAAAACAACTTTTTCACTTATTCAACTAACGACTTATGAGAACATTCCTCATCATCCTCCTTGCCGTAGGAGTGGCCGGCACCCTGCTTGCCGCATGCAACTCACGCAAAAACGCCGCCCAGGACGCGACCGAGCAGCGCGACTCGACCTACACTACCGTCAACCACCCCGACTGGAGCCGCAATGCGGTCATCTATGAGGTCAACCTGCGCCAGTACACCGACTCGGGCAACATCACCTCATTCGAGCGCGAACTCCCGCGCCTCAAGGAACTCGGCGTGGACATCCTATGGTTCATGCCCGTCTACCCCATCTCCGAGCTTAACCGCAAAGGCGGTCTCGGAAGCTACTACGCCGTGCGCGACTACACGGCGTTCAACCCCGAGTTTGGCACCGTCGACCAGTTCAAGAAGACCGTCGCAAAGGCCCATGAGCTGGGCATGAAAGTCATCCTCGACTGGGTGCCCAACCACACAGGATGTGACAACCGCTGGGTCACCGAGCATCCCGAATGGTATGCAAAAGACTCCCTCGGCAAGATGTACGGTCCGTATGACTGGACCGACGTCTACAAGCTCGACTACGCCAACCGCGAGATGCGTGCCGCCATGGTCGACGCGTTCAAATACTGGCTCACCGAGGTTGGCGTCGACGGCTTCCGCTGCGACGTGGCCATGGAGGTGCCCGTGGACTTCTGGGACGAGACGCGCCCCCAGCTCCAGGCCGTAAAGCCCGACCTGTTCATGCTCGCCGAGGCATCGGTGCCCGCGTTGCAGAAAAACGGGTTTGACATGGGCTACAACTGGCCGATGAAAGACCTTTTCAGCGAGATTGCCGCCACCGCCGGACAATACACCTTCAAAAAAGAGGGTGAGGAGATGCGCACGTTCCCCGTCAAGCACGCCGTATCCATCGACTCGCTGCTTGCCGACCAGGTTGCCGAATACCCCAAGGACACCTATCTGATGAACATGGTCACCAACCACGATCTCAACTCATGGGAGGGTACGGAGTTTGAACGTCTCGGCAACCTCACCGACGCCTTTGCCGTCCTCTCATACACCCTCCCCGGTATGCCCCTCATCTACACGGGCCAGGAGACGGGCATGAATCGTGCCTTCGAGTTCTTTGTCAAGGACAATCCCCCCGCATGGGAACCACGCAACAGCTACTTCACCTTCTATCAGAAGCTCAACCACCTCAAGCACACCCAGAAGGCCCTCGCAGCCGGCACGGCGGGTGGCGAGATGAAGCGTTACCCGACGACCTCCGACGACCTCTATATATTCTCCCGCTCGGTCGACGGGTCGACGGTATTCGTGTTCACCAACCTCGGCAAGGACACCGTAGATGTCGCTTACACTGCTAATGCCCCTGAGGCCAACAGCACCACCATCAACTTCTTCACCGCCGCCCCCGAGCCGTTCCCCACGCAGCTCGCCCCCGGCCAGTATGCCGTCTACGTCAACCGCTAAACCATCCGTTTATACATCAACACTGTGGGGTATTACAGAATCCACAAAATTTCTGTTTCATATGTAGGGTCGCGACCTGTCGCGACCGCGAATAGGCTGATTGTCAATCTTCCATCCGTGCGGTCGCGACAGGTCGCGACCCTACTTTGGCTTGAATCTGCAGTTTTGCAACACCCCCAAACAACCACATAATCCACCACAACAACAATGTTTTCAGGAATAGTAGAAGAACCCGCCCGCGTCGTCGCCGCTGAGCGCGACGGAGGCAACCTCCACCTCACACTCTCATGCTCGTTCACCGATGAGCTTAAAATCGACCAGTCCGTGGCCCACAACGGCGTGTGCCTCACCGTCGTAGCCCTCCCCGGCGACGGCACATACACCGTCACCGCCATACAGGAGACCCTCGACCGAAGCAACCTCGGAGACCTCAAGGCCGGCGACCTCGTCAACCTTGAGCGCTCGATGATGCTCAACGGACGCCTCGACGGACACATCGTGCAGGGGCATGTCGACTGTACCGCCACATGCACCGACATCGAGGAGGTCGACGGCAGCCGCTACTTCAAGTTTGAATACCCCGTCGACCACGCCATGGCCGCACAGGGATACGTCACCGTCGAGAAAGGCTCCGTGACCGTCAACGGCGTGAGCCTCACCGTCTGCGACTCCACCCCCTCATCATTCCGCGTCGCTATCATCCCCTACACCCTTGAGCACACCAACTTCAAGACCATTAAGGTCGGTACCCGCGTCAACATCGAGTTTGACATCATCGGCAAATACCTCGCCCGCCTCGCCCAATTCCAACAATAGCATTTAACAAGCGCCACATGAGACAACTTATAATCTCTTTTCTCATCCTATTCATAGGATCATCCATGACCTCGGCAATTGCTTCCGACCAAAAGACATTTGTGGTAGACGGAATAGCATACCGCACCATTGATAATTCATCTATCGAGGTCATCCCCAACCCCGACAAAAAGTATGAGGGAGAAATCACCATTCCCCATACTGTCATCTATAATACAAGTAAATATAACGTGACACGGATTGGCTCACGGGCATTCTACGACTGTGACAAGCTAACCAAACTTACACTTCCCGGAACCATTACCTATATAGAGGAATATGCCTTCACAAAATGCACAGCCCTTGAGGAAATAATGCTTCCCGAATCGGTAACACGCACGTCTTATGGAATTTTTGATGATTGCTATAACCTACGTAAAGTAATCTTGTCAAGTAAAATGACAATCATCGCCGGATGTTCATTTGTAAACTGCACAACACAGAAAGAGATAGTGATACCCTATGGCGTACGGGAAGTGTTGATGAGTGCGTTTTCAACTTGTGAAAGCCTCGAAAAATTGGAATTTCCCGCCAGTGTGACCGAAATCCACCCCAGCGTCGCCCACTATTGCACTAACCTCAGAAGTATCACTTTCGGACTTGGCAAAAATTCCGAGATGACACCAGTTGATTCCAAACTCAAACTTAGCGGCATAGCACCACAATTCTCCCATTGCCCGAACATTGAAAATGTATATTCCCTGTATGTCAACCCACCCCAAATTGGCACAGGAACACCCTCTCCCACCGCAGAGCCGATAGAAAACCCCGTGTTCGACGACATCACTTTTGAAAATGCCACACTGCATGTCCCTGCCGGCAGTCTCGAAGCGTATCGCAACACCTCCATGTGGGGGAAGTTCAAAGATATCCGAGAGACGGATTTTACCGTGCTCAACACCATAGAAAGCGATAGAGAAACATTTACAATCGATGGCTTGACGCTGAAATTCAACAACCCATCAATATCGGCTACAGCCTATGATATCGCAGGCCGCAAAATCGCCAATGCCGTAAATGGGACACTAACGTTTCCGACCCGAGGCATATATATCATCAAAACAAAGGCCACAAGCCATAAAATAGCACTTTAGTCGGCAAATAGTACATTTTAGACAGGCGGCGCGAATTTTTATGGCAAAAATTTGCGCCGCCCAAAATATTCCCTTATCTTTGCACCGCAAACATCGGGGTATTAGCTCATCTGGCTAGAGCGCGACACTGGCAGTGTCGAGGTGAGCGGTTCGAGTCCGCTATACTCCACCCGTCAAAGCCTCCGAAATCCCGGAGGCTTTTTTGTTTTCCCAACTCCAGACCATTATCTTTGCCGACATCATGCACCTCATCGAGAAAAACATCGACAAAATCTCAGCCCTGTGCCGCAAGTACAAGGTCGCCAAGCTGTGGGTCTTCGGCTCAATCCTCACTCCCCGTTTCAACGACCAAAGCGATATCGACTTCTCCGTCCTGTTTGATGCCCCACGCATCGATGAAACCGAATGGGCTGATATATTCTTCGGTCTTATCGACGAACTCTCATCCCTTGTCGGACGCAAGGTCGACATGGTGTGTGATGACGCTGTACGCAATCCTTATTTTCGCGAAGAACTCGACAACACAAAACGCCTTATATATGGATAAAGACTATCGCAAATATCTCTCGGATATACTTCAGTCAATCATCGAGATAGAAGATACCTCTGACCGCCTTGGCCGTAGATTTGACACATTCTTGTCTGACTACGTATTCCGCAAATTTGTCGAAAGAAATATCGAAATAATGGGTTAGGCTATGAATCGCCTTCTGAAAACCACTCCCGATGTAGCCATAACCTCCGCAAGAAAAATTGTTGATACACGCAATTTCGTGATACATGGTTATGATAGCCTGAAACCCGAAATACTTTGGGCTATCGTCATCAATCATCTACCCCTTCTCAAAAAGGAGGTGGAACAACTTCTCTCCAACCACCAGTAAGACTATTTCCATTCCCTCTTTATAAAAAAGCACGTATCAGATGAATATCCACGCCCAAGTCATGAACATTCATCTGATACGGTAATTGGCAATTGCAATTTACCCCGTAACGGGAGATTAGTCGGGGAGCAGCCCCTCGGGCTTGTCGGTGACCTTGTCAGAACTGTCACAGCAACAGTTTTTGACTATCGTGAGGAGAACCTTGGCCTGCTCGGGAGCATAGACCTCGTGGACTGTGCCCACCGACATGGTGACAAACTCGTCGGCCTGAAGGTGGTGTCTCTTCCCGCCGACGACAAAGTCTATCGAGCCTTCAATCACCTGCACCATAGCATCGCCGGGAGCCTTGTGGGCTGTCAGCTCGGTGTTGGCGTCAAAAGCGAGAATAGTGGCACGCCCGTTATCGTTCTTTATCAAGTCTTGGGCGACAATCTTGTTGGACTGGTATCCTATCTGAGTTTTCAGTTCCATAGCTGTAAAGTTTTTAGAGTTACACCATTCATAACATCCCCTCCCCCGATTTGTTAGCCACATCCCCGCCCCGTACCCCCAATCCTAACAACCTTTATGAAAACAAGAGTCCTCTTAACAAAATAGGGATGTCGTCAAGTCCTGCAAATGACCGTGAAATGTCACTGTGTTTCATAAGGATAAAAAGGTTAGGCCGAAAGAGATTCCCCGACTGGCGGCACATTGTTTTACAATATAAAAAACGAAGACGTGGGAATCTGTACCGTCACTTATCCCGACTTTCTGGCCTTCGCATTGCCATTCCAAAAGGATAAGCAACGCCGCCAGCCCACGTCATGACACTATATATACGCACACGACCGCGCATAACGCCCCTAAGGCATACGCGGCAATCTGCCATATATGGCATCGCCATGGACGCTCCCGTTGCCCTATCTTCTTTTGGAATCCAAAGTTGCGAAGTTTGAAAGTCAGAAGATACGCTTGTGGTAAACGTCTTTCTACAAAATATCACCCACCCATGAAGACATGTCGCGGCACGTGATGCCACGACCGCCTCTACCCTCTGGTCGAGCGGGCTGTCACAAAGATACGAATAAGTCGAGAGCAAAAAAACAAATTCATTCGTTTTTTGCCGAGCGGAAGTATCTAAGGCGTCAGCCAAAGATACGAATAAGTCGAGAGCGAAGCAAATAAATTTGCCTTGTCGGGTAGGGCATCTAAATCTGCCAATGGATGGCACCTTGGTTATTCGCGGGCGCTATATATAGCGCCCCTACATGGCGGCAATCTGTTGGGGAGCCTTATAGGCCGAGGGTGGCGGCTATGGCGCGGGGGTAGAGGGAGTGTTCGAGATGGTGGATTTTGGCCTCAAGGGTGGCGACGGTCTCGCCGGAGGATATAGATACCCGATCCTGGGCCACGATTGCGCCGCCATCTATCTCGTCGGTGACGTGGTGTACTGTTACGCCTGTCTCGCGCTCTCCGGCGGCAAGCACAGCCTCATGGACGCGCCGGCCGTACATCCCCTTGCCGCCATAGGCCGGTAGGAGTGACGGATGGATGTTGAGCATCCGGCCGCGATAGGCGGCAACAATGTCGGGGTGTATCTTGCGTAGGAAGCCGGCAAGCACCACCAGCTCCACGCCCCTTGCCTCAAGCTCGGCGATGACCTCCGACGGACGGTCGGCCCACACATCGTTGCCGAGAGTCACAGTCTCCACACCGAGACACTGCATCCGCTCATGGACTCCCGCATCGGCCTTGTTGCTCAACACCACGGCCACCCTCACGTCGTCACCGCCATGAAAGTGCCTCACTATATTCTCGGCATTGCTGCCCGAGCCTGATGCAAGAATCGCTATCTTATGCATATCCTAATACCAAATTGTCATAATTTGCCCCGTTATCGCGGCATAATGGACTGCAAAGATACGGAAAAAGGGAGATGTGACAAAATCACAATGGATCTGCAACGCCCTCCGCGAATAGACAATAAGCATCCCCGCATTGTCAGTGGCGGCTGCCATTGACAATACGGGGATGCTGTATTACGATGATTTGTAGGGACATGCCTTTGGCATGTGGAGGATGCTGTAGGCTGAATATCAGTCCACATGCCAGAGGCATGTCCCTACATTGAGGCGATTGGCCTCATATACTATAAGTGGTTAGCGGATATATTCCTTGGTCACCTTGTTGCCGCGCTTGACGATGTAGAGACCCTGTGTGGGACGCTCCACGAGGATGCCTTGCGGAGTGTAGTAGACGGGCGTTACATCGCCGTCAGCCTCAATGCCGGTGATGGAGGTCACGTTCTTCAGCGTCACCTTCATATCCTTGAGGTTTGCCTCGATGGTGTACGAACCGGGGGTTGCAGCCCACGAGTAAGCGGAACTTGCATTGACTCCGGCCTTGAAACACTCTATCTCTGCAGAAGATCCAATGGATATCGGAGCATCCTTGGCAGTCGCGCCGTAACGGTCGCCACCATTGGCTATATCCCAACTTGCACCAACCTTGGTGAGAAACGAGAAGAAGCCCATCTCCTCATCTTTAGCACAATCGACCTTGACGTCATACCAGGTGTAGACACCGTTCTCGGCAATAGAGGCCGCGATGGCTTCAGAGGTGCTCCACTCGGTAGAATTGACATTGCCGACAAGGTACAGTGTCGCGGGATAGTCGTCACCGGGGATGTCCGGTCCGTCGTATACGCCCTTGTCGCCGCTGCGGTCGTATATATGGTTGGCCGCTGCGGCCATGTCGCCGGTCTTTGTGTTGTCGCCATCGCCTGCGTTAAAGAGGCATCCGGTTGTGCCTGCGGGAACCTTGTAGCCCCACACGTTGCCATCAACCTTGGTCATCGCCACGCCGGGCCATGTCGACTCGGCTCCGCCCCAATAGTGGATGGTAGGAGTAGCCCACTTTTCGGTCGAGTTGTCAAAGTAGACCATGAAATCATCGCCTCCGGGTATCACGGGATCATCGCCGCCCTGGGCTGTAGTCCACACGCAATAACCGTTGCCTGTTGCCTTGATGTCGCTATTGGTGTAGCCGGCAGGAGAGTCCATCGACGAGCCGACCTTCACTACAAGCTTACCCTTGGTGCCGGTCACCTCGGCCATATAGCAGTCAGTGGTGGATTTCAGCACCTTGACAGGACTTAGATTGTGAACACCAACACCGTTGCGGGCGTCGATAAGGGCCTTGATGGCGGCCTTGTTAGCCTGCCAGTGGGGAAGGAACACGCAGGGAGTGCCCGGGCTACAGATAATGAATGCATTGGCAGCGAGGACATTGCCTGTAAACTTGCTGCCGTCGCGGTAGGTGTCGTGGTTGTCGACAAACGTAACGGAATATTGGGCATAGCCGAAGTGTATCATGCCCGCAGGCTGGGGGTTGGTGCCGTTGGCCCTCCACACGAGCTTTGTCATATCGTTGGACGCGAAAGCCTCGTTGATGGCATACTTGCAGGGGAAGTCAAACGCCGCCGACTGCTTGCCGGTGGCGTTAATCCATGCCGCCACGGCATCATACGAGCCATCCCAGTATTCTCCAACCGAGAAAGTCGGCTTGGAATATTCGTTGTAAATCTTGTTGTATTGGCCGCTATAGCCTTTCACCATGTCATAGCGGAATCCGGCATAGCCGAGGTCTTCAAGCAGGAACTTGCAGTAAGCCTTGCAATTGTTCTGCACGTTGGCATTGGTGTGGTCGAGGTCGCGCGAGCCATTGAAGTCTTCGCCGGTATCGGGTGCACCGGTCGGCTTGGCCTGCCCGGCGGCATCCTTGACCTCATCGGTCGAGCAGATGCCGTCCGTGCCGATTTTCCATGTCTGGCCGTTCCATTTTTCCGCCGGAAAGTCGGTCCAGTTGGTAGCGCCGCTGCGGTGATTGATGACCACGTCGGCTATAATCCCGGTACCTTTCTCCTTAAAGGTCTTTATCATCGAGCGCAACTGGGCCTCAGTGCCAAATGAGGAGTTGTGGTTGGTGAACCAATACACCGGATCATATCCCATGCCGGGATTTGAAGCAGCCTTGCCGCTGTTGGGTATCCATATGAGCTTGAAATATTGGCTCAACTCGTCGGCCTGCGACTCAAGGTTGGTCCACTTGGAGTCCTTGTATGAATCCCAATAAAATCCCTGGAGCATCACTCCCTCATAGTTGGCCGGCCACGCGTAATTGGCGGCATGTGCGCCAAAGGCGGCAATCACCGCGCACACAGCCATAACGGTACGTCTCAAAAGTTTCATGTCATTATTAGTTAGAGGTTAAAAATTATATTTGCACAAGCTGTAAGCCCCTTGCATCCAAGAGACAGATTATCACATCGCAAATATAATACTTTTTAATTCATAATGCATAATTCACGATGCCTAATTATTAGGCTATCAGCTATATCGGGACTATTGGACCTACAGGCCCTATCAGGCTTATAAGCCCAACAGGCCAAATAAGGCTAATAAGCCTTGAAAAATTGTGAACTCTGCACTCTGAACCTTGCACTCGTTCAGCGTTGCTGCGGGTTGCGGGCACGCACCTCGGCCGGATCCTCCCACTTGTAGAGCTTGTCGCTGGGACGTATCTTCTTGTCGACCTTTATTGAGAAGCTGTCCCCCTTGACCGCCTTTTCGACAGACTTCAGGTCGACACGTATCTCGTCGACGGTCATTATCACCGCCCCGGTTGTCGGGCCCGTGATCACAATCTCATCCCCGACATGCAGCTCGCCGGCCTCCATCAGGAACTCCGCCACACCGATATTGGAGAAATACCTCACCCCCTTGGCGGCATAGACCTTGGTACGCGTCGCCGACGAACCATATTTCATCGACCACTCCCCGAGACGCTGCCCGAGATAGTAGCCGTCCCAAAATCCACGGTTGAAAATCTGCCCGAGACGGCCGTCCCATCGGGCAACCGCCTCCTCGGTGTATGTGCCGTCAATCACGGCGTTTATCGCCTCATTGTAACACTCGACGGCTATCCTCACATACTCCGCGCCGCGAGCACGTCCCTCTATCTTGAACACCCTCACCCCCGCGTCAATCATCTTGTTGAGGAAATGGATAGTTTTCAGGTCTTTTGGCGACATGATATACTTGTTGTCAATCTCCAGCTCGTCGCCCGTCTCGCGGTCGCGCACCGTGTAGCCACGACGGCATATCTGGGTACACGCCCCACGGTTGGCGCTGGAGTTCATCTCATGCAGGCTCAGGTAGCATTTGCCCGACACGGCCATGCACAACGCCCCGTGGCAGAACATCTCGATGCGCACAAGTTCGCCACGCGGGCCTCGTATCCCCTCCTCGACAATGGCACGGTGGATGGCCGCCACCTGCTCCAGCGACAGCTCGCGGGCAAGCACCATCACGTCGGCCCATTGGGCATAAAACCGCACAGCCTCCACGTTTGTCACATTGACCTGCGTCGATATGTGCACCTCCACCCCGACACTGCGGGCATACAGTATCGCAGCGATGTCGCTAGCTATAATCGCCGTCACCCGCGCGTCGCGCGCCGCGTCAACTATCGCGTGCAGCTTGTCCATATCCCCGTCATAGATTATCGTGTTGACCGTCAGATAGGTTTTTACCCCCTCCGACTCACACAGCTCCACAATCTCGTGCAGGTTGTCGATCGTGAAATTATTGGCCGAGCGCGACCGCATGTTCAGCCCCTGGATACCGAAATACACCGCATCGGCACCCGCGTCAATAGCCGCTCGTAGCGACTCCCAGCTCCCCACCGGAGCCATCACCTCAAACTCTCCACGATTCATCTCCATTGTCAGTCCTGATTGTTTTTGCGACAACAAAGTTAGCCCATCGCGGGATAAGTTTGCAATAAAAATGGCGAAAAAAGTTGGTGGAGACGAAAAAGTGTGTTACCTTTGCAAGGTGTATCACGACCATGTGTGGAGTTGATACACCCTCATATTGTTCCATATTTGTAAATAATCACATCCCTGTATACACTTTACAACATGACAATAGGGAGCTGTCGCGAGACAGCTCCCTATTTTATTTGTGCGGATTGACGGGACTATTTCTTGGCGTCGACACCTACCAGTTCCACCTCAAAGGTGAGAGTGGCGTTAGGGGTGATGCCAGCCTGGGGCGCGCCCTGGGGTCCGTAGGCAAGATTGCCGGGGATGTAGAAGATGTAGGTGCTGCCGGGGGTCATGAGCTGCAGGCCCTCGCTGAAGCCGGGCACCACGCGCGACACGGGGAAGTCAACCACATTGCCCTCCGACGAGTCAAATACTGTGCCGTCGATGAGCTTGCCGGTATACTTGACCTTTGCAACATCGGTTGCTGCGGGCTTCTCTCCCTTACCTTCCTTTACCACCTTGTATGACAGGCCCGATGCGGTTGTCTTTATCTCGGGGTCCTCGGCCTTGAGCTTGGCGATGTATGCCTCACCGGCCTTTGTGCCCTCAACTGCCTCGGGGGAGTTTTCAAGCGCTTCCTGACGCTTCTTCTCGGCACGCTCGCGCACCTGTGCCATCAGCTTCTGGAACTCCATGTTGTCAGCGTCAAGACCGGGGAGCGAGTCAGCCTTGAAAGCCTGCTGGAACGCCGCGATAGTCTTTGCGTAGCTGAATCCGTCGACATCCTCGGAGATACCCTTGAGCTGCTGGGCCATCTGCACGCCTATGCTGAGTCCAACGAGGTAGCCCATGTCGGCTGTGTCAGCCTTGAGTGCGGTCTCGATGCCGCGCAGCATCGACTCCTTGCTCCAGTTGGCGGCCTCGGGGGATTCCTTGACGCGCATGGCGAGCATACCGCCGTTTACTTTGCCAAAATAGGTCGACACGGAGTCGCCGAATGTCTTGTCGGCCGTAGTCGAACCGCTTTTTCCATCACAGCTTGTCGCACCGACCACGAGAAGTGCCGATGCACAAGCAAGAATCATCTTTTTCATAAAAAATCACTATAATATAAAATGTTTATCCTTTAATAATGCTGCTCAGGGCCTATCGGCCTTATTTGACCTATCTGGCTTATTTGACTTATAGGGCCAATAGGTCAAATAGGCTTTATAGGCCCAATAACTCTGAACTGTGACCTTTGCACTTTGCACTACCGAACCACTTCGAGCAGCTCGATGTCAAAGTCGAGGGCCGAGTTGCCGGGGATGACGCCGGGGATGCCTTTGGCGCCATAGCCGAGCGAGGCAGGGATATAGGCGCGATAACGGCCTCCGGGCTTCATGAGCATCAAAGCCTCGGTAAATCCGGGCACAAGGCGGTCGACATTAAAGGTCACAGGCTCCTCGGTGGCGTCAAACACCGTGCCGTCGGCAAGACGGCCGGTGTACATGACGACAACGCGGTCACTCTTGGCGGGAGCCGTGCCCTCGCCCTCCTTTATCACCTCAAACACGAGTCCCGACGGGGTGGTAATCACCCCCTCGCGGGCAGCCTGCGTGGCGAGGTAGTCGCGCTGGGAGGCCACCGAAACGGTGTCGCCCGCGGCCTGGCGCGCCACGTAGGAGTTAAGAAACTCGTCGGCGCTCTCACGGGTGAAGCCTGTCGGCTCGCCCATCAGCGAGGCGCGCAATGTCGCCATAAACGCCTTGTCATCGACCGGAATGCCCATCTGCTGCATCTGCCGCAGACGCTGCCCGACCATATAGCCGTCAAGGATGCCGCGATAGAGCGGCATCCGGTCGGCGGGGAGCTGCAATGCACGCTCTATCCCGTCGGCATAGAGCGTGACGGCTGCGCGGTCGCCGCCATATTCCTGAGCCACCTTGTCGAGATAGCCGCCCCATATGGTGGCAAACGCCGCCGACACGGAGTCGGGCGTCTCGACATTCCCGCGGTCGGCAGCCGCTGCCCCTATAACGGAGCACACGGCCACGACGGCCGCCACGATATACCTCACGGCTTTCATCGTTGTATTGTATTACTCGCCGATTACCTTTATAAGCTCGACATCAAAGATGAGCGTCGCGTTGGGACCGATGACATTGCCCGCGCCGTTGGGTCCGTAGGCGAGCTGCGAGGGGATAAATAGACGCCATTTGGCACCCTCCTTCATCATCTGCAATGCCTCGACCCAACCGGGGATGACCTGTGTCACGCCAAACGTGGCCGGCTCGCCGCGCTCGACCGAGCTGTCAAACACCGTGCCGTCAATGAGCTTGCCGGTGTAGTGCACCGTCACCTGGTCGCCGGCCTTGGGCATCGCGCCCGTACCCTCCTCGATGACCTCATACTGCAGCCCCGACGCGGTGGTCTTCACCTCGGGACGCTTGCCGTTCTCGCCGAGGAATGCCGCGCCGGCCTCCTCGTTGACCTTTGCCATCTGTGCGGCGGCCTCTTTCTGCTTCTCCTCCATGGCGGTGAAGAACTTGCGTATCTCCTCTTTGGCCTCGTCATAGGTCATCTTGGGGGTCTCGCCCGAGAACACGGCGGCAACGCCGTCGGCAAAGTCGTGAATATCCAATGTCTGTATGCCCGAACTGCGGAAATTATTACCCATGCTCAGTCCGAGAGCATAGCTGATGCGGTCTAATTGCTTGTCACTCATTTCTGTTATATTTTATTGTTACACTTCATGATGGACGCGCCGTCATGCCCGACTGTCTCCATCATACCTACAAAGGTAATGATTATCGCCTAAGACAGTCACTATTTTTTCATTAAAATTAATAAAACCGCATGATTCGCTCCACCAATATAACACGATACGGGTCAAAAAGATGTGCTGTCGCCTGAGCGAGGAATCTTTTTAACCGCTCTTTTACCATATTTTGAGACGGGTTAACTATATTTGCGCCATATAACCATCCAACCAATACGACTTACTATGAATATAGGTGACAAAGTCCCCGAGCTGCTTGGCATCGACCAGGACGGCAAGGAAGTGAAACTCAGCGACTATGCCGGTCGCCGCCTCGTGCTCTATTTCTACCCCAAGGACAGCACCTCCGGCTGTACCGCCGAGGCATGCAGCCTCCGCGACAGCTACGACGAGCTGCTCAGCCTCGGGTATGACGTGGTGGGCGTAAGCGTAGACAGCGAGAAGTCCCACCAGCGGTTTATCGAGAAAAACGCCCTGCCATTCCGACTCATCGCCGACACCGACCACCGTCTCGTCGAGACATTTGGCGTATGGGGCGAAAAGAGCATGTATGGCCGCAAGTACATGGGCACATTCCGCACCACGTTCATCATCGCCCCTGACGGCACCGTCGAACGCATCATGGGTCCCAAGGAAATCAAGACCAAGACCCACGGACTTCAGATAGTGCAAAGTGCATAGTTCAGAGTGCACAGTCTTTTATTAGTCCATAGTTCAAAAGTCAGAGTGCACAGTTTCTCGTGGTTCTCAGAAACTGTGCACTCTGAACTTTGACCTTTGAACTATATTAGTCGAGTTTGACTGACGCGCCGGGGTTGTGGATGCAGTGGCATTTGGTGCCGGGGGTGAGCACATAGGCGTCAAAGTCACATGCTGCCGTGTAGTCGTCGGCGATGTTCATCGGGAAATAATTGTCGGTCTTGATGGTCTCAAGATACTCCTTGGCATACTTTGTCAACTCCGATGCCTGACCGGGATAGAGCGGGAACATGCCGATATACACCTCGGGAACCTCCGACGCGATATGGTTGATGACGACCTTGAACTCCTCCTCGGCCTTGGCAATCTCGCGCTCGTCGGGTGCCTGGCCGCCGTGCCAACAATATTGGCCGATGTTGCCGCCGTGGAACACCATGTGACCGTCGTCGAGCGTCACGACAAATGTCACGCCCTTCCCGGTCGACTTGTAGGCCTTGACACGCTTGATGCCGGGAAGATCCTCAAGGATGTCGCCCGCGCTCATGCCCGCCACGGCGAGGTTGGAAGGTACGTTCTGCGGCAGGATGTCGTTTGACATCACATAGGTGCGCTCATGGTTTTGGGCTATCTCATAGATGTCAGGATGATAGGCGTGGTCCTTGGGATAGTGGCTCATGAAGAACACCACGGGGAAATATGGATGGGCCTCAAGTGCCTTGTGCAGGGCATGCGAGGGATCACGGAAATAGTCAAACACGATGATTACCTTGTCGGTCGTAATCATGAAACCGCAATGGTCAAGATAGGTAACTTTCATAGCTTATATAGTTTATACGTTTTGTCAGTATATCTATAACACCCCCGACCGCGCTAAAGTTCCACCCCCGGTAAAACCATTTCACAAAGTAGGGTCGCGACC
>LUJN01000029.1 GCA_001689445.1 Bacteroidales bacterium M3 | reverse complement strand
GATATAATGCCCTTAAGTGAACAGCATTGGGTCGCGACCTGTCGCGATCGCGAATAGGATGATTGCCAACTCCATCCGTGCGGTTATTCGGTGCTACGATTATTTCGATGTGCGAGTTGTCTATGCCACTCGGTTATAATCTCTTTTTCTTCACTGGAAGAAACAACAAAGCTTAACATATTCTCATTCTATCCAAGCATTATGTATGCCTGGCACTTTCTCAAAACTGTTGCCTTTCTTTATGTACCATTCCTCGTAGCCGATATAATTGGATGCTCTTATATGTAAAACGATAAAATCATCGGTGGTTTGAACTTTCCAAATATAGGGGTAATCGTTAAAAATTACCATACCATAGTGCTCCTCGTTGTAATGGCGAATATATTTCAGCAATGCTTTAATATTCTTTTTTATAAATCTCCACGGCCTTTCATTATCAACATTTAAGCCAGTTATAAACTCCAATAAGCGAGTGCGTATATTTTCAGTTAAGTATAGCTCATTTGGTCCTAAATTGGGCGTTATCGTATCCCTTACCAAGATACTGTCATATAGCGAAGCGTAATCATATGAAAAAAATAGCGTATCGTTAGGGGACGGCGCAATAGGGTAATATTCAACAGGAATATACTGTGGTATTATTCCATATTTTACTTTTCGCTTTGCTACATAGTGGGAAACATCACTTTGCAATGCCCTGATGATATGAAAGGCTGAATCAATTTCTGCATTTACAACTCTACATATATCGGAATTGCATTCCACATTATTTGCCACTGAATCCGAATAGGCTTTCCAATCCCCGAAAAATGCAGGCAGATTTTTCTCTGTCAGCTTGGGATATTTTGCAAGAAAAGATTGTCCACTACACGTGAGAGTGGAGAATGACAACGCGAATATTATGGCGATATATTTTTGCATGGTTCCAAGTTTCATATCGCAAATGTAGATAAAAATCAGGGGATTGGTACATCGGTAGAATAAAAAGTCAAGGAGTCTGCCTTGATTTCCTCTTCCTGCATGCTCTTAGTCACGTTTTGGTAAATTCGAATCAATATGAAAAGACGGCGGTTAAAATTCGGGGCACTTTTATCGTTCGGCGTGCTTAAACTTAAAAATGTTATGAATACGTTTTGGTTCCTGATGGTTCGTTTGGTTCTTTAATTAGTGGTGTCGCTGTTGTTTTTGAAGAACCAAAGAACCATTAGGGAACCATTTTTTGCTGTTGCCATAAATAATTTTTCAACGGGTTTTTAGCGTTTCAACCGGCTTTTGTGGCTGATACGTAAATTGAGTCAATGGGTGTTTAGCTGCGTCGGTTGTGCTTTCGGGGGCTTGTTGACGGCGATGTAGATGGCGCTGAAGATGCCGAGGGCGACGAGCATGGCGGCCTGGAAGCTCCACATCACGATTGAGAATGCGGCTCCCTCGGCATTGGAGATGCCGTAAAGGGAGAGGGCAAACATCACGGCGAGATTCCACGGGCCAAGACCGCCGTTGGATGGAATCGCCATGCTGAACGACCCGAACACGAATACCACAAGCCCCGGGATAAGCCCCAATGCCATCCCCGGCTCTGAGACGAGATGACGGGTGAACGGGAACGCGAAGAAACATACGTAGGTCTCAAGAAAATAGCAAGTCCATATGCCGAATGTCAGCACAATGTACATCCCAATGCCTTTCATCGTGAAAAGGACCTTGAATCCGTTCCACAGGCGGTCTATAACGCCGTCAATCTTGCGGATATACTTGTAGTTGCGGCAGAAATGGAACACGCTCCACAGGATGCCGATCCCTAACGCGATGTAGCACCACATCCAGGGATTGTCGGAGAATGACTCTATATCCTTGCCGACGGCATACCGCGTCAGGAACTGATCTATCGCCGGATGGGCGACAATAAGTGCCAATTCCAACAGGGCGAGTACCACCACGGCGTCGGAGGCACGGTCGCCGAGGTCGGTGCCTACGACCGACGACAGCGATGCGTGCTCACGGCGCGTGATGTAGACACATCTCCATACCTCACCGAGCCGTGGGAAAACGAGATTGAGCGCATATGCGCCAAATATCGAGACGCTGTAGGCTGTCGGTGTCATACGCGGGATACCGACCCCACGCAACTGTATTCCCCAGCGGATGCCCCTTATGATATGGGATAGCGTGGTTATCGCCATCATGAGGAATATCCAACGGTAGTCGCATCCATGCCTGACGATGCCCATCACCTCGTGGATGTCGACCTTGTGGAAAAGCCATACAATTAATGCCACAGACACTGCGAGTGGCAATAGGTATCGGAATGCGCTTCCGAGCAGCTTGCGCCAATGGGTGTCGAGATGCTCCCTGATGTCTAGTATGGGGTTACTTTTCAGATTCATGAGAGTACGCTTTATTATATCCTATAGATATAACGCATGCGTTTGGCGAAAGTTGGGTCCTGCTATTGTAGCGACTTTAGCACCTCGGCAAGGCGCCGGGCGTGTTCCACGGCGCGGTGGCGTATGTCATCGGCCTTTGCCTGTGTGTCGGCACCGGCCGTATTCATCCCGCCGGTATAGATATAGTCCTCCCATTTCATGCCGCATAACGATGCGATGCCGATAAACGGGGGCATGAAGGCGTCGATAGGGTAGTGTTGTGCTCCGTCATAGCTGTATGCTTCGGCCGGCGAGCCTGATGTAAACGACAGCACGAGGCTTTTCCCTTTCACTTGGTTGCCACCTGCCCCATAGGCAAATCCGTAGGTGAACACTTTCTCTACATAACGGTGGAGCAGCGACGGCGAGCTATACCACATGATGGGGAACTGGAACACCACGATGTCGGCACGTGTAAGACGCTCCTGTTCCTTCTCCACATCGATTTCAAATGTTGGATAGAGACTGTCGAGTAGCGCGATTTCGGCCGATGGGAACAGGCGGGCTGTCTCATCGAGGATTGTTTTGTTTGCCAACGAATGTGCGAGGTCGGGATGTCCCGAGACAATAAGGATATTTTTCATAGATGCTGAATTTTGGTTTGAAAGTCCTCCTTTATTACAATTTCCCACCTCCAATTGTTTTGTACGGCATGTGTATACAAAAACGGCATCGCCCTCATTGGTGGGACGATGCCGTTTTTGTATCGTTGAAAGTGCGGTTTACTTGGCCACGCGACGCTCCTTGATGCGAGCTTTCTTGCCGGTGAGCTTACGGAGATAGTAGAGCTTGGCACGGCGTACCTTACCGTACTTGTTGACTACGATAGAGTCAATGAAGGGTGACTCGATGGGGAAGATACGTTCCACGCCGATGTTGTCGCTCATCTTGCGCACGGTGAAACGCTTCTTGTCACCTTCGCCGGAGATACGGATTACTACACCACGGTACTGCTGGATACGCTCCTTGTTACCTTCTTTGATGCGGTAAGCGACTGTGATGGTGTCGCCGGGTCCGAATTGGGGATGTTGCTTGCCTGATGCAAACGCCTCTTCGGCTACTTTAATTAAGTCCATTTTCATTTGTAATTTAGTGATTTATAAATACTCGCAATATAACAAGCAGCCTTGTCTTGCCAGAGATTACGAAATTCCGCTGCAAAATTACTATTTTTTCCCCGTTCCACCAACCTGTGCCGCAAGTTTTTTGTGCCCGGTAGCAATTATTATTCCCAGGGCAAATGGCGGGGGGAGGGATTTGTGACGGGGGCGAAGTCGTTGATGAGGGGCTTGCCGTTGAGCGCTTGCTCGTATTTGGCGAGATAGGCGCGGGCCATCACTGCCGAGCTGAACAAATCGACGGCATAATCGTGACACACTTGAGGCGGTATCGCTCTCCCATGGGAGATGTCGGTCGCCATTGCGTCAACCGACGTTGACAGGTAGCCGACATTCGCGTCATCGGCAGGCGTGACCAGTTCGGGCAGCGAGCCGTAGGGGGTGGCAAAGACAGGCGCGCCAAAGTAGAGCGACTCGATGACGGCGAGGCCGAAAGGCTCGTGCCATGTCACGGGAAACAGCAGCCCGCGCGAACGCTCGATGTAACGGCGTTTTGCCTCATTGTCAACCATGCCATGAAACCGTATCGAGGGATAGGGAGTGAACCGCAGTCCCATCTTCAGGTTCAGCCGATGACCGCCTAATACGTCAAGCCGTATGGCGGCACGGCGTGCCACGGCTATCGCGCCCTTGACGTTCTTCACCCTCCACGCGGCATTGCCGAGAAAATGCATCCTGTCGCGGCGTCTCGTCAGGTCGGGCGTTCCGTAGTCGTCCCAGTCGAGGCCGTTGTGCACATAGGAGTCGCATCCATAGCGGTAGGCATGGTTGGCCGATACGAAGATTGAATTGCGGTCGATGTGCCCTGGCTGCATCCCGTTGCCGTGAAGCGTCACGACATAGGGCTTGTCGAGACCGCGGAGGTCGGTCGTGTTGTTGAAGTGCACGATGTCGATGTCAGCAGGCAGTTGCGCCGCCACAGGCCGTGACGGGTCATATGCGACAATGCGCGCAAACGGTGATTGCGACCCTTTGCGGCAAAGGAACGTGACCTTGTGCCCTATATCGGCAAGGGCTTTTCCAAGCCCGTATGCCACCCGCTCGGTCCCGCCATACAGCGTGACTGGCAGCAGTGCGTCAATTACGATAGCGATATTCATGGCGTTTATTGTGTATCCTCTTAACGGCAACGCGCCATCTCCTTCGGGAACATGGCGCGTTATCGTTATTGTCGGTCGTCAATGCATTATTCCCACTCGATGGTTGCCGGTGGCTTGGAGGAGATATCGTAGCATACGCGGTTGACGCCGCGCACCTTGTTGATGATGTCGTTGGATACCTTGGCGAGGAACTCGTAGGGGAGATGGGCCCAGTCGGCGGTCATGGCGTCGGTGGATGTCACGGCGCGCAGGGCCACGGCACGCTCGTAGGTGCGCTCGTCGCCCATCACGCCCACGCTCTGCACGGGCAGCAGGATGACACCGGCCTGCCATACCTTGTCGTAAAGGCCGTTGTCGCGCAGGCCCTGGATGAAGATGTCGTCGGCATCCTGGAGTATGCGCACTTTCTCGGGGGTGATGTCGCCGAGTATGCGCACGGCAAGACCGGGGCCGGGGAAGGGGTGACGCTTGATGAGATGCTCGGGCATCCCAAGCTCGCGCCCCACGGCACGTACCTCGTCCTTGAACAGCAGCCGCAACGGCTCGCATAGGCGCAGGTTCATCTTCTCGGGGAGACCGCCGACGTTGTGGTGGCTCTTGATTGTCGTGCCGGTGATTGAGAGCGACTCGATGCAGTCGGGGTAGATTGTGCCCTGTGCGAGCCACTTCACATCCTTTATCTTGTGGGCCTCCTCGTCAAACACGTCGATGAAACCCTTGCCGATAATCTTGCGCTTGCGCTCGGGGTCGGTCACGCCGGCAAGTTCGGAGAAGAACTTCTCGCTCGCGTCCACGCCGATGACATTAAGCCCAAGGCACTCGTAGTCGTGGAGCACGTTGCGGAACTCGTTCTTGCGCAGCATCCCGTGGTCGACAAATATGCAGGTGAGGTTTTTGCCGATGGCCTTGTTGAGCAGCACTGCTGCCACCGACGAGTCGACGCCGCCGCTCAGCCCCAGCACCACCTTGTCGTCACCGAGCTGTGCCTTCAGCTCGGCCACGGTGCTCTCGATAAACGATGCCGCGCTCCAGTCCTGCTTGCCGCCGCAGATGTCGACGACAAAGTTGCGCAGCAGCTGTGTGCCGTCCTCGGAGTGGAACACTTCGGGATGGAACTGCACGCCCCATGTCTTTTCCCCCTCAATCTGATAGGCGGCTATCGCCACCTTGTCGGTCGACGCGATGGTCTTGAAGCCCGAGGGGATGGAGGTGATGGTGTCGCCGTGGCTCATCCACACCTGCGTGTTGTCGCGCAGCCCGTGGAGCAGCGGGTTTTCCTTGTCAAACTTTGCAAGGTGGGCACGGCCATACTCGCGCGTGCCGGCAGGCTCGACCGAGCCGCCGTTGGTGTAGGCCAGGAACTGTGCCCCGTAGCATATGCCGAGTATCGGCAGGCGTCCGCGTATCTTGCTCAGGTCGGCCTTGAACGCCTTCTCGTCATAGACCGAGAAAGGGCTTCCCGAAAGTATCACGCCGATGACCGACGGGTCGTCATGGGGAAATTTGTTGTAAGGGACGATTTCGCAATACATGTTCAGCTCGCGCACGCGGCGTCCGATGAGCTGCGTTGTCTGCGAGCCGAAGTCGAGGATTATAATCTTCTCTTGCATTATATATACGTTTGGATAATGATTACCGCAAAGGTACACATAAAAATTGATATACGCCGACAAGAGAGCAAAATACGTTAAATTGCGCCGTGAAAGTGTTGCGAAATGAAAATAAAAATTGCGTTTGCAGCAAAATTCATTGAACAAACTTAAATCAAGCGGCGTTATGATAGTGAATCTTCGCTGAAAACGTGCTTCACAGGCGGGTTGGAGGCTATTTATTTAGAGAACGAATAAAATTTTTATAAATTGGTTTTAGTTATGAAAAAGAATGTACTATTAGTAGTCGCTGCATGTAGCGGTATGCTTTTTGCAGCTAATGATGCCAAGGCTCAGGAGACGATTATCGTCGAAGAGGATGTCACCGTTGCCGAGGCAGTGCCTTGCAAGGACCATTACTATTCGACCTACAAGGACAACTGGTTCATGCAGCTCGGTGCAGGTATCAATGTACCTATGGTTGAAAAGAGCCTCCGTCACGGCGATGCCAAGCATCACATCACTGCCGCCTACAATGTCGGCTTCGGTAAGTGGATGACCCCCTACTTGGGATGGCGCCTTAGCGGCGTGGGTGGCGCAATCCACTGGGATGACGTCACGTACAACAAGGCCAAGTATGCCAATGTCAACTTCGACTTGATGTGGGATATGTTCAACTCAATCGGCGGCGTCAACACGAGCCGTGTATTCAGCATCGTTCCCTTCGTCGGTCTCGGCGGTACATTCACATGGGACATCGAGGGCGCAGGCCAGAACATCGTCAAAGAGGGCGGCAAGATTAAGAACAACCAGTGGACACTCCCCGTGTCGGCAGGTCTCCAGCTCCGCTTCCGCCTCTGCAACTATGTCGACTTCTTCGCTGAAGGCCGCGCATCCTTTGCAGGCGACAACTTCAACAACAAGGCTTACGGCGACCCCGTGGACGTGAACATCTCGGTAATCGGCGGTTTCACCATCCGCTTCACTGGCACCAAGTTCCCGACCTACAACCCCTGCAACTACCTCTCTTACATCAACCAACTTAACGGTCAGGTCAACGACCTCCGCGGTCAGCTCGCCGCTTGCGGCAGCCAGCTCGCAGCCGCCCAGGCACAGCTCCCGTGCCCCGAGGCAAAGGCAGTCGAGTGCCCCGACAACACTCCGTTGATGACCACCGTACGCTTCACCATCAACTCGGCCAAGATCACCGACGAGGAAATGGTCAACGTATACAACGTGGCACAGTGGATGAAGGCCAACCCCAACGAGAAGATCGTCGTAACCGGCTATGCTGACAAGGACACCGGCACATCCGACTACAACATGCAGCTCTCGCAGAAGCGCGCCGACAACGTAGCAGCAGCCCTCGAAGGCTACGGCATCGCCAAAGACCGCATCATCATCAAGGCTCAGGGCAGCGACACCCAGGTTTACGACACCAACAACTGGAACCGCATCGTAATCTTCTCGCAGGACTAACCTCATAAGCCGCAAGGCTTCCCCCACACGGCGGCCGCATCCCCCCACGATGCGGCCGCCTTTTTTATATTAAATTATCATTGCCATAACATAAGAGGTTGTTTTAGGGTGGAGCGAGTTTGTGTTTGGTCATTCCTGTAATCCCCGAACTCGCTGCCCATAACCGACTGTAGTTATCGCACTAACTATAATCATTGCACCCGATACAATGGTCATCCACTATGCCGAGTGCAACAATATTAGCTATTCCAAGGCTGCAAGGAAATTACACCATCAGGAAATTCCTTAGCTCATTAGGGAATTTTCCGAGCCGCATTGACAAGTAAACTCTGAAAATATCCCGAATGAGCCAAAGGTCAACCTTTGGGATTTTCTGAATAATCACATTAGTTCTTTATATGCATCAACTGTAATTTTCAATATATTCATAGAATGCTCTAAAGTGTCATAAGCATCATCAATCACGTTATAACTTGCCATTAACGTATTCAATTCACTTTCGGAGTAAGGATATGTGGTTACTTTCAGAGTAAAGAATCTTTTCTTTGCCTCAATTAAACCCGAAATGGATAGTTTTTTACGTAGGCATGATCGTAGTATTGTTGATATGAATATCCTAATTTGGAATTGAAATTTCGATTATACAAGTCTAATTGAATTGCAATAGATCTCGTGTACACTTCATTTGCAAACATTATTATGTCTGAATTAAGCGTATAAAGTTCGTATGTCAATTTTAGATATGACAACTCATGTTCAAGAGAATCAACCCTATGAACAAGTGCTTGCACTTCTATTTGTGAATCCTGGGATTGTGCTTGAATTGAAATAAAAGAAAGCACAGATGCAAAAAAGAGTAATAATTTTCTCATAAAACACTATTTGTTATCGTTATATGTCATCTTCAATTTTTGCAGTTCTATGATACCCATGTCGAACAAAAGAATCAACAAAAATTAGTTCTTTATACCATTCGCCGAACTCGTTCTTTTTGTTTTGCATACGGAAGAAGCCACGTACATAGATGTCGTTGTCGTTTATGATTTTGCGAAACCATTTGGAATCCATGACAATGACTTCTTGTCCAGTTTGATTGAGGACTTTCTTCTTCTCTATATATTCAAGCGGTGTTCCCTCAATGGCAGTGAACTTCCCTTGAGGGATAATGATTGTTTCGACCGGTACATAGCGTTTAACAGCAACATAAGTGGTGACAAATTCGGCAATAACAGCTAATTTACGCTGCCGCTCTTGTGATGAACCTGAGAATAACATATCATCAGCTATTACAGTATTTGCAATTCCTACGCCTATGCTATCAATAGTACTAACATTGCATGTGTAGAAATTGAAAACACTGTTGCCGTTTTGTTCGGTAAAATGCCATATATGCAACTGATTACCTCCGAACCCATATACAATGGAAACATTACCACGACATAGTAGTATACCACACTCCTCTTTTTCGCAAAAATCTTCAAACAACTGCGGCATAATCTTGTCGAATGACTGGTGGCTCCTATACATTATTTCCCCAAAAGAGGGTGTTAGGAGTTCTGGCAAGCCCCAATCAGGTGCTTGCTTTCTGATGTTATCCAACTCGATAAGACTGTTTCCGAGGATGGATTGATTTATAGGATGCGACACAGGCGCAATCACCAAGTTCTTTGGTGATTGTTTCATATCGGGATTGAGCAGCCAAGTTATGATGGGGCGTTTTTTTATTAGCATGACTCACTTAATTTTAAAATATGACTTCTTGCAATTTTTCACCAAGTTCAGCTAATTCGGCCGATTCCGAGATCGCTACCATGATTTTATTAATAGCATTGAAATCTTCCTTTGAGTAAGCTGATTCGACATTGAAATCTTTATCGCAGAAGAACACGTATTCTCCAAATAAATCAAGTGTTCCTGCCCCATTGAGGCTTTTGAATTTGTGATATACTTTCCAACCATTGAAATCCCCAATCTTCAGCAACGCCTCAGCCTCCAAATAAGACTGTCTGCTTTTAATCTTGGAGAATTGATTTTGAATTCGGTCTTTTGTCTTATCCAGAAGTTGTTGATTATTATCTCGTTCTTCTTTTGCCCTGCGGTATTCTCCTTTACTATACGCCGATGAATATCCGCCTGGGAACCATATATCCATAGAACTTTCTGCTCTTTCGACTTTATCAGCATATTCCTGCGCAGAGTTGAAAAGTTTCAACATATCTAATGTGAGTTCAATTGCCTCCTTATCCGTTGATAGCGCAACAAAAGAACTATCAACTTTTGTTTGCAATGGTTCATAACTATCAAAATGATATAAAACCCCTTTAAGATAATTAGCCGCCATTTCTTGTGCCTTTTCTTCTTTGGATTTTCCACAAGAGCATAACCCTATAAGGGTAATCAGAGTTATAATCAAGGATTTAGTTTTCATATCGCAGGTGTTCGATCGGTTGATATTGTTCTACTTGCAACTCCTTAAGCAGACTAATTAAAAACACAAAGCGTGGAACTGCAATGCCACGTCTTAGAATGGAGGCCCTGAGAAAGCCTGTGAGCAGATGTAACAATAGCAGCCCACGCCGTAGCGTGAGAACCACTATGCTACTCTTGCTCTGTCGAAGTTTCTCAGGTTTCCACTCTCAAGAGATAAGCATAACGCTTCTTATTATTGATGTCTTGGATAGAGTCGTCTCAATCCATTTGCAAAGATAGGAATAAACTATAATAATGTGCCTGATATAGACAATTTATCATAACATAAATTAGAAATTTCAGATTATACGATAATCTTGTATTGGATTTCCTATGTTTGGTGAAGCTACCGGCACGTTGGTCGTGGAAATAGCTATTGCAAGAGACGGGGAGTTGTGCTAACTTTGTGGCTTGAATTTTGTTGACTATGGAATTTCAATTGCAGGCCACCGCGCCCGACACCAATGCCCGTGCGGGGCTGATAACCACCGACCACGGGACGATAGAGACGCCGATTTTCATGCCGGTGGGCACGCTCGGCTCGGTCAAGGCCGTGCATATGCATGAGCTGCGCGACGACGTGAAGGCTCAGATAATACTCGGCAATACCTACCACCTCTACCTGCGTCCCGGCATCGAGATACTGGAGAGGGCCGGGGGACTGCACAAGTTCAACGGGTGGGAAAGGCCGATACTCACCGACAGCGGCGGCTTTCAGGTGTTCTCCCTGTCGGCCAACCGTAAGCTGAAGGAGGAGGGGGCGTATTTCCGCTCGCATATCGACGGGTCAAAACACCTGTTCACCCCCGAGAACGTGGTCGACATACAGCGGTCGATAGGCGCCGACATAATGATGCAGCTCGACGAGTGCCCCCCGGGCACAGCCGAATATGGCTATGCCGAGAAGTCGCTCGGGCTGACGATGCGCTGGCTCAGGCGGGGATGGGACCGCTACAAGGCGACCGAGGGGAAGTATGGTTACTCACAGGCTTATTTCCCGATAGTGCAGGGGTGCACCTATCCCGACCTGCGCCGACGCTCGGCAGAGTATGTGGCCGAGTTTGGAGCCGACGGCAACGCCATCGGCGGCCTGGCGGTAGGGGAGCCGGCCGAGGTGATGTACGACATGATAGATGTAGTCAACGAGATACTCCCCGCCGACAAGCCCCGCTACCTCATGGGGGTGGGCACGCCCGCCAATATCCTTGAGGCGATAGACCGTGGCGTCGACATGATGGACTGTGTGATGCCGACGCGCAACGGGCGCAACGGGATGCTCTTTACCGCCGACGGCATAATGAACATGCGCAACAAGAAGTGGGCCGACGATTTCTCGCCCATTCAGGAGGATGGCCCGAGCTATGTCGATCGTGTGTACTCAAAAGCCTATCTGCGCCACCTGTTTATCTCCCAGGAGATACTCGCCATGCAGATAGCCTCGGCCCATAATCTCGCGTTCTACCTGTGGCTTGTAGGTGAGGCGCGCCGCCATATCATCGCCGGCGACTTCAAGCGGTGGAAGACCGAGATGGTGGAGCGTGTCACGCGCCGACTGTAATAATCGTAAACCAATGGGGCAATGTTGAAGACTTTAGACTGGTACATAATACGCAAGTTTCTCGGTACATACGTGTTTGCCATCATCCTGATATTGGCAATCACGGTGATGTTTGACATCAACGAGAAGCTCGACGCTTTCCTTAAAGCGCCGCTGCACGCCACGGTGTTTGAGTACTTTGTCAACTTTCTGCCTTACTTTGCCAACCAGTTCAGTCCTCTGTTCACGTTTATCGCCGTTATATTCTTCACATCCAAGATGGCCGACAATTCCGAGATTATCGCCATCCTTGCCTCGGGGGTAAGCTACCGTCGGCTGCTGTGGCCCTATATGCTGTCGGCGACCGTAATCGCCATCGCGTCATTCGTGCTCAGTGCCTACATCATCCCGCCGGCCAACGTGAAGCGCATCGACTACACCAACACCTACGTGCGAAACAAGCGCGTAGATTATGGCAGCAATATACAGATGATGGTCGCCCCCGGGGAGATTGCCTACATGAGCCGTTTTGACAATACCACCAAGACGGGCTACAAGTTCTCGCTTGAGAAGTTTGAGGACAAGAAACTCGTGTCGCGCCTCACGGCGCAGACCGTCAAGTGGGACACGCTCGACAAATGGCAGGTGCGCGACTACATGATACGCGACATCGCCGGCATGAGGGAGATAATCACCAGCGGGCGCAAGCTCGACACGATAATACCGATAGAGCCGCGCGACTTCCTCATAGCCAAAAACGACCAGGAGATGATGTCGTCGCCCGACCTGCGCGACTATATCTCCAAGCAGAAGGCGCGAGGCGTGGCCAACATCAAGAACTTCGAGATAGAGTATGAGCGGCGTTACGCCATGTGTGCCGCCGCGTTTATCCTGACGATAATCGGCATGTCGCTCTCGTCGCGCAAGGTCAAGGGGGGCATGGGCATCAACATCGGCATCGGGCTTGTGCTGAGCTTCTCCTATATCTTGTTTTCGACGGTCACGTCAACATTTGCCGTGTCGGGCTACACATCGCCGTTTATAGCGATGTGGATACCCAATTTCATCTACATCATCATCGCCGTCATACTGTACCGCCGCGCCTCGGTGGGGTAACGGTGGTACAATAGGGGCAGCACAGTAGGGGCGCTATACATAGCGCCCGCGATGGCATATGCGTGTATACCTATGTATATACCCCGCCATTCACATGCAGTTTAATCTCCGTGAAATCATATATTTAACCGCGGGCGCTATGTATAGCGCCCCTACGGTGTCGCATCCGGTGTCGCGTCCGGTTTTGGGCGCGTCATATGCGGTCGAGGACGGTGACGATGCGCTTTTCGAGCGAGGGTTTGTAGTCGGTGTTGGCCTCGTGCTGCAGGCGGTTGGCGATGATGACGCAGACGGTCATGGCACGGTGACCGAGCAGACGGGCAAGTCCCTGAAGGGGTGCGCTCTCCATCTCGTAGTTGGTGACGCGGCGACCGTTGTATTCAAACTCCTCGATGCGGCTGTTGAGGTCGGGGTTGGCGAGGGGAAGCCGTAGTTCGCGTCCCTGCGGCCCGTAGAAGCCCACTGCCGAGATTGTGTTGCCCCTCACCATATCGGGCTGCACCTTATCCTTTGGTGCTATCTGCTCGACAAGGCTCGCGTCGGCATCGACCACATAAGGGCGTGCCCAAAGAGGATTCCAGCCGACGTATTCGCAGAACGCATTCTCAAACCCGAGGTCGGCAATCTCGTTGCGCCCGGCATAGTAGTTGAGCACGCCGTCAAACCCTATCGCCTTTTCGGCGATGACGGGAGTGCCTATCGTCAGTTCGGGCTGTAGAGAGCCTGACGTGCCTATCCTGACGAGGGAGAGCTGTCGGTGGCTCTCGCGCACGCGACGGGTGGAGAAGTCGATGTTGGCGAGCGCATCAAGCTCGTTCATCACGATGTCGATATTGTCGGGACCGATGCCGTGGCTGAGACACATGACCGGCTTCCCTTGATATATGCCGCCGATGGTGTGGAACTCACGCGCTTGAACCTCAAACGTGCGCTCGTCAAAGTATGACGCTATCATGTTGACACGCCCGGGGTCGCCGCAGAGGATGATTCGGTCGGTAAGCTGGTCGGGATGGAGATGGAGGTGAAATACTGTGCCGTCGGAGTTGATTATCAGTTCGGATGGAGGGATTAGCTTCTGTTCCATGTCGTTAGATTTATGTTGGTGATAAGTTAGTATAGAATTAACGGGTATCGCGCTCTTTTGGTTTCAGGCTATCCGATATTTGCCTCCCGGGAAGGATAGAATCAAGCCTTTGAACTCCATGTCGATGAGCAGGGCCATGAGACGCGCTATCGGAATGTCGAGCTGCACGCACATGCTGTTGACCTGCCCCTCACCGTTGGTGGAGAGGTAGCTGATAACAGCCTCCTCCTCGGGTGACAACGGGGTGAACATCTCGGTCTGTGTGCCCTCCCGGGGACGCGGCGTCCATCTCATCGCGGCTATCACGTCGTCGGCCGACTCGACAAGCGCTGCGGTGTTGGTGGCGATGAGGCGGTTGCACCCCGCGCTGTATCGGTCGGACGTACGCCCCGGCAGAGCAAAGACATCGCGGCAATAGCCCGATGCGAGACGGGCGGTAATGAGCGCGCCCCCCTTGGCAGCTGACTCGGCGACTATGGTGCAGTCGCTTATAGCGGCGACGATGCGGTTGCGGGCGATGAAGTTGCCACGGTGTATGGCGTCGGTCGAGGCGTATTCTGTGACGAGCGCGCCTCCGTGGTGCACTATGTCGGCGGCTATGTTTCGGTGGGCGGCGGGGTAGATGGTGTTTAGCCCGTGGGCGAGCACGGCGATGGTCGGGACGTTGTTGCGCAGGGCGGCAAGGTGGGCTGCGACATCGATACCGTAGGCAAGCCCGCTGACGATTACGAGATTGTCAATCTTCCCTGCGAGGTCATCCACAAGGCGTGTCGTGAAGTCATTGCCGTAGGGGGTGGCATGGCGTGTCCCCACGATGCTGACGATATGGGCTGTGTTGAGGTCGCAATTGCCCGCCACATACAACAGTATGGGCGCATCCTCGCAGTCGGCAAGTCGAGTGGGGAAGTCGGGTTGGGTGAAATATATGGCTTTCATCCCGTGCCGGCCTACAAATTCATACTCCTGCTGGGCTTTAACTATGAGCTTTTGCCGATAGCCGGCATCAAACAGGCGGTTGCCAAATCCTGCGAGCGTGGTCAGTTCCCTTTCGCCCAACGTGAAAAATCGCTCCTCGCTCCCTACACGGCGGAGCAGCTCGTCGGCAAGTGTGCGCGTGATTCCTTTGAGCGAGCCAAATGCTATATGGTAGGGGGTGAGATTCATGGTCGGGATTTTGATTGGGTGAAAAGTCGGGATGATGGTTGTGGCGTGGCTATAGGTACTCCTTGAATGCCTCGGCGAGAGCGTCTCCACGCGTCAGCCGACCTCCCTCTACACACACGCACGTGATGGTGGCTTTCAGTATCGGGAGACCGTCGGCGCGGTATATATCCTGCTGGAAAATGAATCGCGCGCCTTTGCGGCATAGCGCGAGCTTGCTCACCATCGACTCACCGATGCGCAGCGAGTTGATATACTCTATGTCGGCATGACGCACGACCGGGGCAAGCCCCATCTCATGCATACGGGCAAACGACAGCCCCGCCTGCTCACAGAACTCGTGGCGTGTCAGCTCAAGGTAGTGCAGGTAGTTGGCGTTGTTGACGATGCCCTCCACGTCTATCTCGTAGTCACGCACTTTTATCGGAAGCTCAAATATATAGTCGGTCTCTTTTGTTGCCATTGCCGGGAAATTTTTCAATTGTAAAGATAATGAAATATTTTGAAATTCCCCGTCACGGTGCTAACTTTGAGGCTCTTTTTGTCTACAGGCATGAAAAGTTACTGCAAATATATGCTGTCAGCGGCCATAGTCGCCGTATCGGCTGTTGGCGTGGCCGAGGCGTGCACCTCGGCCATAATCGGGGCGTCAAAGTCGGCGACGGGACGGCCGTTGCTGTGGAAAAACCGCGACACGGGTACTGAGCACAATTTTGTTGCAAAAGTCGCCCCAAAGGATTCTGGCGATATTGCCTATGTGGCGTTGTTTAACGGCGGCGACTCCCTTCTGCTTGATGCGTGGATAGGGGTCAATGAGGCTGGGTTTGCGATAATGAACACTGCCTCTTATAACCTTGCTCCCGACACGGCCACCTATAGGGATCAAGAGGGGCGGGTGATGACCGAGGCCCTGCGTCGGTGCCGAACGGTCGGTGACTTCTCCCGTTTGCTCGACAGCTTGCCGCGTCCGCTCGGCGTTCAGGCCAATTTTGGGGTTATTGATGCCTCGGGAGCGGGCGGCTATTATGAGACCGACGATTACGGCTATAAGACCTATATGCTCGATGACGGTAACGACTTGTTGTTGCGCACCAACTATTCCTACAGTGGCGATAGCGTCTCGGGGTTCGGCTATATACGCCATGAGAATGAAAGGCATTTGTTGCAGCCGTATATAGACGGCGACAGCGTGTCGGCTTATGCGCTGACCGACGTGTTGTCGCGGTCGTTCTATCATTCGCTTATCGGGCGTGATGTTGCCGAGGGAGTTGATGAGTGGGTAGTGGACCAGGATTTCATTCCTCGCCACTCCACCAGTGCCTCGGTCGTGGTCGAGGGGATAGAGCCGGGGGAGGACCCACGGCTTTCGATGATGTGGACGGCGATAGGCTATCCTCCGTGCTCATATGTGTTGCCCGTGTGGGTGGATGATGTGCCGCCGGAATTGCAACCAGTAGGGACGGAATGGAGAAGTCCGCTGTGTGACAGCACCCTCGTGCTCAAACGCAGGTCGTTTCCCATTGCCCGTGGTAGCGGCCAGCGATACCTCCACATGCCGACAGTGATGGAAATATCCGCACGGCAACGGCAGGTGAGTGCCGACAATTACCGCACCGGCTACCTGCGCCGTGAAGAGATGAAACATAAATTGGAAAAACGTAAGAAATGAGTTCCGCAATACTTACCTTGGTGCTGCTTGTCGTGGCAAATGTGTTTATGACCTTTGCTTGGTACGGTCATCTTAAATTGCAGTCGGCTGGAATTTCCCAGTCATGGCCGCTGTTTGTCATCATCCTTGTTTCATGGGGCATCGCCCTCGTGGAATATTGTTTTCAAGTGCCCGCCAACCGTATCGGGTATGTCGAAAATGGCGGACCGTTTTCTTTGATGCAGCTCAAAGTGATGCAAGAGGTGATAACGCTGGTGGTGTTTACATTATTTACCCTTATATTTTTCAAGGGGGAGACACTGCATTGGAATCATCTCGCCGCTTTCGGGTGTCTTGTGCTTGCGGTGTACTTTGTGTTTATGAAATAGATGATTTGCCGTCGGCAAGGGCTGCGTGCACCTCCTTTGAGAATTGCCTCAGCTCCTCCTTGTCGGCAAACGCTGAATATGGCACGGGGAGATAGGCGTATTTCCCTGCAAGATGGAATACGAAATGACGCTTTGTGAAAGACAATCCTATGATTTGTGACCATGGTATCAATATCTGTCCCTCAAGCGGATGGCTGTCATCGGGTATCAGGTTCATCCTTAACCCTTCTGGGACGCTTTCTACGACCTTTTGGGTAGCCGAGATTGCCGCCTCGCGTGTCAGTGCGTGGCTGTAGATGGGGATGAGCGACATCGGCATGACAAGGAATATGACAATGGCGGCGACGAGTGCCATCCTCACGTCGGAAAGAAGTATCCCGACAGCCGCGATCGACAGTACGGTGAGTGCTGCCACAGGCCACCACCGTCCCCACCATTGCCTGGCGACGACGCCGAGATAGACATCGGTAGCGACTTGAAATTGTTGGGTTTTCATGCCGTGTGACGGGTGGATTACCAAAATCGGTTGTTTTCGGCCGAGTATTCAAATCCCGCTTGCGCGAGTTTATCCTCCAGTTGCTTGCGGTTAACGTCCATGTCGTCACACAGGGCATCAAGCGATGGATAGTTGTCGCGCAGCTTCATGTTTATGAGGCTCATGAGCATAAACGGGTCGGTAGGCAGGTTGTCCATAAGGCGTAAATAATATGGATATGGAGGGTCGCGATAGTTCACGACCCTCCATATCGGGATTGGATAGCGGTTAGTCGTCGAGTTTGTGTATCACGATGCCTGAGCGGAGTTTTGGCTCAAACCACGTGGTCTTGGGGGGCATGATGTTGCCGGTATCGGCAATGTTCATCAGTTGCTCCATCGACACGGGGAACAGGGCGAGCGCAGCTGCCCAGTCGCCGCTGTCGACACGGCGTTTCAGCTCCTCAAGCCCGCGTATGCCGCCTACGAAGTCCACGCGCTTGTCGCTGCGCAGGTCGTGGATGCCGATAAGGTCGCGGAGTATCAGGTCGCTCGATATGGTGACGTCAAGCATGCCGATAGGATCGGTGTCGTTGTAAGTGCCGGGGCGTGCAGTCAGCGAGTACCAGCGGCCTTCGAGGTAGAGCGAGAAGTTGTGAAGCTCTGACGGGCGGTAGGGGAGTGTGCCCATATCCTTGACGATGAAGTTCTCCTCAAGTTTCTCCAGGAATTCTGCCGGGCTCATGCCGTTGAGGTCCTTTATGAGGCGATTGTAGTCGAGAATCTTCAGGTGGGACGCCGGGAAGCATACGGCCAGGAAATAGTTGTACTCCTCGTCTCCGCGGTGAGCGGGATTCTGCCGCGCCTTCTCTGCCCCTACAAGGGCTGCCGCCGCTGTGCGGTGATGGCCGTCGGCGATATAGAGATAGGGGATATGGGCAAATGTATTGGTGATGGTGGCGATAGTCTCGTCATCGTCTATCACCCAGAATGTATGCCCGAACCCGTCGGGGGCGGTGAAGTCATATTCGGGTGTGCCGGCGGTCACTTTTTGTATTATCTCCTCAAGGGTCTTGTTGTCGGGGAACGCAAAGAACACAGGCTCGATATTGGCGTTGTTGATGCGCACATGCTTCATGCGGTCCTCCTCCTTGTCGCGGCGTGTCAGCTCATGCTTCTTGATGTTCTCGTTGAGGTAGTCGTCGACATTGGCTGCAACGACGATGCCATACTGTGTGCGGCCATTCATCGTCTGTGCATATATGTAGTAGTGCTCCTTGTCGTCCTGCACGAGCCATCCGTTCTTTTGGAATGCGTTGAACTGCTCCACGGCGGCATCATACACCTTGGCATCGTGCTCATCGGTGCCCGGCTCAAAGTTTATCTCGGGCTTGATGATGTGATAGAGCGACTTGGGGTTGCCTTCGGCTTCCTTGCGGGCTTCGTCACTTGACAATACATCGTAGGGTCGCGATGCCACTTCCTCGACAAACTGCCGTGGGGGGCGCACCCCCTTGAATGGTTTCACTTTTGCCATAATAAATCTCTTAAATGGTTATGTAAAAGGTATGTTAGGTGTCTACTTCTTGAATGAGCCGCGCACGACAGTCTGCTCGCGGTCGGGGCCTATCGACACGATGGTGATGGGCGTGGCGAGTTCTTTCTCAAGGAATGCGATGTAGTCGGCAAACCGTGCGGGGAACTCTGCCTCGTCCTTGAAGCGTGTCATGTCGGTTTTCCATCCGGGAAGTTCCACATATACCGGCTCAATCTTCTCCTCGTCAATGTCAAACGGGAATCGGTCGGTCACCTCGCCGTCAATCTTGTAGGCGGTGCACGCCTTGATGGTGTCGAAGTCATCGAGGACGTCGCTCTTCATCATGATGAGCTGCGTCACGCCATTGATCATGATGGCATAGCGCAGAGCCACAAGGTCGATCCATCCGCAACGACGCTCGCGTCCCGTGACGGCACCGTACTCGTGGCCGAGGTCGCGTATTCGCTTGCCTGTCTCGTCAAACAGCTCGGTGGGGAACGGACCGCTGCCAACACGAGTGCAGTAGGCCTTGAATATGCCGAATACCTCGCCAATCTTGTTGGGGGCGACACCAAGGCCCGAACATGCACCGGCGCATATTGTGTTGGATGATGTGACAAAGGGGTATGAACCGAAATCCACGTCGAGCAATGTGCCTTGCGCACCCTCGCAGAGTATCGACTTACCCTCGGCGAGCAGACCGTTGATGAGGTATTCGCTGTCCACGATGTCGTAGCCCTTGATATACTCTATGGCGTCAAGCCAGCGGCGTTCAAGTTCGGCAAACTCGGGATTCTCGCCCATTGACTTGAGCGTGGCGATATGTTTTGCCTTGGCTTCGGCATATTTCTGCTCAAAATTGTGGAACGTGTCGCCGAGACGCAGACCGTTGCGGCTTACCTTGTCGGTATAGGTCGGGCCGATGCCTTTGCCTGTGGTGCCGATCTTTGAGCCGCCCTTGGCTTTTTCGTTTGCAGCGTCAAGCAGACGGTGTGTAGGAAGGATAAGATGCACTTTCTTTGAGATTTTAAGCACCTTTTTCAGCTCTATGCCGCTCTGTTCGAGTGCCTCCGCTTCCTCGCGGAACAGCACCGGGTCGAGCACCACGCCGTTGCCTATGATATTGATCTGTCCGTGCTGGAATATGCCCGAGGGGATAGAACGCAACACATATTTCTTGCCCTCAAATTCCAGTGTGTGTCCGGCGTTGGGACCGCCCTGGAAGCGTGCCACAGCGTCATATCGCGGGGTGAGCACGTCCACGACTTTGCCTTTTCCCTCATCGCCCCATTGGAGGCCGAGCAATACATCGACTTTCATTATTCTGTCTAAATTGATGGATGGTTTATATAATTGTTATTGATTATTCCTTGGTTTTCTTCTTGCGGTTCTTCCTCATGCACGTGGAGCACACCCCATACACGTATAGCGTGAAATAGGAGGTGTGGAACGTGGAATATCGGCGCGCCGCCAACATTTTCACGAGGTCGGGGTCTTTTATCTCCTTGACCTTTCCGCACTGGGTGCATATCACGTGATGGTGGCTTCCGGGGCCGGCCACACGCTCATACTGCGCCGGCTGTCCTGCAAAGCGGTGACACCTCACCAGGCCGCAGTCGCGCAGCAGCTCCATGGTGTTGTAGACCGTGGCGCGGCTCACATGATAGGATTCGTTGTCAAGGGATGTGCATAGAGCGTCGATATGGAAATGCTGGGTCATGTCGAACACTTTGTCAAGTATCGCATAACGCTCGGGGGTCTTGCGCAACTTCTTCGATTGCAGGTACTCGGTGAATGTCGCACGAGCCGATGTCTTGAATTTTTCTTCGCTCATAGCGTTTACAAAGATACAATAAACCCCGCCAATATAAAAACATTGCCCCCGAAATTTTACGCAACCATTTAGGAGAGATGCCTATTCCGAGAGATTGAGGTGGGAGAGGCGGTGCTCGAGGTCGGTGGAGCTGAGGCGGGTGGAGATGACGCCTCGGTGGGCGATGGATATGTTGCCGGTTTCCTCGGAGACGACTATGGCAAAGGCGTCGGTGGCCTGTGAGATGCCGAGGGCCGAGCGGTGGCGCAGGCCGAAGGAGCGCGGCACGTTGGTGTCGTGGCTCACGGGGAGAATACACCCGGCGGCTTTCAGACGGTCGTGGGCGATAATAAGTGCGCCGTCATGGAGGGGGGAGTTCTTGAAAAATATGTTCTCGATGAGACGTGCGTTTATGGCTGCGTCTATCATGTCGCCGCTTTTCTCATAGCTTTCGAGCGATATGGCCTGCTCAATCACGATGAGTGCCCCTGTCTTGCTCTTTGCCATGCTCATGCAGGCATAGACGATAGGCATCACCCAACGGCGGTTGTCGCTTGCGCTGTCCTTGCCGTGATGCCGGAACAGGTGCTTGAGGAAGTTCCACCGCTGGTGGCTACCAAGCTCCACGAGAAAACGTTTTATCTGATCCTGGAACAATATTACAAGCACCAACAGGCCGATACTCATGAACTTGTCCATGATAGTGCCTATGAGGCGCATCTCAAGTATCTCTGAAGCGACAACCCACACCACGATAAAGGCCAGCACGCCGACGAAGATGTTGATTGTGCCGCTTTCCCTCATTATACGGTAGAGGTAAAACAGCAGGAAAGCGACTATGAGTATGTCGAGGGCGTCTTTTATGCCAAATCCATCCATGGTCTATCGCGTTACAGCCGACTGTGGGTTGTCGGCGCATTTTACAAGCGTCACGGCCTGACGGGCCTCTTTCACGTCATGCACCCTAAGGATAGAGGCTCCTCCAAGTAGTGCGAGGGTGTTGAGTACGGTCGTCCCGTTAAGGGCCTCTTCGGAGGATATGCCGAGCGGGCGTGTAATCATCGACTTGCGCGAGATGCCCACGAGCAGTGGCCGCTCGATGGCTGAAAACAGCCCGAGGTCATGCAGAAGAGTATAATTCTGCACCGTGTCCTTGCTGAATCCGAATCCCGGGTCAATGATGACATCGCTTACTCCCATCAATGACAGTTGCCTGACCTTTGCCGCCAAAGAGGTGATTACTTCCGTGGTGACGCCACCCGGATAGTCGGTAAATTGCGACATGGTGGCCGGTGTGCCGCGCATGTGCATTATTATATATGGTACGCCGAGTGACGCCACGGTATCAAACATCTCGTTGTCGAGATCACCTCCCGAGATGTCATTGATGATGTCAGCGCCCATCTCCTCGATGGCTGCCCGCGCCACGTCGGCCCTGAATGTGTCGACCGACACCGTGATGTCGGGGGCTATCTGGCGGAGCAGCCTCATGCCGCGTGACATACGTCCCATCTCCTCCTCGGGGGTGACGTCCGCTGCTCCGGGACGAGAGGAATATGCGCCTATGTCTATCATGTCGGCCCCTTCCTCGACTATCTGTTCGACCCTGCGTGCTATGGCTCCCTCGTCGATGGCTCGCGAACCCGCGTAGAACGAGTCGGGCGTGACGTTGATGATGGCCGCCACCTGCGGGCGGTCAAACTCGTGCATCCTGCCGTGCAGGTTGAGCGAAAAGGGTATGAATGGCGATTGTATCACTTGGCGGGTCACTTATGTTGGTACAGGTAGCGCTTTATCGAGCGTTTCGGGGTTTTCTCAAACTCTTCGTTGAATACCTTCACCCCCTTTATCTGGGAGTAGGCGGGAAGGTCATGGTTGAGTGTGGCGACATTCTCTTTCATCATCTGCTCCAGGGCCTCGGTTGATATTCCCTGACGGGTGGCGTTCTCTATGTCGGGATAGATAAGGGCTATCAGCTTGGAGTCCTCGTCGATGATTATCGACTCGCACACGTAGGGCATGTTGTTGAGCTTCTGCTCAATCTCCTCGGGGTATATATTCTGTCCCGACGGGCCGAGTATCATGTTCTTGTCGCGCCCCTTGATGTATATGAATCCGTCGGGATCGGTGGAGCATATGTCGCCGGTGTTCATCCATCCGTCTTTCATCACGGCGGCGGTTGCCTCGGGGTTCTTGTAATAACCTGTCATCACGTTGTCGCCTTTCACCCAAAGCACACCCGGCGTGTGGAGCGGGTCAGGTGAGTCGATGCGTGCCTCCATACGGTCGACTATGCGCCCGCACGACGCGGGACGCTGCACCTCCCACGGGGCGTAAGCTACGAGCGGGCCGCATTCGGTCATGCCGTAGCCGACTGTATAGGGGAACTCTATGCGGCGCAGAAAAGCCTCGACGTCCTTGTTGAGAGCAGCGCCCCCCACGATAATCTCCTTTACCTGCCCTCCGAATGTCTCGGTCAGTCTATCTTTTATCTTGGCAAGGAGGTGGTCGTCGACAAAGGGGACGTGCAGAAGTATCTTCATCAGCGGCTTGTCGAGCAGCGGGAATACCTTGGTCTTGATGATTTTCTCGATGATGAGCGGCACGGTGACTATCAGCTTGGGCCGTACGTCGGCAAAAGCCTCCATTATAATCTTGGGGGAGGGTACACGGGTGAGGAAGGATATGTGGCATCCCTTGGCAAACGGGTGTATCAGCTCGACCATCAACCCGTACATGTGGGCCAGCGGCAACATGCACACGATGCCGTCACCCGGATACAGGAACGTCAGCTTGTCGATGCAGTATTGCAGGTTGCTCCACAAGGAGCGAAAACTCAGCATCACACCTTTGGAAAATCCTGTCGAGCCTGAGGTGTAATTGATCAAGGCAAGCTCGTCGGGCTTATCGACATGGTAGATCACATTCTCTTGGGTGAACCGCTCGGGATATTTGTTGCCGAACATCTCGTTGAGGTGCTCGCGGGCATATGTCAGCCGCTCATCCTTTGATTTGAGAATGGAGAAGTCGCCCAACAGTATTGCGCCGTCGAGTGTGGGCATCTGCTCGGGGTCGAGGTTTTCCCAGATGGCGGTGTCGGTGAAAAACAGCCGAGCCTCGCTGTGGGTGACGAGATGGTGTATATTGTCGGCCTTGAACTCGTGCAGTATCGGCACCGCGACCGCGCCATATGTTATGATGGAGAAAAAGGCGACCGCCCATTGGGATGAGTTGCGGCCGCAGAGGGCAATCTTGTCCCCTTTCTGTATGCCGATATATTCATACATCAGGTGTAGCTTGGCGACCTTGCGCGCAACGTCGCGGTATAGGTAGGTCGAGCCGTGGAAGTCGGTCAGTGCGGCAAGTTCCCAGTTCTTGCATATAGAGTCTTGGATATGCTTATTCAGGCTTTCATTCATTTTGTCATGATTTAGGATGCTCCAATATGGCAAATTTAGCTAAAAACCTTAGTGCCTACAATAAAAAGAACTCTTGATAATGGTGGGTTAATATATTTTCACAATTGCGAAATGGAGAGTGGCGTTCCATTGTGGCATAAAATTTCTACATTTGCAATCCAATCATTCAATATATTGTATTCATCATGAAAAAACTATTGTTTGCCGCTGTGTTGCCTATCGCTCTCGCGGCCTGTAACGGCACTAAGTCTGCCGACAATTTCACGGTCAACGGTTCGTTCCCCGACTCGCTTGCTGGCGATGTAAACGGCAAGATGGCATTTCTTGTAAACTATGATACCGGCGACACGATAGACAGCGTGGTGGTCGACTCGGCACGTTTTGTATTCAGCGGGCGTATCGACAAACCCGTGCTGGCAAGGATTTTTGTCGACGGACGCCGTGGAGGGATGTTTATCGTCGAGGAGGGTACTATAGCCTATGACGGAATGACGGGCGACGCTACCGGCTCGGCGCTGAATGAGGCGTTCAACGGATTTGGCAAGGCGCAGTCCCTGCTTATGGAGGAGATGGCGGCGGCCATGTCCAACCCCGACATGACTGTAGCGGCAAAGGACTCGGTGCGCACAGCAGTACACGTCAGGTTTGACGCCTTGGCCGACTCGATGTTCCATGCCAATAAGGCCAACCCCATAGGGTATTATATTTTTGTCAACCGTGCCTACGAGTATGATGCCGCCCAAATGGACTCAGCGTTGGCAATAGTACCGGAGTATGCATCGTTTACCCGCGTGAAAAATCTGATGGAGTCGTTTGCCAAGCAGAAGGCTACCGCCCCCGGGCAGAAGTTTACCGACTTTGAGGTGGAATACAAGGGTCAGAAACAGCACTTGAGCGACTATGCCGGAAAAGGGCGCTATACATTGGTCGATTTTTGGGCAAGTTGGTGCGGACCGTGTATGCGCGAGCTTGAGACCGTAAAGGAGATATATGCCAAGTATGGCGACAAGGGTCTTGACGTGCTCGGCGTGGCCGTGTGGGACGACCCGCAGGCTACCGAGGGCAAGATTGCCGAGAAGGAGATTCCCTGGCCAAATATAATCAATGCCCAGAAGATACCGACCGACATATACGGCATAATGGGCATACCTCATCTTATGCTGATAGCCCCTGACGGGACGATCGTTGACAGGGGAATGCAGGGTGACTCGCTACGTGCCGTGGTGTCGCGTGCGATGGAGGGATTCACCCAGGCGCCACAACAGTAGCTGTAGGTGACATTATGAAATGACGGCGTGGCATATCAGGATATGCCACGCCGTCATTTTATTGTATTGGCCGGTTAGTACCGGCGCAGAAAGCGTATTACGCTGGTTGTCACGCTTGGTGCGAGTAACAGCCCGATGAGAGCGCCGATAGCGTCGGCAATAAGGTCGGCGATTTCAGCCGAGCGTCCCAGGCCTGAAATTTCCTGCACAACTTCGATGGCCGCCCCAAACAAGATTGTCATGCCTGCAATGATTGCGTAGTTGGTGAGAGGGACACGCGAGACAGCCTGGTCACTCGTGCGTGCATAGTCAAACGAGGCCGTCAACATCAATCCCAACATCATGATGGCGTGCACCGCCTTGTCGGTTCCTTGGAACAGCATAAGGTCCGTGCCGGGCACGGGATCGGGGGCCAATGTCAGATAGAGTATGGCAGAGGCAACAATAGCCGTGGGCATGTACCGTGGCAGCTTCAGAGGGTGAAATTTCATTATGAGTCAGTAGTATTAGTGCAATGTGTATCGTGATTGGTGCAAAAATAGTAAAAATTGGTCGAAAAATAAACTGTATAGGATGCGGTTTGTTACTAATTTAACTAATTTTGCAAACGTTTTATAATACTCATAACGAGGAAAATATATATTTATGGCTGTTAAAGCTAAATTTGGCTCTAAGATAGGACTTGTTGCCGCTACCGTCGGTTCGGCGGTGGGGTTAGGCAACGTGTGGCGATTCCCTGCCGAGACTCAGGCAAACGGAGGCGCGGCATTTCTCATCATATACATACTCTGCATTTTCCTTTTCGGCATCCCGGTTATGACATCCGAGTTTGCCCTCGGGCGTGGCGGCAACTCTGATGCCGTGGGCGCGTTTCGACGCGTTACTCCCGGAAAACGGTGGTGGCTTGTCGGCGGCCTTGCCATTCTCGCGTCTTACCTCATACTGTCGTTCTATATGGTCGTGTCGGGGTGGACGCTTGAATACCTGTGGCAGTCAATAACCAACGGGCTATATGCGCCGGTGGTAGGGACAGAGGGCCTGGATGCCAATGCAGCGGCCGACCTTCAGTTCAAGAGCCGCATGAACGAGTATATCATGCAGGACTGGCGTCCATTGGTGATGACCTATGTGATGTTGGCTGCCAATCTCGGGGTGCTGCTGCTCGGGGTGCAGAAGGGGATAGAAAAGATGTCAAATATCTTGATGCCTCTCCTGTTCCTGCTTCTTGTGATATTTTGTGCAGTTTCGCTGTCGTTGCCCGGTGCGGCTGACGGCGTGGCGTTTTTCCTACGTCCCGATTTCTCCAAGGTTACTCCGTCAACGGTGATAAGCGCGCTCGGGCAGGCATTTTTCTCGCTGAGCCTCGGTATGGGCATACTGATAACCTATTCAAGCTATTTCCCGCGTGATACCAAGCTGACGCGTACGGCTGTTACCGTGTCGTTGCTCGATCTGCTTGTGGCGTTCCTTATGGGGCTTGTCATCTTCCCGGCTGTGACTACTTTCGGTCTCGGAGACCATGAGCTTGCCGGGTCGGCATTGGTGTTTGTCACATTGCCGGAGATATTTGCCCGGATGTCGGGTACCCAGTTCTGGTCGATACTGTTTTTCCTGTTGCTTACCGTGGCGGCGTTCACCTCCACCATCTCGCTTGCCGAGGTGTCGGTGGCTTTCTTGCAGGACCGTGCGCATATGCGTCGTCGCAGTGCCTGTGTCGCGGTGATACTGCCGTTGTTTGTCTTGAGCACGGTGTGTTCCCTGTCGGTCGGCTCATGGAGCGGTTTCAGGATATGCGGCATGACGATATTTGACTTTCTCGACAACGTTGCGACCAATATCATGCTGCCTGTCGGCTCAATCTTCCTGTGCATATACATGGGGTGGGTGGCTCCTAAGAAGTTTTTCCACAACGAGCTTACCAATCACGGCACGGTCACCTCGCATGTGTTTGCCGTCATACATTTTATCGTCAAGTGGGTGGCTCCGCTGCTTATAGGCATCATACTTATATCGCAGTATCTATGAGACCGCGATGGCTACAAAAGTTTGACCTCACACGCGGGGAGCTGACAGCCCTGCTTGTGCTTGTTGCGATATTGGCGGCCATTACCCTGACATTGGCGTGGCACGGGCAGTCGGTTCAGCCGGCCGGTGCCATGCCGGCGTTAGACGAGGATGTAGTGACTGTTGACACTGTGCCATCAGGTACAGTGGATGGCCGCAAGCCGTCCACGACCGTCAGGCGACGTAGGACAAAGAGGGATTCAGCCAAGGCTGTGCGCCGCGATCCTGAACGCCGCGACCCTTTGTCGAGACCACTTCCCAAAATAGAATGATAGACAATGACTGAAAAGAGAGCACAATTCACGACACGCCTCGGCGTGATAGCCACCACGGTCGGTTCGGCTGTAGGGCTTGGCAACATATGGCGTTTCCCCTATGAGGCAGGGGTGCATGGGGGTGGGGCGTTTCTGCTCATCTACCTGTTTTTCATATTTGTGATAGGCATTCCCGTGATATGCGCCGAGTTTATCATAGGGCGCAATACCGGCTCCAATATTTCAGGCGCATTCCGTCGTCTTGCTCCCCGCAGTGCGTGGCGTTGGCTCGGCTATGTAGGTATCACGGCATCACTCATGATACTCAGCTTTTATTCGGTTGTTGCCGGGTGGACTATGGAATATATCTATCAGTCGGTTGCCGGATTTTCGGGAGCACACACTGTTGAGGCGCTTCACTCCCAGTTTGACACGTTTGCCCAGTCCGACTGGCGTCCCGCGATGTGGGTTGTCGTTTTTCTGCTGCTTAATTACTGGATTCTCAGCCGTGGTGTGCAGAAAGGGATTGAGCGTATGTCCAACCTGTTGATGCCGGTGCTGTTTGTGATACTGTTGCTGTTTTGCATCAACTCCCTGACAATGGACGGTGCCGGGGAGGGATTGCGCTTCCTATTCAAGCCCGATTTCTCCAAGATAGATTCCTCCGTGCTGCTCGGAGCTATGGGTCAGGCATTTTTCTCCCTGAGCCTCGGACTGGGATGTCTCATCACCTATTCGAGTTACTTTGGCAAGGACACGCCGCTCGTGAAGAGCGCGACGATAATCGCCTCACTCGACACGCTTGTCGCCGTGCTGGCAGGTGTCATCATATTTCCCGCCGTGTTCACCTTTGGCGAGCATCCTGCCGCCGGCCCGAAACTCGTCTTTGAGGTGTTGCCATCCATTTTTGCCAACCTTCCTGGGGGGACGGCATGGTCGACGTTGTTTTTCGTGCTTCTGTTTCTCGCGTCGCTGACCTCCACTATTTCCATGAGTGAGATTTCCATCGCCTACTTCTGCGAGGAGCATGGCATGAGCCGTCGCCGCGCCACATGTCTCAATACTGTCATAGCCCTGGTGTTCGGCGTGCTTTGTGCGCTCTCATTCGGGTGTATGCACGGGTTTACGATATGTGGTATGACGCTGTTCAACCTATTTGACTACGTTTCGTCCAACATTCTGCTTCCCGTCGGGGGCATGGCTATCTCCATCTTTGTCGGCTGGGTACTCAACCGCGACATAGTACGCTCCGAGCTTACCAACGGCGGCACGCGCCACGTGCGCACCCTCTCGGCCATCATCTTCTCCTTGCGCTATGTAGCCCCTGTCTGCATCGCCCTCGTCTTCTTCTGCGGCCTCGGCATCATTTAAGGTCAAATGGACGTTTTTTTCGGGCGATAGCTTGGAATATGTTATATAACATAGTAATTTTGCAGTCGGAAAAATTTTTCGTATGCAAAAGATAAGAAACATTGCCATCATCGCGCATGTCGACCATGGCAAGACGACGTTGGTCGACAAGATGCTATTGGCAGGCAACCTCTTTCGCGAGAACCAGAATGCCGGGGAACTTATCCTTGACAACAATGACCTGGAGCGTGAGCGTGGTATAACGATTCTATCAAAGAATGTCTCTATAGACTATAAGGGATACAAAATCAATATTATCGACACCCCGGGACACGCCGACTTTGGCGGTGAGGTGGAGCGTGTGCTCAACATGGCTGATGGCTGCCTGCTCCTTGTGGATGCATTTGAAGGCCCGATGCCCCAAACGCGCTTCGTACTTCAGAAGGCTATCCAGATGGGCCTTAAGCCCGTGGTGGTAGTCAATAAGGTGGACAAGCCCAACTGCCGCCCCGACGAGGTGCAGGAGATGGTGTTTGACCTGATGTTCAACCTTGACGCTACTGAAGAGCAGCTCGACTTCCCGACCGTGTACGGCTCGGCCAAGCAGGGTTGGATGAGCACCGACTGGCGCAAGCCGACCGACAACATCCTACCTGTGCTTGATGCCATTATCGAGTATATCCCCGAACCGGAGCAGCTTGAGGGGGATGCGCAGATGCTCATCACGTCGCTCGACTTCTCAAGCTACGTCGGCCGTATCGCCATCGGGCGCGTGCATCGTGGCGAGCTGCGCGAGGGAATGGAGATTGCCCTCTGCAAGAAAGACGGTTCCGTTGTCAAGCAGCGTATCAAGGAGCTGCACACGTTTGAGGGAATGGGCCGCAAGAAGGTGGCGAGTGTCAAGAGTGGCGATATATGCGCCCTTGTCGGGCTTGAAGGATTTGAAATCGGTGACACTGTGGCCGATGTCAACAACCCCGAGCCGCTGCCCCGCATAGCCATCGACGAGCCTACAATGTCGATGACGTTTACCATCAACGACAGCCCGTTTTTCGGCAAGGACGGTAAGTATGTCACCTCACGCCATATTGCCGACCGTCTCACCAAGGAACTTGACCGCAACCTCGCGCTGCGCGTCACCAAGGCCGACCATGAGGATGTATGGACGGTGTTTGGCCGTGGTGTGCTCCATCTCTCGGTGCTCATCGAGACGATGCGCCGCGAGGGGTATGAATTGCAGGTGGGCCAGCCGCAGGTCATCGTCAAGGAGATTGACGGCAAGAAGTGCGAGCCTGTGGAGTTGCTGACCATAAATGTCCCCGAGGAGTACTCGAGCAAGGTTATCGACCTCGTGACACGCCGCAAGGGTGAGATGGTGTCGATGGCGGCCCAGAATGACCGTCTGCATATTGAGTTCAACATCCCGTCGCGCGGTATCATCGGTCTTCGCAACAATATCCTCACGGCTACTGCCGGCGAGGCCATTATGGCCCACCGTTTCCTTGAGTACCAGCCTTGGAAGGGGGACATCGAGCGCCGCACCAACGGCTCGCTTATAGCCATGGAGGCGGGCACAGCCTATGCCTATGCGATAGACAAATTGCAGGACCGTGGCCGGTTCTTTATCTTTCCGCAGGAGGAGGTATACGCCGGTCAGGTGGTGGGCGAGAACGCCAAGGAAAATGACATCGTGGTCAACGTCACCAAGTCAAAGAAACTCACCAACATGCGTGCCAGCGGTGCCGACGACAAGGCCCGTATCATTCCCCCCGTTGTGTTCAGCCTTGAGGAGGCATTGGAGTATATAAAGGAGGATGAGTATGTCGAGGTGACCCCCAATCACCTGCGCCTGCGCAAGATTATTCTTGACGAGATAGAGCGCAAGCGTGCCAATAAGAGCTGACAGACAGCATACATACCGACCTTAACATAAATGTCGTGCCCCGGGCGAATCACTTCGGCCGGGGCACTTTGCATATCGAGATTCTAAAAACTATAATTTTTCAACGTTCAATTCTCGGTACTGCATAATATATACTTGAATCGCTGGTCGCGGGAGGTGTGCGGCTATTGTCAAAGCGGCATATTGCCGTGCTTTTTGGGGGGGAGGCTCTTGCTCTTGTTGTGGGCGGCCTCCAGTGCCTTGATGAGCATCGTGCGTGTGTCCGACGGCATTATCACGGCATCGATGAAGCCCTTTTCGGCGGCACGCCACGGACAGGCAAACCGCTCGTTGTACTCCTCTACGGCCTTGGCCTTCTCCTCGGGCGTGGCATTGCGATGGAGGATGTTTACCGCCCCGGCGGCACCCATTACTGCAATCTCGGCCATCGGGTAGGCGAGGTTGATGTCGCCACCTGTGGGCTTTGACGACATTACGATATAGGCACCGCCGTAGGCCTTGCGGGTGATAAGCGTTATCTTGGGGACGGTCGCTTCGGCGTATGCATAGACGATTTTTGCGCCGTGGCGTATGATGCCCTTGTGCTCCTGATCGGTTCCGGGGAGGAATCCGGGGACATCCTCAAACGTTATAATGGGGATGTTGAAGCAGTCGCAGAAGCGTATAAACCGCGCCGCCTTGTCGCTCGCGTCAATATCGATGACCCCGGCGGCACATGCTGGCTGGTTGGCGACGACGCCCACCGAGCGTCCGTTAAGGCGTGCAAACCCGATGACGATGTTGGGGGCAAACGTGGGCTGTATCTCAAAGAAATATTGGTTGTCGACCGTCGGTATTATGATATCCTTGATGTCGTAAGGGAGATTGGGGTTGTCGGGTATCACCATGTCGAGCTGAGGCAGCGACGTGCGGGTGTCGCGTGCGTCTGACGACACCGGGGCGTCATCCATGTTGTTGGACGGCAGAAACGAGAGCAGTTCGCGGATGGTTAGCATCACCTCTTCCTCGTTGTTGCACAGCAGGTGGGCCACGCCGCTGCGCGAGGCGTGTGTGTCGGCGCCGCCGAGCTGCTCTTTGTCGACCACCTCGTTGGTCACGGCCTTTACCACGTCGGGACCGGTGATGAACATGTGGCTCTTCTCACGCTCCATGATTATGAAGTCGGTCAGGGCAGGGGAGTAGCACGCACCTCCGGCACAGGGTCCGAGGATTGCGGAAATCTGCGGGATGACACCCGACGCGACAGTATTCTCATAGAATATCGAGGCAAACCCCGCGAGGCTGCCGATACCCTCCTGTATGCGTGCGCCGCCCGAGTCGTTAAGGGCTATGACGGGACAGCCGTTGGTGAGCGCCATGCGTTGCACCTTGACTATCTTGGCGGCGTTGGCCTCGCTGAGAGTGCCGCCAAAGACAGTGAAGTCAAAGGCGTACACAAAGACCTGCCGCCCGGCTATCTTGCCTGTGCCGCAGACCACGCCGTCGCCGTCGATATGGCGTTTCTCCATGCCGAAGTCGGTGCAGCGGTGGGTCACATGGCGGTCTATCTCAAAGAATGTGTCCTTGTCGAGCAACGTTTCTATGCGCTCGCGGGCGGTGAGCCGTCCGGCGGCATGATGCCGGGCAATCCGTTCCTCGCCGCCGCCAAGCAATGCTCGGCTTTCGGCGGCATTAAAGTCTGAATATATTTCTGCTAATGGTTTCATGCGATTGGTTTAGTCGTTTTCTATCGTGGCAAGCTCTATTAGACGATCGCCCGCGCTGACAGTGTCACCCTCGGAGACATTTATGGCCTTGACACGGCAAGGAGAGGATACCTTATAATTGCTCTGCATCTTCATCGCTTCAAGCACGATGGCGATGTCACCCTCGGCAAGGATGTCATTGGCCTTAATCGGGATTTTCACCACCTTTCCCGGCATGGGCGCGGCGATATGGTCCTGTTGGGTGGTCTCGCCTCCACGGCGCATACGCAGGTACTTGGCCTGAGAGTCGACAATCTTGACATCGTGGCTGCTGAAGTAGGTGTTGACCTCATAATTCTTGCCGTCGGTCGACTTGGTGTAAGCCGTGTTGTAGGACTTGCCGGCCATCAATATGGAGCATCGTCCGTTCTGCGCTATCACCACGTCGACCTCGCGCGGCTCGCCGTCAATAAGGAGGGTCAGGCGGTTGCCCTCTTTGGATTGGAGGGTTACGTCGGCGACACGTTTTCCTATATGTATTTCCATAATCGGCTCTGTTTTATATACGTAATACCCCTTTTTGGAGGCCAAACTCGCGCCAGCGGCTTATCGGACGGTTGTCGGCAGCCGATGTCGTGGCATTCTCCTCAAGGTTCATCAGATAGTCGATGTAGGCCGTTATCATCGCCACCTCCTCATGCTCGCGGTCGCCCTCGTTTTCGTGGGGACGCAACAGGGCTTCGTTTTTCAGTATGAACGATGTGTCATAATCTCCATCGGCAAAATCGGGCACATCCATGATGCGGCGCAGGTAGTTGATGTTGGTTTTCGGCCCCGTGATGCGGTACTCCCACAGCACACGCTTCATCCTCTCGATTGCAAACTGGCGCGTAGTGGCCCACACGATGAGCTTGCCTATCATCGGGTCGTAGTAGACGGGTATCTCATAACCCTCGTAGGCGGCACTGTCGATGCGCACGCCGATTCCGTTGGGCTGCACGAGCTGTTTTATTATGCCGGGGGAGGGGATAAACCCGTTGTCTGTGTCCTCGGCGCAGATGCGGCACTCGATGGCATGGCCACGTTGGGATAGCTCCTCTTGTGTCAGGTGGAGCGGCTCGCCGGATGCTATGCGCAGCTGTTCCTTTACGAGGTCAACGCCGAGGACCTCCTCGGTGATGGGGTGTTCCACCTGTAGGCGGGTGTTCATCTCAAGGAAGTAGAAATTGCGGTGACAGTCGACGAGAAACTCGATTGTCCCCGCTCCGACATATCCCACGGCCTTTGCCGCCTTGACGGCCGCTTCGCTCATGCGGGTACGCAGCTCGGGTGTGATGAACGGCGACGGGCTTTCCTCGACGATTTTCTGGTTGCGGCGTTGCACCGAGCACTCGCGCTCGTAGAGGTGTATCACGTTGCCGTAGTTGTCGCCGAGTATCTGAAACTCTATATGGTGGGGGCCCTCGACATACTTCTCGACATATACAGTGCCGTCGCCAAATGATGACACCGCCTCGGACGATGCCGCCTCAAATGCCTCGGCAAACTCCGCAGCCTCGCGGACTATGCGCATACCCTTGCCGCCGCCTCCCATGGAAGCCTTTATTATCACGGGGTAGCCTATCTCGGAGGCTATCCGTGCCCCCTCCTCAGCCGATGACAGTGGCTGCTCGGTGCCTGGCACGACAGGGACGCCAGCTGCAATCATGCACTTGCGTGCCGATATCTTGTCGCCCATAGCGTCCATTGTCTCGGGACGCGGGCCTATGAAAGTGATACCCTCCTCGCTGCAACGCCGGGCAAAAGTGGAATTTTCTGACAGGAATCCATATCCGGGGTGGATGGCGTCGGCATCGTGATGCTTGGCTGTGGCGATGATTCGCTCTATGTTGAGATAACTCTCAGACGCAGCCGCGCCCCCTATGCATGACGCTTCGTCGGCATAGCTCACGAATGAGGCTGTGCGGTCGGCCTCTGAAAAGACCGCCACAGTCTTGATTCCCATTTCGCGGCATGACCGCATGACGCGCAAAGCAATCTCGCCACGGTTGGCGACCAATACTTTCTTTATCATACGCAATCTCTATCGCCGTGATGCCGTCAACGTGCATCACGCGCAATAAGCATGTCAAAAATGCTTGGATTAAACTATGTTTTCGCATCGCGCGCCTATCCCACGAGTGCAGTCGCGACCTTTAAGAAAAGGCAGGTCTTCTGGCTTGCTCCGTTACCTTAAAGTCTTCCCGGGATGACGCCCGCAGGCGCGTTTCCAGTGACTGTAAGAATATAAGGCTTTGTGGAGCTTACAGCAGCGGGACTGCCGGGGATTTCCACCCCGTTCCCTATTAATGCCGCAGGTCGGGACGACCGTTGGCAACCTTTTCTGCGGCAAAGTTAATCAAAAATCCGAGTGCTGCAAAACATTTGTTCGCATGGGAGGGAGCGCGTCAGGCTATCGGTGTGTCTTGGCGTGAATTACGCGATGCAATAAATTTTACGGCGATGATAGCGCAGGTGAGCATCTCGGCGGCGGGGATGGCAAGCCATAGTCCCGGCACGCCGACAAGGCGCGGCAGCAACAGGAAGCAGGGGACGAGCAGCACGATGCCGCGCAGCAGGGTGTACACAGTCGATGCCAATGCCCGCTCGATGCTCTGGTAATATCCTATAAAGGCGATATTTATGGCAAAGAATACCGAGCATGAGGCAAATAGGGGTATGCCTTTGACAGCAATTCCGTATGCCGTCTCGTCGGGCTGGAGAAACAGGGCGACGACGCCCGATGTCCCCGCGGCGAGTGCAAAGGCCACGAGCACGCCGCATATCGCGGCTGTGAGAAGCGCGACCTTCAGTGTGCGGCTCACGCGGTCAAGCTGATGTGCCCCGTAGTTGAAGCTGATGATGGGCTGTGCCGACTGTGCCACGGCGTTGCCGATGGAGAATACCACTGGAAACAGATAGCAGGCGATAGCGAATGCAGCCACCCCCTCCTCGTGGAGCATCGACATAAACATGTAGTTGCCGGTAAGCATCATGACGCTTATGGCGAGCTCGGCAAGGAATGTGGCAAATCCGATTTTCATCATGTAGCCGGTGTTGCGCAGGGTGAGCAGCATCGATGTCACTGACATCTTGAGACGGTAGAACTTGAGCTTGTCGGAAAACCATATGAAGTAGGCAAAGACGAGTATACCCCCGACCACGCATGATATGGAGGTCGCCAACGCCGCGCCCATCACGCCCCATCCGAGTGGGAATACCATGTACCAGTCAAGCCCGATGTTGAGCACCGCTGCAATGACCTGCACCCACATGGCATAGCGCGGCGACCCGTCGAGGCGTATGAGCATCATGCCGACACACTGCACGTAGACAAACATCAACGCCGGAACAAGCCACAGCAGATAGTCCATCGCTTTACCTTCGAGGCGCGGGCTGCATCCGAGGGCGTATATGATGCCGTGTGGGATGGTGAGACATAGGGCGCAAAGTATGCCTATGGTTATTGTACCGACGATAAATGCCTGGGTGAGGATGATGCGTCCCGCTTTCACGTTGCCCTCCGACAGGCGTATGCTCGCGATGACCGACGCGCCGATGCCGAGCATGAGGCCAATGCCGGTGCTCACCATGAATACCGGGGCTACGATGTTGACCGCCGCGATGCCGTCGGCCCCGACCCCCTGCCCGACGAATATGCCGTCGATGACACAGAGCAGCGTGTTGAATATCATCCCGACGAGCGTGGGGAAGAACAGGGCGCGGAACAGCTGCCCTATCTTGCCGTTGCCAAAGTCTATCTTGTCCCTGTCGAGGTGCCTTTCCCGTTTCATAGCTGAAGTTTGGCCTTGAGGTAGCGGCCTGTGTGGCTTTCGCTGCATTTGGCCACTTGCTCGGGAGTTCCGGCAATGACGAGGTTGCCCCCCGCTTCGCCCCCTTCGGGGCCGATGTCTATCACGTGGTCGGCACACTTTATCACGTCCATGTTGTGCTCGATGATGACTACCGTGTGCCCTTGCGCGATAAGGCGGTTGAACGAGTCCATGAGCGTGTTGATGTCGTGGAAGTGCAGGCCGGTGGTCGGCTCGTCGAAGATAAACATCGTGGGCTGCGGCTTTTCGCCGGCAAGGAAATAGGCGAGTTTGACGCGTTGGTTCTCGCCGCCCGATAGGGTGGATGATGACTGCCCGAGCTTGATGTATCCCAGTCCGACATCCTGCAACGGCTTCAGCCGCTTTACGATTTTCTTCTCGATGGAGCCGGATGTCTCGCTGAAAAATTCGATGGCCTGGTTGACCGTCATGTTTAGCACGTCATAGATGTTCTTGCCACGGTATTCGATGTCGAGCACCTCCTGCTTGAACCGCTTGCCGTGGCACTCCTCACATGGGATGGTGATGTCGGCCATAAACTGCATCTCGATGGTTATCGTGCCCTCTCCCTTGCACTCCTCGCATCGGCCACCCTCGGCGTTGAATGAGAAATATCCAGCCGGGATTCCCATCTGCTTCGCACCCTGCTGGTCGGCAAATAGGCGGCGTATCTCGTCGTAGGCTTTCAGGTAGGTCGCGGGGTTGCTGCGCGTTGATTTGCCGATGGGGTTCTGGTCTACGAACTCCACCGCAGTGATGCGCGACAGGTCGCCCGACAGCCCCTTGAAGATGCCTGGAGCATCGCCCGGCTCGTCGAGATGGCGCATAAGGGCGCGATAGAGTATGTCGCGCACGAGGGTCGACTTGCCCGAACCGCTCACGCCCGTGACGACAGTCATAACCCTGAGCGGAAATTTGACGTCGATATCCTTCAGGTTGTGCTCGCGTGCGCCCTTCACCTCGATGTAGCTGTTCCACTTGCGGCGTCGTGCGGGCACAGGGATTGACTTCCTGCCGGTGAGATACTGCATCGTGTAGCTGCCTTCGGCCTTGGTGATCTCCGAGGCGGGACCTTGATAGACAATCTCGCCGCCGAGACGTCCCGCGTCAGGCCCTACGTCAATGATGTAGTCGGCGGCCTCCATTATCTCCTCGTCATGCTCGACGACAACGACCGTGTTGCCGAGCGACTGCAGTTGGCGCAGCACTCCGATGAGTTGCTGTGTGTCGCGTGAGTGCAGGCCGATGCTCGGCTCGTCAAGTATATAGAGCGAGCCGACAAGGCTGCTCCCGAGCGATGTGGCGAGGTTGATGCGCTGGCTCTCGCCACCCGAGAGCGAGGACGACATGCGGTCGAGCGTGAGATATCCCAGACCCACGTCACAAAGAAACCGCAGGCGGTTTTTTATCTCGACAAGCAGCCGCGCGGCAATCTTGGAGTCGGTTGCGTCGAGTTGCAGGTGCTCAAAAAACTCGCGCAGCGTCGTGACGGGGAGCTTCACGAGGTCGGAAATCGTGCGCCCCCCGACCTTGATGTAGGCCGTCTCCTTGCGCAGTCGGTTGCCGTGACAGTCGGGACACACCGTCTTGCCGCGATAGCGGGCGAGCATCACGCGATACTGTATCTTGTATTGGTTCTCCTCAATCATCTTGAAGAAGCCGTCGATGCCACGGAACGAGCCGCTGCCGTGCCACAATATCGACTTCTCGCGTTCCGATAGGTCGCAGTAGGCGCGGTGTATCGGAAATCCGATGTGTGGCGCCATGTGGATAAGCTCGCGCTTCCACTCACTCATTTTCTCGCCGCGCCAGCACACTACGGCGTCGTCATAGACCGACAGCGTGGGATTTGGCACGACAAGTGCCTCGTCAATGCCGATGACTTTGCCGAATCCTTCGCATGTCGGGCATGCGCCATAGGGATTGTTGAAGTTGAACATCAGGTCGTTTGGCTCCATGAACGTTATCCCGTCGGCCTCAAACCGCTTGGAGAACGGCAGGTTTTTCACCCCATCGTCGGCCCACACGACGAGCACACACTCCTCGTGCCCCTCAAAAAATGCGGTTTCCACCGAGTCGGCAAGGCGGCTCAGCTCGTCCCCCTCGTGGTGCACGGCGAGCCGGTCGACCAGCAGCATCCACCCGTCGGCTGATGCGTCGCTGTCGGCCACCACCTCCTCGATTGAGGCAAACTGCCCCTCACGGTTGACGAGTCGCGAGAACCCCTCTTTCATGTATATGTCGAGTTGCGTCGACAGCTTGCGCTCCTCGGGGAGCATTATCGGCGCGGCGACCGCGATGCGTGTCCCCTCGGGGTAGGCGAGGGCGGCATTCACGACATCATCGACCGAATGTTTCCTGACCATCTCCCCCGAGACGGGCGAATAGGTTTTGCCGATGCGCCCGAACAGCAGGCGCATGTAGTCGTATATTTCGGTCGAGGTGCCGACGGTGCTTCGCGGGTTGCGCGTGTTGACCTTCTGCTCTATCGCAATGGCCGGTGGCAATCCCTTGATGAAATCCACCTCCGGTTTTGCCATCTTGCCCATAAATTGGCGTGCGTATGCGCTTAGGCTCTCGACATAGCGTCGCTGCCCCTCGGCATAGAGCGTGTCAAAGGCAAGCGACGACTTGCCCGACCCTGACAGCCCCGTCACCACCACGAGACGGTTGCGCGGTATCTCGACATTGACATTCTTCAGGTTGTTGACCCTCGCATCCTTTATATATATGTTTTTTTCGGTCATTTGCAGATTCATTTAACTTACAAAGATACTAAAAATTCCCCATATGGGCACTTCCCGTTCACGCCCGCTCACCATTCTTTAGAATGATTAATAAAAGAATGGCTGCCAATTTATCGGTGTAAACCAAAAGTAGGGTCGCGACCTAATGCTGTTCACTTAAGGTGAGGTAGAAGGGGTGTTGCAAAACCCGATAGATTGCAGATAAAGGAGTAGGGACGCGACCCAATGCTGTTCACTTAAGCAAAGCAAA
>LUJN01000028.1 GCA_001689445.1 Bacteroidales bacterium M3 | reverse complement strand
ACATTCAAAAACATAAAATTTTAATGTCGGCGGGGTGTAAGATTCAGTTTGGTGGACAATTTGTGGACAAAACAGCTATAATGAAAAACTCAACTACCTGGTTTATAAGTAGTTGAGTTTCAAATAAGTGACCCCGGAGAGGCTCGAACTCTCGACCCACTGATTAAGAGTCAGTTGCTCTACCAACTGAGCTACGGAGTCATTTCCTTATTGCGATGCAAAGGTACGGCTATTTTTTTAATCTGCAAATTTTTTTGCTGTTTTTGTGCAATTTTTATTTCACACAGACGCAAAAAGGGGGATTTTTGCCTTTGATGAGGGCTCGGGAGAGGGGGTTGTTGCCAATTCAGGAGCGCTGCAACAGTCTCCGCTTGACGTGAGTCAGCATTCAGGCTCGTTGTCCGTTGTCTCCCCTGTGCTGACTGACATGTCGAAGATGGAAAAGTTGACGCTGCCATAGACTCGGCGTTCCTTGAAGTGAGGGAGTGTGGAGAAGTCGTAGGCCTTTGAGTGCTCTATTATGACGATGGTGTCCTCCTTGAGCATGTCGGAGGAGAGTATAAGTCCCGGTATCTCGCCAAAGCGCGGTAGGTCGTAGGGAGGGTCGGCAAATATCAGGTCGTACTTCTCGCGGCATGTGGCAATGAAGCGGAACACGTCACCCTTAATCAGGGTCAGATTGTCGCAGTTGAGCGTACGTGCGACCTGCCGTATGAACGAGTACTGGGTGGAGGCCTTCTCGACGGCGGTAACGGAGGCGCATCCGCGCGACAGCAACTCAAAGGATATGGCTCCTGTACCTGCAAAGAGGTCAATGGCTGCCATGCCGTCAAAATCGACCATATTTTCAAGCACGTTAAATAGATTTTCACGCGCAAAGTCGGTCGTGGGACGCGCGGTGATATTGGTGGGGACGTCAAAGCGGCGGCGTCCGTACTTTCCTCGTATTATTCGCATAGCGGCAGTATTATCAGGTCAAACGGTGCCTCCATCGCCTCGCGCCCCATACGGAACAGTGCGGACGGGAAGATTACGGGCATGACGTAGGCTATATATTCACGCAGCATCGGGGTAATCGCCTCACGCATCACCTTGTCCCCGGCAAGGAAAAGCTCCTCGCCGACATCGGCACCACCGAGTTGGTCGCGGCACGCGAGGATGTAGTACAGGGCATCCTCGGGAGCGTCTATCGGGAATGTGTTGGCGAGTATCAGCCCGCTGCCTCCAAAGGCTATGACATCCATCGCTCCGTCACGGAGGTTGGCATACATCTTGCCGGTATTGCCCAGGCGGCTCTTGTGATGGAAATAGCGGCACAGCGGTGCGAGATGATGGTGGAAACGCGGATTATTGAACGTGCGCCGCAAAAAAGAGACGACACCGCCATCCAGCTTCGAGGCTATGACCGCCCCAAGTCCCTGAAGCGATGACACAGCCGTCTCATCCTCCGACGCGGGGTACAGGCTTTCCAAGGCCAATCCCGCATTGTCGGCATCACCCAATGCCTCGGGGAGCACGACAAAAGCGCGGCTCTCGACCACAACATCGACGCGCCCGAAGTCAAGCAGCAGCGCGGGGGTGTCATACACGGCCTCCTCCAATGACTTTAGCCTCGCCTCGGGAGTGTCGCCATCAATAGGGATATGACGATATATGAGCGAATTGTCCTGTGACGAGTCATAGGCCACGATATGCAGCCCGTGGTCGCCGACACGCAGCGCAAGCCGCCAGTGGCGCGGATCGTTTATCTGCTCTTTGTCTATCAGTTGTTGTGCCATTGCCATAAGAGTTGAGGTCTATCGCCGGGTAGGGTTAAGCAGTGTGTTGGTCGATGCGCCGCCAAATGACGGGCTGCCGGAGATATTACCGCCACCGAACTCCCCGAAGCCGCTGTCGTAAATATCTTCCTCCTCATCGGTACCCTCCTGACGTCGGCGTCCGTCATTGTCCCACGAGCGACGCTGCTCGGGCTTGTTCTTCTTTATATCCTCGGGTTTCTGCGCGTCGACAGGCAATTCGTTGATATCCCATGCCTGCTCAAGGTCCCAGTTTTTCTTGAGCGTGATTTTCTTTGGATAGTAATATGTCTCCTCCGGCTGCACTCCGAGCTTGACATCTCCACGGTCATAGCGTCCATTGCCGTTTGCGTCGACATAGAGCCGGGCATAATATGTCCCGGGGTCTATGTACAGGAACGCCGCCTCACCGTCCTCCACCCGGGCCGTACGCACGGAGTCGTCCTTGGAGTCGAGCAACTCGACCACACCCGGCCCCTCAAGTCCCTTTACCTTGAAAAACAGTGCGGCATAATCCTCCAGTTTCTTGACGGTGAACTCATGCGTCACTTTCCCGTTCCACAATCCGCTGACCCCGTATATCGCCGCCGAGTCGACCGTCAGCCGATACTTGGCTCCGGGTTCCCAGCTGCGCGATGTGGTGAAATTGAGCAACGGATGGTTGGGCGCGCCTTTCAGCGGGGGTATGTCAGTCGGCGTCCATATGGTGTCCACAAGCACCTCAAGATGGATTGCATCGGGATATATGGTGTCTATCGGCTCGGATGCCTTGAATACAAGCGGGGCATAAACGTCGTGAGTCGAGCCGGTCGATGCCGTGAAGCGGATAAGCTCAATCGGCGGCACGGAGTCAACGTCGGTAGAGTCCTTCTCCTTGCGCTTGGCCGGCTTGCGGGCTTTCTGCTTGGGGTCCTTGAACGTGAACCGCAGCGTGTCGGCCGTCCACGACAGGAGGTCGACCGTGTCGGTCTTGAGATACCGCGCCGCAATGCGCAGGGTATCCATACGCGCAATGGCCGTGTCGGTAATCCAGTATTGCAGCGTGTCACGTGTCGCCGAGCCGTCGAGCACAGCCCAACGCCCTATATCCCTCGGGCCATCCGGCAGATTGATGAGCGTCAGCTCGGGCAGAGTGTCGGACGGGGCGCCAAACTCCATCGACAGCAGGTTGCGTTGCGGACGACCGTAATTTTTAAGGTACTGGGACTTATATTCCTCGTTAAACCATGTCAGCAACAGGTCGTTGGGCAGAAACTCGGTGACGGTCCTTGTCACAATGGAATCGGTGCCGGCATCGGTCACCAGTGTGTCCTCGACCGTGGCGACACCCGCAGTCGGCGATACCGTCACGGGATAGAAAGCGACATCCTCCGAGCGGTCCCACTTGTAGTCGCGGTTTATATCCTTGACTGCATAGACACGATAGGTGCCCGGCTTAAGATTTCTCACGGTGAACTGCCCCTTGGAATTGGTCTTGGCAATACGGTCAAACTGCTTGCTCCACAATGCCGAGTCGGCCAGATCGCTATGCACCCCGACGAGCATCCCCTGGGCAGGCTCAAGGTTGCGGGCCTCCAGCACCATCCCCGATATCTGCAACGAGTCTATCGAGTCGCCGGTCGAGAAGTCTATGGCAAAGCCGTCGAGCACGTTCCCCTCGTTGAGGTCGCGCACGGCATCCGAGAAGTCGATGGTGTAGGTCGTGTTGGGCAGAAGCGTGTCGCGCAGCTCCACCGTCACATGACGGCCGTTGGCTGAAATCTGCGGAGTCTGTTTCTGGGCCGGCGACACGACGACCTTGTTGCCCGCGTCCTCAAGCTGCACGTTCTCGTCAAAGGTCAGGGTCACCCTGCCACGGTCGACATTCACGCTCCCCGGAGCCGGATTGCTACCGACAAACTGCGGCGGTTCCATATCGTAGTCGCCCCCCGACGGCCGCCCTATACTGGCACATGCGGCCAATATAGCCGCAGCAATGACGGCCAACAACATTCTCATATACATGTCGGATTTCATACCTTCGGGAATATCTCTGAAAAATAGTAGCGTGTAAAGATACTTATTTTTCGCCTTGTGTGCAATTTTTGCTACATTTGCAGTGTGAGAAACGCGGCTTATTGTTTAATATTAGTTATCGTGGCGACCATGATGGCATGTGGGGAGCACAACGAGAAGTGCCGGGGGCTTATGCTCGCCGACTCTTTGGCGATGGTCGACCCGCAACGCGCATCGGCATTGCTCGACAGCCTCGACGGGGAACTTGCCGACGCATCCGAGGCCCTGAAGATGAGGTATCGGCTTGTCAGGATAAAGACCGACGACGAGCTCGGCATTATGCCTCAGGGGGATTCCGCTATAGCCCCCCTGCTCGAATATTACGGGACCCACGACGTCCCCGCCAGGCTACGGGCCGAGGCATACTATTATGGGGGACGCATATACGCCTCGCTTGGCGACACACCACAATCCGTCTCATGGTTCCGAAAGGCTGCCGACCAGTTTGACAGCGACAGCTGCTCGCGCCTGCAATGGATGATACACAACCAGTGCGGCTCCCTGTATACCCAACAACGGCTCTACAACGAGGCGGTCAAGGAATACCGTCTCGCCGCGTCTTTCAGCCGGCGTCTCGGCGACTCGGGCAATATAATGTCGGCCTATATGTACATGGCCAACTCATTCCACTCCATGCGCCAGATAGACAGCGCGCTATATTACTTTGACAGGGCACGTGTGGGTGCAATGATACTCGGCGACACCGTAAGGATTCCACAGATAGAGATACAGCAGTCGTTGCTCTATATCCACCACGGCAGCCTGCCGCGTGCCCGACAGCGTCTTCGCCCATACATGACAAGACCGGTCCCCGGCTACGAGGACTGGCGCCGACTTGCCGTAGCCTCCTACTACCGTGCGACCGGCGAGACCGACAGCGCCGAGGCCTACTACACGCTGCTCATCAACGGGGGCAACCTCAACATGCGCGAAATTGCCAACCGCGAGATGGGACACATCGAGATGGAGCGCAAGAACCCCTGGCGGGCCATGCTCTATACCAACCGCTCGACACGCCTGCGCGACACCATCGACCAGATAACGCAGACGCAGGGCGTCCGACAGGTCAACGCCCTGTACAACTACGAGCTGCGTGAGCGCGAGGCTCAGAGGCTGAAAGCCGAGGTAGGCCGAGTGCGCGGCATCCTCCTGTGGGCCATCGGCGGAATGGCTGTTGTCGGAATAATGGTGCTACTTTATGTCAAATATATGAGCCTTAAACGTCGGCAGCTCAAGGCCCGGCTGATTGCCATCGAGCACATCAAGGACGAGCAGTTCAAGAAATCACAGGAATACATCAACGAAAACCTTGCAAAGATACGCGAACTGGAGTCGCAGATCTATGACGCGGGATGCGAGAACGAGCGTCTGAAAGTGGAACTGGAGGAACGCCGCCGCGACTACGAGCTCGCCACACAATCGGCCACCCTCGCCATCGACAGGCGTGCCGCCGCCGAATCGCGGCTCTTCAACTCCCCGCTCTACACCCGCCTGCGTACTACCCTCGACACCGCCGATTCCCCCGCCCTCTCGCCCGACGACTGGGACATGCTTGCGCGGCAGGTCAACGAGACCTACAGCGGCTTTGACAGCACCCTGCGCGGCGTCATGGGACTGTCCGAGCACGAATACCGCGTCTGCCTGCTTCTCAAAATCGGCATGTCCCCCATCGAGATAGCCCGCATCCTCAACCGCAGCAAGGAGGCCGTATCCTCCACGCGCCGCCGCCTCTACGAGCGCATATTCGCCAAAAAAGGCACAGGCAAGGACTGGGACCGCTTCATCTCCACCCTCTAATCGCACACAAAATTCCCATCACCCGTCGCCGTAACCCATTGCAGACAAGACAATTGCAATTTGCACACTTTTTGCACACTCAAAAATTGGGTGAAATCGGGAGTGTGTGGGTAACTTTGTTGAAGATTAATTTGTGGCAGCGCGGTTGTAGATTCCGCGACTGTCTTTGTAGAGGTAAAGACTAAAGCATGTCGGAGACAAAGAAGCGGCATCCTCTTCGCAGGATGTGCGGGGGAGCGTGTTAGCAGTAGCGCCGCCTTTGTCTTCGATTTTTTATTTCTCCCTGTTGGAAAAATCGGCTTATTTCATGGAAAAATGTGGCGACATTCCGTATTATTGGATATTTATGTCTATATTTACTCTCCAAACCAATTAATATCGACCTGACAATGAAATTACTCGGCAAGATACTGTTTTTGATGATACTGCCGCTGATGACGGCATGTGGCGATGACGAGCCGCAGCAGGAGACGTTCAAGTGGGACGGCAAGGAGTGCATATGCACCAACGATGTCGTGCGCCAGTCCTACGTCAACGAGGGCGCGGGGGATGTCAAGTGCGACTACCTGACATTCACGGTCTACCGCATCCTCAACTGGCAGACCAACGACCGTTTCTCCTATGCCCACGCCTTGATGGTAACGGGATATGACCGCCACACGATAGGGCATCTCACTGTGCCCGAACAGATTGTGACAGTTGATGCGTTTGACACTGAGTTTCGCAAGACACATCCCGACAATGGAGACTCGCCCATACCGGTGCTGAGCGTCTTTGCAGTGCGCAGCGACGTGTTCAACAACACCGGCAACCTGCTCTCCCTCTCACTGCCATCAACCTTAGGGCTGATACACGGCGACGCCACATTTCTCGACGGATGCCCCAATCTCACCGACATATACTGTCACTCTACACGCCCCATCGACGTCGAGAGCCGTCGCGTCGGGGTCGACTATGACCACGTGACCCTGCACGTGCCGCGCGGCACGACCGCCGCATGGAGCACCGTCACCCCATGGCGGCACTTCCTGAAGATTGTAGATGACCTTTAGAGGGTTAAAGTAGCCCTTGCTCAACGTAGGTTGCGACGCGTTCTATGATGGCGTCGTCATCATTCTTATCGGGATTCCATGACGCTTTGAGGTTGACGCCGAAAAGGCGTCCGAACGTCTGCCAGAACGAAGCACGGAACGACCCGAGAAACGCCTTGAGGATACTGTAGCTCGACTGGTTGGTCTCGCGGTTGATGAGCTTTACAAGCATTTTGGCCTGCGACTTGGTAAATTTCTTGAGCACGGGTTTATACTGCTCAAACACGGCCTTCTCCATGGCCGACAGGTGGGCTTCGCGCTCTTTCTGCGTCGGGAATGTCTCGATATATTCGTAGGTCTCTATCAGCGTCTCGCAGATGAGCTTGGCGTAAGGGAGCGTCTTTTTGACGTCACGCACCGTGCGCCAGTAGAACTGCTCCTGCTTCTTGTTCTTGAATCGTAGGGGCGGGAATACCTTTATCTCGTTGAGAACGACCATCAACACCGTGTCCCCCTCCTCAGTGACAGTGTGGTAACGCCCTCGGACAGCACGCATACGCCCTGTGCCGGGATCGGGAATCCCGGTCGCCTCCTCCTGTGCCTGCATCGCCGGTGTGCCGACGGCCATAGTCACAAGCAGGATAAACAGGTATCTTAGCGTCTGTCTTATCATTATCATAAATATATAACGTCTGACAACCCAAAAGATTGCCCTTGCCGTTACACTCCTGTAGGGGCGCTATATATAGCGCCCGCTAACAAACAGGTTATGTCGGGAATCCGTCCCTGCGGGCGCTATGTATAGCGCCCCTACAGCGCGTCCTTGGAGGTTACAGCGTAGCTTCGGTGGTTACAGCGCGTCCTTGGGGACTGGGGGATAATCGAGGGTGTAGTGCAGCCCGCGGCTCTCCTTGCGCTCCTTGGCCTGGCGCATTATGAGATAGCCTACGTTGATGATGTTGCGCAGCTCGCATATCTCGCGTGACGCCTTGCTGCACTTGAACAGCCGCTCGGTCTCCTCGTAGAGGATGTCGAGGCGATTCCACGCGCGGTCGAGGCGCAGGTTGGAGCGCACGATGCCGACATATGTCGCCATAATCTGCCCCACCTCCTTGATGCTCTGCGTGATGAGCACCATCTCCTCGGGATGGCGCGTCCCCTCGTCGTTCCACTGCGGGACGTCGGTGCGGAACGAGTAGCCGCCGACATGCTCCATGGCATGACGCGCGGCGGCGTCGGCATAGACCACCGCCTCGATGAGCGAATTGGAGGCCAGGCGGTTGCCGCCGTGCAGCCCCGTGCATGAGCACTCGCCCACGGCATAGAGCCGCTTGATGCTCGACTCGCCGTTGGTGTCGACCTGTATGCCGCCGCAGAGGTAGTGCGCAGCAGGGGCGACGGGGATGTAGTCCTTGGTGATGTCAATGCCGAGCGACAGGCATTTGGCGTATATGTTGGGGAAATGCTTGCGTGTCTCCTCGGGGCCCTTGTGGGTCACATCGAGATACACGTGGTCATCGCCGTGGAGCTTCATCTCCGAGTCGATGGCACGTGCCACGATGTCGCGCGGGGCGAGCGACAGGCGCGGGTCATACTTCTGCATGAACTCCTCGCCACGCTTGTTGCGCAGCACGGCTCCATATCCGCGCATCGCCTCGGTGATGAGAAACGACGGGCGATCGCCGGGATGATAGAGGGCGGTGGGATGGAACTGGATAAACTCCATGTCCTTGACGGTGCCCTTGGCGCGATAGACCATCGCTATGCCGTCGCCTGTGGCGACAAGGGGATTGGTCGTGGTGGTGTACACCGCACCCGCGCCTCCGGTAGCCATAAGGGTCACCTTGGCGAGGAATGTGTCTACGCTGCCGGTAGTTTGGTCGAGGACATACGCCCCGTAGCAGGTGATGTCGGGCGTGCGACGCGTCACAATCTTGCCCAGATGGTGCTGGGTGATAATCTCGATGGCGAAATGGTCCTCGAATATGTCAATATCGGGATTCTCGCGCACAGCCTTTATCAGGCTCTCCTGTATCTCAAACCCCGTATTGTCGGCGTGGTGGAGTATGCGGAACTCCGAGTGCCCCCCCTCGCGGTGGAGGTCAAAAGTCCCGTCATCCTTCTTGTCAAAGTCGACGCCCCACTTTATCAGCTCGGCAATCTGTGCCGGGGCCTCGGTGACGACCTTTCTCACCGCCTCGGGGTCACTGAGCCAGTCGCCGGCAATCATGGTGTCCTCGATATGCTTCTCGAAGTTGTCGACCGAGAGATCGGTCACCGACGCCACACCACCCTGCGCGAGAGCCGTATTGGCCTCGTCGAGCCGGGTCTTGCACACAAGGGCCACACGCCCGTGAGCCGCAACCTTGAGGGCGAAACTCATCCCGGCAATGCCCGACCCTATCACCAAATAATCATATTGATAAACCATAGCCTGACGCTTAAAATTGTTATCCGACTGCAAATTTACACCTAAATCCACAATCCCGGTCTCATTTTTCCGATTTTATTGCCAAAACTGTATCATGGATAGCTATGACAATCACCTGAGGTGGTAGAGGCGGGTGGCGTCGTGGCGGGGAAGGACGACGAGCTGGAGGGCGGCAGCACGGTCATCGGGAGTGTCGCAGCCGGAGCCGACAGTGATACCGGCCTCGACGAGAGCGGCCCGAACTGTCTCCCGGGCGGTTTCGGGGGTATTGTTCTCGTGGCTGAGGTGGCACAGGAATACGTAACGCAGCCGCTCGGTCCATGACGAGGCAAGAAAACGGGCGGTTACGGCATTGTCAAGATGCCCGTTGAGTGCGTTGATGCGGGCTTTCAGATGTTCGGGATATGGCCCGTGGGTGAGCATGTCAAGGTCGTAGTTGGCCTCGATGACCATGAAATCGGCCTGTCGGAGGTAGTGGCCCGCACGGTCGGATATGCAGCCGAGGTCGGTGGCCACTGCCATCGTGCGATTGCCGTGCTCGATGAAAAACCCTGCATTGTCAGTGCCGTCGTGCATCACCTCAAAGGCCGTGATGGTAAACCGCCCTATCTTGAACGGAATCTCCTTGTAAATGGGGGTATGATAGTCCTTTATGCGGCGCGATATGTTGTGCCGCCGCAACAGGCCGCCAAGCACCCGGGGCGTGCAGTAGAGGGGTATGTCGGCGTGCTTGCGCACGATATTGTAGCTGTATTGCGTATGGTCGCGGTGGTCGTGGGTGAGGAGAATGCCACGTATCTTGTCGGGGGAAATGCCGTTATCCTTCAGTGCTGCAATAACCTTGACCGTCTCCACCCCGGCGTCAATGAGAAATCCACCCTCGTCGTCGCCGATATAGGAGCAGTTGCCGCTGCTGCCGCTGCCGAAACTCATGAAATAGATGCGGTCATCGTCGGCAAGCTTGACCGGCGCGGCAATTGCCCCGTCGTCATCAGCGACCGCCGGGGCACTTCCCCTGCCACCCGACAGGAGGACACGCTCGGCATGACGGGCTATGTCGGGATGGACGGGTATATGGCGCGACACGGCGGGTGTATCGAGGTCGTCAAACAATCCCGGAAGGTCGACAGATGATAGTTTGTTGCGTCGTGCCATGTTGTAGCGTGTCTTTTCACCTGCTGTAGAGCAGAAATATAGTTGGGGTCTTGTCGTAGTTGTATTTGGCCTTTGCCCATTGCGAGAGCGTACGCGTCACGATGGATTCACGGCTGCATGATATGTCGGAGGCCACACACAGCAGCATCGACTGCGGAAACGCGGCACACATCTCGGCGATGATACGGTTGTTGCGGTAGGGGGTCTCGATGAATATCTGGGTCTGACGTTCATGGATGATGCGCCGCTCCATCTCCTTGAAGGCGGCGGCGCGGGCACGCGCCTCGATGGGGAGGTAGCCCCGGAAAGCAAAATTCTGCCCGTTGAAGCCCGAGCCCATCAATCCCATAAGGATGCTCGACGGCCCGACAAGGGGAACGACCCTGTAGCCGCGCTGCTGGGCTATGGCGACGACATCGGCGCCCGGATCGGCCACGGCAGGACATCCCGCCTCAGAGATGACGCCGACCGATTCCCCTGCGGCAAGCGGTGCCAGCATCGCGGGTATGTCGGCAGCGGCGGTATGCTCATCAAGTGTCGAGAATGTCAGCAAGTCGATGTCAATCGAGCGGTCCATGGCCTTGAGCGCACGACGCGCCGAGCGCACATTCTCGACAATAAAATGCCTCAACTGCCTCACAATCTCGATGTTGTAGGCAGGCAACACCCGCGCCGGGGCACTGTCGCCCATCGGCACGGGAATCAAATATAGTGCGGCATCGTTAATGCTTTCCATTGTAATGACGTAGGTTAAAGCGGCCAAGCGCGTCTCATGGAGGAGAACGTAAGGCCGCGTTGCCATTACAAAGTTACGAAATTCCCGCCAATCATCCAAGCCATTTGACGATACGCACATGCCGTGACCGGGCAAGCCCGGACATGCGGCATTATATCACTTCACATCGGATGAGGCGTTGACGCGGCGTTTCTTGCCGATATTGGTGAGCACCATCCCGATGATTATTATGCCCATGGCGACAACCTGCATCCACCGCAAGCGGTCAAGCCCCATCAACACGGCAGAAATAGTTGCGAAGACAGGCAACAGGTACTGATAGAGCGACACAAGCTCTGAGCCGATACTCTTGATGGCCGGCTGGACAAGGAAATACGCTATAAATGTCGGGCAAAACAGTATGAAAGCGATTTCCATCCACGGCGTGACGTCCGTGGTGTGGAGAATAGGCATATCCTGCATACCCGGGATGAGGAACAGTGCGGGGATGGCCGCAAACAGGAATACCCAGCGCAGCATGGTCACGGGACGGTAGGTGTGGCTCGGCCGCTCAAGAATCACAAGATAGAATGCATAGCATATGGTCGATGCGACAGCGAGTATATCACCAAGGAGGTTATCGCTCCCCGCCTTGGTATTTCCCGAATCAAGTATCACTATCGCCGCACCTACAAACGACACGACCACTCCCGCATACTCAATCAACGACGGACGCCGATGCTCGAAAATCACCCCCATAAGGATGACAAACACCGGTGGCAGCGTCATTATGATTGAAATATCTATCGGATTACCGTATCTCAGAGAAAGTACAAAGAGATAGATAAAGGCAAACAGCCCCACTCCGCCCCCCAATATCAGCCGCAGCCAATCGTGACGGGCTATACGGCCACACCTCATGAACAGGGAGGCAACCCAAAACAGCAGACATCCTCCGACAAGCCTCACCGCACTGATGCCCTCCGAAGTCATCCAGTCGGGAATAAGGGCCTTTGTCACCGAGACATTGACGCCCCAGAAGATTGTGGCAAGCAATATGCAGCCGTTGCCGATGAGAAATCCTGCACCGCCGCTGTGCGTCGGAGAGGTATTTGTGCCTGGAATATTGTTGGTGTCTGCCATAAGGAATGCAAATGGTTACTATATTTCCCAACAATCGCGGCATGGAAATGTTTGTGCCTCCCGGATTACGTGATCTGTCGCGACAGCCTGTCGAGCATCTCTGCGGAGGTCAAACCCGACAAGGGATGGCGCCACTCTGGGGCAAGCTGCGTCATCGGGCGCAAAACAAAGTCTCTCAGATGCATGCGGGGATGGGGCAGAGTCAACCGAGGTGTGTCGACGACAAGGTCGCCGTAAGCTATGAGGTCAATGTCAATCAGGCGGTCGGCATAGCCCCCTGAGGGTGTACGATGGGGGGCGGGACTGATGGAACGCTCCACGCCAAGCAACAGGTCGAGCAACGCCCCAGGAGGAATATCGGTCTCTATCGCCAGCCCGAGATTGAGAAAAGGGTAAGGGGAATCGTAGCCCCACGGCTCGCTCTCGACAAAGTCTGAGCGGCGCAAGAGAGGGCTAACGGCCTCTAAGGTCCTTAAGGACTTTCCCATCTCAATGGCGTCAATGATACGGGCGACCGCCAACTCTATCAGAGCATGGCGGTCGCCCATATTGGAACCTATATTGATGTAGGCCGTAGGCATAGCTCCCTTAGAGGGACTTCTTTACCTCAACCTCCTCAAATGCCTCGATTATGTCGCCCTCGGCGATGTCGTTGTAGCCTGCGATATTCAAGCCGCAATCGTAGCCGGAGGCCACCTCCTTGACGTCGTCCTTGAAACGCTTGAGCGAACCAAGCTCGCCCGTGTAGCGAACAATGCCGTCGCGGATGACGCGCACCTTGCAGGAACGCTTTATCTTGCCCTCGCGTACAATGGCGCCGGCGATGGTACCGACCTTGGATATCTTGTAGGTCTGCAGTACCTCGGCGGTACCGGTGACCTCCTCCTTGATTTCAGGGGCGAGCATACCCTCCATGGCGTCCTTGACCTCCTCGATGGCCTGGTAGATGACCGAGTAGAGGCGTATCTCCACACCATCGCGCTCGGCAGCGCGCTTGGCGGCCTGTGAGGGGCGCACCTGGAAGCCGATGATGATAGCGTCGGAGGCAGCTGCCAAGGTGACATCGCTCTCGGAGATGGCGCCGACAGCCTTGTGCAGCACGTTGACCTGCACCTCGGGGGTCGACAGCTTGATGAGCGAATCGGACAGGGCCTCGATAGAGCCGTCCACGTCACCCTTGACGATGATGTTAAGCTCGTGGAAGTTGCCGATGGCACGGCGGCGGCCTATATCCTCAAGGGTAAGGAACTTCTTGGTGCGCAGACCAAGCTCGCGTTGCAGCTGCTCGCGCTTGGAGGCAATCTCGCGAGCCTCCTGCTCGGTGTCCATGACGTTGAACGTGTCGCCGGCAGTCGGCGCGCCGTTCAGGCCGAGGATAAGCGCGGGAGTGGCGGGGCCGGCCTCGGTGATGCGCTGGTTGCGCTCGTTAAACATCGCCTTGACGCGCCCGAAGTGGGTTCCGGCAAGTATCGTGTCGCCGACACGCAATGTGCCGTTCTGAACGAGCACCGTGGCGACATAGCCGCGCCCCTTGTCGAGCGACGACTCTATGATTGAGCCGGTAGCCTTGCGGTCGGGATTGGCCTTGAGGTCAAGCAGCTCGGCCTCAAGCAGCACCTTCTCCATAAGCTCGGGGACACCGATACCCTTCTTGGCCGAAATATCCTGTGACTGGTACTTTCCGCCCCACTCCTCGACGAGGTAGTTCATGGCGGCAAGCTCCTCCTTTATCTTGTCGGGATTGGCATGGGGCTTATCTATCTTGTTGATGGCAAAGACGATGGGTACACCGGCGGCAGAGGCATGGTTGATGGCCTCGACCGTCTGCGGCATCACGCTGTCGTCGGCAGCCACGATAATGATACAGAGGTCTGTCACCTTGGCACCACGGGCACGCATGGCGGTGAACGCCTCGTGACCGGGGGTATCGAGGAAGGTGATGTGGCGCCCATCCTCCAGCTTGACGTTGTAGGCACCGATATGCTGGGTGATGCCGCCTGCCTCGCCGGCGATGACGTTGGCATTGCGTATATAGTCGAGCAACGAAGTCTTACCGTGGTCGACGTGACCCATGACGGTCACAATCGGGGGACGGGAAGTGAGGTCCTCCTCGGAATCCTCCTCCTGATTGATGGCCTCTACCACCTCGGCCGAGACATATTCGGTCTTGAAGCCAAACTCCTCTGCCACAATATTGATGGTCTCGGCATCAAGACGCTGGTTGATTGACACCATCACGCCGAGGTTCATGCACGTAGCGATGACGTTGTTGATAGGCACATCCATCATGACGGCAAGGTCGTTGGCTGTAACAAACTCGGTGAGCTTCAACACCTTGCTCTCGGCCTCCTCCATCTCGTGGGCCTCGCGCTCGCGGGTCTTGAACTCCTCGCGCTTTTCCTTGCGCCACTTCGCGCCCTTCTTCTGGCCCTTGCTGGTGAGACGTGCAAGCGTCTCCTTCACCTGCTTCTGCACATCCTCCTCGTTGACCTCGGTGTGCACGGGACGTTTTGCGCGGTCGCCACGACCTCCTCCGCCCTGTCCTTTCTCGGGACGGCGATGCTCGTTGCGGCGATCCTGTCCGGGGGTCTGCTGTGACTGCTGTCCGGCCTTCTCGATATCTATCTTTTCCTTGCCTATGCGCTTGCGCTTCTTGCGGTCGCCACCCTGAGACTGCCCTGCGGCGTTGCCGCCATTGGCAGCACGGTCCTTGGCTATGCGCTCGTTGCGGCGCTCCTCCTTGGTCTTCTTCTTGGGGCGCGTGCTCTGATTGATTGCCGAAAGGTCAATCTTGCCTATGACGTTGATGGTAGGGCCTTGCGGGCGCGTACCGGTGGTGAAAATCTCCTCCTTGGGCGCCTCGGGCTGCGGCGCGGGAGCGGCTGCTGCGACCGGCTGCTCCGTATCTGCGGCAACTGCCTTTGGTGCTTCCGAAGCCTGCACGGGAACTGCAGGGGCTGCGGGTGCCTCCTTTTGAGCGACAGGCTGCTCCTTGGGCGCGGGCTTGGGCTGCTCTGCCTGAGCCGGCTTAGGCTCGGGTTGGCGGGCGGATGCCGGCGCGGGTGCGGCCTTCACGGGATTGCCGTGGCGGTCGAGCTGTATCTTGCCTATAATCTTCGGCCCCGAAACGCTCGGCTCGTCGAGCTTCACCTCTGCGGGCGCGGCCTTGGGAGCCTCCTTAGGGGTCTCCTTTACGGTTGTCTTGCTTCTCTCTTTCTGGCGGTCGGAGGAGAATTTTTCCGACTTATTCTTCAAATCTTTGTCGGTCTTGAATTGCGCCACGAGCAGCTCGTAGACGTCATCCTCAACGCGGGCGTTGGGGTTGTCATCCACGGTGATGTTCTTGGAGCGCAGAAATTCGATGATGTTGGGAAGCCCAACGTTAAGATCTTTCGCTACTTTACTAATTTTTTTCGCCATATGAAGTTTATGTGATTGCTATATTGTTATTGGGGGAGAGGTGGCGGGGCGAGAGGGCGGATTAGTCCTCAAACTCGGCGCGCAGGATGTCAAGCACGTGGTCGACGGTATCCTCCTCCAGGTCGGCCTTCTCCACGAGGAAGTCGCGGGGAGCGTTGAGGACAGCCTTGGCGGTGACACAGCCGATATTCTTGAGCGCGTCGATGACCCATGCGTCGATCTCGTCCTTGAACTCATCGAGGTAGATGTCGTCCTCGTCGGCCTCCTCGGCATCGCGGTATACGTCGATGACGTAGCCTGTCAGCATCGAGGCGAGCTTGATGTTGAGGCCGCCTTTGCCGATAGCGAGCGACACCTCTTCGGGACGGAGGAACACCTCGGCCTTCTTCTCCTCCTCGTTGAGACGGATGGAGGAAATCTTTGCGGGGCTGAGGGCACGCTGGATGAAGAGGGAGGGGTTGGAAGTGTAGTTGATGACGTCGATATTCTCGTTGCGCAGCTCGCGTACAATGCCGTGGATGCGGGAGCCTTTCACGCCGACACATGCGCCCACGGGGTCGATGCGGTCGTCGTAGCTCTCGACGGCTATCTTGGCTCGCTCTCCAGGGATACGGGCAACGGCACGGATGACGATAAGCCCGTCGTGTATCTCGGGAACCTCAAGTTCAAAGAGGCGGCGCAGGAAGTTCTCATTGGTGCGCGACACGGTAATCTTGGGGTTGTTGTTCTTGTTGTCGACATTGGCGATTACCGCACGCACGGTCTCACCCTTGCGGAAGAAGTCGCCGGGTATCGACTCGTTCTTGGGCAGAAGCAGCTCGTTCTTGTCGTCATCGAGCAGCAAGGTCTCCTTGCTCCATGTCTGGTAGACCTCACCCGACACGAGTTCGCCCTCCAACTCCTTGAATTTGGCGTATATCGCCTCCTTTTGCAGATCGAGAATCTTGGACTGGAGCGTCTGGCGCAGATTGAGGATGGCGCGGCGGCCGAAGTCGGCGAATATTATCTCCTTAGTGTGCTCCTCGCCTATCTCGGCATCGGGATCCTGATCGGCGCGGGCGTCGGAGAGGCTTATCTGCAGGTTAGGGTTTTCCACCTCGCCGTCGGGCACAACCTCAAGATTCTGGAATATCTGCACGTCACCCTTGTCGGGATTCATGATGACATCAAGATTCTCGTCGGTGCCGAACATCTTGGCGAGAACGTTGCGGAACGACTCCTCCAGGACGCTTATCATCGTGGTCTTGTCTATATTTTTCAGCTCCTTAAAGTCGGCGAATGTCTGCACCATGTTGATGCTTTCCTCTTTCTTTGCCATAGGGGTCTTCTGTTATATTTTATTTGAATTGTATTAAATATTTCACACTTTTGGTCTGGTCATATCCGAGAGTCAGCGGCTCGGCCACCTCGACAGGGCGTTTTGCCCCCGGCTCCTTGACCTTGCGCGTCACCTCGATGGTAAACGTGTCCTCCCCCACCTCCGTGAGCCGCCCTTTGAGCTTACGCCCGTCGGTGGTGAGCACCTCGACATCGTTGCCGATATTCTTCTCATACTGCCCCTTGACCTTGAACGGAGCAGTCAAGCCGGCAGAGCCGACCTCCAGCTCGTAGTCCTCGACATCGCGGTCAAATGCCGCCTCTATATCGCGGGTGATACGGGCGCAGGCATCAATATCGACCCCTGTCGGGCTATCGACCTCGACAACTATCGAGTTGGCGGGGCTTACGGTCACGTCAACGAGAAACAGGTCGGTGCCTGCGATTGACTTCGTGATTGTCTCGGTGAGTAGGTTCTTGTCTATCATTACTTCGATTTGGATAATACAATAGCGCACCTTCCGGGCTCGTAGCATCGGAAGGCCGCTGTCACGGAGGAACATAAAATAGAGGAAGCCGCAGCCCCCTCCATCTATTCCGCTGGCAAAGATAACTCTTTTTTACGCCACAGCCAAATAATAAGCATATAAACCGCCCCCATACCAATCCCCGCCCATTCTATTTATATTTATTTATTGTTTTATAGTATTTATTAGCAAAATAACAACATCAATTCCAATATAGCCATCCGTGCGTGCCCCCGCCTGTCGCGGGCGCTATGTATAGCGCCCTACTTTTTACGTAAAGAAAAAAAAGTCCCGCCACGGTGGTGGCGGGACTTGCGCTTCAGGATGGGCTTGAACCAACGACCCCCTGATTAACAGTCAGGTGCTCTAACCAACTGAGCTACTGAAGCAAGTGTTTTTGCGCTTCAAGATGGACTTGAACCAACGACCCTCTGATTAACAGTCAGATGCTCTAACCGACTGAGCTATTGAAGCGGATGCGCGACATCCCCCTTTTGGGGAATTGCGCTGCAAAATTAATGGCAAATTTTGACATATGCAACAACTTGAGAGAAAAACTTCGGCTAAAAATGGTTTTTAACTCAATTTTGAGCAATTTGCTACGTTTGATGTTATATAAATGTGTAACTTAGCACTCATTTTAGAAATCCCACGTTTTACCACAAGTATGAGACTGACCCATAGGAGCATATTACGATTTATGGCGGCGGCAGCCGTTGCAGCGGCCATTGTCCCCGCAGCACTCGCGGCCACACGCAGCGACAAGGCCGAGATAGCCCGCAACCTCGACATCTTCAACTCGCTCTACAAGGAGCTGCAGGTGTTTTATGTCGACACCATAGATGCAGAGAAGTCAATCAACACGGCCATCTCGGCGATGCTCAACGACATAGACCCCTACACGGAGTATATCTCGGCAAAGAGTCAGGACGACTTCGCCACGATGACAAGCGGCGAGTATGGCGGCATCGGCTCCTACATCATGGAGCGCGACAGGCATGTCTACATCTCCGAGCCTTATGAGGGTAGCCCCGCGCAAGAGGCGGGACTGCGTGCCGGCGACCGCATACTGATGATAGACACCACCAAAGTCGACGGATGGAAAAGCGCACAGGTGAGCGAGCGGCTCAAGGGACAGGCGGGGACAACATTCCGCGTCAAGGTGCAACGCCCATACGTGGAGGACTCGATACTGACATTTGACATCACCCGACGCAAGATACAGATGCCGGCAGTCCCCTACCATGCCGTGGTGAAGGATAACATCGGCTACATCTACCTGACATCTTTCACCGACAAAGCCGCCAAGGAGGTGCGCGACGCGCTCGTGGAGCTGAAAAAAGACCCGCGTGTCAAGTCGATAGTGCTTGACCTTCGGGGCAATGGCGGCGGCTTGCTTGAGGCTGCCGTGAAAATCGTGAGCTATTTTGTGCCGAAGAACACCGAGGTGCTGCGCACACGCGGCAAAAGCCTCCTCAACGAGAAAATCTACAAGACGACCTCGGCACCCATCGACACGGAGATACCCCTCGCAGTGTTCATCGACGGCGGCTCCGCTTCGGCTGCGGAGATTGTGGCCGGCGCGCTACAGGACCTCGATCGCGCCGTCGTCATCGGCGCGCGTTCATTCGGCAAGGGTCTCGTGCAGTCGACACGCCCCCTCCCCTACGACGGGATGCTGAAAGTGACCGTTGCCAAATATTACATCCCCAGCGGGCGCCTCATCCAGGCAATCGACTACTCCCACCGCAACCCCGACGGCTCGGTGGCACGCATCCCCGACAGCCTCACAAATGTCTACAAGACTGCACATGGACGCGAGGTGCGCGACGGTGGCGGCATCACCCCCGATGTGACGATAACCTACCCTCAGGCCAACAGGTTGACATATAATATATTCCGCGACAATTGGGCGTTTGACTATGCCACACGCTATGCGGCCACTCATCCGACTATACCGCCGGCCGAGGATTTTACCGTCACCGACGAGATTTTCACCGACTTCAAGCAGTCGATTGACCCGGCACGGTTCCAGTATGACCGTGTATGCGAGAAGTCGCTCGGCAGCCTGCGCGAGATAGTCAAGACCGAGGGCTATATGAACGACAGCGTGGAGGCACAGTTTGCCGTGCTTGAAGGGATGCTCAAACACAACCTCGACCACGACCTTGACATCAACCGCAAGGCCATCGAAGAGATTCTTGCCCCGGAGATAATAAAGAGGTATTACTACCAGCGCGGCGAGATAATCGAGAACCTAAAGCACGACGAGACGCTCGACCGCGCCGCCGAAATACTCAACGACCGCCAGCGTTACAACGCCCTCCTCTCCCCCGCCAAGGATAGCGGCGCGAAAAAATCCAGGAAAATGTAGGAGGAATGTTGCGGGACTTGGAAAATTGCCAACCCAAAAGTAGGGTCGCGACCTGTCGCGACCGCGAATTTGCAAACAGCAAAACATCAATCCCGGACGCAGCAGGCTGCGTCCCTACATTTCAAGCCTGTTGGGAACCTTTGCTACGCCCTCCGCACGGGCAAAATATTAACCCCCTGTCAGCTCGCGGGCGCTATATATAGCGCCCCTACTTTGCAATCAACAATCTTGACATCCACAATATATAAATTATAAAGGTAGAGAAATGGATATAAAGGAGCTAAGCCGGATATTCCTGTCGGCGACACGCCGTAAGGCATTGCAACACGCGCTGTCGTCATCGCGTACAAGGCACATCACGCTCTACGGCATGGCGGGGTCGAGTCCCGCCCTGATGCTTGCCGCGATGGCGCCAAGACGCGAGCCGGTGCTTGTCGTGGGCGACTCGCCCGACGATGCTGGATACCTCTACCATGACCTTTCGCGCATACTCGGCGAGGTGCAGGTGCTCATCTTCCCCTCGGGATATAAGCGGGACATAAAGTACGGGCAGATTGACGCCCCGTCGCAGATACTGCGCACCGAGGCCCTAAACGCGTGGCACACCGACCGCGCACCGCGCTTTGTCGTCACCTCGCCCGAGGCCCTGGCCGAGCGCGTGGCAACACGCGAGAGCATCGACCGCCACACCCTGCGGCTCGCCAAAGGGGAGCCCATCGACATGACCGAGGTGGAGAAATGGCTGCGCGACAACGGGTTTATCGAAACCGACTATGTTTACGAGCCGGGGCACTTTGCCGTGCGCGGCTCCATACTCGACATTTTCGGCTACAGCCACGAACTGCCATACCGCGTTGACTTCTTCGGCGACGAGATAGACTCGATACGCACCTTCAACATCGAGACCCAGCTTTCGGAGCAGCGTATGGATGAGATTGCCGTCACCTCAAATGTCGCCCTACAGTCGCGCGGCACAAGCCTGCTCGACTTCATCGGCGACGATACGCTGATATGCCTGCGCGATGCCGCGTTCACCGTCGAGCGCATACACGCCATCGCCTCGCAGACATTCTCAGACAGCGCGTCAATAGCCCAAGAGGGCGACCGCAACGCCATGAATCAGGTGATTGACGCCGACAGCTTCGCCACAAGGCTCGACACGTTCCGCCAACTGCGGTTTACGGCGGCAGCCCCCGACATGGCGGCAAAGTCGGCCATCAACTTCGACTGCACGCCCCAGGGGGTATACCACAAGAACTTCGACCTCATCTCCGACTCGTTCAAGAAGTTGCTTGCCGACGGTTACACGCTCTACATACTGAGCGACAGCGACAAGCAGATAGAGCGACTGAAAGTGATATTCGCCGACCGTGGCGACGACATCCCGTTCCAGCCCGTGCTCTCGACCCTCCACGAGGGGTTTGTCGACCATCCGGGAAAGATATGCGTCTTCACCGACCATCAGATATTTGACCGCTTCCACAAATACAGCCTCAAGAGCGACAAGGCCCGTTCAGGGAAACTCGCCCTGTCGCTCAAGGAGTTGAGTTCCATCGAGGTGGGCGACTACATCGTGCACGTCGACCACGGTGTAGGACGGTTTGCCGGGCTGTTCCGCACCGAGATGAACGGCCGCAAGCAGGAGATGATAAAGCTGACCTATGCCAACGACGACATCCTGTTTGTCTCCATCCACTCGCTCCACAAGCTCGCCAAATATCGCGGCAAGGAGGGGGTGGAGCCTAAAATCAACAAACTCGGCACAGGCGCATGGAACCGCGTGAAGGAACGCACCAAGAGCAAGCTAAAGGATATAGCCCGAGACCTCATCAAGCTATACGCTGCGCGCAAGGACGAGAAAGGACACGCGTTTGCCCCCGACAGCTACCTGCAGCAGGAGCTGGAGGCATCATTCATCTACGAGGACACCCCCGACCAGCTGCGGGCCACGCAGGAGGTGAAAGCCGACATGGAGAGCGAGCGGCCGATGGATCGCCTTATATGCGGCGATGTGGGGTTCGGCAAGACCGAAGTCGCCATACGCGCCGCCTTCAAGGCCGCCACCGACGGCAAGCAGACCGCCGTTCTCGTGCCCACGACCGTACTCGCCTACCAGCACTACAACACGTTCAAGGACCGCCTGAAGGATTTTCCCGTCAGGGTCGACTACCTCTCCCGCGCACGCAGCCCCAAGCAGGCCAAGCAGATAATCGCCGACCTCGCCGACGGCAAGATAGATATCCTCATCGGCACCCACAAACTCATCGGCAAGGAGGTAAAATTCAAGGACCTCGGACTGCTCGTCGTGGACGAGGAACAGAAGTTTGGCGTGGCCGTGAAAGAGAAGCTAAAGCAGCTGAAGGTCAGCGTCGACACCCTCACGATGTCGGCCACGCCGATACCGCGCACGCTCCAGTTCTCACTGATGGGCGCACGCGACCTCTCGGCCATAACCACACCGCCCGCCAACCGCTATCCCATTGTCACCAACGTGAGCACGCTGAACGACGACGTGCTGCTTGAAGCCGTCAACTTCGAGTTGTCGCGCAACGGACAGGTGTTTATCGTCAATCCGCGCATCGAAGGGCTGTATGACCTTGAAGCAATGGTAAAGCGGCTCGTGCCCGATGCCCGTACCATAGTCGCCCACGGTCAGATGCCCCCCGAGAGGCTTGAGAAGTCAATCATCGACTTTGCCAACCACGACTACGACATACTGCTCGCCACCACCATCATCGAGAGCGGCGTGGACATGCCCAACGTCAACACGATTATCATCAACGACGCCCACCGATTCGGCCTCAGCGAGCTTCACCAGCTGCGCGGCCGCGTGGGGCGCAGCTCACGCAAGGCATTCTGCTATCTGATGGTGCCGCCGCACAACCCGCTCACCCCCGTAGCACGGCGACGCCTACAGGCCATTGAGAGTTTTGCCGACCTCGGAAGCGGCATCCATATCGCCATGCAGGACCTCGACATACGCGGCGCGGGCAACCTGCTCGGCGCGGAGCAGAGCGGATTTATCGCCGACCTCGGCTATGAGACCTACCAGAAGATACTCAAGGAGGCTGTCACCGAACTTAAAAACGAGGAGTTCAGCGACACGCTGACCGCCTCTGACGGTTCGGGCGACGACACGCAGGAGTTTGCCGCCGACTGCGTGATAGAGAGCGATCTGGAGTTGCTGCTCCCCTCCTACTACGTGCCCCAGGAGAGCGAGCGCATATCACTGTACCAGGAGCTGGACTCCATCGAGCGCGAGACCGACCTGATGGCGTTCAAAGACCGCCTTGTGGATCGCTTCGGCAAGATACCCCGCGTCACGGCCGAACTGCTGCGCGTCCCACGCCTGCGCCGTCTCGCCCGACAACTCGGCATCGAGAAAGTGGTGCTCAAGCAGGAAACGATGTACCTCTATTTTGTCGATGACACCAACCGCGCCTACTACCAGTCGCCGATGTTTGGCCGCATCCTCAACTACCTGCAGGCCAACCCGCGCCGCTGCCGCCTACGCGAGAAAAACAACCGCCGAAGCCTCGCCATCGACCAAGTGCCCACCGTCGAGACCGCCGTCGACCTCCTCAACACCATCATCTCCCTCGATGCCATCTGACTCCTACTGTCCACCCTGTGCCCACCCTACCGTAAGGCGTGCAAAACCGCCGATTTCTCAATCTGTAGGGACATGCCTTTGGCATGTGGAA
>LUJN01000027.1 GCA_001689445.1 Bacteroidales bacterium M3 | reverse complement strand
TTTTTGCACTTCGGTTTTGAATCTACACAATTTTGAGAATGCAATGCATTATCATGCGATTGTACCCCGGAGCAGAATCGAACTGCTATCTAAAGTTTAGGAAACTTCTATTCTATCCGTTGAACTACCAGGGCCGATAACGGCTGCAAAGATAAGACTATTCCATAATATATGCAACACCATTTTTTCGTACCTTTGCAACACGCGGACAGCCGCGTGCCGTTGCGAACTGTGAACTTTGAACTCTGACCTTTGAACTATCAAACCCTTCACTGCATAGCCCTGCGCACGGTCAAGTACAACGACCGCCACTCCATCCTCACGGCCTACACCCGCGAGCACGGGCGCATGTCGTTTCTGCTGCCGGCCGGCTCGGGCAAGGAAGCGGCGCGAAGGCGTGCCCTGATGATGCCGATGGGACTGTTTGAATGCACCGCAGACCTGCGACCGGGGCGCGACATACCCCCCATGCGCGACCCGACACCGATACTTCCTCTCCATGGCATACGCTCCGATCCGATGAAAGGGATGATTGCCATGTTCCTCGCCGAGTTCCTGCAGTCGATACTCCGCGAGAGCCAGGAGGACGCCCCGCTATTCCGCTACCTCACGGAGAGCATCGCCCGGCTCGACAGCACGACCGGCACCGAGACCGCCAATTTCCCCATATGCTTTCTCTACCGCCTCACCCGCTTTGCCGGCATAGAGCCTGACACCGGCTCGTGGCGGCCGGGACGTATATTTGACATGACCGACGCCACATTCCGCGACACCCCGCCGCTCCATTCCCACTACCTTGTCCCGCAGGAAAGCGACGCCGCCGCAATCATCTCGCGCATGACGTGGGACAACTACGGTAGATTCCGGTTCTCGCGCGCCGACCGCCGACTTATCATCGACCGCCTCACCACCTACTACTCCTTTCACTACACCTCCCTCTCCACCCTGCACTCGCTCGACATCCTGCGACAGATACTCGACTGACGAAGTACTCGGCACGCCGCAATGCGGTTCAAATAAGCCTTTGGAATGGCAAGATAAGGGTCGAAAGACCCTTCATGTGTATAACCCCACGCATCGCGTGGGGTGTAAATGTCAGATAAGGGATAAAAAAGTCGAAGACCTTTCACTGCGGTGTCTATTGGCACCTTGTGGTGAGTCTTCGACCCACATTCCATTATCATCACCGGCACCCCACGCGATGCGTGGGGTTATACACATGTAGGGGCTTCGCCCCACTCCCTCATCTTATTTGAACCGCATTGCGGCACGCCGTGTCCTACGATTTAATAATTCTGAAACAAGGCTAAAGCGTGCAAAAACAGGCTTTTTCGCCAAAAATTTGCACATAACAAAAAAAGTCCCTATATTTGCACTCGCTTTTGGCGCAAAGCCATCTTTATGGCCCATTCGTCTATCGGTTAGGACGCAAGATTTTCATTCTTGAAAGAGGAGTTCGATTCTCCTATGGGCTACCCAACAACAAAAACTTAAAGAACTAAGATTTAATCGAAATGGCAAATCACAAGTCATCAATCAAGAGAATCCGTCAAACAGAGTCAAAGCGACTCCGCAATCGTTACTACGCAAAGAGCGCCCGCACAGCAGTGCGTCGTCTTCGCAAAATGACCGATGTTGCCGAGGCAAAGGAAGCCTACGTAAAGGTAACTTCCATGCTCGACAAGTTGGCTTCAAAGAACACCATTTCCAAGAACAAGGCATCCAACCTCAAGAGCAAGCTCGCGCTTCACATCAACAAGCTCGCAGCCAAGGCCTAATCGCCTCCATCTCGGATAAGTCGGCCTGAAGGTCGCCAAGCCATACGGCCCATTCGTCTATCGGTTAGGACGCAAGATTTTCATTCTTGAAAGAGGAGTTCGATTCTCCTATGGGCTACCTGCAAGGGATTATCTCTATAATCCCTTGCTTTTTTGCGTCCATATACGCAGGCGCGCACAGACATAAATCCGGCTGCACGGCAACGATTGCCGTTATGCTTTTTTTGGTTAAAAACGGAGCGATTGCGCACTTTTTGCCAAAAATATGCCGTTATATGTTTGTGATTAGTGAATAAATGCATATATTTGCACTGTGTTTTTCATAGTATTAAATTAAGATTAAGGTTTCGGTCTATTCCGTAGTGATACGTGATAGACTTTTTTCTTTTCATACAGCGGCAAAAATATGTTATAAAACAATGCCGTTAAACAAACTCTTATTACTTTTGTCCTGTTATTCTCAATGTGTGCCCGTTGATTGCACACTGAAGATGTTTTTATCAAGTTTCAAAACAGACAAGCTATGATTTTGCAATGCGCCGTTCTGTTCGCGTTTCTCGCGTTAGGCGAACTTGTGGTCTACCTGACTCACATACCTGTCCCATCCAGCATCATCGGAATGTTACTGCTCACACTGGCGCTCCAGCTGAAGCTCATAAAGCCAAAGCATATCGACGGCGTGGCCGACTTCCTGGTCAAGAACCTGGGATTTTTCTTTGTCCCCGCCGGGGTCGCGCTCATGCTCCACTTTGACCTCATACGCCAGCAATGGCTGCCGATACTCGGAGCTACAGCCGTAAGCACCGTGATAGTGCTTGCCCTGACGGGATGGATACATCAACTGACCCGCAAATACACCTCCCGCAATGATTGACTTCTTTGAAAACCGCTATTTCCTGATAGCCCTGACATTTGTCGTCTATGTGGCCGCGCGCGCCATCCACCGCGCCACAGGTATCGCCCTGCTCAACCCCATACTCGTATCAATAGCCGTCATCATCGCCTTCCTCTATGGCAACGGCATCTCCTACGAGACATACAATGCCGGCGGCAGTCTCATCGACTTCTGGCTGAAACCTGCCGTTGTGGCACTCGGCGTGCCGCTATACCGTCAACTGTCGGCCATACGCAAGCAGCTTTTGCCAATACTGCTCGCCGAAGTGGCGGGGTGCGTGGCAGGCATCATCACCGTCGTGCTGCTCGCCGAGACTCTCGGCGCGACCCGCGAGGTGGCTGTCTCGTTGGCCGCCAAGTCGGTGACAACCCCTATCGCCATGGAGGTCACGTCAAGCCTTGGAGGCATCCCGGCGCTCACTGCCGCCGTGGTGGTCGCAACCGGCATTTTCGGCGGCATGACAGGCTTCAAGGTGATGCGACTCTCCCACGTCTACAGCCCGATAGCACAGGGGCTGTCAATGGGCACCGCCGCCCACGCGCTCGGCACCTCAGCGGCTATGGATATCGGCTACCGCTACGGAGCATTCTCCTCCCTCGGACTGACACTTAACGGATTGTTGACCGCCCTGCTCGCTCCCACCATACTCGCCCTCATGGGCTACGCCATGTAAATAGAGGGAGACCGCAAGGCTTATGGAAAATTTCGGTATATAAGCCGATTAATGTAGAGACATGCCTTTGGTATGTGGACTGTGATTCAATCACTTGCATATTCCACATGCCAAAGGCATGTCCCTACTATTTACGGTTCCGGGCGTTTAGGACGCCAAGGGGGAGGGTTAAAGCTCCGAGGCCTCAAACTTCACCTCGAAAGTCTTGCCGCTCTTGGCTCCGACATACTTGTAGACGATACCGTAGCCGGCATCCTTGCAGAGCTGGACAACCTTCTCAGTCTCCTTGTCGCTCTTGTCCTGCACTGCCTCAAGTAGCGATGCACGCACCTCGTCGGCGTTCTCGGCGAGAGTATCGACGATACTCTCCTCATCGCCCGTCTCCTTCAGCTCATAGGTGTACACCACATAGCCATCCTTGGCCTCGATGTCGGTGAGCAACGTGGTGCTGTCGACCTTCATCGGGCACTGCACACGGCTAACGTCAACCTGGGTCTTCAGCTTGGTGAGTGGATCGTCCTTGACCTCGCCGTCAATCACCGCCTTAATCTCCTCGGGAGAGAAAGTTACAGTCACCGAGCTGCTGCGCGGCCCCTTGGTGAAGTAATGCAGCGCAAGCGACGCGTTCTCTTTCACCAACACCTTGCCAATGCTGTTCTTGCCCTCGACAAGGCTCTTCATCATCGGCATCATGGCGCTCTTCATTGCGTCCTCATGCCCCTCAAGGGCGGCGAGGTTGAAGCTGCGGTTCATCACCTGGCAATTGTAGGTCACCGTGTTGTCCTTATACTCGATAGACTTTATCTGGCCCACACCGGGCACCTTCACGGGACACTGCTTGTTAGCCTGCTCGATCTGCGACTCAAGCGACGGCGAGCATGATACCGCCATAGCGGCGACAATCACCGCAAACACTTTCAATAATACTGTTTTCATTATGGATATAATAAATTAAGTGTAATTCCATCCATGGTCTGCCGACATGGCATCCATGTGGCGCAAAGGTAGCGCTTTTTAACACGCTTTCAAACAATCCAAGCCCTTTTAACTATCACTGTCTCCCAATAGTCCCCCTAAAAACAGGAATACATTTGGCGTTATGCCGCCGTATTGCTAATTTTGCAGACTATGAACGGATTTCTCAGCAAAACATTCCGATGGTGCCGCTCCTACGTGACCCTGACATTTCTCGGGGTGGTGGCGTTCATCGTGTTCCTGACGTTTTTCACCGAAAACTCGTTGATGAAACGTCTTGAGTATGAGCGTGAGATAACCCGCCTGAAAGAAGATATAAAGCAAAACACCGACACCCTCCACCACTACGAGACCCTCAACCGCAACCTCTCGACCGACCGCGAGGAGATGGAGCGTATCGTCCGCGAGCATTACCACATGCAGCGGCCAAACGAGGATGTATACCTATTTGAATAGCAATGGCACTTACCTCCAACAATGATGCACGACGCCGACGCGTCGCCGCGACATGGATTGTCAATCTCGGACTCATCATCATATTTGGCGCAACCCTTCTCGCCCTGCTCCAGGTGGCAGGCCTGTGGTGGCGCTACGCCTACGGCATCGGGGCAGTCGCGCTTGTGGCCGGCAGGCTCATGTCGCCCTATAGCGGCGACATCTACCGCGTCAAGCGGCTGTCGCGCCTTGAAGTGTGGTCGGGCGTGTTCTTCTGCGTGGCGACTTTCTTCATGTTCTATCCCGGGGCCAACAACCGCGACTGGCTGGCATTCACACTCGCCGGGGCCGCCATACAGGTCTACACCTCTATAATGATACCCTACGTGGAGTCACGCCATGGCAAGGACACCGGCAAGGGCAGAAAATAGGCCGAACCCGCCCCATAAGAGCCGATTTGTATATTTTAGCGTCTCCATTTAAGGTAATTTGCTAAGGAATAACTAATTTTGTCCCCCAATGGGATATAACCTCACCATCGACCAAGGCAACTCCACAGCCAAAGCAGCCCTCCACCTCGGCGACACAGTCGTAGAGACACGCCGCATCGAGGGCGACATAAAGGCCGGGATAGCGGCATTTGTCAGTGGGCACGCCATAGACCGGGCGATATACAGTTCGGTGGCCTGCGACGGAGACGATATCATCGCCGCCTTGTCGGCGTCAGGGATAGATTGCGTGAAATTTACCCCGTCGACCCCACTGCCCCTCACGATAGGTTACGCTACTCCCGAGACACTCGGGCGCGACCGTGTGGCGGCTGTCGTGGGCGCGATGTCACACGTGCAGCGAGACTGGACGCTCGTCATCGATGCCGGCTCGGCGGTCACCTACGACCTGCTGTCGCCCGACAGGTGTTTTGTCGGCGGCAACATAGCCCCGGGAGTGTCGATGAGGCTCTCCGCCCTACATGAGCACACGAGGCGTCTGCCACATGTGGCATTGCAGGGCGACATGCCGCTTTGGGGCAACGATACGGCGTCGGCAATGCGTTCAGGTGCAGTCTATGGCGTGGTAGGCGAAATAGAGCATTACCGGCGCCTTTTGCCCCCGGGCGCGACTATGGTACTCACAGGCGGCGACGCCAAACTGCTCGCCCCATTGTTGCCCGACGGAAACATAATAGTGGACAGCCACTTGGTAAACAGAGGATTAAACAGCATATTGCAATATAATGAAAATAGGTAAATACATCATCATCGCCCTCGCGGCTCTCACAGCCGCCATGCCGACATTGGCAGAAAACGGGGTAGACTCCCCGTACTCGCGCTTCGGCTACGGCCTGCTTAACGACAACGCTTCTTCGGCCCAGCGCGCCATGGGCGGTGTGGGATACGCCATGAGCGCAGGACGCCAGATTAATGTGATGAACCCCGCGTCATACGCCGCCATCGACTCGATGACGTTCCTCTTTGACATGGGCATCGCCGCGACCGCCATATGGTCGAAGGACGGGAACACGTCGGCAAAGGACTTTGGCGGCGGTCTCGACTACATCACAATGCAGTTCCCCATCGGGAAATATATGGGCGGCAGCCTCGGACTGCTCCCCTACTCCTCCGTGGGATATGCCTTCGGGTCCAAGATCACCCACGGCGCCAACGAGCGCAACGGCTCGGGAGGGCTAAACCAGCTCTACCTCGGACTGAGCGGACGCCCGTTCAAGGGATTTTCCGTCGGATTCAACATCAGCTACCTGTTCGGCAACATCATCAACGACACCTACGTGCTTACCCAAGGCGGCTCGACTTCCCTGTTTGAGCGCGTGATGGAGGTGCGCGACTGGCACATACAGATAGGCGCGCAATACTCCATCGACCTCGACAACCGCAACCGCCTCGGTCTCGGCCTTGTCTACACCCCCGGCAAGACGCTGCTCGGACATGCCTACGGAGTATATTACGATGTGAAAGCCGACGCCAACACCGACGGCACCTACCGTGCCGACACCGTGGGCTATGCCAACATGCGCGGCCACTACTCCCTCCCCGACACATGGGGCGCGGGCATCAGCTACACATGGAACAACCGCCTGCTTGTCGAGGGCGACTTCACCTATCAGCCGTGGAAAAAGGCCAAGTACCGTGCCATCGAGGGGTTTGAACGCACTGACTTCAACGACCGGTGGAAGATTGCCGCCGGTGTACAATACACCCCCAATCCCATGCGCGGCAGCTACGTGCAGCGCATGAGCTACCGATTTGGCGGATACTACAACAGCGACTACATCAAGGTGGGCGACAACAGCGTCCGAGAGTATGGCGTGTCGATGGGCTTCGGCCTGCCGACAGTAGGGCGCACGGTGGTCAACCTCGGGTTTGAGTACCGTCACCGACAGGCCCATCCGATGCCTATGGTCAAGGAAAACTACTTCAACATAACCCTGGGCATCAACTTCAACGAACGGTGGTTCATGCAACGCAAGATTGAATAATGAAATCAACCGGGCACATGCGGCGACTGCCATTGATGGCTATCGGACTAACGCTTGCCGCGTGGGGATGCTCCGACTCCAAAACCGGCGTCATCGAGCATGCCACCGACGGCAACACGGTGCCAACAATGATGACGCGCCATGTCGAGACGCTCATATCCGACTCGGGCATAACGCGCTACCGCATCGTGACCCCCCTGTGGCTCATCTTTGACGAGGCTGACACCCCCGTGTGGCGGTTTCCCGAGACACTCCATCTTGAAAAGTTCAACGACCTGCTCCAGCAGGAGGCGACCGTCGACTGCGACTCGGCCATCTACTTCAAGGACCGCGACCTGTGGCGGCTCGACGGCAACGTGCGCATATCCAACACCCTCGGGGAGCGGTTTCTCTCCGAGCAGCTGTTCTGGAGCAGCCGCGACCACAAGGTCTACACCGACTCGTTCATCCACATCGAGCGTCAGGACCGCATCATCGAGGGCTACGGGTTTGTCTCCAACGACCGCCTTACCGACTACACCATCAACCGCCCCTCGGGTATCTTCCCTGTAAGCGACTTCACGGGCCGCGACACCACGCAGCGGACCACCGCGACACCCAACGTTCCGGCACAGGCATCCCCCACGGTATCCCCGCCGCCGCAAGCACCCGCGACCACACCGGCCCCAACCCCGGCCAGCCCACGCACTAACCAGAGCGCTCCGCCGAGAGTCACGCGCCCGTTGCAGATGAAGCCTTCCGAGCCGGCCACGACACCATCCAAGGATACGCCCGCTCCACTTTCACGATAATCACCATACAGCCATGACATTACCCATCTGGATTACCATAGCGATAATCTCGCTCATATTCTCGGCGCTGTTCTCCGGCACCGAGATAGCCTACATATCCTCCGACAAGGTTAGGGTCGAACTCGACGTCAAGAAAGGCGGTCTCGCCAACCGCATCATCAACCTGTTCTACTCCCACCAGAACATGTTTATCACCACCGTCCTTGTGGGCAACAACGTGATGCTCATCATCTACGGCATGGGGATGTCAGAGTTGCTCGACCCCTGGCTCAAGAGCCTGTATGACAACGAGGTATTCGTGCTCGTCATGCAGACACTTATTTCAACCGGCATCATACTCTTCATCGGGGAATTTTTCCCGAAATCCATATTCCGCATCAACCCCAACATCTCACTGCGCCTCTTTGCGCTGCCCATCTTCCTGTTCTATATCGTCCTCTACCCCATATCCAAGTTCACTGCCCTACTATCCAAATGGCTCATGCGCCTCGTCGGCGCACAGAGCGACGACACCGAGCTGGGGATGCTTACAGTAGGGGAGCTGAACAGCTACATACAGCGTTCACTCGACGAGACAGCCGCCAAGGTCGAGGTCGAGAATGAGGTGAAGATATTCCACAACGCCATCGACTTCTCATCCACCTACCTGCGCGACTGCATGATACCGCGCAACGAGATAGTGGCCGTCGACATCGACGAGGCCACTCGCGAACAGCTCATCGAGCTGTTCACCCGCTCGGGGCGAAGCAAGATAATCGTCTACCGCGAGGATATCGACAACATCGTCGGCTATATCCATGTCAGCGAGCTGTTCCACACCGACCGCGACTGGCACGAGGCAGTGCTACCCGTCGAGTTTGCACCCGAGACACTGCTGGCCAACAAGATGATGCGACGTCTTCTCGCCGACAAGCGGTCCATCGCCGTCGTGGTCGACGAGTTTGGAGGCACATCGGGTCTCGTCACCCTCGAAGACCTCGTGGAGGAGATATTCGGCGACATACAGGACGAGCACGACCATCGTCACATCACCGCCCGTCAGCTCGCCCCCGGCGTCTACGAGTTTTCGGGCCGCATGGAGATAGCCGACCTCAACGACAACTACCATATCCCCATCCCCGAGGACGACGAATACCAGACCCTCGCCGGCTACCTGCTCACCAACCTCGGCGCCCTCCCAAAGCAGGGCGACACCATCACCCTCGCCGACATCACCTACGACATCGTGAAAGCATCCGCCACCCGCATCGAGCTGGTCCGCGTCACCCTCCCGGTTCCCGACGCCCCCGCCCAGTAATTCCGATATAGACCATATAAAACCATACAATTGCCAAAGTAGGGAGGGTGTTGCAAAGCCCTATGAATTGCCGCTAAAGGAGCATGGACGCTACCTGTAGCGTCCATGAATTACATAAGCACAAGCATATTAGCCGCGGACGTTCCAGGGAACGTCCCTACATCTTGCGGCAACGATTAGCAGGTCCTGCAACATCTCCAACTCTCGTTTATCGGGGCAAAATGCGGATTTTGGAGGCAGACGATGGCTATGTGGGGAAAAATGCTTAATTTAGCCGATTGTTAGCACATTGGGACAAAACGCCATGTGCGCGAAACACTATTTTGCAACCCTACATAGATGAAAGATAACCGAAAAATAAGAGTGGGCATCACCCAAGGCGACATAAACGGCGTCGGCTATGAGGTGACACTCAAGGCCCTTGAAGACAACCGCATCCTCGAACTGTGCACCCCGGTGCTATTCGGGAGCGCCAAGATTGCGGCGTTCTACCGCAAGGGGCTGGGTCTACAGACACCCCCGTTCCACCAGGCGGCATCGGCGGCAGAGATAAAGGACGGCGATTACAACGTGGTCAATGTCGTGCCCGAGGACACCAAGGTAGAGCCGGGGCTGTCGACACAGACGGCAGGGAAGGCGGCGTTTGACGCCCTTGAGGCTGCCGTGGTAGCCCTGCGCTCCGGAGATATTGACGTGCTCGTAACCGCCCCTATCAACAAGCACAACATCCAGAGCGAGACATTCACTTTCCCCGGACACACGGAGTATCTTGAAGCTTCCGTAGGCGACGGCAACCGCTCACTGATGATACTCTGCAACGACATCCTGCGCGTGGCCCTCGTCACCACCCACCTGCCCATCGCAAAAGTACCCGAGGCTATCACCAAGGAAGCGATACTCGAGAAACTTTCCATCTTCAACCGCTCGCTCATCAAGGACTTCGGCATAGTCGCTCCGCGCATCGCCGTGCTTTCGCTCAATCCCCATGCCGGGGAAAACGGCCTGCTCGGCAGCGAGGAAATCGACATCATCACGCCTGCCATCGAGGAAGCCGTGCGCAAGAAGATACTGGCGTTTGGCCCGTATGCCGCCGACGGGTTCTTCGGCTCGGGACAGCACCTACACTTTGACGGGGTACTCGCCATGTACCACGACCAGGGACTTGCCCCGTTCAAGACCATAGCGATGGAGACCGGCGTCAACTTCACCGCCGGGCTACCCTATGTGCGCACGTCGCCCGACCATGGCACAGGCTATGACATCGCCGGAAAAGGCGAGGCATCCGAGGAGTCGATGCGCTGTGCCATCTACCGCGCCATCGACGTGATGCGCTGTCGCGAGCGTTATGCCTCGGCGACACGCAACCCGCTGCGCCGACAATATTTCGATAAGAGCAACGACAACGTGGTGCTTGACCTCTCTAAGGAGGAGAACGCCGATTAAACTTATAACGCAATGAACTACGCCATAATAGCCGCCGGCGAAGGCTCGCGCCTCGCCCAGGAGGGGGTAAGCCGCCCCAAGCCGCTCGTGGAGCTTAACGGCACGCCCATGATAAAGCGTCTGATCGACATCTTCATGCGCTGCGACGCCACATCGCTGAGTGTCATCGTCAACGAGCAGATGACCGAAGTGAGGGAATATCTTGAGAGCCTGTCGCTTCCCGTGCCGTTCAACCTCGTCGTAAAGTCGACTCCAAGCTCGATGCACAGTTTCTATGAGGTCAGCCGCCGCTTCCGCGACTTCAAGGACGGGAAATTCTGCCTCACCACGGTCGACACCATATTCCGTGAGGAGGAGTTCCGCGCCTACATCGAGGCTTTCAGCCACGACAAGAAGGCCGACGGTTATATGGCCGTGACATCATTCATAGACGACGAGAAACCGCTCTATATCGACGTCGACTCCCGCCTGCGCATCACCTCGTTCCGCGACAAGCCCTGGGAGACAGTGAGGTTTATCTCGGGCGGCATATACGGCCTTACCACACCGGCACTCGATGTACTCGACCGCTGCATAGTCGAGGGAGTGAGCCGGATGCGCAACTACCAGCGTGCACTCGTCGAGGCGGGGCTTGACCTCAAGGCATATGCCTTTGAGAAAATCGTCGACGTCGACCACGCGGACGACATCGCCACAGCCGAGGCATTCATCAACACCCCGGCATAGCCGCCATCCGGCGCCCTGTAAAACACAGACTTTAACCAAATTATCACAACATAACTATGGCCGAAATAAAGATTGCCGGCATCATGAGAGCCGGCGCATATTCGCCAAACCACATAGGCAACGATGCCGCAATATTCAATGCCATGGCCGACCAGCTGCGCAAGCGCGGCTGCGAGGTCAACGTCTACAGCGAGGAGCAGTTCAACGCCGGAGACGTCAAGGAGGAGATTATCGTCAACATGTGCCGCGAGCAACGCTCCATCGAGCGACTCCAGCAGCTTGAGAACGAGGGACGTCTCGTCATCAACTCGGGCTACGGCATCGAAAACTGTACCCGTGAGCGCATGACGCGCATACTCGTCGGCAGCAATATCCCATACCCCGAGAGCCTCATCGTCAACACCGACGAGGTGGTGAAAGGGGCATTGAAAAAAGCAGGCTTCACGCAATGCTGGATCAAGCGCGGCGACTTCCACGCCATGCACAAGGAGGATGTCTCCTACGTGCGCCATCCCGAGGAAGCGCAGGAGGTGCTGCAGGAGTACTTCCTACGCGGCATCAAGCGCGCTGTCATCAACGTGCACCTCGTCGGCGACCTCATCAAGTTCTACGGCGTGCAGGGCACACCGTTCTTCTTTTGGTTCTACCCGTTTGACATGGGACACAGCAAGTATGGCCACGAGGCCATCAACGGCAAGTCGCAGGGGCTGGAATTTGACAAGGAAAAGATGCGCGCCATCTGCCAAAACGCCTCGGAGGTGCTCGATGTCAAAGTATACGGCGGCGACTGCATCGTCTCACCCGAGGGCGACATCCGCATCATCGACTTCAACGACTGGCCCAGCTTTGCCCCCTGCCGTACCGAGGCCGCCCCGCATATCGCAAAATGCATACTCAACGCCATAAAGCAACGCAAATGACCACTGACACGACAATAAACCATCCCGACGGCAACAACGACAAGGAGACCGCGACCGCCCAAAAGAGCAGCTATCGCGACTCGTTGAAGTCGATGGACACCGAGGAGACCATCGACCTGATGTTCTACCGCCCCGTCGGATATGCGTGGGCATGCCTTGCCCGTCGCCTCGGCGTGACACCCAACGCCATCACCATAGCATCCATATTCCTCGGCGTGGCGGCCGGTGTACTGTTCTACTACAGCAACCTGTGGCTCAACATCCTCGGTATGCTGCTACTGGTATGGGCCAACTCATTTGACAGTGCAGACGGACAGCTCGCCCGCATGACCAAGCAATATTCCCGCATAGGCCGCATACTCGACGGGTTGAGCGGCGACCTGTGGTTTGCCGCCATCTATGTCGCCATCTGCCTGCGCGAGAATGCCACCAGCCCGTTCTTCATGGAGCACCCCTGGGTGATATGGGTCGTGGCCGTAGTCACCGGACTGTGCCACGCCAAGCAGGCCGCGGCAGCCGACTACTACCGACAGTTCCACCTCTACTTCCTAAAGGGCGAGGAGGGCAGCGAACTGGAGTCGCTCGACGATCTCCGCGCCAAACTCTCTGAACTGTCATGGAGTCGCAACTTCTGGAAGAAGCTCACACTGTGGTTCTACACCAACTATACGGCCAATCAGGAAGCCCTCACCCCGTGGATGCAGCGCCTGCGCCGTGCCATAGCCAAGCGGTGGGACGGCCGCATGGCCCCGCAGTCGTTCCGCGACGCCTTCCGCAAGGCGAGCCTGCCGTTGATGAAATACACCAACATGCTGTCGTTCAACACCCGCGTGATAGCCCTGTTTGTCTCCCTGTTCCTACAGATGCCTTGGCTATACTTCGCCTTCGAACTTACGGTGCTAAACATTATGCTCATATATATGATATGGCGGCATGAACGTTTCTGCCGTCGCTTTACAGAGGAGGTGCAGGATGGCAAATATTAATACAGCCGCAATCAAGGGCATCATATTTGACTATGGCGGCACCATCGACAGCCGTGGCGTGCACTGGAGCGAGATCATATGGGACGGTTACCGCCATGCCGGAGTCGACGTCGACAAGAAGTCATTCCGAGATGCGTATGTCCATGCCGAGCGTGAGCTTGCCAAGACCCGCCATATCCTCCCCCACCACAATTTCCACGACCTGCTGCTGATAAAGATGCGCATAGAGCTGGAGGAGCTTTCACGCATGGGCAAATTCCCCTCCTCCGACATCGAGGCAAAGGCCACCGCAATCGCCCGCTACTGCTACGACAGCGCGCGTCAATGCGTCGAAGAGGCCCGCCCCGTGCTTGAGCGGCTGGCCGCATGCTATCCTCTCGTGCTCGTGAGCAACTTCTACGGCAATGTCGAGAGCGTCCTGGCCGACTTTGACCTTACGCACTACTTCCGTTCGATAATAGAGTCGGCCGTCGTCGGCGTACGCAAACCCGATCCTCGCATATTCTCGCTCGGAGTGGAGGCACTCGGACTGCAACCCGGGGAGGTGCTCGTCATAGGCGACAGCTACAAAAAGGACATTCTTCCCGCCGAAAGCATAGGATGTCAGGTTTTGTGGATAAAGGGCAAGGGATGGACCGCCGACGAGGATGCAGTCACCCATCCCAATATCATAAAATCACTGCAAGAGGTGTTAGAGCTGTCGTTTTGATTAGTTAACAAAATATTGGTGTAAAAGCACTATATTTTGGTATTTTTTACTATAATCCTTTGTTTTTGATGTATTTTCACAAAATCACAAGTAAGATTAATGTAAAATAATTTTTCATTCCAAAAAAAGATTGTACTTTTACGCACTTTTCTACTTGCGCCATGAAGTGCACGTATAAACCAACGCAAACAACTATAAGAAAATAACCGTATTTATTAAACCATCATCATGAACAGTAAAGTAAAGAAGCCCGAGGGTAAACTCGGCGTTCTCGTTGTGGGACTCGGTGCAGTGACCACTACTTTTATGACCGGTGTATTGATGGCCCGCAAAGGCTTGGCTAAGCCTGTAGGCTCCATGACTCAATACGACAAAATCCGTGTCGGCAAAGGCGCTGACAAAAAATATCTGAAGTATGACGAAATCGTCCCCATGGCATCACTTGATGACATCGTGTTTGGCGCATGGGACGTATATCCTGCCAATGCCTATGAGTCGGCCATCAACGCCGAGGTGCTCAAGGAGAAGGACATCAATCCCGTAAAGGACGAGCTTATCGCCATCAAGCCGATGAAGGCAGCGTTTGACAAGAACTATGCCAAGCGTCTCGACGGCGACAACGTCAAGGACGCCAAGACCCGTTGGGATATGGTAGAGCAGCTCCGCGAGGATATCCGTAACTTCAAGAAAGAGACCGGCGTTGAGCGCGTAGTCGTGCTTTGGGCTGCCTCCACCGAAATCTACGTTCCCGTTGACGAGAAGATCCACGGTTCCATCGCATCCCTTGAGGCTGCAATGAAGGCCGACGACCGCGAGCATATCGCCCCCTCGATGTGCTACGCTTACGCAGCCCTCAGCGAGGGTGCCCCCTTCATCATGGGTGCTCCCAACACTACAGTAGATATCCCCGCTATGTGGGAACTCTCCGAGAAGACCGGCATGCCTATCTCGGGCAAGGACTTCAAGACCGGCCAGACCCTCGTGAAGTCAGGCTTCGCCCCCATCATCGGCACACGCTGCCTCGGCCTCTCGGGATGGTTCTCGACCAATATCCTCGGCAACCGCGACGGTCTCGTGCTCGATGAGCCGGCCAACTTCCACACAAAGGAAGTGTCCAAGCTCTCGACCCTTGAGTCAATCCTCGTACCCGAGGCTCAGCCCGACCTCTACACCAACTACTACCACAAGGTGCGTATCAACTACTATCCCCCGCGCAATGACAACAAGGAAGGATGGGACAATATCGACATCTTCGGCTGGATGGGTTACCCGATGCAGATAAAGATCAACTTCCTCTGCCGCGACTCTATCCTTGCCGCTCCCCTCTGCCTTGACCTCGTGCTCCTGAGCGACCTCGCCGCACGTGCAGGCCGTCACGGCATACAGCGCTTCCTGAGCTTCTTCCTCAAGAGCCCGATGCACGACTACACCAAGGGTGAAGTGCCCGTCAACCACCTCTTCCAGCAGTATGTGATGCTGAAGAACGCCATCCGCGAAATGGGCGGCTACGAGGCTGACGAGGAAATCGACTAATAAACCATACTCATACTCAAGCATGGAGGCCGGGAACTTGGTGTTTCCGGCCTCTTTCATATCTTATCCGAACATTTATGTCCCGACGCGCGTTTTATCAATACAGCAACCGGATATGGAACAGCCGCTGAATGAGACACAAAACGGCTACCCGAACACCTATTCGGTTGTTAAGGATAAAACGGCAGCGGCGGCAGGATTGTAATCCCCGACAGCGTAGGCGTATGAAAGCGACGTCTTTGCCGACCACTACCATACATAAAGCGGCTACGGCCGCAGATTCTACAATCTACATACTATCCACACCCCCCGGATGGCATCCTCAGAATGGATTGCCATCCTTTTTGTGTCAGCTCGTGGCCGTGATGCATGTCGCGTGCCCCCTCAACGACAACTTGGAGGCACAGGCAGGGATAAGAAGGGTCTCACCACGGCCAAGCGTTGTCGGAGTACTACCATCGGCGGTCAGCGTCAAGCCACCGTCTATGCAGGTGATGACTATAAACGAGTCGATATCACTCACATCCATATTAAGCAAACCATCCAATGACACTTTCCTAACATCGAAATAGCGACAACAAGCCACCTCCGTAACTCCCGGCACTTCCACGCTTTTGCCGAGCATGTAGTCATCATAGGCCCGATAGTCTATCGCATCCTTTGCAAGCCCGGTCTGAAGCTCACGGCGATTACCGTCGGCATCACGGCGGTCATAGTCGTATATGCGGTAAGTTATATCACTCGTCTGTTGTATCTCCACAAGGAAATTTCCCGACCCAATGGCATGTATACGCCCGGCCGGCACATAAAAGATAGCTCCGGGATAGGAATCGTGCACAGTGACGACCTCCATGAGACTGTTGTCGGCCACGCGCCTCAGATACTCCTCCGGGGAGACATCTCGCGACAGGCCGCAATAGACCTTGGCCCCAGGGTCACAGTCAATGACATACCACATTTCCGACTTGCCGTTGCAGTTATGTCGGCTTTGGGCAAGTTCATCGGCAGGATGCACCTGCAACGACAGGTCATGTCGGGCATCAATAAACTTCACCAACAGCGGGAAAGAATGGGGATCGCGCTTGAAATTGGCCTCGCCGACAAGCCGTGCCCCATACTTCTTGACAAGCTGCGACAACGTAAGCCCGTCATCAGGGCCTCCCGCCACTACCGATTCGCGACCTTCAACGGCAGATATTTCCCAACTCTCGCCAATACATCGCTTGTCGGTATCCAACGACTTGAAAGGGGCAATACGCTCGCCGCCCCACAATACACTCTTAAGTATCGGGGAAAACTTAAACGGCGGCAAAGACTGCTTCATAGCCAACACTTTGAACAGTAATCCATAGATTATTAGAGATACTTGTCGCCAAAAGCAATCTTGGCGTCGTTGACCATCTGCTTTATACGCTGCTCCTCGCTCTTGGGGCACACAAGCAACACGTCTCCTGCGTCAGCCACGATATAGTCTTTCAGCCCGTCGACTACAACGAGCTTGTCGTCACGCACGGCAAAGATATTACCCGACGAATTGTAGCTCAACACCTTGCATCGCTGGGTCACATTGCCGTCACGGTTTTTGGGCGAGTTGTCAAACAGCGAGCCCCATGTGCCGAGGTCGCTCCATCCAAGGTCGACCGTCTCGACATAGACATTGGTGGCCTTCTCCATAACGGCATAGTCAATCGATATATTCACGCAGCCGGGAAACGCACGATCAATGTACTCACGCTCGCGGGGTGTCCCGAAAGCGGCACGGTCGGCCCCGAGTGCCGAAGCGATATCGGGGGCATACTCCTCAAAGGCCGAGATTATTGACGAGACACGCCACAGGAACATCCCCGAGTTCCAAAAAAACTCGCCCGAGTCGACAAACACCTTTGCCAGCTCGCGGTCGGGCTTTTCGGTAAAGGTCTTCACCTTCAGGATACCCTCCTCCACCTCATCGCCAATCTGGATATACCCGTAGCCGGTCTCGGGCGACGTCGGCTTTATGCCGAGAGTCAGCAATGCGTCGCGGCCCTCGACAAACTCACATCCACGCCTGAGAGCCTTCTCAAACTCATGCTGACGGGTTATTAAATGGTCACTCGGCGTGACAATCATCGTAGCCTCGGGATCGCGGGCTGCGATATGGTATGCGGCCCATGCCACACATGGGGCCGTGTTGCGACGTGCCGGTTCAAGCAATATCTGGTCGTCCGACAGCTCGGGCAATTGCTCCTTTACCAACGGCGCATAACGTTCATTGGTAACTATCACGACATTCTCGCGCGGCACGACCGGAAGTATGCGGTCATAGCTCATCTGCAACAACGAGCGTCCCGTACCTAAGAAATCAATAAACTGTTTCGGGAGATCCGTGCGGCTATACGGCCAAAAACGGCTTCCTATTCCTCCGCACATTATCACACAATAACGATGATTGCCGGCCATGGTCATGATACATTATGGGTTTATGTCGCAAAGATACGAATAAGTCGAGAGCATTGCCAAATTTATTTGAGCATTGCCGAGCGAAAGTATCTTCGCATAGGTGCAAAAATACGAAAAAGTCCCCAGAATTATCACAATCCCGGGGGCTTGGAAGGATATTTTGTGTGTTTTATCGCACAACCACACGTGCCACAGTGCCGTCAGACACCGTGACAACGTAAAAGCCTGTCGATACGGGGACAATCGTCTTGCCGGCATTGACATCGCACGAGGCCACATTTGTGCCGGCCACGTCATATACCGCAAGGCGCCCCGAGGCAATGGCCTCGACCTCTATCCCGCCGGGGACAGCCGCAATTTTCGTAAGCCCGGTGCTAACGGCATCCACCGACGACATCTCATGCTCGACAACCGACACCTCGACATACTCCAGCGGACTTGACGCCGAGTGGAGCAACAGATACGCCATCGGGCCATACTGAGTCTCAAACGTGTAGGAACGAGTGTCTCCCTCGCGGTCGGCCACAGGCGACAGGCGACCTCCGTCACCATCATAGAAGTCAGCTTTCACCGATGCGCCCTTTACTGCTACGGTAAGCTTGTCACCGGGGGCTGTCGGCAACATCACTCCGGCAACCTTACCACCGCACGGGGCATCGAGCGCAAGCGCATCCGCCCCGGCTACCGTCTCAAAGACCGGGAGGACGGTAAGGTCCATTTTCACCGTGTCCGACAACACCGCGCCGCTGCGTCCGCCCGTCCCATTGACCGGCTGCATCCCGAAAAACACGTCACTCTGCGGGCATGTCACGGTCAACGCCCCGATGTCAAACGTGTAGTCATCAGGTATCGCCATTGGCTGCACGCCTACCGCCTCAACCGTGACATCCTTAAGCTCCATCACGTTGGCGGCGGCAATCGGCACAAACACAGGCTTGCCGTAGTTGAACCAATAGTCATAGCCCGCTATCGCGCCGCCATCCTCGGGCGCGTCATGCGGGATGACGAAATAGCGCGTCACCACAGGGCTGTAAAGCCCGTTGCTCTCGGCGGCCATATAGGTCAAGGCATGAAGTCCGGGGCGCAACGCCGCCACATCGAGTGGCATTTCCACTATCCCGTTGGGGCAACCGACGGTAACGGGATGTTCGTTGTCATAGTCGAGCCAGTAACGGAGTCCTGTAAGCGAGGATGACACTTGCCTCTCCTCGTGTGGCTTCAGGAAATGACGCAACACGGGGACGCTCCACATCCCACGTGAGTCGCAAAACCGCAATCCTAGGGAGTGAAGCCCGGCCGACTTGTCGCTCATGTCGAAACTTTGGCTAAACTCCCCGTCGGCATTTACCGGCAACTCAATGCGGCTGTCAAAATCGTGGTCAAGCCAATATTCACATCGCGTCACGGTCACATCCTCGGCAATTGCGGGGATGCCGATCACGGCGGATGCCAATATGGCGGTTATAACATTTCTCATAATCGTCGACATGTTTGGGTTACGGACGATTCTGAGCCTCGACCTTGATGTTCACATTAATTTTCCCCTCGGTGTCGGCGCGGTTATCAATCTTGCTTGACACAATGCGCGGCAGCGACGGAATTGGATTCCACGGCGTGACGCCACCATTGATTCCGACCTCAGTGCCGTCAGTGCCCACATAGGTCTTGGGGAATTTGAGGGTGAATTTTTTGCCGGGCGCATAGGTGCCATCCTCTCCCTCCTCGGCAAAGATACCGTTCACGGCGACACCAAACCAATTGCCGTCGCCTGTCGCATTCTGGCTCAACCCACTGTTCTGGACCACGATATTGTTATAGGCCGTGGCGTCGTCGGGAATCCTGTCAGACAAAAGAATATTGTTGGTGTAATAGGCAACCGTAGATGAATAAGTTCTCTCCAATATGCAATGGTCTATAATTATAGCTGACTTAAAATCCTTATTACCCTCAACACATTTTATATGGCAATTCCTGAAGACAACATCATTCTCGGTCTTGCCAAAGTGGACATCTTGTACCTTACATTGGGAAATAACCATACCTTTAACTGTGGCCCCTACCTCCATTCTAGTATCGGTTGAACTCCCGTCTATTTGACATTTTGTCATAATTAGACCCTTCAGAGTCAATCCACGACTCTCATCATAAATGCGACATGAAGGAGAATGTATACCCTCCACATGCATGTCTTCAGGCAAGGCGTAATATTCTTTCCCATACTCGTCATAGTATTTGCCAGGGCGTACATATAGGGACATCTTGGTCTTTGACAGGCCCGACTCCTCGTCGTCATTCATGCCCGCGCCATAGAGCTTGACGGATTTACCCTCAATTGACAGAGTGTTGAACTCCCCCTCCGACAGGATGATGGTCGCGCCATCCTTGGCGGCCTTATAAGCCAGACTGGGCGCGTCTGCGCCATAGAACACCCGGGTCACATCCTCGTCCACAAGGGTTGCCATACGCCGCTCGGTGATTTGCGCTCCTGCCGACAACACGACGGCCGACAATGCGCACGTTAGAAACATCTTTTTCATTGCAAAGAATCTTGTTTTTCATGCTACAGTCTCCCGGAATTGCACTGTTGAACTTATTAAAACGCGAAAGGCGTGGGAAACTCATCCTTGCTTATCTTCAACTCAGGCCTTCGCATTGCCTCCGCACTTAGATAAGCAACGTCGTCAGCCCACGCCTGTATATACCATTCCCTCGCGGGCATGAATACACACTACGCAGACGATTTCGTCGCCATTTGTCTGAAGTACGGAATCAAAGTTGCGAAGTTTGAGTTGACAAGACAAACGCAGAAAACGTCTTATAAAAAACTGCCACCCCATACCCCTCTGGGCTGATGACGGCAACGGCAAAGATAGCACAATTGTAATGGCACGCAAAATTTTGCCCGTTAAAATCAATACCCGCGGGCACATTTGCATCGCCGCATCGGTGGAACTGTCGCATTTTCAATACCTATGGGACAGAAAATACACCATCCCGCCACTCGCCGCCTCAGATGTTTTTAGTAATTTTGCGGCATGATGAAAAGACTGCTTATATTATCAGCTTTGCCGCTGTTGATGCTTCTGGCCGCAATGCCGGCGACAGGGCAGATTGTCTCCATCAGCACCGACAAGACCTACAATCCCGACAGCGTACGCGAGGAGTTTGACAAGGCCCCATACTTCGGGCTATACAAGGACAACTATTTCATATTCGGCATCCCGGTGGGCAACGAGTGCCCTTCAAAGCACAACTCCAACGTCAAGTTTCAGATATCAATCGCCCAGCGTCTCACCAAGAGCACCCTGCCGTGGCACACCTACCTCTACCTTTTCTACACCCAGAAATGCTTCTGGAACGTGCTTGAGAACTCTCTCCCGATGACCGACCTCAACTTCAACCCCGGTATCGGTCTCGCAAAGCCGTTGTTTGTCAAAGACCGCTTTATCGGCAAGCTGATGATGGTGCTTGAGCATGAGAGCAACGGCAAGGACGGCGACGCCTCCCGCTCGTGGAACCGTGTTACATTCGGAGCCAACATCATCGTCGACCCGACTCTGATGGTCCACGGCAAGGTGTGGATCCCCATCATTGACGGGCAGAACAACAAAGACATACTCAAATATTACGGTATCTACCAGATAGGGGTGTCATTCACGACGCTCAACAAGCGTTTCGGCGCGTCGGTCGTGCTGATGAAACGCGCCGGATGGAACTTCAACTACAACACCATCGTCGAGCTTAATTACCGCATATTCAAGCGCGACAACCAGTTCCTTTTCCTCCAATACTACAACGGATACGGCGAAGGCCTGCTTGCCTACAAGCAGTTCCACTCCATGCTCCGAGCCGGCATCGTCATCAAGCCCACCCTCTTCTCCGACTATTAAACAGCAGTAGGGTCGCGACCTGTCGCGACCGCACGGATGGCATGTCGCCGAAACGCCTGTTCGCGGTCGCGACAGGTCGCGACCCAATGTTGTTCACTTAAGGGCTTGAGCTG
>LUJN01000026.1 GCA_001689445.1 Bacteroidales bacterium M3 | reverse complement strand
GTTTTTGCACTTCGGTTTTGAATCTACATATTATATTGGCATCTTCTCAATTTGGAGGGACATGCCTTTGGCTGCGGGCGGGTATGTGTTGTGGCTGCGGGCGCTATGTATAGCGCCCCTACAGGGGGTGTCAATATGCCTACTTTGAACTCTGCCCTTTGAACTTTGCACTGTCTTAACGTCCTGTGACGGCTATCTTCTTGGTGGCCGTGTCATAGTGCTCGCCGTCGGTCGATATGGCGGCGCGGTAGATGTAGATGCCGCGTCCGACACGGTGGCCGCCCATGTCGTTGAGGTCCCACTTGACGGGGAAGGTCAGGAACATGTCGCTGCGGCCCGTCTGCTCCTTGCTCCACACGAGGTGCCCGAGCATGTTGTAGACCGATACGGTGACGGTGATGTTGGCGTCGGGACGGTTGTGCGACAGGTAGAAGTTGGCCTCTACCGACGCGGGATTTGCGTCGGTGTAGACGTCATATATCGTGGGGCGTGCGCCCGGTTCGACAAAGAACGATGTGTAGCCCTCGGTCATGTTGCCCGAGGTGTCCCATACGCGGAATCGCATCGTGTGGTTGCCTGCCGGCAGGTCGGATATGGGATAGTGCACCGTTCCCGATGGCGAGCCGTCATCGGCGGGGGTGTAGTAGAGCGACAGGTCGTTGTAGGTGCGGTCGTTGTCATCTATGCTCAGGGACATCGACTGCCCCACACCGGCGCTGGAGAGGTTGATGCCGAGGTCATCGCTGACGGTGGCTATGAACATCGGGGACTCGTTCACGTGGTCGCCGTCGCGGTAGGATTCATGGTTGAGGAACATGCTCTCTATAACGGGCGCGTGGTTGTCGTCGGGGGCTGTCTCGTCGTAGCCGTAGACATAGATGTCGCGGTTGCACCCTATTGCCTCGCGGTTGTCGGGGGATGTGGCGGTGGCGTAGAGGTTGATGGCGGCGGGACGGAAGTTGCCCGAGATATTGGTGGGCATCGCCACTTTCAGCGTGAATTGGCCGTCGGCTACCTTCCCTTTTCCTGCAAAGAGGCGGTCGCCCTGCTGCTCGAATGTCACCTGTCGGCCGCTGTCGCCGCCGTGACCCTTGGATGTGATGCTCTGCTCGGCGTCATAGAGCACGGCGTCGACTGTGCCGTTGAAGTCGGCCAGGGGTTGACCCTCGGCGTCGGTTACGATGCCTGTCAGCACAGCGTTTTGGCGTCCTTTCAGGGTCACTTGCGCCTCCTCGGTCACTTCAACGCCGTCGATGTGGGTGAGCACAACGCGGTTGTCGGGCACGGCCATCCGCATGGCGGGGTCGCCCATCACGACATAGCGCAGCTTGTTGGAGTTGGGGTTGACGCCATGGTCGCGGGTGTTGAATGTAAGGTGGTTCTTGCCACGGCGTATCACCTCGCCGAAGCGCAGGTAGCGGCCGTCGGTGTCACGGGCGGTGACATAATGGGCCACGCTCGATGTCAGGGCGCCGTTGTCGCTTATGTATACGGGGCGCGTCGCGCTGCACCCGGCGATGATGCCCCCGTCGGCATTCTGGAACATCAGTTCGGAGCCGGTTATGTTGTCCTGGTCCCAGCGCATGATGTCGCAGGTGGCGGCATACATTATGGGAAGGTGTTTGAAGTACATGTTGTTGCGTATGTCGTTGGCGGTGATGATGCCCTCGCCGGTCATCTCACGCTCGTTGGAGTGCCCGATGTAGGTCCACCACATGACGCCCTCGTCCATCAGGCGGTAGAAGTGTGCCCGCGCGTCGGGATAGGATGATCCGCCACCGGCACTCGACATGTCGTATGCGTCGAGATAGATTTTGTTGTAGGAAAACTGGCTGCCGTCGGGGGTGCCGGTCATGTTGGTATAGGCGCTTTCGGCCTGTATCATGTGGATGCCCTGGTCCTTGTCGTCGGCCAGGATGAGCACTTGGTTTTTCCACGTCGAGCGCGGTGACTTCTCTACATATTTAAGCAGTTTGTCGGTCACTGTCGTGGCCTCCGACAGGCTTCTGACGGGCATACGGCCTATGGCGATGCAGAGGGAGTCGGCACCGAGGTTGCTACCGGAGTTGTCCTTGAGGAACGTCAGGATGTCGTCGCTGGTGTAGGAGGTGCTCGTGTCGGTGCCGTAGTCGCTCTCCCATATCGGCATCATGGGATAGCCGAGGGCCTGTACTTGTGATGTCAGGGCACGGTTGTCGTAGGAGCCGCGTCCCATCATGAGGGCGTATTTCAGTGCGTGTTCCTTGCCGCGGGTGCGGTCCCACAGCATCTTGAACATGCGTCGGAAGGCGTTCACGTCGGGCTTTCCCGATGAAAACTCGTTGAACACCTCCTGCTGGTTGACCACCAGGACATTCATCCCGTCGGTGTCGCGGTGGAGCTGGGCGATGCGCTCTCCCTGTGACTGCCAGCCGGGGAGGGTGACAATCACCATGTCCATGTCAGTGACTGCGTGGAGATTCTGGTTGGACACCTTCACGGCGTCGGTGGGAGACTTGAAGGTGGCGTTGTCGTTCCATGCGGCATATTCGCGTGTTCCGGTATAGGCGTTGGTCCATGCCACGCCGCCTCCGGTGGCGGCGGTCTTCATGGCGATGACCGACAGCGGGTCGGTCACGTCCCACACCCGCGTGCCGCTCCCCGCGCCGTCAAGTTTCACCCCCGGCGATGCGGTACGGAATACCAGTGTACCGTTGGATAGCTTGATGTGACGCGGGTAGTTGATGTCGATATAGTCAAGGTTGGCCAGTGATACCGTGCCTGAGGCTGTCAGTGTTACGCCAAGCGCAAGCCGCGAATCGGCAAGGTCAAATTCCTTGGTTGTCAACCCGTTGACGCCAAATGCATCGGACGCGGCTATGCGTATGCGGTCGGTGTCGCTCGCGGGGAGCTGCGTGCCGTTGGCGGTAAATGACATTGTGGCCTGTGACGACAGGGTCTTCACCATCATGAGGCATCTCATCCACACCTTTCCGTCGGCCTTGTCGGTAAGCGTGAAGTTGAATGTGCGCGATGGCTGGTACTTGAAGTCCTCGCCGAGCAGCTGGTGGCCGGTCTGTCCGGGGGTGGTCTGGTCGGTCTCGTGGAACAGCCGCTCGATAAACGTCGTCGCGGGCGCGGTAGCTCCGGCGGTACCCTCGGTGGGGATTGCTCTCGGGGTCTCCACGTCGCGGTCGCTGAGGAAGTAGTGGCCCACGGTCGAGAAGGGGTTGTTGGAGTGGGTGTAGTAGGTGCCTGTTGTGCTCCATGTCGTGGTGCCGACGGCATAGAACACTATGCCGCGTCCCGTATGCTCCGACTGCACCATCGGCAGGTCGTCGATATAGTTGCGTGCCGACAGCACGTCGCTCAAGCGCGCGCCGCCATATCCGTATACATGCACCCGCGACGGGTCGCTGAACCCGTAGCGGCGCAGCTCTTCGTTGGTGATGAGGTGCATACCGGTCTCCGTGACCGAAACCCTCACCCATGTCCCCTCGGCGAGTACCGAGTTGGCGGCGTAGGTGGAGAGGTCAAACGCACGGGCCGTGCCCCATGGCATCACGAGGGCTGTCAGCGTGGCAAGTAGTATGGATATATGGCTTACTGTGGTGTGTATCAGACGCATTGGTTAAAATGATTTGGCGCTTGTGTATTCTAATGCTGACTATATAACGTATTCCCGTGGCTTTTATTGCGTTATGGCGATGTGGCGTTGCCATGCCGCGCTGTCGCCGTTGAACGTGTTAAGGTCCACCACGCCGTTGCACCCCTCCACGCGCCCCCAGTGGCTGTACTGCCACATGGTCCATCTCCCCTCCCCCGCTATTGGCGGGTCGGTGAACGAGCATATCCACAGCGGATATCCGCCAAACCGCCCGCGCAGGAAGCGGTTTAGCCCGTTCTTGTTGGTATAGAGCATCACCCGGTATCCCTCTTTCTCGACATGTGACAGCATCCGGCCGAGCCGTGAGATGATGGTGTCGGTGGGCACATTGCGGGCGTTGTTGTACTCCTCGATGTCGATGATGAGCGGCAGGTCAAGACGCTTGCCCCTGACGGAGTGGACGAAGTTCAGTCCCTGCATCTCGCCGTCCACGTCAAAGCGGAAGAAGTGATAGGCCCCGAGCCTTAGCCCGGCGTCGCGTGCCCGGCGGTAGTTGTCGTGAAATCGGCTGTCCTTGAATGTCGCCCCCTCGGTGGCCTTTATCAGCACAAACTCGATGTCGTCATCGGCCACCTTGTCAAAGTCGATTGTGCCGTTGTGCGCCGATATGTCTATCCCCCTTATCGGGAATCGCGCCGTGTCGAGCTTCACCCCGTGGTTGCCACGCTCCCGGCCATAGACAAGATACAGCCCCGCTGCCAGCGTGGCGGCTACGGCGGCAATCACCGCTGCGGTTATGACCTTGGCTCTTACACTTTTCATCCTTCACGGCAACCCCCGGCCCTAAATTATGGTCGTGTTGCCAACTACAAACTTACCAAATTTTTCCCAAACCTCCCGCCTTGCTCTACATTATTTGCGCTAATGTCCTACTGTGAGACCTGCAACTATGGCGGTGTCATCTCCGGCGTTCCATACCGAGTGGGAGCGTTGTCCTGTCACTGTTATGGCTTCATTCTCCTTTGCCGTGACTATCTCCCCGTCGGCATATTCGACACTTATCGCACCCTTTACGATAATAAATAGATGGTCGTGAGGGTGGGAATGTGGTGTCGTGGGGCCGCCACCCCTCTTTTCAATGTATGCGATTGCTCCGTCGATCACTGTACCTACGTGACCGAACAGCCTTTTGGCCTTGAAGTTGACATGGGCCGGAGGCGTAAGAAATTCGTCTGTCATATCAATGAGATGCTATTGGGTTTGATTTTTAACACAAAAATATGGCATAGGCTTTACAGCAGCTAAAAGCATACGGTTAAATACCATTAAATCCGATTAATAAATGTGAGAATCAGCGTGCTGCAAGTCGAGTGATTAGGATGTATGACCATAATTTGCTAACTTTGTGTCCCGTTAAGCTAATCCTAATTTTAACTTAAACGCGGAGATGAAATTAACCAAACGATATATCTTTCTCATCATATCTTTCCTTGCATTCATAGCCACATCAACAGCCCAGTCTCCGGCATCGTATGCCAAGGGCGTGATACTTCCCGACTCCTACGAGGGCGAGTTTTGGAAACCCGCCGCAGCCTTTGAGCTGCCAAAGCGTGTCAACGACAACGTGCCCGACATGATAGACTTTGCCAAGCGGTTCATGGGCACGCGCTACCGCTCGGGCGGCAAGGGACCCAAGGGATTTGACTGCTCGGGCTTCACGAGCTACGTCTACAAGAATTTCGGCTTCACGCTCGGAGCATCCTCCCGCCACCAATACAAGCAGGGCGAGTCGGTGAGCTACAAGGACCTACAGCCCGGCGACCTCGTGTTTTTCGGCGGTCGTCGCGGCGGCAAGACCGTCGGTCATGTCGGCATGGTGGTCTCCGTCGACAAGGAGCGCAACACAATGAAATTCATCCACTCGGCCAACTCTTCCGGCATCACCATCACCTCCTACCCCGACGGCGGCTACTACTCCCGCCGCTACATCGGCGCCCGCCGCATCCTCGACTGACGCTTTCCTACTACGGCATTACTCCAAAATACGCTCTTGATGCTCCTCCCATACTAAAGTGGCAAGATATTTGTCGCTGCGACATTGGAGGTCGGCAACACCATCCTCTATAAGTCCGGATGTGTCTGAGCTATAAAAGATGTCCGTAGCTTCTTCAAGACCTATGCCGAACAGCTCGCACATGCCTAGGATAATGTCCGCGCATTTGTTTGCCCGTAGTATTGTTTTACTTTCCTCGCTCATAGCTTTCTACTTTCTATATGCTGTAGGCATTCATTTAGCATATGTTGTGAACGTATGCAGTATTGGATATTTGGCCTTTCATATCTGAGTAGTCCCAATGTGTCTTCATCGGACAGCTCTCCCATAAAATACCTGTCTAAGGTCTGTATTACCTTATCGTTGGCTATACCGCCGATAATAAGGTCAAAATCAGTGTTGTCATTGCCTGCACGGCATTTTGAGACAAAGTCGAGCCATTCCCGATCATAGCTATGGAAATGACAAACTTTCCATTGGGATAAATCAATCTCAAACTCATATGTATTTACCCAGGCGTCACGTTGACGTCTGACAAACCGTTGGGCATATTTTATGGCTTGGTCTTCTATGGAGGTGAGATAAAATCCCTTCCCGAAATCGAGAAACTCGCGAGAGTGGAGTGTATCGGGTTTATCAACCATGACGTCTGACGAATGATATAGTTTCATTGTGGCAGTACTCCTTTCTCCCTCATATAGTCTGTAAGGTCCTCCATAAGATAGCGGGAGCTGAATGTATGCAGCACATCATATGATGGTATGATGTACCCGTAAAGGATACCCGACTTGTTAAGGCGTTCATAGACCTCTCGCTGGCTTAACTTGAGCAATTGCGAAAGTTTACTTATGCAGTATGTCACAAATTCCAAAGTCTTTATATCCATATTATCCTCTTTTATGTAGCTGCTTAAGACGACATGAAATTTACATATTTTGCAAATATATCCATTTTGTGCGATGGATGCAACGATCTCCTTGAATAACGCTGTGAATGCCCAACGCCATAGGCCGTAAGATTCGGGAAAAAGTCAGTGGTTTTCAAGAAACATTTCATATAAGGCGACCGGGCCATAGTGCCATAATTTGGTCTCCTCCTTTTCAAGCTCACGATAGGTGGCTGATTGATATATGCGGTTAAGAGCCTCAGTGATGGTTACCCCAAAGTCGGAGGCATACATCACGGCCATTTTGCTCACTTTCCCGGGAAGCAACAGGTAAAGGTTTTTGGACGTTATCTTGCTGTCATTCATTTTACAATCTCCTCAGCGTTAATGAAGTGTATGGCTCGCAAGCCGGCCTCGGTATGTATGAGTATTTGATTAACCAATTTGTAGGCTTTAAGTTCTGCGATTAGTGCTTGTTTGCCGATGATTCCTGCTTCATATAAGGCAAACGCGGCATAAACACGGTCATTGGCCACGGGGCCTTTCACTATGTCGTAATTGTGGGTGTACGATCTGTCCATACGGTTTGCCATTACGAAATCAAGCCAATGTTCATCAGGTTCATCAAACGAAAGGACGGATAGTCCCACTTCAACTATAACGTCATATTCGTAAATATTCACCCAACCGCGAGTTGCTTCGCCCTTGAATTTGCGGCGTACCCAATCCTCGGCCTGTTTATGCGAGGATGTCAGATAAAAACCTGCCCCGTAGTCGAGTGTGCGGTTTGGCTCTCGTATTTCGGGTGTTTCAACTCGTTCGATGCTTCCGTGATAGAGTTTCATGGTGGTCGTTATTTGCCGTGGGTTGATAGATATTCGTTGATTTCCTCCAATATCCATTGGGGACTTTGGGTGTGGATGGATTCAAAGTTTTCAGCAAGAAACTCGTTTAAGCCCGATTCACTGAAAATGCGCGAAGCATCCGCCCCGCTTATTCCGTTTGCGGTTTTATATGACTCGATGCAGAATGCAACGAAATAGGCTATATCATCGTTATGTTGCAGTATCCTGGTATCCATGACAGTCATTCGGTCAAGAGGGCAAATGCCTTTTTACAAAGATAGTCTTTTATTTTCAACTTTCTAAAAGGGAATGCATAAAAAACGCGGGGCGCACACGATGATGCGCCCCCGCGTCGGTCAAGGATGTTTGAGGTACTTAGCGGATAATAATCTTCTTTCCTTTCAGCAGGTAGATGCCCGGCGAGGGCGTCCCCTTGACGCGGCGTCCAAGCAGGTCATAGAGCTTGTCGGAGCGGCGCAGCGGGGTGTCGGCGCTTATCTCGGTGATGCCCGACAGGATGCGGTTGTCCTGATAGCTGTACTCGGGGGCGAGTTCTTTCTGCTCGCGGTTGCCGGCACGGTCGGTGGCGACTGTGCAGAAGCTGTACATCACGCCATCCTCCACCTCCATGCGGTAGGATGTGCCGTCAAGGCGTGTGGCTATCGGGAACCATTCCCCATCCTCGCCCAAGCGGCAATAGAGGTCATAGTACCACAGGCCCGAGCCTTCATCGACCGAGGCAAACTGCATCTCAATCTCATTTTCTGACACCGCCACCATGTCTGCCACATAGCTGACGGGGCGCACATAGTCGGTGACATTGTGCCACGTCGGGGTCTCGATAGCCTCGTTGCGCCCGAAGACTATCGAGGCCGAGTTGTCGACCGTCACGCCATCCTGCAGCCCGTGACGCAGGGCGATTTCAAAGTTCACCGTGCCGGTCCCGTTGCCGTCGTTGTTGACAGGCAGGATGCCCTGCATGTAGTGGTCGGTCGGAGCGAGCGTCAGCGGGTCGAGCGCGTCGATGCTCCATGTCACCTCTCCTGTCTTGCGGTCGAGCGACATCTTCACCTCGGCAATGGCATTGACGGCGGGACGCATGTCGACAGTCCCGGCATATGACCCTTCGGAGTCGAGCGTCAGTTCCTTGTCGGCAAACGTCACCATCGTGGCGCGGAACGTCGACAGGTCAAATATCTTCGGGTCGAGACGGTCGGTCACCACTATGTTGTGGGCCGGGGCATTGGCTATCTCCGGCGAGTTCTCAAACTCGATGGAGTAGCTCAACTTCTCGACATCCAGGCCGATATATTCCGAGCCCGACTCCGCCTTGTAGCCGGCTATGTCGTTGGGGTCGCCCTCTTGCAGGCACTCCACGTCGGTAGGATCGGGCATTGGGACTGGAGACGATGCGCAGTTGTTCATATACCCTTCGGCAAGGGCATATGCATCCCCCATATTCAACGCCTCGGCGGCGATGGACGCGGGATGGGGCATATTCTTCTTCAGGTCGTTCTGATAGGCCGCGAGCGAGCTGTAGGTCTCGTCGCTAAGGTCTATGCCGTAAGCCTCGAGGTTTTGCAGACGTGCACCGTTGATGATGCCGCCCATCGTGCGTCCTGTCTGCTCGGCGAGGGTGGCATTTGTATCCGCGAGATTGCCCATACGGTGGAGTCGTTCCCATTTCAGGCTCTTGTCCGGGCGTTCCTCGTTCCCGGTTAGCCAATCCTCAAGGGTGGGGTCTTTCTCGATGGCGTTCCACAGGCAGAGTTTGGCGGCAGTCAGGAAGTTGGACTGCGGCTTGCGGTACTCCTCAAGACTGTGGTCGGGCGAGCTTAGCCGCTTGAACTCCTCGCTCCACGGCTCACCGGCCCAGGCATACAGGCGTATCGTGTGTTGGGGCGGCGATATAAGACCTATGGTGAGGTTGATTTCCTCGTATGCCCCGATATATGGCAATATCATCGGGAACAGGAATCCGTAGTCGCCCGTGTCGAGCAGGTTGGGTGTGAAATATGGCATCGGGTATTTCTCCCGCTCGTCCCACTTCACGTAGGGCAGAAAGTTGCGGAATTGCAGCTTGCATCCTGGCGGCGTGCGTGGCAGCGCGAGGTTGAACGGTATGCCCCAGAACGGCACGTTGCCCGTGTTCTTGAACCGTATCGTCACCTCATAGGGTGTGCCGATGCGCATCGAGGGGATAACCTCTACGGTCACTTCACCCTTGTTTTCGCCAAGCACCGTCAGCCCGTTTTTGACGGTCAGGGTTTCCTGTTCCTCCCCGTCGTCAAACAGCAGGTTCATCGCCAACGTCTGCTCCATGTCGGGCAGCGTCGACAGGTTGAACATTCCCGCCGCCGTGGCGTGGTCCTCGACCGAGAGCGTCCCGGGGATGACCGTGCCGTCGGTCGCGACAAGCTGTAGCCCCTTCAAATGCTCGAAGCCGTTGCCGGTGAGATGCACGCTCACCATGTCGCCCCGAGCCGACGAGGCGGGGGTGTGCTCAAGCACGGCATAGCGATCAATCAGTGTGTAGTCGAGTTCGATGGAGGAGTTCCAGTGTGGGTCATGCACGGCCACATAGTGCACCCCCTCCTCGCGTGTATGGATACCTGTCGCGGTGGTGGCGTCTATGCCGCTCCGCGACATCAGCCGCTTGCCCGTGGGGGAGAACAGGTCGACGGTGCACGCGCTGCTTGCAGCAAGCACGAGCGAGTCGCCTATGGTGGCGTCGAGCCTGTACCATCGTATCTCGTTCTCCCCTATCGTGCCGACCTTCTCCCGTTTGCCCGACACTAATTGGCGCACATTCTCCGGCTTTTGGCTTACCCGGGTGTCGGTAAAGGGCGTCGAGTTGCCCGACATGCGCGATGCGGCGTCAACAAAGAGGATATTGAAGTCATTGCGGGCATACACCACGGGATTGCCCTGCTCGATGGCGAGGACAAATGATGATGACCTCAGCGGGTAACTGCCTATCTCCAACAGCGATACGAGGCTGTAGGGGGTCTGCGGGGTCTCCAGCTCGACGGTCACGGCATTGTCGTGGTCGTCGTTGACCCAGTAGGTGTAACGCTTGATGCCGTTGCCACCCATCGGGAGCTTCAGGAAGTAGGCCGAGCGAGCCTGCGATACGACGCCGCTCTCGGGGTCGGCCATTATCACCGTGACACTGTGCAGCCCCTCGGCCAAAGTGGCCACGTCAAGCTCGATATGCGCCGCGCCGCTGACGATGGTGCATGGATATTGCGAGGCTTCCATGCGGTCGACCAGGGCATAGCACTTGAGCCTGTGGATGCTCTCCTCGCTTATCCACGGGGCTTTGAGGAACATCGCGCTGCGGGGCGCGGAGACTATGTTGCCTGTGACGGCGACATAGTTGAGGGTATGGAATCCGTCGGCGAGCGCGGATATGTCGATTGCGTCGCGTAGCGACCCTCCGGCGTGGGATGTGAGCTGCGTGTCTTGGTCAAACCATGTGTACTGCGTCATTGCAGCTGTCGAGGGGGTGCGGCTGAACCATGCCGACACGGGCACGCTCCACGTCCCCTCCTTGTCGCCCACCTGCACCGTGACGCTATGCAGCGTCGCATCGAGCGGCGAGGCGTCGAGCAGCAGCGGTTGCTCCCCCTCGGTGACGGTCGCGGTGGCTATCGTCTCCGAGCGGTCAAACCAATACCGCAGCGTCCCCTGCGCCATGGCGGCGAGTTGGCACGCCATGACGGTGAACATCAATATTGTAAGGCGTTTCATAGTTGTCTCGATTGACCGGTTATTCGACGCCATGCACCTCGATGTCGACACTCAGCTTGCCGTCGGCCGTGGTCTTGGGCGACACGTTAAACTTGGTGATTTGAGGATTTGAAGGGGTCGTGTCAAACGGCAGCGTGCCGCCATAGATGCCCACCTCCTTGCCGTCGGTCCCCAGGAACGCCTTGGCCTCGTCGGTCAACCGGTAATATCCCTCCTCGGTGAAAATCTCCTCTGGCGATTCCACAAATTTGTTGGAGTCGTTGGAGTAGTTGTAGTCGCACTTAGATAGGATGCAATTATTTACAGAACAGTTAGAACTAATGGATGTTGAGTTGGTTGAAAATCCGTTAATTATGCAATTAGACAATGAGGAATAATTAACGTAAAATGAGGCATCGTTCGTGCCAATCAGACAGTTTGAATAATTACAGTCAAAAGATGTCGAAGAGTAAGCTGGTCTATTGAAAATGCAATTTATCGCTGTTAGTGTGCCATTAATGCCGTTATACCTATTTTGACATGTTCCAATATTACTTTGAAGTATAGCTATATTGTGTCTTGTTTCCTGGACGCGATAGTATAATTCGAGAGTCTGAATGTCACATTTTTCAATTATAAGATTATTAGCTGTATAAATACCAATTCGATCGTTGTTCTGAGACTGTATTCCTTCTAATGTCAGGTGTTGGGTGTCCGAAACGGGGCAGTCGATTTCGAAATTGCCGCTGATTCTTGTCGGCAAAGTCTTGTCCCCGGCCTCGACGAGTCCCATTCCCGCGCCACGGATGGTGATGTTTTTCTTGATGTCGGTGGCGTTGAACATGCCGCTGGAGAGGGTGATTACGTCGCCGTCGACGGCTGCCTCGTAGGCTTGGATAAGGGCCGAGCCGGAGTAGAAGTTGGTGAGTTGCCCGTCGTGGAGCAGGGTGGCGATTTGTGATGTCTGTGCCCCGGCGCATAGCGCGGCGGCGAGCGTGATGATGGTTAGCAGTTTGCGTGCCATGTGGTAAAAGAGATTGGTTGCCCGTAGTCCCCCCGGAGCGTGCGGTTTTATAAAAAGGAAAGGCGCGGGGAACTGTATCTGTCACTCGTCCCACGATTCGAGGCTCTCGCATTGCCCACCCAAGTAAGACGAGCAACGCAGAAGCCCACGCCGGTATATGCAACGCTTGCCTCCGTCCCGCGATGTGCAAGCGCACAGGGGGAACGGACAGCATGATATTATATACTCCACGGGCGTCTACCGTTGCCTCATTCCCGACTTGAGTTAGAATTTGCGAGATTCCGAATCGTCAAGAACAAAGCGCGTGATATACGCTTTCCATAAAAATGTCAGCCGCCCACCCACTCTCCCCCGACCCGGCGCATTGCCCCGCAATGGGACGCTGCCCCCGTAGTCGTGGTATCCCGGCGTGGTCGGCACGGCAAATATACACTATTTTTCCCAACTCCCCCTCTCTATCCCCCAAAAAATTTCTAATCATGGATGAGGGTAAAAGCAAAGCTTCCTCTTAAGGTCTATATTCCAAGCAGCCATCTCCATGCAGGGATGACGTGGATTGTCAGGTTTTCATTAAGTCTAATTTCTTCGGTGGTGTCGGCTGTTATAATGAGGAGATTTCTACAGTTGGTAGCCTCGGCTGCTTCTATTATGCCATTGATTTCCCGTCGTCGTGTGTCTTCATTACCCATATCCCATGTTACTTGTATGAGCTGGATTATATCCATCCCATGCTGTACAACGAAATCACATTCCCCACGTCCCTGATAGTAGAATATTCGGTCAACAGGGGATCTATGTCGGTAAAGATATAGGAAAACCGTGTTCTCAAGCTTTTTACCGTCATCCCCGCTTTGGGGGAGCAATACTGCATCCCGCAGGCCATTGTCAATACAATAATACTTGGGCTGTGAACTCTCAGCTTTCTGTAAAGATTTGCTGTAACTGGGGACACGTATGAACATGAAAATGCTGCAAGCGTGACTTGCCCAGTCATATAGGTTGTCTTTGCTTACCTTAAGCCCCCTGGACTTTATGTCGCCATGTATGGCCCTTATTGAGGTCGGTTTTGTGAGATTCGCCATTATCCGTTTTAGGAAATAGCGCAGAACCTCTATGTTGGTTAGCCCGTAATGTTCCACCAAGTCTTTCAGCAGCATGGTGTCAAAATAGGTTTGGAGGGTTTTAGCCTTGTGTAGCGGGTTTGTTGTCATCACGACTTCTGGAAAGCCGCCTTCGTTATTGTATGAAAAAAATGCGTTACGCAATTTTGCCATATCAGCCTCAAGCCAACTGTCGGTTCTTATCTCGTTGAAACTGCAATACTCGGCAAATGACAATGGGAAGGTTTCCTCCTCCAAAGGCCATCCACGCAATGCTGATTTCAATTCGCTTCCGAGCATTGAGGCATTACTGCCGCTGATGTATATGTTTTTTGAATAATGTTTATAAAGGCGCATTACAAAAAATTCCCAACCTTCAATTAATTGTATCTCATCAAAAAACATGTAGACCGATGACATGGCGATATCGGGATACATCTCCCGGTAGGCCTCTATGATTTGGTCGAGTTCGATTGATGTCATTTGGATAAGCCGTTCATCATCGAAACTGATCCAAAGGAAACGTTCTTTGGGTATGCCGGAAGCGATAAGTTCATTGACAACGGCTTCCATCCTTGACGTTTTACCGCAACGTCTAACACCTGGTATGGTAACGATTTTTTTGACATTGATTGGTAGTCGGTTTTCCCGTTTTCTAAGGTCTGTCGGGAACTCCGCTTGGCGCATCGCTATTTGTGTTTTGATATACAGTTTATCCATTGTGTCCTAAAATTAGGGACAAAAATAATAATTTTCGTCCGAAAAAAAAAGACACATGGATTATATCTGAAATTTTTTGCCGTGCGCGATTAAACCTTTTCGGTGGCGGGGTGTCATTTTCAATGTGAAGAAGTTAAACCATACAAGATACGCTACTCTATAAAAACGATATGTCACGCCGCACGCTTATTGTCACGTTATTGCTCCTCTCTGCCGTCAACATCATAGCCGCCACGCTGTCGGGCGTGGTCAAGGACTCCTCCGACGAGCCGCTCATCGAGGCGACCGTGCGCCTGCTCAGGGCGCGCGACAGCTCGTTTGTCAAGGGCACGACGACCAACCTCGACGGGCGTTTCTCGCTCGATGCCGTCCCGGGCAAATACATCCTTCAGGCAACATATATCGGCTACCGTCCCGCCAATGTCAACGTGACGATGGCCTCGGCGGCAAAGCGGCTCGACCCTATCGTGATGCAGGAGTCGTCGATTGTGCTCAAGGAGGCGGTCGTGACGGGTGTTATGACCGAGATAAAGGCCAAGGAGGACACGATAGAGTATAACGCAGGCTCCTACCGCACGCAGCCCAATGCCGTGGTCGAGGACCTGTTGAAGAAGCTGCCGGGCGTTGAGGTGGGCAGTGACGGGGCCATAACGGCCAACGGCAAGACCATCACCAAGATACTCATCGACGGCAAGGAGTTTTTCAGCGACGACCCTAAGGTGGCATCAAAAAACCTCCCCGCGTCGATGATCGACAAGCTGCAGGTCGTCGACCGCAAGAGCGACCTGGCACGCCTCACGGGTGTGGATGACGGCGAGGAGGAGACGGTCATCAACCTTACCGTCAAGAAGGGGATGAACAACGGATGGTTTGGCACCATCGGCGGCGGCTACGGCACCGACAGCCGTTATCAGGGGGCGTTCAACATCAACCGCTTCTGGAACGGCAACCAGATATCGTTCATAGGCAACGCCAACAACACCAACGACCTTGGCTTCTCCGACGGCAACGGCAACCGTTTCCGCCGCTTCGGGGGGATGAACGGCATCAACACCAACCAGTCTTTCGGTATCAACTTCAATGTCGGCAAGGATGAGAAATTCCGTGTTGGCGGCGACGTGATGTATTCCCACAGTGACCGCGACAACCGTACGCGCCGCGACCGTCAGTACCTTTTTCCTGACTCGACATCTTACTACAATTCGGCGTCGGCCTCGCGCGACCGGGGGCACAACCTGCGTGCCGACTTCCGCGTCCAGTGGAATATCGACTCGTTCAATACGTTGGAATTCCGGCCCAACATATCGCTTAATTTCAACCGCTCGGAGAGCATCGACTCGTCGGCCACGATGGCGGGCGACGCCCTGCGCACGCTTGTCAACCGTTCGCTCAACCGTGGCGACACCGACGGGCGTTCCTTTGAGTTTGGCGGTAACCTTATCTACAACCACAAGTTCCGCTCCCACCCGGGACGCAGCTACTCGATGCAGCTGCGCTACAACCTGAGCAACGTCCACGAGGATGAGAACTCTTACTCGTTCAATCGCTTCTATTTGCTCGACGACGAGAAGGACCTCTACGATCAATATAGCGACAATCATCGCTGGAGCAACCGCGTGAACGCCCGGCTGACGTGGACCGAGCCACTCGGCAATGTGCGCCACGGCCGTTTCCTGACCGCCGCCTACCGTATTTCCTACCAGTGGAACAACTCCGACAAGCTCGTCTATGACCACCCTGTCGAGTGGCCCGACGGGATGACGGGTGACCCGGTGATCGACTACGGCAAGGAGGTTTTCAACGAGACGTTGAGCAACAAGTTCCGCAACGAGTTCTTCTCCCAGGAGCTGCAGATGGGCTTCAAGCAGGTGCGGCCCAACTATACCCTCGACGTCGGCGCGGCTCTCACCCCCTCGATGCAGCGCAGCCACGACCTTGTGAACTCGGCACGCGACATCGACGACCGTTGGGTGTGGAATGTCGCCCCCTACCTGCGCTACCGCTACAAGCTCGGCAAAAACCGCTCTATGCGCATCAACTACCGTGGACGCACATCGCAGCCCACCGTCACCCAGCTGCAGCCTGTGGCCGACCTCTCCGACCCCTTGAATATCACGGTCGGTAACCCCGACCTGAAGCCGACTTTCACCCACAACCTGCGGCTCCACTTCAGCGACTTCAACGTAGAGTCGCAGCGGTCGATAATGGTGTTCGGCAACATCCAGTTCTCGCAGAACAGCATCATATCCAAGACATCGTTCAACAAGGAGACGGGCGGCCGCACGACCACCTACACAAACGTCAACGGCATATGGAACGGGCGTGTGATGAACATGATCTCATTCCCCTTCCGCAACCGCAACTGGCAGTTCTCCAACCATGCGTTTATCAATTTCTCCTCGGGAGTCGGCTACAACAACGAGCAATACAACCGCTCCAACGACCTGCGGTTCAACGAGTCCTTCTCGCTCGCCTTTCGCCCCGCCAACTACGAGATAGAGATTCGCCCCTACTACGGCATCCAGTACACCCACAACTCCCTGCCGTCGAGCGGCAATCCCGTGGTGCACACCTATGGGGGCGTCATCAACGGCTCGGTCTATACCAAGTTTGGCCTGTCGCTCAACACCGACCTTTCCTATACCGGCTCGTCGGGCTATGCCGCCGGGTTTGACAACAACCAGTGGATGTGGAACGCCACAATCTCTTACGAGTTCCTACGCAACCGTGCCGCCACCGTCGCCCTCAAGGCATATGACCTGCTGCAGCAGCGCAAGAACATACAGCGCACCGTCACTGCCAACTACATAGACGACACGAGCTACAACACGCTGACGCGCTACTTCATGCTCACGTTCACCTACAAGTTCAACACCTTCGGCACCGGCTCCCAGCCCCAGGACCGCAACCGCGACTTCATGCGCCGCGGCCCCAGCGGCCCACCCCCACGCCGCTAATACACACCCCCCACGCCGCCGTAAATCCTCCGCCGAGAGGTCGCTACAATCCCCAAATCCACATCGAAGATGCGTAGGTCGGTGAAGAGTTTGTGTCAAAACCAGCAATAAGTCAAAGACTTTAATTTGAGTTAACCCCACACTAAGCAAAAAGCGAGGAAAATCGTCAGATTCCCTCGCTTTTGCGTTGTGTGGGGTAATTAAATCAAGCAACGTGCGTTTCCTCGGAGAGGATAAGTTCCTTTCATCCGATTTTGGCACGCTGCCTCATTATAAACTGATTCGTGGTGCCACCTTGATTATTCCGTCACTTTCTCCCCGTCAATCTCGCGGATGAAGTACACGGGACGTTGCTTGGTCTCGGTGAATATGCGGCCGATATACTCGCCGAGGATGCCAAGAAACAGCAACTGTAGCCCCCCGAGAAACAGTATCGACACGATGATTGTCGGATATCCCGCCACAGGGTCGCCTACTACGATGGCCTTTATCACCACATACACAAGGTAAAGCAACGCCAGCAGCGCGATAACAACGCCTACGACAGTCGCCATGCGCAGCGGGGCCGATGTATATGAGGTAATCCCCTCCACGGCGAGGTTAAACAGCTTGAAGAAATTCCATTTTGTCGTCCCGGCGGCACGCTCCTCCTGCTTGAACGGTACACCCTTCTTGCGGAATCCCACGTAGCAGTACATCCCCTTGGTGTAGCGGTTTGACTCGCGCATCGACTTGAGCGCATTGATGCACATACGGTCGAGCAGACGGAAGTCGCCCGTGTTTTCGAGGATAGGAATGTTGGTGCTTTTTTGCAGCAGCTTATAGTAGGTGAGCGACAGAACCTTGCGCAGCCACGGCTCCTTGCCTCGCGTCAGCCGCTGCCCGTATATGTCGTCATAGCCCTTTTCCCACTCGGCCACCATGTCGGGTATCACTTCCGGCGGATGCTGCAGGTCGGAGTCCATGATGACGACACAGTCGCCCGTCACATGGTCAAATCCCGCCATCATCGCCGTCTCCTTGCCGAAGTTGCGCGACAGGTCTATGTAGTGGAAGCGCTTGTCTTGCTCATGCATCCTCGCCGCCGCCACCAGGCTGCGGTCCTTGCTCCCGTCATTGACCAGCATCGCCTCCCAGTCATATTCCGGCATGGAATCCATAACCGCCGCCAGCCTCTCATAAAGCTGCGGCAGCACCTCCTCTTCATTATAGAAAGGAATCAGCACCGAAATCTTCTTCCGCTTGTCTGTATTCATTTGTGTGACGTTCGTATGGTGAGATTGTTTGTGTGGTCGGGATATAAACGAAAAAAGGGTAAGCTGACTACATCGCACCGCTCAACCCGTTACCGTTGCTTCCGTCAGGATCTGGCGGGGTTGGCGGGGAGCTGGTCGTGTAGGACTTACCCGGCGACAAAGGTAGGACTTTTTTTTGTTTCTGCAAAATGATTGGCAAAACATTTTTAAGGTGTAGAGTCAACAAGCAAGTGCAAAATT
>LUJN01000025.1 GCA_001689445.1 Bacteroidales bacterium M3 | reverse complement strand
ATAATGCCCTTAAGTGAACAGCATTGGGTAGCGTCCCTACTCCTTTATCTGCAATCTATCGGGTCTTGCAACATCCCCTCTACCTCACCTTAAGTGAACAGCATTAGGTCGCTACAGGTAGCGTCCGACAATCGTCCATATACCAAGATATTATCCGCGGACGTTCCAGGGAACGTCCCTACATCTCAAGCCAATCGGCGAGTTTTGAAACACCCCCTTATTTTCCCATCCCAAGTCCTTAAGTGAACAGCATTGGGACGCTACCTGTAGCGTCCGCGGATTGTCTAAATACCAAGGCATTACCCGCGGACGTTCCGGGGAACGTCCCTACATCTATTGCCAATCGGCAAGTTTTGCAATACCCCCTTCAAGCTAATCGTGAAGGGGGGTGAGTTATCAGAAGTTGTAGCCGATCTTCATGTTGAAGCAGCTCGTGGAGCCGGCATACTTGGGTGTCCAGCAGTGGCCGAGGTAGCCGATGCCGAAGTACCAGCGGGAGAACTGCAGGCCTATCATGGGGTTGACGAGCACTGCGCCGCAGTCGGTGGCCTCGGTGTTGATCTCGTAGCCCACGTCAAAGGAGAAGAAGGGGTTGAAACCGCCCACGCGTCCTTCAACCTGACCGCGCACGAAGATAGGGATAAGGGGCGCGGTGTTGAAGTTCCATCGCTCGGTGAGGCCGATGCCGGCACCGATACGGACATTTTGGTGCACCTTGGTTGTGATACCGCCTTGAAAATTGAACGCCGTGAAGCCGTCGCCGACCTGTATGGGCTGGAATTCAAGGAAAGGATTGATAGCGGAGGCTGACATGATGCCGGCCAGGGCTACAACAAGAGTCATCAGTAATTTCTTCATTACACAATGATTTTCAAGTTTGTGAGACCCTATTGATTTGTCCTGCGCAGAGTTGGGCAAAAAAGGGTCTCCTTAAATCCTCGCCCAACCGACAAAATACGCAGATTTGACGGACAAATTTAACGTTTCTTTTTTTATACGACAATGTTTATTGACATTTTTCTACGAGAATGGCTTTTTCCGTATATTTGCAAGGCGAAACGGATGGCGCGGATGAGAAAAGTGATACATATCGACATGGATGCGTTTTATGCGTCGGTGGAGCAGCGCGACCGGCCCGAACTGCGCGGACGGCCCATCGCGGTGGGGCACTCGGGACGGCGCGGCGTGGTGGCGGCGGCGAGCTACGAGGCACGCCGCTATGGGGTGAGATCGGCTATGCCGTCATCCAAGGCCTCGCGGCTGTGCCCGTCGCTGGTGTGGGTCGAGCCGCGGTTTGACGTCTACAAGAACGTGTCGCGGCAGATTCACGGGATATTCCACGACTACACCGACATCATCGAGCCGATATCGCTCGACGAGGCGTTTCTCGATGTCACCGACAACAAGAAGGGGATGGAGATGGCGGTGGAGATTGCACGCGAGATAAAGGCACGCATACGCGAGGAGCTGCACCTCGTGGCGTCGGCCGGGGTGTCGTGCAACAAGTTCCTCGCCAAGATAGCATCGGACTACCGCAAGCCCGACGGGCTGTTCACCATACACCCGTCGCGGGCGATGGCGTTTGTGGAGACGCTGCCGGTGGAGGATTTTTGGGGCGTCGGTCCGGTGACTGCCCGCAAGATGCACGCCTTGGGCATACGCACGGGCCTCGACCTGCGGCAATGGACCGTCGAGGCATTGCAACGGGAGTTTGGCAAAGTGGGAAAGATATACTACGACTTTGCACGCGGACTGGACGAGCGTCCCGTGGAGACCTATCGCCGCAGGGTGTCGGTGGGCTGCGAAACGACGCTTGATGACGACGTGTCCGACCGCGGGCAGCTGCATGTCATTATCGCCGATCTCACCCAAGACTTGTTGCGTCGCGTGGAGAGAGCCTCATTCAGCGGACGCACACTCACTCTGAAAGTAAAGCACAGCGACTTCACGCAACACACCCGCAGCCGCACGGACACAGCCATCCCCTGGGACGCCGCCAGGATACGCGCCACGGCAGCCGAACTGCTCGAAGATATCGACTACCGCCACTCCCCCCTGCGACTGCTCGGGCTGACGCTATCCAACCCTACCGAAGCCGACCCTCTCGACCGACCCTCCGACTGGCCGCAGCTCCACTTTGACTTCGACTCCTAACTCTCGTCAGCCGAACAGCTCGGAGTGTGAACCGAAACGCACGAGGTCTATTTGATCGCAGTCGGGGTCAAACCAAATAAGAAGAAAATCCCCCTCTATATGACATTCCATATAACCTGCATAATTGCCTGACAACATATGCGGATTATATTCAGGAGGGATAGGCTCTTCCTGCTCCAATTTGCGGAGTATCTCAAACAACTTACGGAGTTTCACCGGGTTATTGCGGTATCGCTTGTAGTCCCTCTTGTAACGTGTCGAAGGCTTCAATTCTTCATAGCCCCATGGATTTCTCCATTGCTTCAATCGAAGACAAATCCAACGGCGGCACATCACGAAGCCGCCCGCTCCTTGCCTCCTCCATAGCAGCCAACGTCTCGGCATTAGGCTCTCCATAGGCTGCATTAAGGAGCAATGTCTCAACGTAGTTGTTCAAACTGCGGTTATGCCGCTTGGCAAGCAGCTTCAGCCTGTCTATAAGTTCGACCGGAAGACGGAAACTCTGATTTTTCTTTGAAATTGCTACGTCCATGATGTCATCATTATTTTATAGTGCAAATATAATATAAATGCAGTATAATAACAATGATTTTACACTATAAGTTTCACCAAACATCCGAGAATGCCTACGATTATACAACTCCATGGCACTTTCCGTAATGTTGGTAGCAATCGGGTGGAAATTGGTTATTGTGCGTGCCGTTTTCTTTTGTAATTTTGTATCATTCATCACTATACAATTGCAATGGGAAAAATCACGACATTCACGGCTATCGCCTTGACGGCATCGCTCGGCGCGGCGGCGCAGACGCAACTAACCGACTCGATACACCCGCTCGGGGAGGTGGTGGTCACGGGCTCCAACGAACCTGTGAGCCGCAACCTGTTGCCCTACACCGTATCGGTCATCGGCGAGCGCGAACTCCAGTCGACCGGGCAGACACAGCTGCTGTCGGCCATATCGGGTCAGGTGCCGAGCCTCTTTGTGACGCAACGCGGCATCTACGGATTTGGCGTGAGCAACGGCGGCTCGGGGCACATCAAGATGCGCGGCGTGGGCGGCGACCGTGCCAGCGCGGTGCTGATGATGGTCGACGGACAGCCCCAGTTTGCCGGCATCTATTCCCACCACGTCGCCGACTTCTACGACAAGGAGTATGTGGAGCGCGTCGAGGTGGGGCGCGGCCCGATGTCGGTGCTCTACGGCTCAAACGCCATGGCAGGCACCATCAACATCGTCACGCGCCAGTCGCGCCGCGACGGGGTGCACGCGACGCTCACATCCCAATACGGCTCCTACAACACGTGGCTCTCGTCGCTCACCGCCACCACACGCCACGGACGCCTCTCCTCCCTCGTGTCCCTGTCATACGACCGCACCGACGGCAACATCAAGGGGCTGAAATTCCGTCAGGCAAGCGGCTACGCCAAGGTCGGATACGACTTCAGCGACCGCTGGAAAGCCAATATCGACTACACGCTGATGAACTTCAAGGGTGACGACCCCGTATACCCCACCCTGTCAGACCCGTCATCGACCGACGTATACCGCCAGGACGTGACGCGCGGCGAGGTGTCGGGGACGGTGACCAACATCTACGACACCACCAACGGCACATCCCGCGTATACTACAGCTACGGCAACCATTTCATCGATGACCCGCGACACTTCCACAGCCTCGATGACCGCTTTGGCGTCCTGCTCTACCAAAATTTCAAGCCGTGGCGCGGGGCAACGGCCACGGTGGGGTTTGACTTCGACACCTATTCGGGCGAGATACCCGTGTCGGGGGGCAAGGAGCACGCCGACGGCTCGCTGACTACTATATCGCGCAAGAGCATCACCGAATACTCCCCCTACCTCACCCTGTCGCAGGGACTCGTCGGCGAGCTGCTCACCCTCAACGCCGGGCTGCGCATGGCCAACAGCGACAAATTCGGCACGCAGTGGGTGCCGCAGGGGGGCGTGGCGGTCAACCTCCCCGCCGAGGTGACCCTCAAGGCCTCGGCTGCGATGGGCTACCGCAACCCGTCGTTCCGCGAGATGTACCTCTACAAGCCGGCCAACCCCAACCTCGACCCCGAGCGGATGTGGAATTACGAGGTGTCCGTCGGCAAACGGTTTGGCAGCTTCTTCTCTGCCGACGTGACGGCCTACTACTGCAAGGGTGACAACATCATCCAGCCCCTCGACATGAAGAACTTCAACACGGGACGGTTTATCAACAAGGGCATCGAGGTGTCGCTCCACAGCAACCCGATACGCAACCTCAGCCTCAACGCCACCTACAGCTACCTGCACACGTCGCTCGACAACCTGACGGGCGCACCGCGCCACCAATATTTCATCGGCGCCAACTGGCAGGCGTTGCGCTGGCTCAACGTATGCGCCGACCTCAAGGGCGTCGGTAAGCTCTATGTAGCCGAGAGCGTCAAGGACCAGAACTATGCCGTGGTCAACATCAAGCTGACGTTTGACGTCTGCCGGCAGCTCTCGCTGTTCACGCGCCTTGAAAACATCACCGATGCCCGCTATGTCATCAACCGCGGCTACGAGATGCCCGGCTTCACGGCGATGGGCGGATTCAAACTGAATATCTAACCACTTTTTCAACCATAACGTTATGAAAAACCTGTTTTTAACCCTATGTGCAGCACCCGCGCTCGCCATGATGGCGTGTGGCGGAGCCAACGCGCAACCCTCGGGCGAAGCCCAGAATGCCCCCGAGGACACCGCAACCGTGTCAAAGGTCTATTTCATCAAGGAAATAACGCCGGAAAACCTCGTGAAAATCTACAATGCCCTCGGGCGCAAGGCCGACGGCAAGAACGTGGCCGTCAAAATCTCGACAGGGGAGTCCAACAAGTCCAACCATCTCGACCCGGCGCTCATACGCCCGCTCGTGGAGCTTGTCAACGGCACCATCATCGAGTGCAACACGGCCTACGGCGGCAACCGAAGCACGACCGCCGACCACCTTAAAGCCGCCAAAGAACACGGATTCACCGACATAGCCAAAGTCGACATCATGGATGCCGAGGGTGAAGTGAAACTTCCCGTCAACGGCGGCAAGCACCTCAAGTATGACATCGTGGGCAAGAACTACCCCGACTATGACTTCACCGTCGTGCTGTCCCACTTCAAGGGGCACGCCATGGGCGGATTTGGCGGCGCGCTGAAGAACATCTCCATCGGCATCGCCTCCTCCAACGGCAAGGCATATATCCACACTGCCGGCAAGGTGAGCGACCCTGCCAAACTATGGGAAAACCTCCCCGAGCAAGACGACTTCCTCGAATCAATGGCGGAGGCTTCAAAAGCCATCATCGACCACGCCGGCGACAAGATACTCTACATCAACGTCGCCAATCGCCTCTCGGTCGACTGTGACTGCGACGGCGACCCCGCAGCCCCCAAGATGGGCGACATAGGCATCCTGGCGTCTCTCGACCCCGTGGCTCTCGACAGGGCATCGGTCGACATGGTGTTCAACTCCACCGACCCCGGCAAGGCCGACCTCATCGAGCGCATCAACTCGCGCCACGGCACCCACATCCTCGACTACGGCGAGCAGATAGGCCTCGGCTCCCAAAAGTACGAGCTTGTCACCCTCGAGTAAATCCCACCGTCACTATTTGAACAACCCCACGCGCCACGGAGTGCCACGCCTATCCGGCAAATGGTTTCCCGTGGCGCGCGTGTTTTTCAGAGCCATCAGAACGCATGAAAAGGATGGCCCAACTTTTTCGGGGAAAAGTTTGTTTATTCAACAATTGATGCTAACTTTGCATCACCATTACGGGGCGGCGATAACGCCGTGTAGCGTGGAAATGCCGCTACTATCCCCGAAATCCAAAAATCACTTTACTATTTTTTGACTCTCCCGAGAATATAATGCGCAGTTTTGTGCAATCTCCGGACATCACTACATCTTTTTATTACTTTACCCCTGATTGTTTATGTACAACATTTCCGATCTCAACGCAATGAGCGACCAAGAGCTCAAAACGATTGCAGAATCCATGGGTCTAAAAAAAATTGATGCCTCTGAAAAAGATGACATCATTTACAAGATACTCGACCAGCAGGCTATCGATGTGGCCTCGTCTGCCGAGAAAAAACGCCGTGCTCCCAAAGAGCCAAAGCCCAATAAAGAGCGTCAGCCACGCGAAAAGCAGCCGGAAGCCGACTCCGAACAACCGGCAGCCGCCACAGCGGACACACCTAAAGAGCCTAAGCGTCGCGGACGCAAGCCGAAGTCAGAGACCGCCCAGCCCAATATAGCTGAAAGCGGGTCACAGACTGAAGGTGTAGTCACAGAACTCCCTGTAGACCAGGAAGCCGTGCCTGCAATGAAAGAGCCAAAACGCCGTGGGCGAAAGCCGGCCAATGCAGCAGCACAGCCGACTGCCGAACCCCTACAGCTTCCCACCCCGATGGAGGCAGCCCCCCGGCAAGAGCCGACCGACTCCAATCTCCCTATGGAGACCGAGACCGCACATGAGGGTTCCGAAAACGCCGCCATGCCGTCAAACGACATTCAGGCACAAACCGAAGGTGACGTTGAACGAGAGAACCAGGGCGGCGATGACAACCGCACCCAAGGTGTATCAAAATTCAGCCCCAAAAACAACCCGTCGCTTGTGTCATTCTTCCCTCGCGCCGAGGGACGTCGCTTTGTCCCCCGCTCGCAGCGCGAGAAAGAGGAGGCCGCAGCCGCAGCTGCCATAGCCGCCGCAAGCGCCCCCATCATCATCCATGAGCCGGGACAGGAGCCGAAGCAGAACAAGCAGCAGAAGAAGCAGAAAAACCGCAACCAGCAGCAACAGCAGCAACCCCAGTCGGTGTCACAGTACAACTTTGACGGACTGCTCAACGCCGTCGGCGTGCTGGAGCTGATGCCCGACGGATATGGCTTTCTGCGGTCGAGCGACTACAACTACCTGTCATCGCCCGATGATGTCTACGTCACCCAGCAGCAGGTCAAGACCTATGGCCTTAAGACCGGCGATGTCGTCGAGTGCACCATCCGTCCTCCCAAAGAGGGAGAGAAATACTTCCCGATGGGAAACGTGCTGATGGTCAACGGGCGCAACCCCGAGTATATCCGCGACCGCGTGCCGTTTGAGCACCTCACACCGCTGTTCCCCGACGAGAAATTTGACCTCACATCGGGCCGCTCATGCAACCTCTCGACCCGCGTGGTCGACATGTTCGCCCCCATAGGCAAGGGCCAGCGTGCACTCATCGTCGCTCCCCCAAAGACCGGTAAGACCATTCTTTTGAAGGATATAGCCAACGCCATAGCCGAAAACCATCCCGACACATATATCATCATCCTGCTCATCGACGAGCGTCCCGAGGAGGTGACCGACATGTCGCGCTCAGTCAACGCCGAGGTGATAGCCTCGACATTTGACGAGCCGGCCGACCGTCACGTCAAGATAGCGTCAATCGTGCTTGAAAAGGCAAAGCGCATGGTCGAGTGCGGTCACGATGTGGTGATACTGCTCGACTCCATCACCCGCCTTGCCCGCGCATACAACACCGTATCGCCTGCTTCGGGCAAGATACTCTCGGGTGGTGTGGACGCCAATGCCCTCCAGAAGCCCAAGCGGTTCTTTGGCGCAGCCCGCAACATCGAGCGCGGCGGCTCGCTCACCATCATCGCCACGGCACTCACCGAGACCTCATCCAAGATGGACGAGGTAATCTTTGAGGAGTTCAAGGGTACCGGCAACATGGAGCTGCAACTCGACCGAAAGCTCTCCAACAAGCGCATCTTCCCCGCAGTCGACATCACGGCATCCTCCACGCGCCGCGACGACCTGCTGTTGCGTCCCGAGACGCTCAACCGCATGTGGATTATGCGCCGCTTCCTTTCCGACCGCAACTCCATCGAGGCCATGGAATTTATCAAGGACCGCATGGAGCGCACTTCCGACAACGAGGAGCTGCTCCGCACCATGGGCGACTAATCCCCATATCACAACAGTAGGGTCGCGACCTGTCGATGGTCAATCATTCCGACCCTCGCAGAGGGTCAATTTATGTAGCCCCATATTGTCAATGGCTATAGCCGAGACAATATGGGGTTTACAGTTTACCTCAACAGTGAGCCTCGAAGAGGGTCAACGGACAATCAATTGATACCCCCTATCAATCGCAAAATGTAGATTTTTAGATTTTATGCGCCACTAATCATACCCAATGCGCTAATTAGGAGGATATTACCGCATCGATATCTTTAGATTTAATTGGGGACGGCTTGATGACAATTCCATTTCTGCCTTAACGTCAGTAATTTTGTAGACGGGTAAAAGTGAATATTTGGAACACCAATCAAACATTACATTATGAAAAAAAAGATAAGAATCAGACACCTTGTCTTTATGGCGGCTGCCGCTGCTTTGGCAACAGGGTGTACCCCGACTTCGACCCACAGCCTTACGTCGCCCGACGGACTTACCAACGTAAAGGTGGGTGTCAATGACGGACGATTGTATTACACCGTGGCGCGCTCAGGGGCGGCAGTCATCGACACCTCCTACCTCTCTATGAGGCTCCGTGAGGGCGACCTCGGCAAGGCGGTGAAAATCATCAATGTGCGCCGCTCATCGGCCGATGAAACATGGGATCAGCCATGGGGCGAGGAGATTACGGTCAGCAACCGTTACAATGAGCTGACAGTCGATCTGGAGCAGACGGGACAACCTGCAAGACGGTTTTCGGTCACATTCCGAGCATTTGATGACGGTGTCGGCTTCCGATATTCGGTGCCACAACAGGAATCCCTGACCGACGTGACCATCGAGGACGAGGACACGCAATTCAACATCGCATCCGACGCTACAACATGGTCAATACCATGGTCACATCCCTTCTATGAGGCGCTTTACCGTCCCGCGCCATTGACCGCCATGAATGACACGGTCGCATCCCCGCTGACAATGCGTCTCAACGACAGCCTGTATGTGAGCCTGCATGAGGCAGCCCTCACCGATTACGCCTCGATGAACCTCTATCGCCCTGACTCGTCGACATGCCTCGCGACCTACCTCACGCCATGGTCGACGGGAGAAAAAGTGCGCACCACGACACCCTTTGAGACACCATGGCGCACGATAATCATAGCCGATCGCCCCGGCGACCTGATGCTGTCGCGCCTGATGCTCAATCTCAACGAGCCGTGCAAGATAGAGGACACCTCATGGATAGAGCCGGGACGATATATCGGCATATGGTGGGCCATACACATGAAGGACTACACGTGGCACCAAGGAGACAAGCACGGGGCAACAACCGCCAACACCAAACGCTACATAGACTTCGCCGCAGCCAACGGCTATCAAGGTGTCCTCGTCGAGGGTTGGAACTACGGTTGGGACGGCGACTGGACAGCCCACGGACATCCCATATCGTTTACCAAGGCATATCCCGACTTTGACCTGAAAGAGATTACAGAGTATGCCCGCAGCAAGGGCGTAAGGCTGATAGGACACCATGAGACCGGAGGGGGCGCGACCAACTACGAGAACCAGCTCGACAGCGCGATGGCCCTGTATGCCTCCATGGGGGTGAACGCAGTCAAGACCGGATATGTCAACCCGTTGCTCGACAACAAGGAGCTGCATGGCAGCCAGTATGGCGTGCGCCACTACCGTAAGGTCATCGAGACTGCTGCCAGACACCATATAATGATAGACAACCATGAGCCGGTGATGCCGACAGGACTGCAACGCACCTACCCCAACCTGATGACACAGGAGGGCGCGCGCGGACAGGAGTATGACGCCTGGTCACCCGACGGCGGCAATCCCCCAGAACACACTGTGACTATACCGTTCACCCGCTGCCTCGCCGGCCCGGTGGACTTCACCCCGGGCACATTCAATTTCACCAATACGGCCGTGCCCACGACACGTCCCAACACCACGCTCGCCAAACAGCTGGCGCTCGCAGTCGTGATTTTCAGCCCGCTACAGATGTCATCAGACAAGATTGAGAACTACGAGGGCCGCCCGGAACTGGAGTTTATCTCCCGATGCCCCGCCACATGGGGACGCACCGTAATTCCACACGCCTCCATCGGCGAATATCTCACCGTAGCACGCAAGGAGCGCGACAGCGATGCATGGTGGATAGGCAGCATAACCAATGCAGAATCCCGCGACCTTAGCCTGCAACTTTCGTTCCTTGACGAGGGACGCAAATACAAGGCTCGCATCTTCGCCGACGGCACCGACGCAGACTACAAGGATAACCCCTACCCCGTTGAAATATCGGAAATGGAGGTCGACAGCACCACCGAGCTACCGCTCCATCTTGCCACCAGTGGAGGCGCGGCGATAATGATAACCCCATTGTCATAGGATATCGCATTGACGCAGCGTGCCGCGTGGAATTTGCCCTATAGCAATTTTATTCCACGCGGCACGCCGCGTCAATGCGATAATTGATGTTGATTACGATTAAAGGCCTGCGACGGCTCAACGTCCTATATAACCCAACTGAGCGGCACGCTGACGCCACATATCCGACAATGAGTCGTTACGCTCCGTGCCTATGCCGTGATGATAACATTCGGCCAACTGATGGGCCGAAAGAGCATATTCATTAGGTGATGAGGCTGAAAGTGTGAACAAGCGGAACGCCTCATTATCATCCTGATACACACCACGACCTTTCATATAACAGAACGCAAGATTGTACTGGGATTCCGAATCACCCTGCTTGGAAGCACACATCCACCATTTGACCGCCTTCTCATAGTCCTGCGCCACACCGTCACCATAGAAATAACATGTGCCCAACGCCCTTTGGGCCGCGACAAAACCGCCATTGGCAGCCTCTTTGAAATAATCTACCGCAAGCTCAAAATCCTGTTGCACGGCGGTGCCCCTGTAGTGGTAAAGCCCAATTATAAACTGCGCCCTCGGATCGCCCTTGTCGGATGCTTTCCTTATAAGCTCCAGCCCCTTCTCAAGCTTATTGCACCTGCGATAGTATATTCCCTTTTCGGTAATGGCCTCAACAGCTCCCAATGAAATTGCCTCGTCCAGAAGATGAAGGCCTTCAATCTCATCCTTGGCGACGCCATGTCCCTTAAGGTAGCATACACCCAACAGGTAGCGGGCAAGGGGATGCCCGGCATTGGAAGCGAGAGTCAGCCACTTGACGGCCTTCCTGTAATCGACAGGCACTCCCTGTCCGTAAAAATAGCACCATCCGAGACCGCATTGCCCACGCACGGAGCCTTTGGCAGCGGTAGAGCGGAAATACTCCACAGCTTTACGATAGTCGCGTTCAACGCCATTACCGTCGTAATAGCTACGGCCAATGAAAAACTCGGCATTGACATCCCCCTCTTGCGCCCGGCGCAACAAATCCTCGGTGTAGGCAGGCTTGGACGGATCACGGCGACACGAGTAGAAGATTGCCGATGCCGTCGAGATGACTGCGACAATAACCACCAGGGATATTAACGTTTTCTTGTTCAAAATGACTCCTTTCCGCACTGAAACATGTGCTTTGTCTTACAAATTTATCCAAACGCTGTTCCCCCTCAAAATTATTTCGCCTTAATTATTGTCATTGTAACTCACGCGACATTGGTTTGTCACAGCGTGTCACAGTGACATTACAAACCGATTGTGAACATGTCGACCAAACTTACCGCCGACATAACATGTTATATTAGCATAAACACCGGCAGCATATTGCCGCCCAAGAACAAATCTCCATCATGAAAACTGACTCTCACGCCCGACTCTACCATGCCACCGACATGACAGCCCTTGCAGCCATACTGACGATAGCGATAATAGCTGTCGGCATTCTGCTCGTCACGCGCTATACAGCCGACGAACCGCTGGGGCAATACGCCACAGCCCACCATGACATCCGCGCGGCATTAGACGAGTACAACGACGGGCTTCCCGCCGAGTCTGACGGCGTGATCTATGAGAAAACGGCAATCGAGGACAACAATATCGTGTACCGTTACACGCTCCTCGACGAGGAGATCTCTGAAATCGACCTCGACGAGATGCATGGCAACCTTGCTATTTCGGTGGTGGAGACCCCTGAGGATATGGCTTTTGCAGGCATGGCATTGCGTGCGCGCTGCGGCTACCTGTTCAAGTATACCGACCGCAACGGCAATACGGCCATAATCCCCATTTCCCACGATGAGCTTGAGGCACTTGTAAACGCCAAGATGTACACAGCCTCCATCTGAGTCAGCAATTAATAAAACACATAATAATGTATAGACTAATACTTCTGCGCCACGGGCAGAGTCAGTGGAACCTTGAGAACCGATTTACGGGCTGGACTGATGTCGATATTACCGACAAGGGCCGTCAGGAAGCTATCCACGCAGGACAGTTGCTCGCCGACAACGGCATATTACCCTCATTCTATTTCACCTCCTACCAAAAACGCGCCATCCACACCCTACAGATTGTCGCCGACACCATCGACCGGGCATGGGTGCCTGTCATCAAGGACTGGCGGCTCAACGAGCGCCATTACGGAGCATTACAGGGTCTCAACAAGGCCGAGACGGCAAAAAAGTATGGCGACGAGCAGGTGCACACGTGGCGTCGCAGCTATGATGTCGCGCCGCCGGCAGTCACGGTTGACGACCCGCGCTATCCCGGGTTTGACCCACGGTATGCCCACATCCCCGTGGACGAATTGCCTGTCGGCGAATCACTACAGCAGACCATAGCCCGCGTGCGCCCATGCTGGGACGAGATTATCGCCCCGCGTATCCCCCTCTACAAAGACGTGCTCATAGCTGCCCACGGCAACAGCCTGCGTGGCCTCGCCATGATACTCCTCCATCTCACCCCCGAGGAAGTCGTATCGGTCGAGATACCGACCGGCGCCCCATGGGTCTTCGAGCTCGACGACCGCATGGCTGTCACCTCCCACCGCTACCTCTGATCTATCTCCTCTATACCCCTTTGTTTTTGATGCATTATGACGACCCTGTTTGTGGGAGTCGGCAAGATTTTGTAATTTTGGAAAGCCTTTGACGATGGTGTCTGCGGCTGTAACCTCATGACTGATGGCAGGTATCACCAAGACCAATGCGGCGCGGCTGCTTGACCGCGCAAAAATACCGTATGAACTGATCCCATATGCGGTGGACGAGAACAATCTCGCCGCCGACCATGTGGCGGCAGAGCTTGGCGAGGATATACGCCAGGTGTTCAAGACTCTCGTGCTCCACGGCGACCGCTCGGGACACTTTGTATGCGTCATTCCGGGCAATGCCGAGGTCGACCTCAAGAAAGCGGCACGCGCCGCCGGGGCAAAGAAAGCGGAGATGATACACATGAAGGAACTGCTGCCGACCACGGGATATATACGCGGAGGATGCTCCCCGATAGGGATGAAAAAGGGATTCCCCACGTTTTTCCACGAGACAGCCCTCAACTTTGACGTGATATACGTGAGCGCAGGGGTGAGGGGCTTGCAGCTTAAGATTGCCCCACGACAGCTCATAGACTTTGTGAAAGGCTCTGTAACCGACCTTACGGTCAGCAATAAACCACAAGAAGATGAATAACAGTTTTGGAAACATATTCCGCGTGACGACTTTCGGGGAGTCACATGGAGCCGCCGTCGGCGGCGTGATTGACGGTATGCCTGCCGGAGTGGAGATAGATCTTGATGCCGTACAGCATGAACTCGACCGTAGGCGTCCGGGACAGTCGTCAATCGTGACAGCCCGCAACGAGAAAGACCGCGTTGAGATACTGTCGGGTATCTTCGAGGGGAAGACAACAGGAACACCGATAGGGTTTATCGTCAGAAACGAAGACCAGCATCCACGCGACTACAATGAGATAGCTCGCAAATTCCGTCCCTCACATGCCGACTACACCTATACGGCAAAGTATGGACTGCGCGACTATCGCGGTGGCGGACGCTCATCGGCCCGCGAGACCATCGCGCGCGTAGTGGCCGGGGCTTTTGCCCGTCAGGCTCTCGCATCGGTAGGAATAGACATCTACGCATACACCTCGCAGGTCGGGGATATCGCGCTTGAAAAGGGATACTCGGCATATGACCGGGCCGAGATTGAAAAAAATATCGTGAGATGTCCCGACCCTGCGACAGCGGAGAGGATGATTGACCTTATAACCCGCGTCAAGAAAGACGGCGATACGATTGGAGGAGTCGTCACCGGAGTAGTGAAAGGATGCTCCGTGGGGCTTGGTGACCCGGCATTTTCCAAGCTGCAAAGCCGTCTCGCCGCAGCGATGATGAGCATCAATGCCACCAAAGGATTTGATTATGGCATGGGATTTGACGGCGTCGGCCGTCGCGGAAGCGAGATGATAGACCCGTTCATAAACCAGGACGGCCACGTGAGCACGGCATCCAATCACTCAGGCGGTATACAGGGGGGCATCTCCAATGGCGAGGATATATACTTCCGCGTCGCTTTCAAGCCTGTCGCCACACTGTTGCGTGAGGTCGAGACCGTCGACTGCGACGGTAATTCCACCGTGCTGAAAGCCCGTGGGCGTCACGACCCGTGCGTACTGCCGCGAGCCGTGCCCATCGTGGAAGCAATGGCCGCCATAGTGATTCTTGACGCATATCTTGCCAACAAGACCACCCACATGTAGGTATCCATGGAGGGCTATTACCGGGACTATGCCGACTTCCTCAAAGAGCATTTTCCCTATAAGGTTCAGAAGCTCGCGATAAACGCGGGATTCAGTTGCCCCAACCGCGACGGGACAAAAGGATACGGCGGCTGCACCTACTGCAACAACCAGACATTCAATCCCGGATATTGCGCCCCCACCCTTTCCGTGGCCCGACAGATTGAGGAAGGGAAACGGTTCTTTGCCAGCAAATATCCCGAGATGCGCTATCTGGCATATTTCCAAGCCTATACCAACACCCATGGCGATATTTCCCGGCTCATGGGACTATATCGCGAGGCTCTCGACTGTCCCGAGGTAGAGGGGCTTATCATAGGAACGCGCCCCGACTGTATGCCAGACGCCCTGCTTGAGCAACTGGCACAGCTTGCCGGAGAACGGTTTGTCATGGTCGAATACGGCGCGGAGTCCTCCCATGATACCACGTTGGAACGCATCAACCGGTGCCATACATGGCATGACACCGTAGATGCCGTCATGCGCACCACGCGTGCCGGCATCCCGTGCGGACTGCACCTGATAGTAGGTCTTCCGGGCGAAACACGCGAGATGATGACCGAGACCGTGCTGCGTGCGTCCTCACTCCCCGTCGACACGCTGAAATTGCATCAGCTCCAGCTCATACGCGGCACCCGTATGGCCCGCGATGTGGCCGACGGACTGTATGACATCCCGCGATTCAGTGCCGAGGAATATATCGACTTATGCATACACCTGCTAAGACACATAAACCCCGCTGTCGCCATCGAGCGCTTTGTCTCGCAATCGCCTGCCGAATTGCTGCTTTATCCCCGATGGGGTCTGAAAAACTATGAGTTTACCAATCTCTTGCGCAACCGCCTTAAAGCAACAGGAGCGACCCAAGGTGAATGGTTCGCTCCCGTATATCCGCTCACAGCGGAAGAATGAGTCTATTCCGGCTGTCTATTTCACATACTTGTTGAGGACAGCCTTACCTTCAGAAATTTCAATACAGCCCATCTTTACCGGCGTGTAAGTCGTGTCTATGCGCGCGTCATCATAGGCAGAGGCGGGGTATACCCCCTTGGAAATGACAGCCTCACGAGGATTGCAGAAATATACGGCATCAGCACCCGAGCGGCATATGGCATTATAGGCATCGGTCGTCGGCTCGTTGACAGTATAGATCACAGCATTTTTCAGCGACTTGCGGCGACTCTTGTTTATGGCGTCCTCCTCGGCAGTGAGAGTTGCCGTAGACCGTCCCGCAGTGCGTGGGGCAGCCCCGTTGAGGATTACGACAGCACCACAGGGGAGTTGCCCCTCCTTCAGGTTATTATTGGCCGCAGTGACAGCCATATCCATAAACATCTCGTCAGTCGGTGACACCTTGTCAACCTTGGTGATTTTCACCTCGGCCACGGCCATCCCGGCCATTACACACACTGCCATGGCAGCCATCATTATCTTTTTCATAATACAGAATTATAAATTAGTCACCGCAAAAATACAAAAAATAGTTGAGCTATGATAGCCATTACAGCTATAATGGCGGGGGCACAAAAAAGTGGCCGCCCGGAGGGACTCG
>LUJN01000024.1 GCA_001689445.1 Bacteroidales bacterium M3 | reverse complement strand
TACTCGTCGGCACGGTCAGAGTTACGCCATTTATTAAGAGCCTGGTTACAAGCGTTTTTGAGCTGATTCCAACGGCTCTTCTCAAGATGCTTGGCTGTGTCGCAGCGGAAACCGTCAATACCGAAGTATTCTACCCAACCGGCAAGCCAGTTGATCATATAATCGGCGGGAGCGCCCTTGCTGTCAGCGCGCCAGCCCTCAAGGTTGGGCAGACGGTAGTTGTCATAGTCGCCACCCTTTTCAGCTTCCCACTTCTGCTTGAGGAACGGAGGTATGTCGACCGGCGTTGTGCGCTCAGTCACGATGTCGGGCAGGCCAGCCAGCGGCTTGGTGTAGTCACTGCCACCTTCAGGAGCGAAACCAGCGTTCGCTGCCCAGCTGCGGTCGCCGAATGCGCGTACCCAGGGACCCCACCAGTTGCCCCAGTTGCCCTGTTCGTCGGCATTGAAAGATATCTCGTTGCTCTCTGACCACATGGAATACGGCTTCCCGGAGGGTACCCAACCAGCTTCAGGAGTACCGTTGAAGTTGGCGAAATCATAATCGACGGCATCGTCAAGGGTACTATAACCGGTGTGGTTCATCACGATATCCATCACGACGCGGATACCGCGCTTGTGAGCTTCGGTGACGAAATCCTTCATATCCTGGATGGTACCCATGTTGCGGTCCATATATGTCCAGTCGAGGGCATAATATCCATGGAACGCATAGTGGGGGAACGCATCATTTTTGCCACCGGTCCATCCGTGCATCTGCTCGTAGGGAGCGGTGATCCATATGGCATTGACACCAAGTTTGTCAAGATAGTCAAGCTTCTCAGTCAGACCCTTGATGTCACCGCCATGGAAAGTAGCCACATCGGCATCGCCTGTAAGACGCTTACGATGGTAGGAATTGTCATTAGATGTGTCACCATTGTAGAAACGGTCGGTAAGCACGAAATAGATATTCGCATTTTTCCATGTGAAATATTCATCACGCACGACCTGCGGGGTCTTGATGTTGACGGTGTAGGTCTCGGTGCGCGAGCCGCTCTTTACGGCATATGTCACCACGTTGTCGCCGCCGGTGAGCGAGGCGAGGGAGTGGTTGGTGAGCGTCGTGCCGTTGACGGTGATGTCGACCACGGCATCGGAAGCCTTGGGGACGGCCGAGAATGTGGCCATCGACGAGGCGTCCTCGCCAAGCTCTATAGTGTAGGTCTTATTGTTGGATGAAAATCCGGTGACAATATTCTGTCCGTCAATCTTTATCTCCAGATTGTCGAGCGTGGCGTCCCCGCTGTTGACTGCGGCCGTCGAGGCGGCTGCGGCAAGCAATCCGGCACCACATACGGCACCTATCTTATGCCATATAGTGAATCTCTTATTTTTCATTATTACTATATAAGTGTCTTTTCAGGTTATTTCTTGATAATCTTGTTAATCATCTCAGCTCCGTTGGCTGTCACCACACGCAGCATGTAGACGCCGTTGGCTACAGAGCCTACCTCTATCTCAACATCTGCGGCGCCGTCGGGCTGTGCCGATGCGACAAGCGCGCCGGCGAGGCTGTAAAGCTCACAGGAGACAATACCGTCGCCCGATGTGATGTGAAGCACGTCGCTGACAGGGTTGGGATAGACGTTGAACTTCATGGCGTCACCGACAAATATCTCGTCGATGTCGGATGCACTGTAGATATCCTCGGGCATGATGTTGGTCTGCCCGGCCATGTTGCGGAGCACGGGGAAACCGCCCTTCTCGGTAGTCTTCCATTCCCATACGTTGGAGAAGTCCCAGCCGAGGCGCGACTGATAGGTGTTCTGCGCCGTGAGGGTGGCGTTCTCTACAGTCTCGGCATGGTCGCCGTGAGAGGCCCACGGGTTGGATACGTTCACCATATTAACCCATGCGATGTTGCCTGACACGTTATTGCGCGAGTTGTTGTTTCCGCCAAATCGTGCGGCATAGTTGTGTGACGACCTCATGCCTGCGTTGATGCCTGCCGAGTTGGACACGGTGCCGTAATTGGCGCCGACGACACCTCCGACATAACCTTTGCCCGAGACTTGGCCGGTGGCATAGGTGTTCTTGATGACGCCGAGATTTTTGCCGACGATGCCGCCGGTGGCATAGTCGTCGGGATTGCTTACATTTACATAGGAATAGCAGTCGGAAATCGTGCCGTAGTTCTCGCCGGCGATACCGCCGACGCAGATAGACGAGCCGGTCACGCTGCCGGTCACGAAGCAACGGCTTATGTTGCCCGAGAGCACGTAGCCCACAAGACCGCCGACATAGGTCGAGCCGGTGACATTGACGTCAAGGACTCCGAGGTCGTGAATCTCGGCACCGTCAATGGCGCCAAAAAGACCTGCGGCCGAGCCGAGGGCCGTGGAGCTGACGGTGGCACCCTTGACAGTGTGGCCGGCGCCGTCAAAGTGTCCCTTGTAGGGCGACCCTTTGGAGCCGACGGCACTGATGTTGCCTACGGTGATGTCAGCGTCAAGCTTAACGTAAGTGTCTGCCGACCAGTCGCTCGGGGTGGAGGCAAACTCGGTGAAATGGGCTGCGGTGTTGAGCACGAAGGGGCTTGCCTGGGTACCCTCGCCGCCACCGTAGGCGTTGCGACGGCCCTGCACAACCTCGACAAACTGGTCCTGACACTGCTTGCCGCCCACAGTCTTGGCGATAAAGCCGAGCTTGTTGAGCTGTTCCATCTCGGTGTCAGACAGGCCATAGAATGACTGAATGTCGTCAATCTTGATGGTGTAGTTGCCGCCACTGCCCGTCATCTTGAACTTGGCGTTGTTGTTGACAGCGGTCCACGAGGCGGCTTCTTTCTCGGTACTCCCGACAAAGGCCCACGTGTAACAATATACATCACTGCCAAAATCATCGGTCTGGATTTTCACTTCCAACGCCTTGGTTGTCACCGCAGGCGATGGATTGGCTGTTATCGTGGCTGACGAGGACTGGGCAAACGCCGGGGAGGCCATCAATAACGCCAACAAACTAAGATACAGTTTTCTCATTTTTGTTGGAATAATGATTTAATGTTAAGAAGTTAAACATATATGAATTTGTATAATATATGCCCTCTCCAAAAAAACTCCACATCAGTGAATCCAATCGTGAATCAATATTTCAGGAATCATCTAATCAATGCAAAATCTAATCGAAAAAAGCTATATATGCGAATAAATGTTGACTGCTTTCTCTAAATCGGTCAGATTATCACGACACAAATTTAGTCATCTTATCTTTATTTCACAAATCGAAGATATGTTGTACAACATATTTTACACTTCGCCATCTGACGAAACTTTTAAGGATTCCGCTCCACATAAGGCTCGACTATACTCCCTGAAAAATTGTTAATAAAGGTTGTAGAATACTTGTAGACGTCCCCGCCTGACAGGCATAAACATTTGGTGCGCGCCAAACGTCTTAATACAAAGGAGAGACTGTTATGAAAAAGAGGTTTCACATACTGCCGTCACGATTTTGGCTCACCGCAGCAATTGTTGGCGGCATGTCAGCTATGCTCGCATCATGCGACATGTGGTATGACACCGGGGTCGGCATCGACGTCGACTATCCGTCGGGGTATGTCACCGTAAGCCCTACAGTGCCCGTAGTAGGAACAAACATATGGTACAACTCGTGGAATAATACCCCCGCGTGGTGGTATCCTCAGGGTCCCGTCTACGGCGGCGGTTACCTGCCGGGCACTATACGCCCCAGTGTGCCGCGTCCCCCCGTAGGTGCCGGACCAAACATCCCGCGGCCGCCGGTCGGCGGAGGCGGCAACCACCCATTCGGCCCCAACATTCCCCGATAAGGTCATTTTACAGTAGGATCGCGACCTGTCGCGACCGCGTGGATGGGATATCGACAACCAACCGATTCGCAGTCGCGACAGGTCGCGACCCTACTGTGATATACGTTATGATGGGCTACCCATTTACGACGTGGGTGCCGAGGGAGAGGTCATTGAGGGCGGACGCCTTGGTGATGACGACCTCGCCGACACCCGACGAGAGGGCATCAAAGGCATTATCGAGCTTGGGTATCATGCCGCCGACAACGATGCCGTCGGCACGCAGCGAGGCATATGTCGCGGGGGTTATCTCGGGGATTACCGAATTGTCGTCGTTTTCGTCGCGCAACACCCCGGCCTTTTCAAAGCAGAAGACGAGCCGCACGTCAAAGAATGGGGCAAGCCCCTTGGCGGTCTCTCCAGCCATAGTGTCGGCATTGGTGTTGAGCAGATGCCCTGCCCCGTCATGGGTCAGAGGGGCAATTACGGGAACAACCCCTATCTTTATAAGGTCGGCGAGTATCGAGCCGTCAACGCGTTTCACATCCCCCACCCATCCGTAGTCGACGGTCTTTACGGGACGCTTGTCACTGAGTATGATGCCAAGGTCGGCGCCTGTCATTCCGAGGGCGTTGACCCCGGCGGCCTGCAGCCCGGCGACAATCGTCTTGTTGACAAGGCCGCCGTAGACCATCGTCACCACGCGCAGCATGTCATCGTCAGTGATGCGGCGTCCGTCGACCATCTTGGTCTCTATACCGAGGTCGGCAGCCACTTTGGTCGCCGACCGGCCACCGCCGTGAACGAGGAGCTTGGGCCCCTCGATGGCGGCAAAGTCACGCAAAAGTGTCGAGAGCGTCTGCGGCTCCTCGACAATCTTGCCTCCGACTTTCACTATCGTGAGTCTCTGTTTCATATTCTTGGAAGTCAGTCTGTATCGGCGCTTCCTGCAAATTCCATCAGGAATGCCTTGATAAATTCGTCAATATCGCCATCCATCACTCCGTTGACATCGGATGTCTGCCAGTTGGTGCGATGGTCCTTGACGCGGCGGTCGTCAAACACATAGCTGCGTATCTGCGAGCCCCACTCGATTTTCATCTTGGAGTCCTCAATCTTGCGCTGCTCGGCGAGACGGTGCTGAAGTTCCTTGTCATACAGGATGGAACGCAGCTGGCGCATGGCGTTCTCCTTGTTCTTGGGCTGGTCGCGGGTCTCGGTGTTCTCGATGAGGATTTCCTCCTCCTCGCCCGTGTATGGGTCTTTGAACTGGTAGCGCAGGCGCACGCCCGACTCCACCTTGTTGACGTTCTGACCTCCCGCGCCGCCCGAGCGGAACGTGTCCCACGACAGGCGTGCCGTCTCGACGTTGACCTCTATGGTGTCGTCGACAAGCGGAGTGACAAACACCGAGGCAAATGAGGTCATTCTCTTGCCCTGGGCGTTATATGGCGACACGCGCACGAGACGGTGTACGCCGTTCTCGCTCTTGAGGTAGCCGTAGGCATAGTCGCCGTCGATATTTATCGTCACCGACTTTATGCCTGCCTCGTCGCCCTCAAGTATATTGGATATGGTGGTCTTGTAGCCGTGTTTCTCGCCCCAGCGCAGATACATGCGCATGAGCATCTGCGCCCAGTCCTGACTCTCGGTGCCGCCGGCCCCGGAGTTGATTTTCAACACTACGCCGAGCTTGTCCTCCTCGTGGCGGAGCATGTTGCGCAGCTCCAATGCCTCAATCTTTGCCATCGCGTCGGCATACATACGGTCTATCTCATCCTCCTCGACAAGCCCCTCCTTGTGGAAGTCCCACGCGAGCTGCAGCTCATCGACCGCCTTGTCGATCTCGGTATACCCGTCAATCCACTGGTGCAGGTCCTTGACCTTCTTCATCTGGGCCTGCGCCTCCTTGGGGTGCTCCCAAAAGTCGGGCACATGGGTGCGCAGCTCCTCCTCCTCAACTTCTATTTTCTTACTGTCGATGTCAAAGATACCTCCTCAACGCGAGCTTGCGTTCAAAAGTCTCTTTTAGCTGTTCCTGAGTAATCATCAATTCAAGAATTTTCGGTTAATACTAACTTTATTACTTTATGATAATGCAAATATAGCGATTGTCCCTGGACTCTGCAAGGCACTCCAATAAGGCCAATAAGTTTAATAGGGCCAATAAGCCTTATAGGAACTATTTGTCCTATTGGGCTTATTTGTCCTATTTTGTTCCCGGCTTTAATAGCTGTACATCGCCTCGATTTCGCGGGCGTAGCGGCGGTTTATGACGGGGCGGCGTATCTTGAGGGTGTTGGTCAGCTCGCCACTCTCCATGGAGAATGCATGGGGAAGCAGCGTGAAACGCTTTATCTGTTCAAATGAGGCAAAACCGCGCTGCAGCCGTTCGATGCGCTCCTGTATCAGCTTTATTATCTCGCTGTTTTTCAGCAGGTCCTCGAGCGAACCATATTGTATTTTCTTCTTGGCGGCATACTCCTTCAATGCCTCATAGGCGGGTACGATGATGGCCGAGACAAACTTGCGCTGGTCGCCGATGACGGCCACCTGCTCGATATAGGGGTCCTCGCCGAGGCGGCTCTCGATGGCCTGAGGAGCGATATATTTACCGTTGGAGGTCTTGAACAGGTCCTTGATACGCTCGGTGAGTATCAGCGCGCCGCTCTCGTCTATGCGTCCGGCATCGCCCGTGCGGAACCACCCGTCATCGGTGAACGCCTCGGCGGTAGCCTCGGGCTTGTTGAGGTAGCCGCGCATCACCGTGGGACCCTTCACGAGTATCTCGTTGTTCTCGCCAAGCCTTACTCTCACGCGGGGCATCACCGTGCCAACCGTACCTATCTCATACCCAACGTAAGGATAGCAGGTCACCGTGGCGGTAGTCTCGGACAGCCCGTAACCTATGACGATATTTATGCCGCAGGAGTGCATGAACTCCACGATATTGGAACTGAGTGGCGCGCCGGCGGTGGGGAAGATGTTGCCATGCTGTATACCTATGACGCGCTGCATCGGCAGGAAGACTTTCTTATAGAAAAACCGATACTGCATCTCAAGCAGCGGTGGCACTTTCCTGCCCATGCGCACATAATCGAGATTGCGGCGGCGCCCCACCTTCAACGCCATGTTGACCATCATGCGCCTGAAACCTTTCATCGCGCCCATCTTCTCCTGCACGGCCGTGTAGACCTTCTCCCAGAAGCGGGGCACGCTGCACATGCATGTCGGCTTGACCTGACGCACGGTGCGCTGTATGTCGTGCACGTCAAAGTTGATATAGACCTTCATCCCCATGTACATGCAGAAGTAGGTCCACGCCTTTTCAAATATATGGCTCAACGGAAGGAAACACACCGAAGTATCCTTGTCGGACAGCGAGGTAAGCCGCTCGCGGTGTATCTCCATGGCCGCATTGAAGCATGAATGGGTGAGCACCGCGCCCTTTGGCTCGCCGGTGGTGCCCGACGTGTAGATGAGAGTGGCGATGTCGTCGGCAGTGGCGCGCCGGCGGCGGCCTTCGACTGCATCGTGACAATCGTCCGATGCACATTCGCCCAACTTCATGAGTTTGGAAAACGACATGGTAGTCGTATCCCCCTCATCACAGGGGATATCATCGTAGGTTATTATCTGCAATCCGGGGACATCAAGCGCGCGGGCTATCTCATATTGCTTGCGGTCGCCCACAAATAGCATACGCGCCGACGCGTCCTTTATTATATATTCCACCTGAGAGCGGGTGCTGGTGGCATAGATCGACACCGGCACGACGCGGTTGGCATAGGCGGCAAAATCAGTGACAAGTATCTCAGGACGGTTGGACGAGAAAACAGCTATCGCGTCCTTCTCCTCCAATCCAAGTATCTCAAGCGCACAGGCGATAGTGTCGACCTGATGGCTGAAGCAGTTCCACGAACAATCAATCCACTCGCCATCAAGGCTTGTCTTATAGGCAAATACGGGGCGGTCGCCATACCGTAATGCCTGCTTGACGATTAAGTCTGTCAGCGTATTTGGCATATAAATAGTTTATAAACGGCGCAAATGTACGCCTTATTCCACAATATAGAAACGTACGGCAGTGGCTTTTCACCGTGGCGTTAACGTTCATTTTGAATTTTACAACATTACTATACTTCTATTAACATTTATATATCCCCATCTCCACTATAAGTAGTAACTTTGCAAGCAAAACAAGACCACAATGGATATAGACGAACTATACTACGATGCCGTAGACCTGCTGAAAGAGCTTATAGCCATCCCATCCGTCTCACGCGAGGAGACAGGTGCCGCCGAGTGCGTGCAGCGGTTCCTGGAGCGCAACGGACACCCGGCCTCGCGCCACGGCAACAACGTGTGGAGCATAGCTCCGGGATATGACCCGTCATGCCCGACACTGCTGCTCAACTCCCACATCGACACCGTGAAGCCTGTAGCGGGATGGACGCGCGACCCGTTCACACCGACCGAGGAGGACGGACGTCTCTATGGCCTGGGGAGCAACGACGCGGGAGGGCCGCTCGTGTCGCTCCTTGCCGCGTTCCGCTATCTCGCTCCGCGAAAACGCAGCTATAATCTCGTGTTCCTTGCCTCGGCCGAGGAGGAGGTGAGCGGCCGCAATGGCATCGAGGCGGCAATACCGCTTCTCCCCTCAGTGTCAGTCGCCATTGTGGGCGAGCCGACAGGGATGCAGCCGGCGATTGCCGAAAAAGGGCTGATGGTGCTCGACGGCGAGGTGACAGGCCGCTCGGGACACGCGGCACGCAACGAGGGGATAAACGCCATCTACCGCGCCATCCCGGTCATCGAGACATTGCGTGAACTGAAATTCCCCATCGAGTCGCCGACACTCGGCCCGGTGAAAATATCGGTCACACAGATAAACGCCGGCACGCAGCACAATGTCGTCCCCGACCGCTGCACCTTTGTCGCCGACATACGCACGACCGACGCATACAGCAATCCCGAGATCCTCGACCTAATACGTGCCGCCGTCCCCGAGGCCACGCTCACGCCGCGAAGCACGCGCCTCAACTCGTCGCGCATCGACCCGTCGCACCCTATCGTGCAACGCCTCGTGACGCTCGGTGCCGAGCCATTCGGCTCCCCTACCCTCAGCGACCAGGCCCTCATGCCATGGCAGAGCCTGAAACTCGGGCCCGGCGACTCGGCACGCTCCCACACAGCCGACGAATATATATTCCTGTCGGAGATACGGGATGCCATAGCCATGTACACCACCCTGCTCGACGGCTTGAATCTTTCATTGCCGGCATAGTTGGCATTTCAAGGCTAATTGCTAACTTTGCCGCCATAAACCTGACAATAATTATGAAAAAGATATATCCCCTCGCCGCAGCGGCCTTGATGCTCGCATCATGCAGCGGAAACCAATGGAAAGTAAAGGGCACGATTGCCGGAGCAGAAGAAAAGACGGTGGTGCTTGAAGCCGCCGACAACGGATATTGGTATGCGCTCGACTCCACCAAGGTCGCCGATGACGGCTCATTCTCCATGTCCCACGAAGCCGTGGGCTATCCCGACATTTACCGCCTGCGCACAGCCGACGCGACAATCTATTTCCCCATCGATTCCATCGAGACCGTGACCGTAAATGCCGACATCACCCGTCCTGCCGATGGATACACGCTCGAAGGGTCAACATCAGCCACAATGCTCGCTGACGTGGAGCGTCGCATCAACAGCCTTGTAGCCTCAAAGGGGGTCGAGGCTGCGGTGACCGACTCCCTTTTCAAGCGCGAGCTGGGAGGAATGGTGATAGGCGACCCAGCAGGCATCGTGACATATTATATCATCTCCAAGAGGGTCAACGGGAAGCCGCTTTTCAACCCTGACAACCGGGCAGACCTACGCATCATCGGGGCGGTGGCGAATGCCTTTGACCAATATCGCCCTACTGACCCGCGCACCCGCTACCTCAAGAGCCTATACCTTAGCAACCGCAGACGTTCCACCACCCTTCCCGCCGACACCATCTATGCCTCGGAGGCACAACTATTTGACATCAACCTCATGGACGAGGGGGGCAAGGCCCACAGCCTCGCCAAGCTCGCCAAGGAGGGGAAAGTCATCGTGCTCAATTTCACAGTGTATGATGTCGAGGCATCTCCGGCGTTCAACCGCGAGATGGCCAAGGTGTACGACTCGCGCAAGGGCGCGGGACTGGAGATATATCAGGTATCGGTTGACCCCGACGAGTTCAAATGGCGCCAGTCGGCTAAAAACCTGCCGTGGATTACCGTCTACAACTCCCCGACCGACGGCTCGGAAGCATTGCTGCGCTACAATGTGACCGACCTCCCGGCGACATTCATCATCGACCGCCACGGTGACATCGTGGAACGCGTCACCGATGTGACCCGCCTCGGAACTACAGTCGATAAGTACCTGTAAGAAGACCGAACCTTACCGCCCACGTCGGGGTTATTACGTTATAGTAATCACATAACGCAATAACCCCGATGAAACTTTTCCACACCCTGTTCCTGCCGCTTGCCATGATGGCTGCGGCAACATTTGTCCCCGCCAGGAGCCATGCCTGCTCACGCGTGGTGCTGTTGGGCGACAACGAACTCACAATAGTTGGCCGGACACTTGACTGGCGTACCCCAATCCCCACCGACCTCTATGTCTATCCCCGTGGCATGGAGAGGCAGAGTATGCCCGACGGCCCTATGCTGAAGTGGGTATCAAAATACGGCTCGGTACTCGCCGTCGGATATGACGGCGGCGTCACGGAGGGAATGAACGAGAAAGGACTCGTGATGAACGGGCTTTTCTGCAAGGAGAGTGTCTATAAGGAGGCGACCGGCGACGGCAACATGCCCATCATGAGCCTCGCCACGCTCGTAAGCTATTTCCTCGACAACTTTGCGACTGTAGCCGAGGCACGCCTATGGCTCGACAACAACGAGTTTGCCATTTTCGGCAAGACATTTGACGGCGGAACCGCCACCATGCTCCATTGGGCACTCACCGATCCCTCGGGCATGACGCTCGTCATGGAGTACCAAAACGGGCATCTCGACATGTACATGTCACGTGAATACCAGGTGCTGACCAACGACCCGCCCTTTGCCGACATGCTCGCCATCAACAAATACTGGCAACAGGTCGGAGGCAAAAACATGCTCCCCGGGACTGTACGCTCAGCCGATCGCTTTGTCCGCGCATCATATTTTGTGCACCATCTCCCTACCGCCATCGACGCCGACAATGGCGTGGCAGAGGTAGCGTCAATAATGAGCAACGTTGCGGTGCCATTAGGGTATGAAATCGAGGGTGAGCCCAACCTGTCGTCGACACAGTGGACAAGCATCGCCGACACAAAAAATTGCGTGTACCACTTCAAATTTGCAGCCGACCGCGACATGTTCAACATCGACCTGCGCCGACTCGACCTCTACCCCGGCGCGCCGGTGCTCAAACTTGACACCTCCAAGTCATCCCATTTTCATGGCTGCGTCAACGACAAACTTAAGCAGTCCCAGCCGTTCACCCCTATGTGGTGACGCGCGGATTGCCTTGGGAATCAAGATTGCGCATGGCGTACGCATATCCTTTCGTCACGTGCCTTAGGGCGTGAACAAACGACATGCGTCCGGCGCGTCGCTCCCTCCATGCGTTGAGGATGATGCGCAACGGAGCGGTATAAGGATGCGTCACGCGCCACACGGCCCCCTTCGACATAAGCACCGACGGCTCGGCGACACGGCGAAAGCCTGTGGTCGGGCCGTCGTGCACGGCTATTGTCTCGGGAATGAAACGGCAGCGTAGTCCGTGCCGCCTCATCTGCCACAACAGCAACTCCTCCTCCCCGGCCGAAAGCACCGGCGCACCAATGCCCAACAGCTCATTCCACCTCAACGGGCCGATGCTGCCGCGACGGAAAGCCAACTCAAACGAGGTAAGAAACCATCCCTTGGGAATATGGCGCGTCAGGTCACACTCCTGACGGGGATATTCCTTGGTGTCGCCGTCGCTCTCATACATGAAAGCCGCCACATCCATATCAGGCCGGCGGTCAAAGGCGTCCATCACCGCACGCAGTCCGGCGTCGGTGTAGCGCAGATCATCATCGGCGACAAGACATATGTCGCCTGTGGCATGTGCGAGAGCGGCATTGCGGTTGCGGCTCAACCCTACTGTCGGGGAGACATACACCTTCACGTCATCACGCATAAGCCCTTGCGGACGGCCGACGCTCACCTCCCGCGTTCCCTTCTGCCACGACACAAGATAGCCCACGCCATCTACCCTCGGCAATCCCATAGCCGCCACACGGTCGAGTCCATCCTTGCCGAATGTACATATCAGCACTTCAAGTTTCGCTGCCATAATTCCAGAAATCTCTTAGCCACCACCTGGCTGTCATTATGCTTCATCACAAATTCGCGTCCTTTCGTCCCTGTCTGTGGAAGCCTATCGGGATGCATGACCACTTCCTCAATCTGCCGGCGCAAGGCCTCGTCATCGGGAAGGGCGTTGACTATCGGATGATTTTCATGCTCGCCGATAAAATCGTAATATTCAGGCTCCGCACCGCTTAACACAGTCATGCCACGCGCCATCGCAAGCAGCGCATTTGTAGCGGGGGTATAGGAATATAGCTGGTCGAGCATCACGTGACTCGATGTCATCAAGGCTATGTATTCGTCATAGGGCCTGTTCTCCACAACCACAAGTTCCGCCTTGTCAGGATGACGTGCGACGACTTCCTGTGCCGCAGCAAGCATCCGGTCAGTGCCCTTTTCGGCCATGCGCCCGCGCTGCACGCCGACGAAAATCCTCACCTTGCCGGGGACTTCGAGGCAACATGCCCGCTCTACCGTGGCCGTGTCAACAGGAATGCCGCAATATTGCAGGTCGGGGGCATCCCTCATCTCCCTGCAACAGGCATGATACTCATACAGAGCCGTTCCGATACCGTCGATATTGGAATATATGTAATTGTCATGCAACCTCAACTCCTCTCCCAGCCACTCACGTCGCGTCTGTGACGCCTCTACGGCATGATGGGTCGGCGCTCCTCCAACCTGCCACTCGCTGTAACGCAGCCGCGACGGGTCGCCCGCAAACTCCACATAGCGGGAATCATTGCCGAGTGCCGTAAGAAACACCGCACCATTACGTGCCCGTAGCTCATCAAACACACCCCTTATCCTATGTGGCCGAAGTTCAAGGAAATTAGGACTTACAATCTGCACCACGTCATAACCCGACAGGCGCGGCAACAGCCGCCGCACCTTAGCCCACAGCAACGCTCCGCCCAGCTTGCCGCCGCATGGCCGCGACAGGTCGATGTCACGACCGGTGCGCATCCACCCCGACCCGGCCGAGGCCACCGTCACCTCATGCCCCAGCGACCGCAGGCCGCAGGCCAGTGTCCTGTGGTAGTTGCTCGCGTCGCCCATCAACAGAATCCTCAGTGGCGACAGGCTGCAATCCCGATTATAGCAAATAGTATGAGCCATACTCTTTTTATATCTACAAAGATAATGAAAACAAAGAATATTCACTATATTTGCCTTAACCGAATACATCACGATGAAAATAGCCCTCATTACATTCTATACTCCGACATACTACAACTTCAACTCCCCGTCAGCACTTCCCTATTATATAATCCGTCATAGGGATAGTGACACCGACATAAAAATATGGACATTCAACTATAACGAGGTGCCTGCCGCCCAACAGGGAAAAACTGGTCGTGAGCTGTCCGTGTCATTGACAGATATGGGTATACCGAACAAGCTGAGACAAGCCCACTCTCCAATTGGCCGCCTACGGCAAGTGTTTGAAAGATACCCCTATCGTCATAATTTCACCCCTCTTGACGACAAATATATCCGAAAGATAAGGGAATACAATCCCGACCTCATCTGGATCTACATGCTTGACTTGTCGCATATTGCAACCATCTTCCCCGACAAACCCGTCATAGTGACCGGGCCTGACTCATACAGCCTATGCTACCGCCGCTTTTCCCGACAGCCCGGACTACTACGAAAAGTCGGAAGATTCCTACGATGGAAACAGTATCTACGACTGGAAAAGGCATTGCCGACATCGCCCCACATCCACTATCATCTCGTCGGGGAGATTGACCGCAAAGCCCTCATTGATGTCAATCCACAGTTGCAGGCCACATTCATACCCCATCCCCATTACGACAACCTCGGGGCAAGAAAAAAAATTGATCTTTCACGCCGCAAACTCAGAATTATCATCCCTGCCCCCAATAACGTCTATACAGGAAACCAAGAAATGATTATAAGACAGGCGTTCAATGCGTTTCCCCTCCTCACGCAGGCATATTCAATATCATTCCTCGGGAAAGGATGGGACGAATTGGCGACAGACCTGACAAGGCTGGGATACGAGGCCAAAACGATAGAATATGTCGACTCCTTTGCCACTGAACTGATAGGCCATGACATAGCGATATTGCCTATATCGGTAGGTTCGGGGACAAAAGGAAAGACACTCGACACGCTTTCAAACGGTCTTCTCACCATAGGCACAGATATAGCCCTTGAAAATATCGACATCGAGGATGGCGTGTCGGCAGTGCGGTATGACACCCCAGCTTCCCTACGCTCAACACTCGAAGATATATTGGCCGCCCATGACAAATACGAGAAAATAGCATCGGCAGGGCGACAACGAGTCCTTCTAACCCATGACCCACAGAAAACAGCCGACCGATTCTTTGAACTCGCCAGGAAGATGACATCACAGACATAATCAATATCGGCAAATTTTGTCGTACGGCGAATTTTTGCTAAATTTGCCTCTATCTTAATAGGATTGCACCCATCACAACCATAAGCCATGACCGCAGAAGACCCCACACTCCCCGTTGACCCCATCGATGACAACACCCCCCCTACGGAAGCTGAAACCGCCTCTGCCGAAGTGACGGCCAGCTACGGGGCCGAGACCATCGTCACGCTCGACTGGAAAGAGCACATAAGGCGTCGTCCCGGCATGTACATCGGCAAGCTCGGCGACGGCACCAACTCCGACGACGGCATCTATGTGCTGTTGAAGGAGGTGATGGATAACACCATCGACGAGTACATGATGGGGTGCGGCAAGCAGGTCGTGGTCAACGTCGATGACACCTCGGTGTCGGTGCGCGACTACGGACGCGGCATACCCTTGGAGAAACTGGTTGACGTGTCATCCAAGATGAATACCGGTGCCAAGTACGACTCGGCCGCATTCAAGAAATCGGTAGGGCTTAACGGTGTCGGCATCAAGGCCGTCAACGCCCTGTCGACCGACTTCTTCATAGAAAGCGCACGCGAGGGACACAGCAAGAGCGTCGACTACTCCTGCGGCGAGATTGTCGCCGAGGGGGACATCATACCCTCCGACCAACCGTCGGGCACGCTCGTGCGGTTCACCCCCGACCCCACGATATTCCGCGACTACCGCTACCGCGAGGAGTTTATCATCCCGATGATAAAGAATTACACGTTCCTCAACACCGGCCTCGCAATCATATTCAACGGCAAACGGTTCTACTCGCGCAACGGACTTGTCGACCTACTCAAGGAGAACCTTACCACCGACCCCCTCTACCCAATAATACACTTGAAAGGGGATGACATCGAGGTCGTGCTGACCCACACCAACCAGTACGGCGAGGAGTACTACTCGTTTGTCAACGGGCAGCACACCACCCAGGGCGGAACCCACCTCACGGCCTTCAAGGAGGCTATCTCGCGCACCATCAAGGACTATTTCGGACGCAACTTCGAGTACTCCGACATACGCAACGGCATCGTCGCCGCCATCTCCATCAAGGTGCAGGAGCCTGTCTTCGAGTCGCAGACCAAAACCAAGCTCGGCTCGCGCGACATGGGGCCCGACGGGCCTACTGTCGCAAAGTTTATCGGCGACTTCATCAAGAAAGAGCTTGACAACTACCTGCACAAGAACCTTGAGGTCGCCGACATCATCCTCAAGAAAATACAGGACAGCGAGCGCGAGCGCAAGTCGATGGCCGGCATCACCAAGCTCGCCCGCGAGCGTGCCAAGAAAGTCAACCTCCATAACAAGAAGCTCCTTGACTGCCGCATCCACCTCAACGACCCCAAGGGTGACGAGGACAAGAAACGCGCCTCGTCCATCTTCCTCACCGAGGGAGACTCGGCAGCAGGCTCCATCACCAAGATACGCAACGTGGAGACGCAGGCGGTCTTCTCCCTGCGCGGCAAGCCGCTCAACACCTATGGGTTAACGCAAAAAGTAGTCTATGAGAACGAGGAGTTCAACCTCCTCCAGGCCGCGCTCAACATCGAGGAGGGCATCGACGGACTACGCTACAACAACGTCATCATCGCCACCGACGCCGATGTCGACGGGATGCACATACGCCTGCTGCTGCTGACATTCTTCCTCCAGTTTTTCCCCGACCTCATCAAGAAAGGTCATGTCTACGTACTGGAGACCCCGCTGTTCCGCGTGCGCAACAAGAAGACCACAAAACGCGCCGGCTCATCGCGCAAAGGGCGCACAGGCATTCCCGAGGACACATACTATTGCTACACCGACGAGGAGCGCATAGCTGCCATCGAGCGTCTCGGGGCGAATGCCGAGATAACGCGATTCAAGGGTCTCGGCGAGATTTCGCCCGAGGAATTCCGCGACTTCATAGGACCGGACATGAGAGTAGACCGCGTGACCTTGCGCAAGGAGGACGCTGTGGCCGAGCTGCTCGAATTTTACATGGGCAAGAACACTGTCGACCGACAGAACTTCATAATCGAAAATCTTGTAGTTGAAGATGACTCACAAATCTCATGAGCGCCAACGTGTCGCCATATACCCCGGGTCGTTTGACCCGTTCACCACAGGACACCTCTCCATCGTGGAGAGAGGTCTCGCGCTGTTTGACCACATCGTCATAGCCATAGGCGTCAACGACGCCAAGCGGTGCTACCATACACTGGAGGCGCGCCTCGCCCAGATACGCGGGCTGATGGAAGGGGAGTCGCGCGTCTCGGTCATCAGCTACACGGGCCTTACCGTCGAGATAGCCCGCGAAGTGGGTGCCGACTTTATCCTGCGCGGGGTGCGCACGGTCGCCGACTACGAGTATGAGCGCAACATGGCCTATGCCAACCGGAACATTTCGGGCATCGAGACCGTTCTACTATACACGCTCCCCGAGTTGAGCTACATCAGCTCCTCGATGGTGCGTGACCTGGAGCACAACGGGTATGATGTCTCACCCTATGTGCCCACGACCCGCGTTATCGACTGAAACAACAATACATAACCGTATATATCCATCTGACTGTTAATGAAACAACTTCTCACATGCATCATAGCGGGCGCAGTCGCCCTGTTTTCCGTATCACAGATTATGCCTCCGGCACAGAAACTGCGTCTCGCCGAGGGGGTCATCGAAAATTATTACGTTGACACCGTCAATGCCGACCACGTTGTCGAGGAGGCCATCAAGGCGATGATAGCCACCCTCGATCCCCACTCATCCTACTCCACCCCCGAGGAGACCAAGGCTCTCACCGAGCCGCTCGACGGCAACTTCTCCGGCATCGGGATACAGTTCAACATGATGCAGGACACCCTCTACGTCCTCTCGGTCATCGCCGGAGGGCCGTCGGAGCGCGTGGGCATACGCCCCGGCGACCGCATCACGATGGCCAACGACACGGCGATCGCCGGCGTCAAGATGCCCAACACCACCGTCATGAAGCACCTGCGTGGTCCCAAGGGTACGCCCGTTGAGGTCAAGGTGGTGCGGCGCGGGGAGAAAGAGCCGCTGACATTCCGCATCATCCGCGATGACATACCCATCTACAGCATCGACGCGGCATATATGGCCGACCCGACCACAGGCTACGTGCGCATCTCGCGGTTTGCCGCCGAGACTCCCGCCGAGTTTGACGAGGCGGTAAGGAAATTGCGCAAGGAGGGTATGAAAAACCTCATAATTGACGTGGAGGACAACGGCGGCGGCTATCTCGAGGCCGCCCAGCAGCTCGCATCGCGTTTCCTCGACAAGGGCGACCTCATCGTCTACACCGAGGCCCCGAGGCTGCCACGGTTCACCTACAACGCCACTGAGCGCGGCGACCTGCGCGACGGCCGCGTGGTGGTGATGGCCAACCAGTACTCGGCGTCGGCCTCCGAGATTCTCGCAGGAGCTCTCCAGGACAATGACCGTGGACTCGTAGTCGGCCGACGTACCTTCGGCAAAGGTCTAGTGCAGCGACCCTTCCCATTCCCCGACGGCTCGATGATACGCCTCACCGTGTCGCGCTACTACACCCCCGCCGGGCGATGCATCCAAAAGCCCTACACCAAGGGCGATGCCAAGGACTACCGATCGGACATCTACAACCGGTTTGACCACGGCGAGATGATGAACGCCGACTCCATCGAGATTGACCGCTCCCTCGCCTACAAGACCCTGCGCAACGGGCGCACCGTCTACGGCGGCGGGGGCATCATCCCCGACCGTTTTGTCCCCATAGACACGACTTTTTTCACCCCCTATTACCGCGACCTTGTAGCCAAGGGGGCGTTCAACCGCTATGCCATCGGCTATGTCGATGCCCACCGCGACAGCCTCAAGACCGCCTATCCCGACGAGAAACAGTTTATTGACAAGTTTGAGGCCACCGTCCCGATGATGCAGGGACTGATAGACACCGGCAAGGAGGAGGGCGTCGACTACAACGAAGACCAGTACAACGTCAGCGAGGCATATATGCGCACGATAGTCAAGGCTCTTATAGCCCGCGACCTGTATGAGAGCGGGTCATACTTCCGCGTCGCAAACGAGCTTAACCCAGTCTACCGCGAGGCTCTCGACCTCATCAACGACCCCAAGCGGTATGACCGCCTGCTCTCGGGCAAATAACCATGATTTCAACAAGCAACGACAATGAAAGACCATATCATAACCAACGAGACCACCGAGCGTGCAGTGCTCGTGGGACTTGTCACGGTCAAGCAGAGTGAGACCAAGGCACGTGAGTATCTCGACGAGCTCGCCTTCCTTGCCGACACGGCCGGAGCCGTGACCGAGAAGATATTCCTACAGAAACTCGACTACCCCAACCCGCGCACATTCGTGGGCAAAGGGAAGCTCGACGAGATAAAGCAGTATGTCGAGGAAAACGAGATAGGGATGGTGATATTTGACGACGACCTCACCTCCAAGCAGGTCGCCAACATCGAGAAGGAGCTGCAAATCAAGGTGCTCGACCGCACGAGCCTTATCCTCGACATATTCGCCAAGCGCGCCCAGACGGCCAATGCCAAGACCCAGGTCGAGCTGGCCCAGTACCAGTACCTGCTCCCCCGCCTGACACGCATGTGGACCCACCTTGAACGCCAGCGCGGCGGTATCGGTATGCGCGGCCCCGGCGAGACGCAGATTGAGACCGACCGCCGTATCATCCTCAACAAGATTTCGCTGCTCAAGGAGGAGCTGCGCGACATCGACCGTCAGAAATCGATCCAGCGCAAAAACCGTGGCAAGCTTACCCGCGTGGCCCTCGTGGGCTACACCAACGTCGGCAAGTCGACACTGATGAACCTCCTTAGCAAGAGCGACGTGTTTGCCGAGAACAAGCTGTTTGCCACCCTCGACACCACCGTGCGCAAGGTCATCATCGACAATCTTCCCTTCCTACTCACCGACACCGTTGGCTTCATCCGCAAATTGCCAACTCATCTGGTCAACTCTTTCAAATCGACCCTCGACGAGGTACGCGATGCCGACATACTGGTCCATGTAGTCGATATCAGCCATCCGCAGTTTGAGGAGCAGATTGAGGTCGTCAACAAGACCTTGCAGGAGATATGCGGCGACAATGACAAGCCGATGATTCTTGTTTTCAACAAGATAGACGCTTTCACCTACACGCCCAAGGACGAGGACGACCTGACACCACGCACACGCGAGAATATCCCCTTGGAGGAACTGGAGGCGACATGGATGGCCAAGATGGCCGACAATTGCGTCTTTATCTCGGCAAAAAAAGGCATCAACATCGACCGCCTGAAGCAGAAAATCTACGAGAAAGCCAAGGAGGTGCATCTCACGCGATTCCCCTACAACGACTTCCTGTTCCAGAAATATGACGAGCCTCTCGACCCCGACCACGAACTTCCCGCTCCTGACGGCAACGAGGGGGAATAACCGCCACGCCAACCGACAATGCACATGACCCACCGCCCACTGACCATCGACGAGATAGCCGCCCTGTCGGCACGTGGCTGCACCGCCTCCGACTGGGGGCGCGTCTCGGTAGCCGAACCATTTGACCCTACACATTACCGCGACGTTGCCTTTGCCGGCACGATATTCCTCGGCAAGACCGACGCGACAATCAGCACGCATGGGCGGCCACATGCCCAATGCGGCATATACAACGCCTCACTCTCCGATGTGACGGTCGGCGACAATGTGCTGATACGCAACATCGGAGGCATCATCAGCCGCTATGACGTCGGAGACAACACGGTGATTGAAAACTGCGGCTATATCACAGCCTCAGGCAACTCGTCATTCGGTCTCGGCACAGAGGTGGCCGTAATGGTCGAGACAGGAGGCCGTGAAGTCCCGCTATGCAGACGACTGTCGGCCCCCTTGGCCTACCTGACAGCATCGAGACGCGACAACCGGGCCCTTATAGAGGCCATCCGTGACATCATAGCCCGCGACAACAGCTGTAGCGACTCTCGCGGACATATAGGTGACAATGTGGAAATCACGGGAGTGCGCCGCATCACCGACGTCAACATCGGCGACGGCTCGCGCCTCACCGACTGCTCCATGCTCGCCAACGGGACCATCACAGGCTCGGACGAGTGTCCCGCAATCATGGGACCAGACATCATCGCCCGCGACTTTGTCGCCTCAGCAGGATGCTGCGTCATCGACGGCGTGACACTCGAGCGCGTGTTTGTCGGCGAAGGGGTGCACCTGGGCAACCGTTTCACCGCCCACGACTCCCTGTTCTTTGCCAACTCCACCTGCGAGAACGGTGAGGCTTGTGCCGTATTCGCCGGACCTTATACCGTCACGATGCACCGTTCCACGCTGCTTATCGGCGGCATGTTCTCGTTCTATAACGCCGGCTCGGGCAGCAACCAGAGCAACCACATGTACAAGCTCGGGCCATCCCATCAGGGGATACTCGCACGAGGCTCAAAGACCGCAAGCGACTCCTACCTGCTGTGGCCTGCGTCAATAGGCGCGTTCTCCACAGTCATAGGGCATGTCTCATCGCGCCCCGACACGACATCGCTCCCATTCTCCTACATCATCGAGAGCGGCGGCGAGACATTCATCGTCCCGGGGGTGGCCCTGCGCAGCGCGGGGACAGCCCGCGATGCCGACAAGTGGCCCGGCCGCGACCGCCGGCACATGGCACGCCCGCTCGACCCCATCAACTTCGAGATGCTGTCGCCCTACACCATGGGATTGGCAATGGACGGACTCGCGCTCTTGCAGAACCTGCGCGCCACCAAGCCCGACAGCCGTGGCTATCGCTGCCATGGCGGCTGCGCCATCACCTCCTCCGCGCTTGAGAAAGGAATACGCCTCTACACGCTCGCCATAGACCTGTTCATGGGCAAGACCGTGCTGTCGCGGCTCGCCTCCTCCGAGGCGGCATCGGCTGCCGAGGCCCTGCTCCCCGACCAGGATCTGCCCGGAAGCGGACGATGGTGCGACCTCGCCGGGCTTATTGTCCCTGTAGAAGCCGTGACTGCCTTGGAGGATGACATCATAAACGGCGTCCTGACATCGGTCGACGGGATAAACGACAGGCTCAACAGCCTCAACGACCGATATGCCGCCATGCAGTGGAATTGGGTGGCATACCATTTCAAGCGTTGGCACAACCTGCACCTCAGAGCACTCACCCCCGAGGATATTCGTGTGATTGCGCGACGATATGAGGAGCACATGCGCCAATTCACCTCCATGCTGCGCGACGATGCCGCCAAGGAGTTTGCCGACCCGGTGACAACCGGCTACGGCATGATGGATTCCTGGAGCCGCCGGGCCGACTTTGACAGCGTGCACGGCACTCTCGCCTACTCCCCGTTTGAGGAGATGCTGTCGCGCTATATGGAACACGCATCGGGGCTATGCAACGCCGTGATTGAAAAGTTTGCAAAATAGCCGCCAACAAATTCTCCTCACTCTTGCATTTGCCGCAGGGTCTTCTTATCTTTGCACATTATTTACCAAATACTTTTCGTCATGAAACAAGTAGAGCGTCTTTTAGCAGAGAAATTACTCAAAATCAGCGCAATAAAGCTCCAGCCGGAGAACCCTTTCACATGGGCGTCAGGTTGGAACTCCCCCATATATACCGACAACCGCAAGACCCTTTCATATCCCGAGATACGCTCGTTCATCAAGATTGAGCTGTGCCGCCTCATAATGGAAAACTTCGAGCAACCCGACGCCATCGCAGGCGTGGCTACCGGTGCCATCGCCCAGGGCGCACTCGTGGCCGATGCTCTCGGCCTCCCATATGTCTACGTGCGCTCAACCCCCAAAGACCACGGCCTTGAAAACCTCATCGAGGGCAATCTAAAGCCCGGTCAGAAAGTGGTTGTCATCGAAGACCTCATATCGACCGGCGGCAGCTCGCTCAAGGCTGTCGAGGCCATCCGCGCGGCAGGTTGCGAGGTCGTAGGCATGGCCGCCATCTTCACCTACGGATTCCCCGTGTCAATCAAGCGCTTCCGCGAGGCCGGGGTGACCCTCTGCACCCTCTCCAACTACAACTCCATGCTTGAGGCAGCCCTTGAGACCGACTATATCAAAGAGTCTGACATCGAGACCCTCAAGGAGTGGCGCAAAGACCCCGCAAGCTGGACACCGGCAAGCCGCTAATCATCAACCCACACAAGTTCACTGACACATGTCTACATACTCGTCAAAGCCCCACACCGCCTCGGCATCGGCCGGGACGGTGTATAGCCGCATCAACAACCTCGGCTCACTCCAGGAGCGCATCAATGCCCTGCCTGAAGATATACGCTCAAAGCTCGGTGAGGTGACATTCACCGACGACTCCATCGTCATCAACGCCGGCCCGGTCGGCGCCATCACGTTCAACGTCGTCGAGCGCATCGAGCCTACCCGCGTGGCTCTCGAAGCGCAGAACAGCCCCGTGCCCCTGCGTCTAAGCCTCAATCTCACCCCGAAAGACGCTGACCACACCGACATCGTGACCACCATAGACATCGACATCCCCATGATGCTGCGCCCTATGGTCGGCCCTAAGATGCAGGAAGCCGCCGACAAGCTCGGCGAGCTTGTCGGAAACATCAACTACAACGCATAATTCACTGAAAATGGCATCAAAACTCTGGGAAAAATCGGTCACTGTCGACCACGATGTCGAGACCTACACCGTAGGCCGTGACCGCGAAATGGACCTCTACCTTGCCCCTTATGACGTACTCGGCTCACTGGCGCACATAGCCATGCTTGAGTCGGTCGGGTTGCTTCAAGCCGACGAGCTCGCCACACTCACACGCGAGCTGCGCGACATCTACGGCACAACACAGGACGGCTCGTTCACTATCGAGGAGGGTATCGAGGATGTGCATTCCCAGGTTGAACTGATGCTCACTCGCCGCCTTGGCGACATAGGCAAGAAAATCCACTCGGGACGCTCGCGTAACGACCAGGTGCTTGTCGACCTGAAACTGTTCATCCGCTCACGCATCGAGGATGTCGTCAATGCCGTGCAACGGCTATTTGACACGCTCATCACGCAGAGCGACCGCTACAAGGATGTGCTTATGCCTGGCTACACCCACCTGCAGGTGGCGATGCCCTCGTCATTCGGACTGTGGTTTGGGGCGTATGCCGAGAGCCTTGTCGACGACCTCACCGTCATGCGTGCCGCCTATGAGGTGACCAACCGCAATCCTCTCGGCTCGGCTGCCGGCTACGGCTCGTCATTCCCCCTCGACCGCGACATGACCACGCAGCTGCTCGGCTTTGAGTCGATGGACTTCAACGTGGTATATGCCCAGATGGGGCGTGGCAAGACCGAGCGCATCGTCTCGCAGGCCATCGCAGGCATTGCCGCCACGGTGTCAAAGCTCGCCTTTGACGCCTGCATGTTCAACTCCCAGAACTTCGGCTTCATCAAACTCCCCGACGAGTTCACTACAGGCTCGTCCATAATGCCCCACAAGAAAAACCCCGATGTCTTTGAGCTTACCCGCGCCAAGTGCAACAAGCTACAGGCCCTACCTTACGAGATAACGCTCATCACCAACAATCTCCCGTCGGGCTATTTCCGTGACCTGCAACTCATCAAGGAGAATTTCCTCCCCGCGTTTGACTCAATCATCGACATCCTCAACATGGTCAACGCCATGATATCGCAAATAAAGGTCAACGAGCATATCCTCGACGACCCGCGCTATAAGTTGATGTTCTCGGTGGAGGAGGTCAACCGCCTTGTCACCGAGGGCACACCCTTCCGCGATGCCTACAAGCAGGTGGGGCTTGCCATCGAGCGCGGCGAATTTGACGCCCCGACAACCGTCCACCACACCCACCAAGGCTCCATCGGCAACCTGTGCAACGACCGCATCCGCGCACTCTTTGACAAGGTATACGCCGGCTTCAACTTCGACACCTACCACAAGGCATTTGACTCACTGCTCGACAGCAAGGCATTATAATGGCTTATAAATCATTATAAGCATTTATAAGTCGTTATAAGTAATTATAAATTCTTACCCGCCATGCTCCGCAAGACCGCTATCGCCCTCGCCACCCTGCTGCTCGCCGCAATGACCTCCTGCGAGTCGGTCGACAACGAGCGCATACCGCCTGTTGCCGTGCGCATCGACCTGAGCAATATCGGGCTATGGAACACATATGGCGTCCCCGGGGCACTCGACTACCGGGAGTTTATCCGCAACGCCAATCCCCCTGTCCCCGCCAATTTCCCATACACCGCCTTAACATACACAGGCTTTGGTGGCGTGCTACTCGTTGGGGATATAAACGGCGTCCCCGTGGCCTACGACCTGTCGTGCCCTGTCGAGTGCAAGGCCGACATACGCATCCGCGTAGACCACTCGGCCAACAATGCCTACTGCCCCGTGTGCGGCAGCCGTTACGACATCTTCAACAATCTCGGACACCCCCTTTCAGGGCCCGCATCCACCGACCACTACGGCCTGCAGCTCTACCACACCACCCCCAAGGACGGCGGCTACATCATCGAGCATTAGGAACACCTGCACACATTAGAAAATCGCCCATACAAGAGGCACAACCTGTGCAAGAACATTACACCATTTCCTATATAATTATTACTGAAATACATCCTTCCCGTCTGAATCTGACAATCCACACATCTCCATTTTACATCATTTAACTAAATTTATTTTCGTTGATTCTTTCTATTATATTACTTTGCACATAATGTTTTATAAGTATTAACCCAAATAAAATTACAATTATGCGTATATTCTCACGAAAAAAAATCAGATTATTGCTCATCGCAATAACAATTACGGTCGGAGGGCTTTTCCCATGTCATCTTAACGCATTATACCCTGATTCACCTCCAGACTATTATTTGATTGTAGGCAGTGAGAGCTCTTGGAGTTTTTTCGGTACCAAAGATATCATTTTTTGTGTTGGAAACAATTCCGAATCTTACCATAGGGTGTGCATCGATTGTCTTAATAATGACGAGTCAATTGATGTTTATTTGAGGCCTTTGGAAATGATCACAAGACATTACCATCGACAACACGCACCATGGGAGTTCAGTATATTATTGTGTCCCAATGGTGAAGCTATTATCTTGGCCGCATGGAACACATAACCTTGACAATTTTTCTCTAATGTTATAACACTAAAAATTAGCCAAATGAAATCTTTACACTTTATCTTGCTATTCCTGGCATTATCGTTTTTTTCCTGTTCTCAGGACAGCAAATC
>LUJN01000023.1 GCA_001689445.1 Bacteroidales bacterium M3 | reverse complement strand
TGCCTGTGTCTCTCTGCCCGAGAGACACATTGAAATATTGGCTATAATCCTATGAAAATAAGGTTTTTACCTGTTTAGGAATAATCATTTAAGTAACTATATGTCTAATTTTTTAACTAAAGTATGAAAAAGCTGTTTTTAATCTTTTTGGCAGTGACGTCACTGGCCGTCTGTGCGGTAGCGCAGACGCGCACCGTAAAGGGCGTCGTGCTCTACCAGGGCGACGATGATCCGCTGGTTGGAGCGACAATCATGCCGGTAGGCGGAGGGACACCTACGGCCACCGACATTGAGGGACGTTTCACTCTCAACATTCCCCAATCGGTAAAGAAACTCACCGTATCCTATGTCGGTATGAAGCCGAAGCAGGTTGATATCACTTCGGACGACATGATTATATGGATGAGCAATAGCGACAATGCCCTCGATGAGGTGGTGGTGACCGCTTTTGGCATGAAGAAAGAACGCAAGGGCCTCGGATATGCCGTGCAGGATCTCAAGGCCGAGGACCTCAACACCGATGGCACCACGTCGCTTGCAAGCGCGATGCAGGGTAAGCTCACAGGTGTGGATATACGTCCGTCATCGGGTGCTCCGGGCGCATCAAATCAAATTGTGATACGCGGTGCCCGCTCATTTGACGGCAATAACCAGCCTCTCTATGTGGTGGATGGTATGCCTATAGAATCGACAGCCGACTATTCAACCGGCAACTCCACGTCAGGCGCCAATATCGCCGACCGTTCCATAGATATCAACCCCGATGACATAGAGTCGGTAAACGTGCTCAAAGGACAGGCCGCATCAGCTCTTTACGGTATACGTGCATCAAATGGCGTTATCGTGATAACGACCAAACGCGGCCGGCTTAATTCATCGAAGCCAACAATTACCCTGTCAACCAATCTCTCGGCCGAAATAGTATCTCGCAAGTTCCAGCGTCAGGACATCTATGCGCAGGGCAACACATTATCAAGCTACAGCCCTAACTCATCGATGACATGGGGACCGAAAATATCGGAACTCCCCAATGACCCGACCTACGGTGGTAATGCCAACGGTCATCCGGGAATGTATCGTAATCCCAAGCTCGCCGCTGCAGGCCTGGATGAATGGACCACTCCACAGGTATATGACAATGTGGGAGACTTTTTCAACACCGGATTTACCGAGAACACAAATTTCAGCATCGCACAGCGCACAGACCGCGCAAGCTATTCTTTTGGCCTCAACAACTCATACCAAAATGGCATCATACCATCTACCGGAATGAACCGTTGGAGTGCCCGTGGTCTTGTCGACTGGACAATCGACAACGAATGGAAGACCGGTTTCTCAGCCAACTACTCATCGACAAAAATAACGTCAGCCCCAGGGGCTAATGATGGCGTTATGAATGTCGTGTACTCCGCTCCGTCTGAATACAACCTCAAGGGCATCCCCTACCATGCGCCTGACGTGCCGACCCAGCAGATACTTTTCCGCACAACTTCATTCAACAATCCATACTGGTGGGCCGAAAACAACGAGTATCTGCAGCACACCAACAGATTTTTCGGGAATGCCTATGTTGAATACCATCCCAACATCAATTGGGGCGACAATTATGACCTGACTATCCGTGAACAGGCCGGCCTTGATGTCTACACCTCCAATTACAGCGATGTTGTCGAACAGGGTGCCGCCACTTCAAGCGGATTCAATTATGGTAATATCGAAAATTACGGAGTGTCCCGCAATGTATTCAACAACTTGCTGACAATCAGCTTCAACGCTTTATGGGGCGCAGATCGTGAATGGGATTTCAGCGCAATGCTCGGTAACGAAATCAATCAGGACAATGCCCGCTATTGGGACTACTATGGCGCAAACTTCAACTTCTACGGGATGCCAACGATAGGCAATGCGACCAATTACCAGAGCAGCGAGTACAACGCCAAAGACCGCACTGTGGGATTCTTCGGAAGCCTGTCCCTATCGTGGAAAAGTATGCTGTTCCTCACGGTAACAGGACGCAATGACTATGTATCCACAATGCCTCGCAACAACCGCTCATTCTTCTATCCTTCCGTGTCACTTGGATGGGTATTTACAGAGCTTGAGGCCCTCAAGGGCAACAATATCCTATCGTTTGGTAAACTTCGTGCATCATATGCCCAAGTCGGTCAGGCAGGTACTTACCGCAAGAACTATTATTATACCCCGTCTTACGGGAGCGGCATGTACGCCTCGGGGTATTATCCCGTCAGCTATCCTCTGAACGGCATTTCAACCTATACCCCATATTATGTTGTATTTGACCCGGACCTCACCCCACAGAATACGGAGAACATAGAGTTTGGTGTTGACGCACGCCTGTTCAACGACCGTATACGTCTCGAATATACGGCATCTTACCAAAATGTGACGGATCAGATATTTGACGTCCCGACGGCAGGTTCGATAGGATACCAATACATGCGTACAAATGCCGGCAAAATGCAGACGTGGTCCCATGAGCTTGGAATCAACGCCTCTATCCTACAGGGTCGTGACTATGACTTGAATCTCGGCATAAACTTCACTAAAGTCAAAAATAAAGTCGTGGAACTTGCCCGTGGTGTTGAATCCATCATGCTTGGCGGCTTCGTGGAGCCTCAGATACGTGCCCAGGCCGGTAATACATATCCCAATATCTATGGTGTTGCGTTCAAGCGCAATGGCGACGGACAGCTCTTGCTTCAGGACGGTCTTCCGCAGGGTACAGCTGACAGTCAGGATTTGGGCAACTGCTCCCCCGACTTTGTTATGGGATTCAATCTGAGCGGCCGATACAAACGCGTATCCCTGTCCACCACATGGAGCTGGAACAAGGGAGGACGCATGTATCATGGCACCAACATGACCCTCAACTATTTTGGAGCGACAAAAGAATCCATACCCTATCACGAAGGCACCATGGTGGCCCAAGGTATAGACGAGGCAACAGGACTTGCAAACACCATCGAGGTTTCCAAGCAGGACTATTACATGGCCTACTATGACGTTACCGAGGCCGGTGTATATGACATGAGTTTCTTCAAACTCCGCGATGTGACCTTGACTTACAAGCTACCTACCATATGGAAACTTGACATTGACGTATTCGCATTTGCCCGCAATGTGTTGCTATGGTCAAAACTGCCTAATTTTGACCCGGAGTCTTCACAAGGAAATACGAATATGGGCGGTTATTTCGAGCGTTTCTCCGTACCGAACACCACTTCCATCGGAGGCGGTCTTAAAGTAACATTCTAAGGACGTATAATTATATAAAGAATCCAATAATCATGTTTAAGAAATATCTATATATCACATTGCTTGGCCTTTTTGCTGTCTCATGTTCAGAGGACACGATGGACAACATCAATAAGGATGAGGCAAATCCCCCTGCAGCCACTGTCGATGCAAAATACCAGATAACCGATGCCATAATGAGTACCGGATTCACAACCTGGTCAGGCGCCTATGCATGGTATGTCGCATCCTACACCGAACAGATTTTCGGCACAGGAAACAATCAGTTGATGAAAGCCGAATTGCGCCAACGCACCGAAACGGCGGCTTCCACAACATTTAATAATGAATGGAACGGCACATATGCCAACCTGATGAATATAAGCCAGATAATACAAAAATGTTCTGACGGCGGCCTTAACCAAGGCCAATATGACATTCTCGGCATGGCACAGGTGCTATGGGTATTGAACGTAGAGGCTCTCACAGATCTACACGGGGATATCCCATGTTCAGAAGCCGGCGCCGGTATATCAACGCTTCAACCCAAGCTGGACAAGCAGCAGGATATATACAACAAGCTGTTCACAACTCTCGAGTCAGCTAAAGGGAACCTCTCTTTGGCCATAGAGGGGCGCCTGAACAATGCCAAGGGACAGGATATACTTTTTGGCGGTGATTCATCAAAGTGGCTTGCCCTTGCAAATGCCATAAAGGCCCGACTGTTGCTTAACACACTATTCCGGGACCCGGATGTACTTTCCAATGTGTTGATTGCCGCCAATGATGCAATCACAAGCGGTTTTGAAGGAGCGGAAATAAGCGCTTTTAACGGTGTGGACTGTGATAATCCATGGACAGCGTTTTTCTGGAGCCGTGTATATAGCGGCGCCTGCAAGACTGTCGTTGACCTTATGTCAGAACGCAACGATCCCCGCGCCGAGGTCTATAGCTTTGACTACTTCGAGAGCGGTGTCACTTGTGCACCTGCCGGTGACGCCTCTTTGGCCGGTGAGTCTCAAGTTGTAGGCATACCGACATGGCTTGACAATGGTGCAGCAACCCTCCACCTTATGAGCAAGAGTGAGCTGTACTTTATACTTGCGGAGGCCAAGGCTCGTCTTGGACAGGACGCTTCAGCAGACTTTGCCACCGCAGTATCTGCATCGTTTGACGATTTTGCCGCAGCAGATCCCGGATACACAGCATTTGACCCATCTTCATCAGCCGCCTATATAACTTCTCTGGGCACCCCGACACTAAAGGAGATTATGATACAAAAATACATCTCCCAATGCCGTGACGAGCAAATAATGGCATACAACGACTTACGCAGATGCCGTGCTCTGAACGAGACGTTTGTCGAACTGAAGAATCCAAATAATATCAACGGAGGACAGAACCAATGGCCCTTGCGGCTTGCATACGGCAACAGTGACGTTGTGTCTAACCCAAATGTCGCCGCAGCATTCGGATCTGGCAACAATGCCGGGAATTATCTGTTTACTGAAAACATCTGGCTCTACGGCGGTAGCCGATAATGCTCTCTAAGACACACAAAAATCCAACCGGGATGCACCGACTTGTCTATGGTGCATCCCGGTTTCCTTATATCTCATATCTCATAAGGTCGCCGACGCCGGCTTGCACTTGTCCGACAAGTTCATGGCAACGACGCTCGGCAAGCCTTATTTTGCGGCCTACGGCGATAAAGTCGGCGAGTGTCGGGCGTCCCTTGCCGTTGACCGAGGTGGCGTGCTCGCCGTTGTAGCCCTCGGTGCAGAGGGTGAGGTCATAGGCCGGTGCGAGATGCCACCGCCATTGTCCGTCGGAATGCCGCAACGCTATGAAACTGAAATTCTTGCAGTGGTCGTCCTTGTTGTCAGTGAGATAGTTGAACACCATGCGGCGAAACATCTCCTCGACATCCGTTTCGCTTTGGGTCACAAATCCCGTGAGGGCGAGCAGGTTTTCATAGTCGAGGACAGGTTGCCCGAGCGATATGCCAAGCAAGGCGCCGGCGGTAGCGGTGTGGACGCGTTCACCGCTGTCGGAGAGGTCAAACCGCCGCGAGGCGAAGTAGCGGTCGTTTATAAGCCTGAAGTCGGGCACATCAATCCCGCAACGCCGCGCGGCCTCGTTGTAGCGGTATTCACGTGCCCCCATATCCTGTGGGTCGTATGTGTGCCTGAATTTAACGAGCCAGTGGCCATCCTTGTCCGAAAACACAGCCTTGGGGCGCGCCCCGCCGCTATTGCCGCTATTGTATAGCAGCAGCCCCGCGTCATTGTCCTGCCGCTCCTTGAGCACCTCAAGGGCCTTGGCCTGCAACAGGTCGAAGTCGACCGACGATTCCCCGACAGTGTAATAAGTCACAGGGGAGTAGGTCAGTGCCCCCATGCCACCGTCACCCACTATGCTGAGGCGGTCGAGAGCCGACAGGTCGGCATCATTTATGCCCTCGCGCATCAATACCTTGTGGAGCAGGTAGCGGCCATAGCCGTCCGGCAGGCTGTCCTCAAAGATGCCGAAATTGCCGTGAAACGGCGTCGGCTTGGCAATAAAGGCACCCGTTTTCAACGGCAGCTCCAACGGCGAGATACTGAATCCTGTGGCAAGCCAGTGCCTGTCATATTCAAACACACACAGCCTGTTGTCGGGCGACAACAAGAGTGTCCCGACAGGCTCGCCATGATATGAAACCTGCAATCTGTCAATCCTTTTCATCTTCCTGTGGCCTTTTTTCTGTTCATGTTGCGGCGTATCTGATCCAACTCTTCAATCGTGTCGTACTTTGGCTGCGAAAACACCGACTTGACCTCCGACACATACCCGAGCGCCATAGACAGGCGTATGAGACCGTCAAAGGAAATCTTCCCCTCACGCTCAAACCGCGCGATGTTGGCGAGCGGAACCCCGCTCCGGGCGGCAAGCTGCCGGCGCGTGATGTCCTTCTCCACACGTCGCCTCCTGAGGTCTTGCGCTACCTCCATGGCGATATCCCCGGCATTGTCGAGCACAAAGCCATCCAATACGGCTAACATATTATCACTATCTCGCATATTCTGCCTTAAATCGCTAAAATATTATCACTACGTAAAGGTATCATTTTAATTCCACACTTCCAAATTTCCCCATCGCCAAGCCACAATATTCCTCCCCTTCGAGGTGCTGTAAACGGCGTTTACAACCATCGCGGAAGCAAAACGGCAACACGCTGTGGGACAGCCCGTTGGGGCGCGGTGTGTCTCTGCCCGAGAGACACAATGTG
>LUJN01000022.1:1996-8905 GCA_001689445.1 Bacteroidales bacterium M3 | reverse complement strand
CGCTCCTGCTCCTGCACCATCCAGTCCATCGTGGCGCCGCCTTCGTGCACCTCACCGATCTTGTGGGTTTTACCCGTATAGAAAAGAATACGCTCCGACGTGGTGGTTTTACCGGCGTCGATGTGAGCCATAATACCGATATTACGGGTATATTTTAACTGTTCGTCAGATTTTGCCATTAGAGTAAGAATCTATATGTGTTACCGATGAAAGAGATTAGAAACGGAAGTGGGCGAATGCGCGGTTGGCCTCAGCCATCTTGTGCATGTCTTCCTTGCGCTTGAACGCGCCACCCTGATCGTTGAATGCGTCTACAATCTCCGCAGCGAGTTTGTCGGCCATAGTCTTGCCGCCGCGCTTGCGGGCATAGAGGATAAGGTTTTTCATAGAGATTGACTCCTTGCGGTCGGGACGGATTTCGGTGGGGACCTGGAATGTTGCGCCACCTACACGGCGCGACTTAACCTCGACCTGCGGAGTTACGTTCTCGAGTGCTTTCTTCCATATTTCGAGAGCGGTCTTCTCCTCGTTGGGCAGTTTCGACTTCACAGTCTCAAGTGCGGTATAGAATATCGAATAAGCAGTATTCTTCTTGCCGTCATACATCAGGTGGTTAACGAACTTGGATACTCTTACATCGTTGAAAACGGGATCGGGGAGAACGACCCGCTTCTTAGGTTTTGCCTTTCTCATTTTTTACAATCAATTGTGTTTTTGTTTGCTTGGCTGTGCTATCGTATCTTCAACGGCGGCTCTCTTGCCCCGTTTACTCAACCATTTTAGCTTTCCAATAAATCAAAAACGAAGTTTGGTTACTCTGTTTTAACTTATTTGTTGTTTTTGTCGTTTTGCTGCGTTGCGCGGGGCTTGATTACTTCTTGCCCTTTGCGGCGGGTGCAGCTCCCGGTTTCGGACGCTTCGCGCCATACTTGGAGCGACGCTGGGTGCGGTCTTTGACGCCGGATGTGTCGAGGGTACCGCGCACGATGTGGTAACGTACACCGGGGAGGTCCTTCACACGACCGCCGCGCACGAGTACGATAGAGTGCTCCTGGAGGTTGTGGCCTTCACCGGGGATGTAGGAGTTGACTTCCTTGCCGTTGGTGAGGCGCACACGGGCCACCTTACGCATTGCCGAGTTAGGCTTCTTGGGGGTGGTGGTATAAACTCTCACGCACACACCGCGACGCTGGGGGCAGCTGTCGAGGGCGGGAGACTTACTCTTATCCTCAAGAGCTACGCGTCCTTTTCTTACTAATTGCTGAATTGTAGGCATCTTAGTTCTTTTAGTTTTACTTTTTTATTTTATACTGGTTGTTTAACGTAATTGTCATTCCATTGCCATAGACCGCCTGCACACCCCTATCCCGCTATCCTGCAACAGGTTAGCGACAGACAGGCACACAATCAGCCCAAAAACGTTGCAAAGTTACCAACTAATCTCCTATTTGCCAAATATTTTGCCCCCAAATTTCAGTGCCAGCCTCTCGCCCGATTGACGCCACCCGTCGAAGTCAATCCTCCGACTCACAATCTCCCACAGCCATATGCGCACACGGTCGGCGAGCACTATCGAGGAAAACACCGCAAGGACAAACGCACCAATAAGCAGAATATAGCTCCACGTGCCGAAGTTGTCAAACAAATAACTGCAAGCCATTTTATAGCCATAACTCAGCATCGGGTGCATATGCACGAGATAGACCGCAAAAGTGGACGCCGCCACACGGTTGATGAAGCGACTGGTAAAACTCATTTTCCCGAAAGCGATGAACAACGAGACAGTGGATGCGACCACAAAGGGGCTTACATAGCTGACAAGACGGATATCTATGGCCGGGGCGCAATCACCTGTGCGCCAATGACGCAATCCCCACGCCGCGACGCCGGCAAATATGGAGACAAATACGTAACACCCAAAATAGAAATACCGTCCATGCGGTAATCGACAACCAATCCGACGTAGGAGCGACCCTATAAGATAAAGCCCAAAGAACCAATATGTGGAATACCCCCGTCCTATCATCCTATAAGCCTCCACGCACCAATCAAAACCGACTATAAACAGATAATAGAGGACTACAAACATTGCCAAACTGCGAGTGGGAGTCTTCTCTATAAAGGAATTAAGTAACGGCGCAAAAAACATTAAAAGAACATACGCCTCTACAAACCAATCCTGATAGCCGGGGATGCAATACATCATAAGGTCGTATCCGCCCCAAGGTATACTCATGCCCACAGCCATACGCGCCATGCACACTGCGACAATAATTCCGACGCGCCAAAACAAGACCATGAATATAAATGAACTCACCCTTTTTATATTCGGCTTTATTCCAAAATATCCGGATATCAGGATGTATGAATTGACGCATACCAGGGCAAGCGACTCCACAATATACCTCATTGCCGACGACACGGGATGCCCCGCTATATCAGCATCGGAAGGCGCCCCCAGAGAGAAGAAATCGACATGCACCACCAACACCAGCAGCATCGCCACGATACGCAGCAACTCAAAGTTGGACTGGCGGGGAGATTTACTTACCCCCCCCTATTGAAATTAACCATCTTACTCATTACCAATACATTATATTAATACATCATAAATCCACATGTAGGATCGTGGCACGCCGCGACCGCGAATAGATTTGTCGACAATATTCCATCCGCGCAGTCGCGACAGGTCGCGACCCTACATGTGCCATAAATCAGTCGTTTTGTGATACATTCCTTGCTTTATTGTCGTTCCTGATAGAAGCAATCGCTTGCCCAACGGGCAACATTGTTTTCGACGTAATCGGCGATATTATTGAGATCGCGCTCATTGCGTATAATGTGGTCATGATAGCGTGGCTGCCAACCGAAAACAAAAGCATTCTGCCGTGCACACCTCGTTATATGCGACTTTACAGAGCCGACAACAGTCGCCAACCGCGAATTATAGTGCGTAGCCAAAGTAGGGTCGCGACCTGTCGCGACTGCGAGCCGGGCGGAGAGATTAAGACGTCCCATATTTTCATGGGAAACAGCATGCCCTTCCTTTATCACGATTATGGCATGAAAATGGTTGGGCATCACGACCGACAGCGGGACTTCAACATCCGGGAAATGACGGGAGAGGTTAGACAGGTTATCTTCCAGCATTACGCCCAAAGGGGATAGCTGCATCTCGTCGTTACGTATTTGACCGAAATAGGATTGCTTGTCACGAGTGCATACCGTCACAAAGTACATGCCTCCATTATAGTCATGGAATTTGGCACGGGGATATTTGCGGTGTGGTGTGCACATTTTTTATTGATTGAAATTAAATGGCGGAACAGAATTTCATTTGTCGCGGTCGCGACAGGTCGCGACCCTACTTTTGTACTGACTAAACGTTACCCAACCGGGCTATTTGTAGGTCTCGGCGATGGCGTAGATGCTGTCGAAGATGGCACGGTCGGTGTCGGTCAGGTCGACGTGGCGGCGTGCCATCACGCGGCGTGCAATGTCAAAGAACTTGGTGAGCTGCACGTCGGAGAAGCCGGCGTTGCCACCCTCGCTAAACGAGGCGATGAAGTTGCGGGGGAATCCTGCGCCGTGGATGTTGCACCCCACCCCGACGACCGTGGCGGTGTTAAACATCGTGTTGATGCCGGCCTTGGAGTGGTCGCCCATTATCAGGCCGCAAAACTGCAGCCCCGTCTTGAGGAAACGGTGCGCAGGATAGTTCCACAGCTTTATCTCAGTGTAGTCGTTCTTGAGGTTGGAGGCAACGGCACCCGCACCGAGATTACACCATTCCCCTATCACGGCATTGCCGAGGAATCCGTCATGCGCCTTGTTGGAATAACCTATCATCACTACGTTGTTAAGTTCGCCCCCTACCTTGCACCACGGGCCGATAGTCGTGTCGGGGTACACCTTCGTGCCCATGTTGATGACCGAGTGGCAGCAGAGGGCTATCGGACCGCGCAGGCACGCGCCCTCCATCACCTCGGCATCACGCCCTATGTACACAGGTCCGTTCTTGACATTAATAATGGCCCCCTCGACGGTCGCGCCCTCCTCGATGAATATCGACGGCGTGCCGTCCTCCATCAAAGTCGGGCCGACCACAGTGCATGTGTCGCTAAGCGCGGCGCTCTCGCGTCCCGCCGTAACAAGGCGATAGTCGCGGCGTATGGCATCGCCATTGCCCATGAAGATGTCATACAGCATGTTGATTGCCGTGATGTCGCCATCGTATTCCCTCGCCGAGCCATAGGTCTTTGCCTCAAAGTCGGCAAAACTGCCACGGTAGACAAGCGTCTCGCCTCCGCGCATGAGCGCCTCGCCCGATGCAAGAGACCGCACCGCCTCCACCAACGCGCTGTCGGGCGACAGGTGCCCCGCGATGAAAAGCGACTCGGGAACATCGTCCATCGGATATTTCACTCGCAGGTAATCCTGCGTCAGATAGGAATATGCGCCGGGAAGCACGCGCTCCCACTTCTCCCGGATAGTCAGTATGCCCTGCCGTATGTCGGCCACAGGTCGGGTGAACGTGATGGGGAGGAGATTGCCGCGCACCTGCGGCTCGTCAAACAATACTATATTTTCCATATGTCATGATTCGTTTATAGGTCAATCTTGGGACGGCGGTTGCGATGGGTGAGACGCTTTTTCACCCCTATGGCGGCGCGATACCACCCGCGCAGATACAGCCACAGGGCCGACGGAGTGGCCGAGATGTCGGTCGACAGCGGGTCGACAAATGAAGTCAACGGCACTTCCTGCCCGAATTGCTCGGGATAGAGCACTATGAGATTGTTGTGGGAAAAATATCGCTGCAAGAACTCGGGCATCGCATCCATGTCGGGGTTGAACGACACCGAGGTGCGACGCGCGCCGACGACGATAAAGAGGTCATCGTCGAGTATGCGGTTGGCCAGTAGCACAAAGTCGTCCCACTCCTCGACCTCACGCTGCTCGTAGCGTATCTCGTACCGCTCCTTGTGTATCACACCGCGTATCAGCTTCATCGTGTCGTTGTTGCAGCAGAATATCACACGGCAACCGAGCTGGCGCGTGAGATTGGCTATTGCAGCGACCCAGCGAGTGAATCCCGTCTCAAACTGTGCCTTCGGGGGCACCGACACGACGATGCGCGTCACCGTGTTGACAGGGATAAAGCAGCGGGTTATCACCACCATGCGGTTGGTCGACTTGAGCAGCTGCTCAATCTTGGTGCCGAAGAAGCTGTCGATAACCGTAGTCTTACGGTGCAGCCCTATGATCACTTCGGTGATGTCGCGCTCCTCGATGGTGTTGAGTAGCCCGGTGACTGTGTTAAGGTCGTAACGCTCTATCGGGGTCAGCGATGCATCGGCACTAACCGCCGTCTGCTCGGCGACATCGAGCGAATTGCGCCCTATGGCACGCGCACCGGCCGAGTTGTCGTTGCGCACGTGGAGGGCATATAGCTTGTTGCGCCCCGACTGGTTGCGCATCAGCAACGCGAGAGTCACAAGTCCCTGCGCGGTCACGGGGTTGGAGACCGATATAAGGGTATGGCTGTCGCGTATGCGGCCTATGCGGTCGCCGACCTCCTGTTCAAGGGTGTCGACCTTCATGCGCATAGCGGCACGCTCGGTGATTATCGACGAGATGGCACACGTGACAAGTATCATCACTATCGTGCCGTTGAGTATCGACTCGTCAAATATCCCCAGCCCGAAGCCTATCATCACCGCCGCGAGCGTGGCGGCGGCCTGAGCGTTGGAGAGGCCGAACATCATGCTGCGGTCGACCGCCGGCATACGGAACGACTTCTGTGTCAGCCACGCCGCGAGCCACTTGCACGCCGTGGCGACGATGCTCATGTTGGCGGCGACATATAGAGTGTCCCAGCTCGATGCAAGCACCTCCACGTTGATGAGCATCCCGACACCGATGAGGAAGTATGGGATAAAAATGGCATTGCCGACAAACTCGATGCGGTTCATCAGCGGCGAGATGTTGGGTATATAGCGGTTGAGCACAAGCCCGGCGAAAAACGCGCCGAGCACGCTCTCAAGCCCTATCACCTGAGCGGCATAGCTGGCGAGAAACACGAGCGCGAGGACATAGATAAACTGCGTCACGGCATCGTTGTACTTCTTGAAAAACCACCGCGTTAACCTCGGATAGACGTATATCACCGCGATGCAGTAGACGACGAGGTAGCCGAGCAGCCTAAGCAGTTCAGCGCCGTTAAACTCCCCTTCCTTGTGGATGCCCACCACGACGGCAAGCACTATGAGGGCGCCGAGCACGGTGACTATCGTGCCGGCGATGGTGATAATCACCGCCGGCGACTTGGTAAGCCCGAGGCGCGACACTATGGGATAGGCGATAAGGGTGTGGGAAGCATACATCGACGCAAGCAGGATGGAGGTGAGCCAGTCGAGCCGCAACAGGTAGACGCTCGCCACCGTGCCGACAATCATCGGCACAAAAAACGTGTACAGCCCAAATCCGAGCCCCCGCTTGAGGTTCTTCTTCAGATGGTACATGTCGATTTCCAGTCCGGCGAGGAACATCAGGTAGAGGATTCCCACCTGACCGAATATCTCAAAGCTTGAATCGCGGGCAAGCAGGTTGAATCCGTAGGGGCCGACACACACGCCCGCCACAATCATGCCGATGATGTGGGGTATCTTGAGCCTGTTAAGCAACAACGGCGCAAGCAGTATTATCACCAGCACGGTGAAAAAGATGAGCACCGGGTTGGTGAACGGGAGCGGTATGTTGAGCAGTTCCATCGGCTGTAAGTCGATTACATATTAGATAGTGCAAATTTAGCGATTTTTGACATAAGCACAAAAAGGTTTTAGACATAAGAACACAGTTCCGGCGCAGCATGGATTTGGACATAAGAACATAGGTACATAGGGGCTA
>LUJN01000022.1:376-1975 GCA_001689445.1 Bacteroidales bacterium M3 | reverse complement strand
TAGCCCCTATGTACCTATGTTCTTATGTCTGAAAACTTTATGTTCCTATGTCTAAGAATCGTGTCTTAGAACTGCTTGCCGTGGGCGAGCATGTACTGGGCTATCTGGACGGCGTTGAGGGCGGCGCCCTTCTTTATCTGGTCGCCGACCACCCAGAATGACAGGCCGCAGTCGTTGGTGAGGTCCTTACGGATGCGTCCGACGTACACGGGGTCCTGGTTGGCAACCTCAAGGGGCATGGGATAACGCTTGGCGGCGGTGTCATCGACCACCACGAGCCCCTCTCCCTTCCCGAATGCCTCGCGGGCCTCGGCGACGCTGACTGGACGCTCGGTCTCAATCCATATCGCCTCGGAGTGGGCACGCATCACGGGCACGCGCACGCAGGTGGCGCTGACGTCGAGCTTGGGGGCGTGCATGATTTTCTTGGTCTCGTTGTACATCTTCATCTCCTCCTTGGTGTATCCGTTTTCAAGGAACACGTCAACATGGGGGATGACGTTGTAGGCCAACTGGTAGGCAAACTTCTCGACCGTAGGCTCCTCGCCGCGCTGCAGCTGGGCATACTGGTTGACAAGCTCGTCCATCGCTGCCGCACCCGCGCCACTCGCGGCCTGATAGGTGGCGACATGCACGCGCTTGATGGGCGACAGGTCGTTGATAGGCTTCAGGGCCACTACCATCTGTATGGTTGTGCAGTTGGGGTTGGCGATTATGTTGCGGGGTGTGTTGAAGGCGTCATCGCCGTTGACCTCGGGCACGACCAAGGGCACATCGTCGTCCATGCGGAATGCCGACGAGTTGTCGATCATTATCGCGCCATACTTAGTGATGGTCTCGGCAAACTCCTTTGACGTGCCTGCACCGGCCGATGTGAACGCTATGTCTACCCCCTTGAAGTCATCGTTGTGCTTCAGCTCCTTGACGGTGATTTCCTTGCCACGGAATGTGTAGGTCTTGCCCGCGCTGCGGCTTGAGCCGAAAAGCAGGAGTTCATCAACGGGAAAATTCTGCTGGTCGAGGACTCTCAAAAATTCCTGACCCACGGCGCCCGATGCACCGACGATAGCTACTCTCATAGTCTCTGTTTTACGTTACAAATTATAAATCGGATGCAAAGTTACCTTAAATAATTCATAATGCACAATGCATAATGCATAATTTAATCAATTCATAAAAGAGCGGCGGCCGATATGCATCACGCACACCGGCCGCCTGGGAATAGGATCCTACGAATAATAGTTTTTCCTTAACGTAAACTATTACTACTGATTCAAATCTATGATTTCGTGTAAACTGTAATTAGTTCATCTTGATGAACGCAGGCACCCAGGCCTGAACGTTGACCGTGCCGCTGACGTTGCCGCCGTTGATGAGGTCGATACCACTTCCGCCGATGCTGACATTCTGGTCAGTCTCAGAGAAGATGCAGATTACCTTGTTGCCTGTCTGCGAGTCAGTCTTTGTGATAATCTCGCACTTGTTACCCTCCTTACGGCTTACAGTACCGCGCCAGAGAGCCGGGTTGGCAGCACGAGCCTTGAAGTACTTGGCAGTGTAGTCGTGTACCTTCTGCTCGTTCTGGTTGAAACCTGAGAT
>LUJN01000022.1:0-241 GCA_001689445.1 Bacteroidales bacterium M3 | reverse complement strand
AAAGGTACCAGCCTATCGAGCCAACACCGGATCCAAGATTCACCATATTGTCTTTGCCATCAAAGTCCATGACGCTCTTAAGACCGTCCTGCTGGGTGACAGTGATGGAGCCGGCTCCAGTCCAGTCCTCGCCTACCATATAGCCGAGAGTGCCCCACTTCTCACCGCGAGACTTACGTTCGTTGGCTACGCGCTCCACTTCTTCGCGAAGGTCTTTCCAGTAGTTGTGACCGCCCTGGTA
>LUJN01000021.1 GCA_001689445.1 Bacteroidales bacterium M3 | reverse complement strand
ACACCTGCTTTTCATTGCGGCACTCTTCATCGCCACAGCGGCCTCAGCCCAGACGTGGGAGGTGAAGGGTACGGTGACAGACGCCACAGGCGAGCCGCTCATCGGCGCAAGCGTCATAGTCAAGGGCACATCCCAGGGAGTATCGACCGACATCGACGGCCAATACACACTCCAGGCCCGGCAAGACGCTACCATAGTATTTTCATATGTAGGGTACAACACCCGCGAAGTCAAGGTCGACAGCCGACACACAATCGACGTCACCCTCGACGAGAACAACCAGGTGCTCGACGAGGTTGTAGTGGTAGGCTACGGCTCCTTGAGCAAAAAGGAACTGTCAAGCTCCATCGTGCAGGTAGACAAGGATAAGTTCCAGCTTGGCGGCATGAACAACGCTATGGAGATGCTCTCGGGCCAGGTAGCGGGCCTCAACGTGTCGACCACCTCCCCCGCCGACCCCAACGGCTCGTCTGACCTGCAGGTGCGTGGCGCGACCTCCATCTCGGCCTCCAACGGCCCCCTCGTGGTGATCGACGGCGTGGCGGGAGGCGACATACGCACTCTCGCCCCGCAGGATATAGAGTCGATGACCGTCCTTAAGGACGCCGCCTCGGCGGCCATCTACGGCACACGCGGCGCCAACGGCGTCATCCTCGTGACTACCAAGAAAGGCCAGGGCGAGCCGGGCAAGCCCATCATCACCTACGACAGTTACTTTGCCGTAAACCTCCACAAAGACCGTCCCGAGGTACTCGACGCCGACGAGTGGCGCCGCTCCCGCCGTGGCAACGACTACGGCGCATCGACCGACTGGTACGACGAGCTGATGCGCGACTTCTCCTACGACACCAACCAATACCTCTCAATCGACGGCAACACCCCCAACGGCTACTACAGCGCGTCGATCAACTACAAGCGCGCCACGGGCCTCGACATTGTGAGCGCACGCGAGGAGTTCGGCGGCCGTGCGGCCGTGCAGCAGCTCGTCCTCGACAAGCACCTGCAGCTGACGATGACCCTCAACGCCCGCAAGGTCAAAGAGGACTGGGGCAACTCGGGCATGTTTGACACAGCCCTCGGCATGAACCCCACGATGCCCATCTACAACGAGGACGGCTCTTTCTATCAGCCAACATCGCCCACCGATGCCAAGAATCCCGTGTCGGAGCTCAAGCTCAACACAAGCCAGGGCAACCGCACCTACATCCTCGGCACCGCCGACGCCAAATACAACATCTGGCACAACGACCGCCACACGGTCAACACCACCATCTCCTATTCGTTCCATTACAATGACCTCAAGAGCGACTACTACACCCCCTCCACTTCCGGCGAATCCTACTGGGGCGGCTACAAGGGGCGTGCATCCATACAGTACCAGAAGTGGTGGACCAACCGCCTCGAATGGCTCGGCAACTACATGTTCTCCTACGGCGACCATGACGTGAAGGTGATGGCCGGATACACATTCGAGCGCACCAATTGGGAGCAGATGTTTGAGGAAAACCGCGACTTCACGTTTGATAATGCCCTGTGGCACGGTATCGGAGCCGGTTCATGGCTGTCTGACGGCAAGGCCAACATGTATGCCGGCAAATCGGAGTCTACCCTCATCGGTTTCTTTGGCCGTGTCAACTACAATTGGCGCAACCTTGTGATGGCTTCGGCCTCGATACGTTACGAGGGTTCGACCAAGTTTGGCAAGGACCACAAATGGGGCGCGTTCCCCTCGGTGTCTATCGCATGGGAGATTGCCAATATGCCCTTCATGAAAGACCACTCCGACGTGGTGCAGAGCCTCAAACCACGATTCTCCTACGGTGTCACGGGTCGCAGCGACTTTGACGCCTACAAGTCAATCGCCACCTATTCTTCCAACGGCAACTACCTCATCAATGGCTCGTGGGTGACCGGATATGCACCCTCGTCAAACGCCAACTCCAAGCTCGGATGGGAGAAGTCCACGAGCACCAACTACGGCATAGACTTCATGTTGTGGAACCGCTTCTACGGGTCAGTCGAGTACTTCGACCGCCGTTCCAAGGATCTGCTATACAACTACACCGCCCCGCAGCCGCCATTTGTCTACTCCGACATCCTTGTCAACGTCGGCACCACCCGCAACACCGGCGTCGAGATCTCGATGACAGGCGACGTATTCACCTCCACCCCCGTCAAGTGGACCACCGGCATCAACTACGCCTATGGCATCACAAAGCTCACCAAGCTGTCCAACGACATCTACCAGGCATCCTACCTCGACCTATACCAGAAACCCGGCGTGGGCACATCGGAATACTTCTTCCGCGTGCAGGAGGGCGGCAAGATTGGCCAGTTCTACGGCTACGAATATGCCGGCACTGACGCCGACAAGAATATGCTTGTCTACAACGCTAAGGGTGAGAAAATACCCACGGCACAGGCCAACGCCGAGGACAAGCGATATATCGGAAACGGCGCGCCCGCCCATTTCCTGACATGGAACAACACCGTACGCTGGCGTCAGTTTGACCTCAGCCTCATGTTCCAGGGAGCTTTCGGATTCAAGATTTTCAACATGCGCAAGTATGGCATGGGACTCGCCGGCAGCGGCTCCGACAACGTGCTCCGCAGCGCCTATCTCGACGACAAGGACGTTAACACCGGAGGCGGCATCATCTCCTCCTACTTCCTTGAAAACGGCGACTATTTCAAGCTTGAGAATGTGACACTCGGCTACAACATCCCGTTCAAGAACCGCAAGGTGCTTGAGAGCCTACGCGTCTATCTCGCCGCCAAGAACGTGTTCACCCTCACGAGCTACTCGGGCAACGACCCCTCGATAGTCCCCTCCACGGGAATCACACCCGGTGTGGACGTGTCGAGCGCCTACCCCTCGGCGGCACAGCTCACTCTCGGCGTGACATTCCGATTCAAATAATCCACGATACAACCATAAAACCATACCATAGACAACAGTTATGAAAAAGTCAATATACAACTGGTTGATAGCCGTCGCCGCAGGCGTGGCCGGATATGCCGCCACGGCATGTACCGACCTCGATGAGAAGGTCTTTGACCGCATCGACGCCTCGGTCTACTATCAGGACGAGAGCAGCGTGCAGGGTGCTGTCGCCGCAATCTACTCGACTGCCACACGCAGCTTCCTCGAATATTTCTGGTACCTTAACGAGCTGAGCGCCGACCAGGTCGCATGGCGCACATGGAACGGCGGCGCATGGGGTTGGGACGAGGGCGAGAAATTTGTCCTCTCAGCCCACTCATGGAACTCCGAGTCAAAAATCATCCGCCAGGCATGGGAGGGCGCATGGACCACAATCGGACTGTGCAACACCCTCATCACCGACCTTGAAGCTCTCGACCCCGCAACCCTCCGCATGACCGAGCAGAGCAAGGAGATGTATATCGCCGAGGTGCGCACACTGCGTGCATGGGCCTACTACAACAACTTCGAGCTGTGGGGAGGAGCACTGCCGCTCAACACCTCCGTGACCCTCGACATACCCGGCTCGGCCGACACCAACTTTGACGCCGGATGCCGCAAGATATACGACTTCATCATGACCGAGCTTGACGAGAGCCGTCCCGCGCTGATGAAGGAGGACGGGTCGGGCAACTCCCGCACACGCATGAACCAAGGCATGAACCGCATGCTCAAGATGCGTCTGTTGCTCAACGCCGAGGTGTTCATCAAGGAGGCCCGCTACGCCGAGTGCGCCACCCTCTGCGAGGAGATACTGCGCGGTGACTACGGTTCCTACTCCATAGCCTCCGATTGGCGCGACATATTCTCCAACAGCAACCTCACCTGCCCCGAAGTGGTATTCGCTTTCGCCCAACAGGAGGGCCTGCTCGACAACAACAACCGCAACACCCCATTCCTCCCTTACAACTACGACCAGTTTATCGGTCAGACCTTCTCGATGGCCGGATGGAACTGCTTCTGCCTTGTGCCGTCAAAGGACAACTCGGGCAACGTGCTCTCATCGGGCGGCACCGACTCGCCGCGCAGTTTCCTCTTTGACTACGGCGACAAGCTCGGGGCTGTGTGGGACCGCTTCAGCGACAGCGACGTGCGCAAGCAGTGCTACCGTTATGACGAGGCCGAGGGCAAGCCCGTGGGGATGTTCCTCATCGGTCCGATGACCAACTACACCGACGGCTCGCCGGTCCTGGCCGACGCCGACCGCGACGGTCAGCAGATAGTCTACGTAGACCAGTTGGGCACGTTCCAGAATCTCGGGCGCCAGCTTGAGACCGTCATGTCACCCCGCTGGGGCGAGACCACATCGGGATTGCGCCTCATCAAGTACGCAATGCTCCCCGAGGCCACAGGTTTGAGCTATCTGAATATACCCGAGGTGGAGTTCCGTCTCGCCGAGGTGAAATACACCCTCGCCGAGTGCCGCTTGCGTGCCGGCAACTCCGGATCCGCCAAGACACTCGTCAACGACGTGCGCTCACGCTACTTTGACGACGCCTCCGAGGTCGAGAACCCCGGACCCGGCTTCTCGGCCTTCGACCTCGACTGGATGCTCAGCGAGTGGGGCAAGGAGTTCCTGAACGAGGGACGCCGACGCCGCACCGACCTGCGCCGCTTCGACAAGTTCACCCAGGGCCAGTGGTGGTTCTTTGGCCGCGCCACCGAGCCGGGCTACAACCTCCCCGCCAAGCGCGACCGCAAGTACGAGTGGTTCCCGCTGCCGCAGTCGGCCCTGATGGTCAACCCCGGTCTCGTGCAGAATCCCAATTATTAATCATCCATTTTGTATAGACAATGATGAAAAAGAGATTTCAATATATGCTGCTGCTCATGTTGCCGATGCTGGCCATGCTGTGCAGCTGCGAGAAGGAGGAGATAATCTTTGACAGCGAGCTGCCGCAGTTTGAGCTGCGCCCCGGCAAGATACTCCTTGAGGTGATAGTCCCCTCGACCACCTCGACAAGCGACAACCTGTATATCGCCGGCCCGTTCAACGGCGGCGAGACCGAGGCCGTGAAAGACCTGCGCTGGCGTTTGGAAAAGGCGTCGGGCTACGACTACAAGTATGGCATCTACCTCGACCCCGCCACGTTTGCCGAGGGGAAGACCCTTGCCGACGGATACTGGTTTGTCTCCAAAAACCAGGGCGTGGAGCGCACGGTCAAGAACGGCGAGTCAATCCACTACGAGAACCCCGCGCCCGGCACGCGCACCAACATCACCGTGCCCCGCTGGAAAGCCTACTTTGACAACCCCGAGGAGATAATCCACGACGGCCACGTCATCTATGTGCTCGACAACTCGACGCTTGGCGACCTATATATGTACGCATGGGGCGATGCTGAAGCCTTCGGCGCATGGCCCGGCATCAAGGAGACAGGCACTATAGCCATCGACAACGTGACCTACCGCTACTTTGACACCGGCGAGGCCAACGCGGGACTTAACCTCAACCTCATCTTCAACAACAACGCCGGCACACAGCTCAAGGACTTCAACGCCACTCTCGACCGCGACTATTTCCTTGAGATAACCGACAACGGCGTGAACGAAATCTCCGGCGGCGGCTCGGTGGAGCATGACGGATACGCCATCTTCATCGAGAACCTGACCGGCTGGGAAGAAGTGGCAATGTATGTCTACGAGAACGATGCCCCCGCACAGTTCGGCGCATGGCCCGGCTCTGTCCCCATGGGCGAGGAGACCATCAACGGAGTCAAGTATATTTACTTTGACCTCGGCGCAGCCAACGAGGGCCACACCCAGACATTCATCTTCAACAACAACGGCAACAACTCGCAGGCCGATGGCCCGACCCTCACGCTCGAACGTAATTTCTACTACAGCATAGGCACCGACAAGATGTGGGTGGAGATTGAGGACCCCTCGACCTACAACGGCGGCTCGTACGTCGAGCCTGACCCCCTGCCCGAGGGCAAGTCCTACAACCTCTATGTCGAGGACAAGACCGGATGGGACGCGCTCTACATCTACTGCTGGGGCGACGCCGAGCTGTTCGGCGGATGGCCCGGCGCGACATCGGCCGACACCAAGACCATCAACGGCGTCACCTACAAGGTGATTCCATTTACAGGCACCGGCGAGAGTGTCAACCTCATTTTCAACAACAATGACGCGGCCCAGTTTGACGGCCCCGCCATCACGGCCGACCGCGACTACTACCTCTCCATCACCGCCACAGGATGCACCGAGGTCGACCCGGGACCATTGGCAAGCACCTACCGCATCTATGCCGACGACCAGACGGGCTGGAGCGCCATCTATATGTATGCATGGGGCGACGTGAACGACTTCTTCGGGGGATGGCCCGGCTCTGCACCCTCAGGCACTGAGACTATCGGCGGCAAAGAGTGGAAATATTGGGAATTTGAGGCCAACGGCGAGGGCGAGAACCTGATTTTCAACAACGGTGACGGCACACAGCTCGCCGACTTCGGCGTAAAACTCGACCGCGACTACTACCTCACCCTCACCGCAAGCGGCTGCACCGAGACCCCTGTATCAAAATCAACTAAACGCAAAATCTCAAGACGATGAAACTGAGCATTAAATCAATACTGACGGTTACCTTCGCGGGCATTCTCCTTGCAGGATGCTCCGATGACGACAAGATGCCCGCCAATCCCGAGATACCTGTCGCCACTTCCCCCGCAAGCGACATGGTGATATATGAGGCCAACCCGCGCCTGTATGCCAACGACAACTGCCTTGCCGCGCTGACGGCACGTCTTGACGACATCAAGGCTCTCGGCACTACCGTGCTGTGGGTGATGCCCGTCAACACCCCCGGCGAGAAGGATGCCGTCGGCTCCCCCTACTGTGTACGCGACTTCAAGGGGGTCAACCCCAAGTACGGCACGATGGCCGACTTCAAGGCTCTCGTCGACGCAGCCCATGCCAAGGGGATGCGTGTGATTCTCGACTGGATTGCCAACCACACCTCATGGGACAACGCATGGATTACCGCCCATCCCGACTGGTACACCCACGACTCCAACGGCAATATCATCTCCCCCGAGGGTATGGGCTGGGATGACGTGGCCGACCTCAACTACGACAACGCCGATATGCGCGCCGCAATGATTGACGCCATGAAATATTGGGTCACCGAGGGGAGCATAGACGGATTCCGCTGCGACCACGCCGACGGTGTGCCCCACGACTTCTGGACTGCCGCAATCACTGCTTTGCGCGGGATTAATCCCGACCTGCTGATGCTCGCCGAGACCTCCGACCCGGAGTTTTTCAACGACGGCTTCGACATGTTCTACGGATGGGCATTCGCCTCAAAGCTCAAGGATCTCTTTGCCGGCAAAATCACCGGCACGGCTCTCGTGACGGAAAGTGCCAAGGAGACTGCCAAGCTCCCCGAGGGAAAGCAGGTGTTGCGCTATGCCGTCAACCATGACACGGCTGCCGAAAGCTCCCTCACTACGCTCTACGGCGGTGAGGAAGCCACTATCGCCGCATATGTCGTGGCCGCGATGATGGACGGCGTGCCGATGATCTACTCCTCGCAGGAGACAAGCTATCCCGGCACGATGTCATTCTTCAACTACAATCCCCTGTCGTGGCCCGGCACACACGCCGCAGCCTACCGTGCAATCGACAAGGCCTACCGTGAGAGTGCCGCCGTGCGCGGCGGTGAGTTGCGCGGGTTTGAGAATGGCCGCGTGGCAACTTTCGCCCGTATATCAGGCGAGAACACCCTCCTCGTGATGGTCAACACCACCTCGTCCGATATAGAGGCCAAAGTGCCCATCACCTACGCCGGCGAGACCATGACCGACATGCTCTCAGGCGACGCGTCGGCAATGCCCGTGGCCGTCACTCTCCCCGCCTACGGCTACCGCATATGGTTGAAGTAAGGTCGCGAATATGCCCAATGGCAAATAAGGTTTACAATTAATAATATCCCGGATTACGCTCCCGCCGCGAGGCGAGAGCGTAACTTTTTGATGGGGCAACAGAGTCAATTGGTGAAATTATCTAAAATTTAGTGCAACGTTGTGAACGTATGGGAGCGGGGGTGGGTTATATCTGAAGATGCGCCATATCAAGCGCAGGGTTTAGTATGCGTTACAATCGTTTGTTTCAACTGTTTATCTATGTCGCAGCGGGTGTGCTCGCGACGATGGCCGATGACAAGGCTGTCCCCACGGCGTATGCTCCCGAGGGACGCTATCTCAACGACTCGCTTCCCGAACGATGGACCTATGTGGAGAATTTCAGTCCCGCCCCGCCGTCGGAAGATGGCTGGTGGCGCAGTTTCAACGACCCGCTGCTCGACTCCCTCATCGTGGCTGGCGAGGCCAACAACTACAACCTGCTGATGGCTGGACGGCGCATCGAGATAGCACGCAACACGCTGCTGATGACGCGCTCACAGTATTTCCCCAACATAGGGCTTTCGGCAGGATGGCAGAAAGCGCGCACTTCGGGCGCGACGACAGCCTATTCCCGCCCCGCCGAGACTGTCGACTATTTCTCGCTCGGACTCTCGATGAGCTGGGAGATTGACGTGTTCGGCAAAATCACCACAGCGGCAAAATCAAAGAAAGCCCTGTGGAACGCATCGCGTGCCGAGCGCGACGGGGCGATGGTGTCGGTCGCCGCCAACATCGCTAAGGCATATATCGAGCTGAGGATGTATCAGGGGGAGCTGGCCGTGTCGCGCGAGCATCTCGCATCACAGGAGAAGGTGATGAAAATCACCGAGGCACGCCATGAGGCGGGCCTCGCCTCGATGCTCGACGTGTCGCAGGCGCGGACCGTCTACTACTCCACCCTCGCCGCCATCCCGTCGCTTGAAAACGCCATCAACAGCTCCATATCGGGCCTCGCCGTGCTCCTCGGGGTATATCCCGATGCTATCGCACCACGGCTGATGCCTGCCGGACCGATACCCGACTACCGGCAGATACCGGCGGTCGGCATCCCGATGGAACTGTTGCGACGCCGACCCGACATTGTGGAGGCCGAGTGGCAGCTCGCCTCATATGCGGCCGAACTCGGCGTGGCAAAGAAAGATTTCCTCCCCACCCTGTCGCTCAACGGCTCGCTCGGCACGTCGGCCCACCGCGCCGGCGACCTGTTCGCCAACAACTCACTGACCTACTCGATAGCCCCCACACTGTCATGGACGGTGTTCAGCGGCCTGTCGCGCAAATATGCCGTTGCCTCGGCCAAGGAGCAGATGCTCGCGGGTATCGACAACTACAACCTGACGGTCATAACCGCGGTGCAGGAGGTCGGCAACGCCATGTCGGCCTACCGGTTCTCATTGCAGAAGATAGATGCCACCAATATCGTCATCCAGCAGAGCGCAAAGTCGCTCGAACTCTCGGTTGACCTCTACAAGCAGGGACTGACGGCATTCTCCAACGTCGTGGACGCCCAGATGTCGCTCCTTGAGAACACCCTGTCGCTCGTCACGGCACGCGCGCAGGCCGCCACAGCCCTTGTCGCCCTCTACCAGTCGCTTGGCGGCGGCTGGACAGCCTCAACCCCAAACTGATGTCTCACTCCACAAACCACATACAATGAAACCAACATCACTGCATATCGCCATATGCCTGCTGGGGGCAACGCTCGCCACAGGCTGTTCCCACAAGGACAAATCCACACAGGAAGGGCCGATGCCCGTCGACGTGGCGCAGGTCGAGATTGACTCCGTGATGATGCACAAGAGCTATCCCGGCTACCTGCAGGCCAAGTCGACGGTCGACCTCGTGGCCCGGGTCAACGGCTACCTGAAGTCACAGGAATACAAGGCCGGCGACTTCGTGAACGCCGGGCAGGTGCTGTTCCGCATCGAGGACACCCAATATCGCGACGCCGTGGAGCAGGCACGCGCCAGACTTGAAAGCGCACGCAGCGCCAACGTCTACAACACCAACCACTATGAGGCGGTCAAGAAAGCGTTGCTCTCCGACGCCGTGTCACAGATGGAGGTGGTGCAGGCAGAGAGTGCCATGAAGCAGGGCCAGGCCGACATCAAGAACGCCCAGGCCGCCCTTGAGACCGCCCTGACCACTCTCGGCTACTGCACCGTCCGCGCCCCGTTCGCGGGACACGTGTCAAGCTCGACACCCGACCCGGGCGCATACCTGAGCGGCGCGGGCGCGCCTGTCAAACTCGCCACCATCTACGACGACAGCCAGATGCTCGCATTCTTCTTTATCGAGGACAACCAGTACCTTAAGATGGTAGCCAACCGTGGAAAGAACCAGGAGGGTATCGACTTCTCGCGTATCCCCATAACTTTCTCCGAGACATTACCCCACAAATACACCGGCGACCTCAACTATATGTCGCCCGAGATTGACAAGGGCACAGGCGCGATGAAGACCCGTGCCGTGGTGGAGAATCCCTACGGGGAACTGCGTGCCGGCATGTATGTGACCATCGAGCTGCCTTACGGTGAGAATCCCAAAGCCATTCTTGTCAAGGACGCCTCCATCGGCACCGACCAGCTCGGCAAATATGTCTACACGGTCAACGACTCCGACAAGGTCGTCTACACTCCGATAAAGATTGGGGAGCTGTTCCGCGACTCGATGCGCGTCGTCACCGAGGGCCTGACGCCACAGTCACGGTATGTCACCAAGGCCCTGCTCAAGGTGAGAAACGGCATGGAGGTGAAACCCGTGCCCACCAAGTGACCGACGACCCATTCACCGCCACAACCATTTTTTGCCACACGTTAAAGATACACGAGAATGTTGTCAAGATTTTTCATAGACCGCCCCATATTCGCGACCGTGATAGCCATCCTCATGGTCATCATCGGGCTTATCACACTGCCGACGCTGCCCGTGGCACAGTATCCCGACATCACGCCACCCACCGTGCAGGTGTCGGCCACCTATCCCGGCGCCGATGCCGAGACGGTGGCAAAAACCGTCGGCGTCCCCATCGAGGAGCAGGTCAACGGCATCGAGGGGATGATGTACATGAGCAGCAATTCGGGCAGTGACGGAAGCTACAGCCTCACGGTGACATTCGAGACCGGCACCGACCTCGACATGGCGACCGTCAAGGTGCAGAACCGCGTCTCGCTCGCCGAGCCGACTCTCCCCGCGAGTGTCAAGCAGCAGGGAGTCTCCGTGTCGTCACGCTCGACCGACATCGTGCTGTTCATAGCCCTTGAGAGCGACGACCCGGCACGATATGACGCCCTGTACCTGACCAACTACGCCCAGCTTAACATTGTCGACGAGCTGTCGCGACTCCCCGGCGTAGGCTCGGTAAGTGCCTTTGGCGCGGGCGAGTACAGCATGAGGGTGTGGCTCGACCCTGCCGTGATGCAGGTGCGCGGCGTCACCCCCGCCGATGTCATGGCCGCCATACAGTCACAGAATATGGAGGTGTCAGCCGGCAGCGTCGGAGAGCCACCGCAATCGTCGGGCGAGGCGTTCCAGTTTACCCTCACATCCAAGGGACGGTTGACCTCATCGACACAGTTTGGCGACATCATCGTCAAGACCAACCCCGACGGCAGCCTGCTGAGGCTGCGCGACATCGCCAAGATAGACCTCGGGAGCAACAGCTACTCGGCCATCGCACGCGTATCGGGCCAGCAGGCCGGACTGCTTGGCGTATACCAGACCCCCGGAGCCAACGCGCTGTCGGTGGCAAAGGAGGTGGAGAAAAAGCTCGCCGAGCTTGAACGCTACTTCCCGCCGGGCGTGAAATACCGCGTCATCCTCGACACGACCGATGTCGTCAGCGCCTCAATCGACGAGGTCGTGGTGACATTCATCGAGACCATCATCATCGTGATGATAGTGATACTCCTGTTCCTGCAAAACTGGCGCACGGTCATCATCCCGATGCTCACCATTCCCGTGTCACTCATCGCTACATTCGCAGTGATGAAGTTACTCGGGTTCACGCTCAACACCCTTACCCTCTTCGGCCTTGTCCTTGCGATAGCGATAGTGGTGGATGACGCCATAGTGGTGGTGGAGGACTGTGCGCGACTGGTCGACGAGGGAAAGCTCAACCGCAAGCAGGCGGCCGAGAAAGCGATGGAGGAGCTGCAAGGCCCGGTCATCGGCGAGGTGCTCGTGCTGCTGTCGGTGTTCATTCCCACGGCGTTCATCAGCGGCATCACGGGCGAGCTGTACAAGCAGTTTGCCCTCACCATCGCCGTATCGACCGCGTTCTCGGGATTCAACGCCCTTACGTTCACCCCGGCGATGTGCTCGCTGTTCCTCAAGCCGCGCAAGCAGTCCGACTTCTTCATCTACCGCTGGTTCAACAAGGGCTACGGCAAGATCCTCAACGTCTACATGGCTATCGTGGGGCGTTTCCTGAAGCACCCGCAATTCTCCATCCTGCTCTACCTGCTGCTGACGGGCGTCGCCTTCTGGGGCTTCACCAAGTGGCCCACCTCCTATGTGCCCCCCGAAGATATGGGCTACTGTATCGCGTCAATCCAACTACCGACCGGGGCGTCGCTTGAGCGCACGCAGAAGACCGCCGAGCAGGTCGAGTCAGAGATACTCGCCATCCCCGGCGTGAAGGATGTCATCTCCATATCGGGCTTCTCGTTCATGGCGGGAGGGGCCGGGAGCAACCTCGGGTCAATGTTTATCGTCCTCGAGCCGTGGGCCGACCGCAAGGCCAAGAGCAAGGGGGTCAACGAGATAATCGCGCGTATCGGCGAGATAGGCGCCGGCATACAGGATGCCATCATCTTTGCCGTCAACCCGCCCGCCATCCCGGGACTCGGCATGTCGTCGGGTCTGGAGATGCAGCTGCTCGACATCAACAACCTCGGCGCGGCCGAGATGCAGAAGGCTGTCGCCGCCATCAGGGAGGAGGCAGCCAAGGACAAGCGCATCGCCTCGGTGACATCGCTCTATGAGGGGGAGGTGCCACAGTACCGCCTCGACATCGACCGCGACAAGGTGGAGCTGCAAGGCATCACACTCTCCTCGGTGTTCTCCACACTATCCTCCTACATGGGTGGCAGCTACGTGAACGACTTCGTGGAGTTTGGCCGCGTCTATCAGGTCAACATCAAGGCGGACGCCATGGCACGTGGCAACATCAACGACATCGCCAACCTGAGCGTGCGCAACGCCTCGGGCGACATGGTGCCATTCTCCTCGTTCACCAAGGTCGTGGAAACTTTCGGACAGTCGTCGGAGGGACGCTACAACATGTACTCCACCGCCGCGCTCACCGCGACACCCGCCAAGGGCACAAGCTCCAGCAGCGGCATCAAGGCGATGGAGGAGATTGTCGACAAAACCCTCGGCACCAACTATTCCTACGCATGGACGGGCGAGGCCTATCAAGAGACACAGGCCGGCACAACAGTTACAGTCGTGCTGCTCTTTGCCGTGCTCATCACGATACTCGTGCTTGCCGCCCAGTATGAAAGCTGGACCGACCCCGTAGCGGTCGTCATCAGTATGCCGACCGCTATCCTCGGCACGATGATAGGCTGTATCTTCATGGGGCAGAGCATCAGCATCTACACCCAGATAGGCATCATCCTGTTGCTCGGACTGTCGGCCAAGAACGCCATCCTCATCGTCGAGTACGCCATCGACTTCCGCAAGTCGGGGCTGCCCGTGCGGCAGGCCGCGCTCGACGCGGGGCGCATACGCTTCCGCCCCATCATGATGACCGCCATGGCCTTCGTGTTTGGCGTCATGCCGATGCTGTTTGCCACGGGCGCGGGCGCGGAAAGCCGTGTCGCCCTCGGCACGGCGGTAGTCTTCGGCATGTTCATCAACGCCGTAGTCGGCACCCTCTTCGTCCCCAACTTCTGGGAACTTCTGGAGCACTTCCGCCAGAAGCACCTCGCCGGCATATTCGGCACCCTCAAGGACCTGCCCGCCTCCGGCACCCCCACCGACCCCGGCCAGGGGAACAGCACAGGCGACGTGTGACAATTAGTGGGAACGCGGCGTGCCGCGTGGAATATCGTGTATCATTGCAAATTCCACGCGGCACGCCGCGTCCCCACATGAAAAAATCGTTATCTTTGCGGTATGGACAGATTTGAGATACTGAGGGAGGGCCGGTGGCTCGACGGGTTTCACGGCGACTACGGGAAGAGGCTGCGCGAGGCCGAGGAGAGCTGTTTCAGGTTCAACTCGCTGCCGCCGTCGGCAGTGGAGGAGCGGCGTGAGATTGTAGAGGGACTGCTCGGCTCGCTCGGCAAGGGATGGGTCATCCACTCGCCGTTCCGATGCGACTTCGGGTTTAACATCCATGTCGGCAAGGGGTTTGTCGGCAACTTCAACCTCACCATCCTCGACGAGGCACTGGTCACCATCGGCGACCACGTCTTCATCGGGCCTGACTGCGGCATCTACACCATCACCCATGCCCTCGACGAAGAGCAGCGCAACGAGGGGGTGATGCGAGCCCTGCCCGTAACCATCGGCAACGGAGTATGGATAGGCGGTCACTGCACCATCCTGCCCGGAGTCACCATCGGCGACGGCGCGGTCATCGGCGCGGGGAGCACCGTCACCCGCGATATTCCGCCACGCACGCTTGCCGTCGGTAGCCCGTGCCGCCCCCTGCGCCCCATCACCGATGCCGACCGCATTGAGGAAATCCTCCGGTGACTTTTTTCGCCGTGCCGGGAACAATCGCGGCCCGGCGGCGTTATTAATAGCAAGAGAAGGCATTTTGCTGACGTTATTAAAAAGTCACACCTCAAGAATCTTTATACCTTCTCAGCCCGCTATCCGCCACCCGGACAGCGGGCTCTCTTTTTTATGACACCCCAGCGGATCATACCGACGAGGTGTCGCTGCACGGATAGATGTTGGCAATAGACCTTTGCGGTTACAACACTGTATAATTAAAACATGGGGCGGCGGGAAACAAATGGAGAATGGGAAATGTTATAGTTGAAATCGCGTGCCGATTTTTTTAACCTCAAAAGTCAAACTATTATGCATTTTACACCGAAAGAGCAAGACAAGCTGACGCTGCTTTGTGTAGGGCTTATCGCTGAACGCCGCCTGAAAAAGGGACTGAAGCTGAACTATCCCGAAGCAGTCGCCTACATCACGAGCGCGGCATTGGAGATGGCGCGTGAAGGAAAAACAGTGGAAGAGGTCATGCACGATGCCGCCAACGTGCTGACCAAGGATGATGTCATGGAGGGAGTCGCCGACATGATAACCCTGCTTCAGGTAGAGGCCGTGTTCACCGACGGCAGCCGCCTGATAAGCATACACCAACCTATCAAGTAACAACCAAAACAAAAGACTATCATGGACACGACAAAAAACAACGGCACTCCCCAGCCGACGGCACCCGTGGTGACCGACCCCGGCTTCACTCCCGCCGAATATGTTCCCGTGGGCGGCGTCATCCTGGCCGACACGCCGATAGAGTATAACGTAAACCGCACGGTGCGCAAGATTAAAGTGCATAATACGGGCGACCGCCCCATTCAGGTAGGCTCGCACTACCATTTTTTCGAGGCCAACCGCTACCTGGAGTTTGACCGCCCGCAGGCATTCGGCTTCCACCTCAACATTCCCGCCACCACGGCTATCCGATTTGAGCCGGGCGACGAGAAGGAGGTCGAGATAGTGGCCTATGCCGGCAAACGCAGGGTCATCGGGTTTGACGATCTTGCCAACGGCTACACCGGCACCGAGGATACCCCGAGCTACTTCCCAAAGCGTATCGAGGCATTCCGCCGCATAAAGGAATACGGTTACAAGAGCGTCAGCGAGGACGAGGCCGACGCAGAATATACACAAAACCAAACCAAAGACTGACACTCATGGCAACAATATCACGAAAAGAAAACAGTATGCTTTTCGGTCCCACAGTGGGCGATAAGATACGTCTGGGCAACACAGACCTGTATGTTGAAATCGAGAAAGACCTGCGTGTCTACGGCGACGAGGTAGTGTACGGCGGCGGCAAGACCCTGCGCGACGGCATGGGACTGGCCAACGAGTGCACCTCGGGCGCAGGCAGCCTCGACCTTGTGATCACCAACGTCACCATCCTTGACCCCGTACTCGGCGTAGTGAAGGCCGACGTGGGCATCAAGGACGGCAAGATAGCCGGCGTGGGCAAGGCCGGCAACCCCAACATCATGGAGGGGGTAAGCCCCGATCTCGTGACCGGTCCGTCGACCGACGCCATATCGGGCGAACACCTGATACTGACAGCCGCCGGCATCGACGGGCACGTGCACATGTGCGACCCGCAGCAGGCGTTCAACTGCCTGTCAAACGGCATCGCCACCCTCATCGGCGGCGGTATAGGCCCGACCGACGGCACCAACGGGACCACCATCACCTCAGGCCCGTGGAACCTTGAGCGTATGCTCCAGGCCGCTGACGGACTGCCTATCAACGTGGGATTCCTCGGCAAGGGCAACAGCGCGTGCCGCGAGAACCTCGAAGACGAGATGTATGCGGGAGCATGCGGTTTTAAGCTCCACGAGGACTGGGGCACCACACCCGGCGCAATACGCACCTGCATGAGCGTCTGCGATGACTTTGATGTGCAGGCCGCGCTCCATGCCGACACGCTCAACGAGTCGGGCTATGTAGAGGACACCATCGCCGCAATAGACGGCCGCACCATCCACTCCTACCATACCGAAGGCGCGGGCGGCGGCCATGCCCCCGACCTGCTGAAGGTGGCGTCGCTGATGAACGTGCTCCCCTCGTCGACCAACCCGACGCTGCCATTCGGCATCAACTCGCAGGCCGAGTTATTTGACATGATTATGGTATGCCACAACCTCAACCCCAACATCCCGTCGGATGTGGCGTTTGCCGAGAGCCGCGTGCGCCCCGAGACACAGAGTGCCGAGAATATCCTCCACGACATGGGCGTGCTGTCGATGGTGTCGTCCGACTCACAGGCGATGGGCCGCGTTGGCGAGTCGTTCATGCGCACATTCCAGATGGCGTCCTACATGAAGTCGGCCCGTGGCAAGCTCCCCGAGGACTCCCCCAACAACGATAACTTCCGCGTGCTCCGCTACCTCGCCAAGATAACCATCAACCCCGCCATATGCTACGGCATCGCCGACGTGCTCGGCTCGATAGAGAAAGGCAAGATGGCCGACCTCGTGCTGTGGGAGCCGGCGTTCTTCGGCACCAAACCGCAGATGGTCATAAAGGGCGGCCTTATCAACTGGGCCAACATGGGCGACCCCAACGCATCGCTGACGACCCCGCAGCCCAAGATAATGCGCCCGATGTACGGCGACTGGGGCGGCGCACTCGCCAAGACGCGCCTGTCGTTTGTGAGCCGCGCGGGATACGACAGGGGCATCAAGGAGAAATATGGCCTGAAGAGCGAGCTTTACCCAGTGCACGGCGTGCGCCAGATCACCAAGGCTGACATGTTGCGCAACACCGCTACACCTCGCATCGAGATTGACCCCGAGACATTCTACGTGACCGTCAACGGACAGCTCGCCTACGTGCCGCCGGCAAAGTCGCTGCCACTGGCCCAGCTGTATTGGTTCAGCTGATATTACGTCACCGGATATGACGACAAAGTAGGGTCGCGACCTGTCGCGACCGCACGGATGGAATATTGACACCAAGCCTATTCGCGGTCGCGACAGGTCGCGACCCTACTTTGTCGTCATACACATATTAATTACCGTAACGTTTCAACCATCTATTTTCGACCTATAATGGAGATTTTCACTGAAGTACTTGGCAATGCCAACCATGACCACGAGTGGCAACACAAACTCGAACATGCCGACGTGGACTACGTGTTCCTTGACCAATGGACGGCCCAAAAGAGCCGCTTTCTCGCCAAGGGCGTGAGCGGAAAGGAGTATCCCGTGGCACTGGCCCGCCGCACACAGGTGGCCGACGGCGACATCATAGCCTATGACCCCGAGGCCAACACGGCTGTCGTGCTCAAACTACAGCTCAGCCCCGTGCTCGTCATCGACATGGAGGCAATCGCCGACAAGGACCCCGACACCATCATACACATATCGCTTGAGCTGGGCCACGCCATCGGCAACCAGCATTGGCCCGCTGTCGTCAAGGGCACAAAAGTCTACGTGCCGCTGACTGTCGACAAGAAAGTGATGCTGTCGGTCATGGAGACCCACCATATCGAGGGAATATCCTACGAGTTCCAGGAGGGGATGGAGGTGATACCCTACCTCGCCCCCCACGAGATACGCCGCCTGTTTGGCGGCGCCGGTCATGAGAGCCACGAGCACGCCCATGCCCATATAGTGCATTAACCCATCAAAAAAAGCCACCCATGGGAGAGAAAGACAGAGACCGACAGATGTGCGTGCTGACACGCCTGATGCAATTTACCGACTCGACGTTCCCGGTCGGGACATTCTCGTTCTCCAACGGACTGGAGACCGCCTCATTCGAGCATATCGTCCATGACGCGCCGACACTCAGGGAATTTTCACTGAGCCAGGCCGAGCAGGCGGCATTCACCGACGGCATCGCCGCGCTCCATGCTTTCCGTGCCTATGCACGTGGCGACTATGACGGCATCGTGCAGGCCGACGCGACGCTGCTGCGCTGCAAGATGAACGCCGAGGCGCGCCTGATGCTCCAGCGCATGGGCAAGAAACTCGCCGAGCTTGGCCGACGGCTGCTCCCCGAGGACACAACGATAGCCCGCTGGCTCGACGACATCAATGCCGAGGCTACTCCGGGCACATACCCGGTGGCTCAAGGAATCGTATTTGCAGCTGCCGGGGCCACGGAGGAGGAGCTGTTCTGCTCCCACCAATATGGCGTTGTCAACATGGTGCTGAGCGCGGCACTGCGGTGTGTACGCGTCTCCCACTACGACACCCAGGAGATACTCTACGAGATGTCGGGGCGTGTCGCCCGGCTCTATGACGAGGTGTCGCAGCTCGGCCTTGATGACATGCGCGCTTTCTATCCCCAACTCGACATCCTCGCCTCGCTACACGAGAAGGGCAACATGAGGATGTTCATGAACTAACCACCACCCAACTACTTTTCAACTATCACAGACAATGAGCAACACCTGTAGAATAGGAATCGGCGGCCCCGTAGGCTCGGGAAAGACCGCCCTTATCGAAGCCATAACACCCCGCCTGCTCGAGCTCGGGCAGAAGGTGCTCATCATAACCAACGACATAGTGACGACCGAGGACGCCAAGCATGTGCGCAAGACGCTCAAGGGCATCCTGCTCGAGGACAAGATAATCGGCGTAGAGACCGGCGCGTGCCCCCACACGGCAGTGCGCGAGGACCCGTCGATGAACATCGCCGCCGTCGAGGAGATGGAGGCAAAGTTTCCCGACACCGACATCGTGCTCATCGAGTCGGGTGGCGATAACCTGACGCTCACTTTCTCGCCGGCGCTTGTCGACTTCTTCATCTACGTCATCGACGTGGCGGCGGGCGACAAGATACCACGCAAGGACGGCCCGGGCATATCGCAGAGCGACATCCTTGTCATCAACAAGACCGACCTGGCCCCCTACGTCCACGCCAGCCTTGAGGTGATGGACCACGACTCCAAGCTGATGCGCCCCGGCAAGCCATTCGTGTTCACCAACTGCATGACTGGCGAGGGTATCGAGGAGCTTATCGACCTCATCTTCAAGATGGCCCTGTTTGACAAGACAGGCGCGAAATAATCAACCCCATATACCCAACGTAAAGCACGCCCGACTATGCCATTTGACTACCAATTCCACCAGCCTACATCCTCGGTGCCCGAGGTCGACTTCTCCCACGCCGTGGAGATGCAACCGTTCCTGACGGAGCCACGCGCCATGTATGTCGGCGCCCCTGGCAAGCACGGCTACCTGCGCATGGGCTTTGAGATAGACCCGCGCGGCAAGTGCATAATGCGCGACCTTGAACGCCGCGTGCCCATCGTCGTGCAGCAGGAACTGTACTTTGACGAGGAGATGCCCGAGATGCCCTGCGTCTACATTCTCTGCTCGGGCGCGCAGTATATGGAGGGCGACCGCTACCAGCAGGATTTCAATATGCGCCCCGGCAGCTTTGCCTTCGTCTCCACGGGAGCCGGGACAAAAATTGCCGAGATGCACGAGAACTACTGCGGGCTGAAGCAGAATATCACGCTTGAGGCCGACTCCTACCTGGAGTACCTTCCCGAGCCGATGATACCCTGCCGCCACGCGCGATTCATCTCCGATACCGACATCGTAGTCGACCCCACGGCGACGCTCTGCTACTCGGAGATATTCATGGCGGGTCGCAAGTACTACAAGGAGGGGGAACTTTACGACTACGACATCCTGTCGGTGTGCTGCCGTGGCAAGCGTCCCGACGGCACGCCGCTCTTCACCGAGAAGTATGTCATCGAGCCGGGCAATGTGTCTCCCCGCCAGCTCGGCATCATGGCGGGATATGACGTGTATGCCAATGTCATCGTGATGACCCCGCCCGAGAAAGCGACCGAGATATATGCACAAACCGACGCCTTTATCGACCGTGATCGGCGCGTTGCATGCGGCATCACCCACCTGCCCAACGACGCCGGGCTGCTGTTCAAGGTCGTCGGGATGGAGACCGGGCCGGTGAAGAAGATAATACGTGATTTCTGCTCCAAGGTGAGGATGGCCGTCAAGGGGCATCCGATACCCGAGGAGTTCCCGTGGAGGTAATTTTCATAAAACGAGAAAGGAGATAAAGATATGAGTGCCAACAGCTACACAATCGAATCGTTAAGGCGGTTTCCCGCGACTCTCGGCCGCGGCATAGGCCAGGTGATGTTCCAGGACAACGTGCTGACAGGTTTTATCTTCCTCATAGGCATCTTCTGGGGTGCCTACGAGGAGGGGATAGGCATTGTCGCGTGGGGCGCGCTCGTGGGCGTGCTCGCATCGACCCTCACAGGCTACATACTCCACCTGCCCGACGTGCGAGGCGCACAGGGGCTTTGGGGATTCAATGGCGTGCTTGTCGGGTGCGCGTTCCCGACGTTCCTCGGCAACACCCTGTGGATGTGGCTCGCGCTGATACTCTGCTCGGCCATGACGACATGGGTACGCACCGGGATGGACAACATCCTGTCGCGGTGGAAAATCAGCTCGCTGACTTTCCCGTTTGTGCTCTCGACATGGGTATTCCTGCTCGCCGCGCGCCTGTTTCACGGTATGCCCCCCGTCAACATGGGGACACCCGAATTTGCTCTCGGCGGCAGCGAGGCTCTCGACATGACATTCGGCGGCCTTGTGGTCTATTGGCTCAAGGGGATATCGCAGGTGTTCCTCATCAACAGCTGGGTCACGGGCATATTCTTCCTCGTCGCCCTTGCCGTGAGCAACTGGAGGGCGGCGGTATGGGCCGCGGTGGCATCGGCAGTGGCCCTGGCGACGGTCATCATGTGGAAAGGTCCGGGCGAGGATATCGCCAACGGCCTCTACGGCTTCTCGGCCGTGCTGACAGGCATAGCCCTCGGCGCGACATTCTGCAACAATAGCTGGAAAGCGAGCGTATGGACGCTTATAGGCATTGTGGCGACGGTCTTCGTGCAAGGCGCGACCAACGCGTTCTTCTCGCCGATGGGGCTTCCGACGCTGACCGGCCCCTTCTGTCTTGCAACATGGATATTCCTGCTCCCCGACTACAAATTCTTCCGCCCGCTCCCGCCAAAACCACAACCCGCTAAAAAGTAGACAGCCATGGCATCATCGCGGACAATGGATCTGGGCACAATGCCGCTGGAGGGACGTCACATATGGATAACATTTGTGGCCTCCCTCGGGCAGCTTATAGGGACAGGGGTCGCCACGCTCGCAGGCATCATCATCCCGATGCTCAACATCCTGTCGCGCCCTCAGCTCGGCTCGGCGATGCAGGGACTTATCGGGAGCGCCGATCTCATCGGCATAATGATAGGGGCGTCGGTCATCGGACGTCTGATTGACCGCTACGGCTACCTGCTCTTCTTCCGGCTGTGCCCTGCACTTATACTCGCCGCGTCGGTAGTGGCGGCCCTGACGACATCCGTGCCGGTGCTCGTAGTCGCGCTGTTTGTCATAGGCATAGGCATTGGCGGCGAATACAGCCTCGACTCGGGATATATCTCCGAACTGCTGCCCATACGGTGGAGGTCGACGATGATAGGTGTCGCCAAGGCGGCAAGCGCGCTGGGCAACATCGTCGTCGCCGGGCTGTGTTGGTGGCTTGTGACGCGTTGGGACACGGCTGAGGCGTGGCCGAAGCTGATGTGGATTGTGGCGGCGATAGCGGCGGTGATGCTCGTGTGCCGCATACGGTTCTGGGAAAGCCCGCTGTGGCTGCTCCAGAAGGGGCGCACAGCTGAGGCCGAGAAGTGTGTCAGGAGATTTCTCGGACCTGACGTAATGATAGAACCCCAGGTCAAGAGCACCCCGGCAGCAACCAACACGGAGTCAGGCTGGAGCTTCCTGCGCAAGAACTTCTCCCGTCTCATGCTCAGTGGCGTGCCCTGGGCGTGTGAGGGACTCGGGGTGTATGGTATCGGCGTGTTCCTCCCCATACTTGTGATGTCGCTCGGCATCGAGCATGTGACCGCAGGGGAGAGCGCAATAGCCCACGTGGCGGCGTCGATAAAGACCACGTTCTTCATCAGCTGTGTCATCCTGCCGGGATTTATCCTCGGCATCATTATGCTCCGGCGCAAGGCCTACATACCACGATTGCAGTCGGTCGGCTTCTGGCTGAGCGCTCTGTCACTCGGCGTGCTGCTGGTTTCCTACCACTTCGGGCTTAACCGCTGGATTTCCATCATCGCGTTCATGGCTTTCGAACTGTTCCTCAACATGGGTCCCCACCTGACGACCTACGTGCTGCCACCGAAAATCTACCCCGTCGAGGACCGTGGTCTCGGCTCGGGAATGTCGGCATCGGCGGGAAAACTGGGCGCGGTGATAGCCGTGTTCCTCATTCCGGTGCTGTTGAAGGCCGGCGGCATAACGCTCGTGCTCGGCGTGTCGGTGGCCGTCATGGCCGTCGGTGCAATCGTGACGGGCATATACGCCCCACGGGTGCTGTCGAGGCAGCAGTCGGACGCCCACATCTCCATACGCGCCACACGACCCGTGCAGCCAAGCTGAACAACAGGGGAATCCCGTTGTTTTAGTTTTAACAAAAAAGCTATTTATCATGCACATGTCAGATGCCCTGCTGTCAACCCCCGTCGCCCTGACGGCCGGCGTTGCAGCCGCCGGACTCATCATCGCGGCCGGCTCACAGTTGAAAAAGTCGCGACGCGACAACCTTGTCCCGCTCATGGGCGTGATGGGGGCATTCGTGTTTGCGGCCCAGATGGTCAACTTCGCCATCCCCGGCACAGGTTCGTCGGGGCATATCGTCGGTGGGGTGCTGCTGGCGGCGATGCTCGGTCCGTGGGCGGCATTTGTAACGCTGTCGTCGGTGCTGATAATCCAGTGCCTGATATTCGCCGACGGGGGATTGATGGCCTTGGGATGCAACATTATCAACATGGCGGCCATGACATCGCTCGTGGCCTATCCTCTCGTCTACAAGCCCATAGCCGGACGTAACCCGGGCATCGGGCGCGTCATGACGGCCTCAATCGCCGCATGTGTCGCCGGGCTTGAGCTTGGTGCGGTGGCGGTGACGGTCGAGACGTCGCTGTCGGGCGTGACGGCGTTGCCATTCTCGGAGTTCCTGCTCATCATGACCGCCATTCATCTTGCCATCGGCACGGTGGAGGGTATAGCCACCGGAGCCGTGCTGTCGTTTGTCATGAAGTCGCAGCCGTCGCTGCTCTATGACCCCTATCACGAGGCGACGCCCCATAAGGGCAATGTCAGGAAAGCTGTCGTTTGGCTTGCCGTGGCGACCGTGGCAATAGCCGGAGGATTGTCATTTCTCGCATCCTCCGACCCAGACGGGCTGGAATGGTCGATAGCCCGTATCGCGGGCGACTCGGGACTACAGGCAGAGACCGATGCCATCGCCGCGACAGCACAGCGCATACAGTCGGCGACATCGCTGATGCCCGACTATGACAACTCGCTGTCGGGCATCATCGGGGCGGTGATGGTCGTTGCCCTTGTATGGGTCGTGACGACGCTTGTCGCCTCACGCCGCAAGGCTACAGCAGTCCAAAGGGCAAAAAACGGCAACCGCTAACACCCGGCAGCCATGGCTCGCGGTCTGGAAAAGGCGATATACACCCTGCGCACGATGTCGACGGCACGTGAGGGGGCCGTGTGCCATGCCGACCCGAGGCGGTCGGCACTCGTGTGCATCATCTACCTTGTCGTGATGCTGTCTGTCCCGGCCCGCTCGCTACAGACCCTCGTATTCTTTGCCATTTACCCCATCGTGGCGTCCGCCATGGCGGGTATCGGGTATTGGACGGTGTTCAGCCGCTCCCTAATCGTCCTGCCGTTTGTGCTCCTGATAGGGATATTCAACCCGCTGTACCACACGGATGCCGCGATTGTCGTGGGCGGTGTCGCCGTCAGCGAGGGATGGTTGGAGTTTGTCTCCATACTTCTGCGGGCGATGCTGTCGGTGCAGGCCGTGCTGATACTCATCGCCGACTGCGGTTTCACAGGCATATGCCGCAGCCTCGGACGACTCGGTATGCCTGCATTTCTCACCACCCAGCTGCTGATGGTCTACCGCTACCTCTGCGTGCTGCTGCAGGAGGCGCAAAACATGCGCCGGGCACGCGATGCGCGGGGGTACGGGCGACGCGACATGTCGCTGAAGATGTGGGGCGAGTTCACGGGACAGCTGTTTATACGCGCCGTCGACCGCTCACAGCGCATCCACCGCGCTATGCTCGCACGCGGCTTTGACGGGACGATGCCATCCCTCGCCGAGTCCGACTCGCGGTGGACTGCCGCCGACACGGCATGGCTTGCGGGATGGACGGCAGCGTTCCTCATATTCCGTCTCGTCAATATCCCGGTCCTGCTACATTTTGCCTAAACCTCAATCACACACATTATGAGTCACCATTTCATAAGATTTTCCAATGTCAGGTACTCCTATCCAAACGGGCAGGAGGCCCTCAAGGGGGTAAACTTTCTCGTCACCCATGGCGAGAAAGTCGCCCTACTGGGCCGCAACGGCGCGGGCAAGTCGACCATCATCCTCCACACCAACGGGCTGTTGCTCCCCTCCGAGGGTGAGGTGAACGTCGGGGATGTGCCGGTGACTCGGAAGACGCTGCCGATAGTGCGGCAGTCGGTGGGGATGGTGTTCCAAAACCCCGACGACCAGCTTTTCATGCCCACGGTCAGGGAGGATGTGGCCTTCGGTCCGCTCAACATGAAGCTGCCACCGTCGGAGGTGGAACGCCGCGTGGCCGCAGCTCTCGCCGCCGTAGGGGCAACAGAGCTGCGCGACCGTGCCCCGTGGCAACTATCGGGAGGGCAGAAGCGTAGCGCGGCCATCGCCACGGTACTCTCCATGGAGCCGTCGATACTCGTGCTCGACGAGCCGTCGTCCAACCTCGACTGGGACGCACGCCGCCGCCTCATCGACATCCTCAACGGCTTCTCCCACACCATCCTGCTCGCGACCCACGACCTCGACCTCGCCCGCGAGGTGTGCCCCCGCTCCCTCGTCGTCGATGACGGCCGCATCATCGCCGACAACGCCACCGACACCATCCTCTCCGACCCCTACCTCCTCCAGCGCCTCGGCATCACCGCCCCACCGCCCGCGACGGACTTACCACTCCAATAATTCCGGTCTCATAAGGAAATCAATCAAGCCGATAGTGACAATCCCTTCTTCGTTCCGTTTCGGCTTGATATAATCCTTTACTAAGTAGTTTTCTCGTTTAATAACCATATGACACTTCCAAAAAATAGCATTTATGCCAATTTTATGGAGTACAAAATAATAAATTCCTGTCCCCGTGACGTGATGAGGGTGTTGCAGAACTGCCAAAAATCACATCGAAGATGTGGCGTGAGTTAAACCCCACGGTAAGCGCGATAGCGCGTGCGTGGGGATAGTGATACGCCCTCCCAAGAATACACATCGGAGATGTGCCGTAGGACATCGGCAGTTAAACGCCTGTATGATTGCTGCATGCATCGCCGAATTTACGGCACATCTTCGACGTGCGTCATCAATTTGTTGCCTTGACCCCAGGCACGCGCTATCTCGCTTACCCTGGGGTTTCGCTTACATCACGTCTTCGACGTGGCAGTTCTGCAACACCCTCAGATAATTATCCGGGTTGACTATTTCCTTCTCAGACCATACATATCGCTGCGCGCCGCATCCTTGTAGCAGTCAATTTTCCACAGCACTGTCTCTCACAAAGATTGATTTGCCGGGACGGGGAAAATTCGCTATCTTTGTGACCCGTTATGAAATACGGATTTGACAACGACAAGTATCTGAGGATTCAATCAGAGCACATCAAGGAGCGCATAGCGCAATTTGGCAACAAACTATATCTCGAACTCGGCGGCAAGCTGTTTGACGACCACCACGCGAGCCGCGTGCTCCCCGGATTCCAGCCCGACAGCAAGCTGCGTATGCTGCAGCAACTGCGCGACCATGCCGAGATTGTAATCGTCATCAGCGCGTTGGACATCGAGAAAAACAAGGTGCGCAATGACCTGGGCATCACCTACGACATGGATGTGCTGAGACTGCGCACGGAGTTCCAGAACCGTGGATTTCTCGTAAGCTCGGTTGTCATCACCCACTACAACGGCCAGATAAGCGCCGACGCTTTCCGCGCACGCCTTGAGCGCATGGGCATCACGACCTACTATCACTACACCATCGAGGGCTACCCCACCAACGTGGGGCTTATCGCGTCGGACGAGGGGTTTGGCCACAACGACTATATCGAGACCACGCGCCCGCTTGTCATCGTCACCGCCCCCGGCCCGGGCAGCGGTAAGATGGCCGTGTGCCTCAGCCAGCTCTACAACGAGCACAAGCGCGGCGTCGAGGCGGGATATGCCAAGTTTGAGACGTTCCCCGTGTGGAGCCTGCCGCTGAAACATCCCGTCAACATAGCATACGAGGCTGCGACAGCCGACCTCAACGACGTCAACATGATTGACCCGTTCCACCTTGAGGCATATGGCAAGACCGCCATCAACTACAACCGTGACATCGAGATATTCCCTGTGTTGAACGCCCTGTTTGAGGGGATATACGGCGAGAATCCCTATAAGTCGCCGACCGACATGGGGGTGAACATGGTGGGCTTCTGCATCGACGACGACGCGGTGTGCTGCGATGCCTCGCGCCAGGAAATCATACGCCGCTACTACACCGCCCTCAACAGCCTCGCGCAGGGGCATGGCAACGACAGCGAGGTCAACAAGATAGCCCTGCTGTTCAAGCAGGCCAAAATCGACACCTCCTACCGCCGCCCCATCAAGGCCGCCAAAGACCGCGCGGAGGCAAGTGGCGTCCCCTGCTCGGCCATAGAGCTTGCCGACGGCACCATCATCACCGCCGAGACGAGCGAACTGCTCGGCCCGAGCGCGGCGCTCATCCTCAACGCCGTGAAGTATCTCGCGGGCATCGACCATGACGTGAAGCTGATACCACAGCACATGATAGAGCCGATACAGCACACCAAAATCAACTACCTCCACAGCCGCAACCGCCGCCTGCACACCGACGAAGTGCTCGTGGCCCTGTCGGTGCTCTCGACCCACGACGACGCCTGTCGCCGCGCACTCGCCGTGTTGCCGCAGCTCAACGGCTGCCAGGTGCACTCGACCGTGATGCTCGGCGAGGTCGACCACAAGATATTCAAGAAGCTCGGCGTGGGCCTCACCTGCGACCCCGCCCGCAAGAAATCATAGCGCAGTCCCTTGCCCCGACAACATCCTCATGCCCTATGAAAACACACATTTTGAACAATATACCGACATCTGAGTTATTATATCTGTAAAAAACAACAGCTAATCTATGCAAACACAAACAAACACACCTTGCAACGACTGGAGGTCGCTTGCAATCTATCAGGTAATGGTCGGCTCTTTCCTGCATGACGAGGATGGCTCGGATGGATATCGGAAACTCTGGGGCCCGGAGGGTGAAAGAAAAGATGGCAACCTGCGTGGGGTCATAAAAGCCCTTGACCACATAAAGCGTCTCGGGGCCACCGCCATATGGCTGACGCCGATATTTGACAGCACAGATGCCGACGGAGGCGAAAAACTACAAGGCACCGGGTACTTTGCAAAGGATTATTTCAGGATTGACCCTCACTTCGGCACTGAGGATGACCTGAGAGAACTTGTTGAAAAAGCCCATGACAGAGGCTTGTATGTATTTCTTGATGGCGTATTCGGCCACCATGGAGGTGTCGACAAGCCATCACCCTCGGGATATATGATAGACTCCACCCCCTCGCTCAGCGACCGTGGCGAGGATGGCGGAGAGGGAAATGTAAAGTATCCCGAATCCCTTGACTACTTTAAGGAAGTGGCGACATATTGGATTGACCGCTTCGACATTGACGGATGGCGTCTTGACCAGGCATATCAGCTGTGCCAGGGCGGCCATAACTATTGGTGTGAGATATCCCAGGCTGTCAATGATTTGTGCGACCGCAGAAGAAACGAGAGGAAGCCATGGGGCACGCTCGGATATATGGTCGGCGAAGACTGGAGCGATGCCGGCAGCATAAGCTCAAGGATTTTCCGTGACGGGGGACTCAAAAGCGCATTTGACTTCGACGGCAAGCAACTGATAAGCGGAGCCATGAACGGCGAGGACTACGGCGGTCTCGACAATGGTTGGGACGATGTCGTGAGAATATACTCCTCCCCTGCCGAACGCGGTTATTTCCCTGAAGATGTGCTGCCCAACCTGTTCTTAAGCAATCATGACGGGGTAAGAGTGGCCGACAACTTCTATGACAGCTCCAACGAAATCAACATGATGACGCGCTTCGCCATTTTAGCGGGGTATCCGGGACCCATAACCTTATATTACGGGGATGAGTTCGCCGACCTTTCACGCGATTGTGACGGAAGCCAGCCTGACAACGCTTCACGCACTTCAGGCCACCTCAAGGCCGAAAACGACCGGCAGCGACATCTATTCAACTATGCCTGCGACGCTCTGAACTTCCGTCGCGACAATCCCGCGATGTGGCGCGGACGCAACGAGTTTGACCGTTACCGCAAGGATGATGCTGAAATCCTTGTCGTGACCAAGACAGATGACGAGACCGGCAACCGCGTGGCCATGATTTTTGCCGACCGCGATGCAGAGGTGGCGCTTCCCGGCGACGACACCCTCCATAAAGTGAAAGGCTACGTCCCAATGTTAATAAAACTCGCTTGAAGCCACAAAGGCACCACCGCATCCTTATTCCGAAAGGATAAGGATGCGGAAATTCACTCATGCATGCCTTGTCTCTTCAGGGAATAATCGACAGAAGCCCTGCTTGTTGAACTGGTAGTACATCTCGACACGCTCCGGGGTGTCATTTTCAAGCAACAAAAGCAGCTCTTTGGCAAACTCAAGGGTCGCCGAGCCGTTGGCGGTCACGATGCGGTTGTCGCTCACAGCCTGTGCATGGACGTAGCCGCCGGGGTTGGTGTAGTTTTCACCGCCCCACAGACGCAGCTGCTCCGGCCCGTTGCCGGTGTGCTTGACGGCATTGAGAAATCCGTGCCGAGCCATGAACGATGCACCGTTGCATATCGCACCGACAACCTTACCCGACTCAATGGCGCGACGGACAATGGGCACCACCCTATCGGCCACAGGCGTACTCCACCCGAAACCGCCGATAAGCACCAACGCCGCATAGTCATCGGGCATCGTGTCAAACGAATAGTCGGGCACCGTGCGGAAACCGCCGATGGACTTGACCGGCTCCGGCGTCGGGGCAACCGCCTTGTTGACATACTTTGGTGTCTCTTTGAGCGCAAACTCGTCGGAGGCAATCGCCTGCGCGAGATACACCACCTCATGTGCGGCATAGTCTGGCAGCAGAATATACAGTATTTCGTTGCTCATGATTTTTGGTCTATTTTGAATCTGTATCAATAACGGCAAAAGCGTGAAACCGCCCTTGCCGATTTACCCTACAAAGATACGCATAAGTTGAGAGCAAAAAACGAACTTGCTCGATTTTTTGCTGAGCGGGAGTATCTAAGGCTTTAGCCAGAGATACGAAAAATACGGGCCAAAGCCATTATCTTATTGACAAATTCCGTCTTGGCGGCAGTGTAGCCGTCACGGTCGTTGCTATAGCGTGGTAAGAGGCTTAGTTTCAACGCCTCATATTCACGGGCCACTGCCGGATGGGCATTGAGCCAATCGCGGAAAAGAATCTCGTCATTATCACCAACGACATGTATATGAACGTGGAACACCCTCTCGGCATACCCTTCAGGCGTATAGCCCTTGTTGAAACTCATGCGGTAGCCGGATACCGACATGCAGATATACCCGCTCCCCTCCATGACAGCCCTTGCATGCCGCCAGTCGGCATCGGGCGATATCTCCACAAGGATATCTACAATCGGCTTAGCCTGAATCCCTGCTATTGCCGTGCTGCCTATATGGGTTATGACCGGTGTATAGTCCCGTAGCAATTCAGACAATGACTTAATCTCGTCCCCGGCCCATTCCAGCCACTGCGGTCGGTGCGGAACAAGCACAACGGGAAATAATTCCCACAGTTCCTCCAATGTCATCTCCTCAAGCGATTTTCCCATATGCAATCAAATATCATCGTTCCATATCCTATAACCCGTTCAAGGGCAACCGATAGGCTTTACTGGAAATTCCGTCATATTCATAGTCGCCGACAAACCGGAAGCCGCATTTACAGGCCACGCGCTGAGAGGCGACATTATTGGCGTCGGTGGTGAGCATCAGAGAATCAAGGCGCAACGTATCGCGGCAATATCCTATCAGCATTTTGAGAGCCTCGGTCGTCAGCCCAATTCCCCAACATGGACGGCCAATCCAATATCCGACTTCACGCTCGTTTATAGCCGTGGCATGATGCTCGTCGCCTTCCGGGACAAGGCCGATGCAGCCCACCGCCTCGTTTGACTCTTTAAGGACGATGGCAAATGCATGAGGATTTGGGATAAAGACCTTCTCTATCACCTCACGGCTCATCTCTACCGATTCATGGCGAGGCCAAAGGGCAAGCCCGCTCACCCTTTCATCCGAAGCGTATCTGTAGAGGGCTTCCGCATCCTCCATCCGCCAATGGCGCAAGGCAATCCTGTCAGACTGGATTATGGGATTACGGAAATCAAGCCGGTACAACACGTGTCGCTGCAGCCTGTCCCCCTCCGGCAACGCAGGATGCAGGAAAAAGCCCTGGTGCTCCATCCCGATTTTCTGCATCACGCGCTCCGAGCGATTGTTGCAGACAGCCGTAAAGGAGTAAACCTCATTAAATAACCCACACTTTCGCGCATAATTAAGGCAGGCTTTTGCCGCTTCCGTGGCATAACCTTTATCCCAATACTCTCTCGCGAGCCTCCAGCCAATTTCAACGCCGGGGGAAAACGGCGCATCAAAATCAAAATGATGGAATCCGACGTAGCTGATAAAGCGGCCATCCTCTTTGGTCTCCACCGCATAAAGACGTAGCCATAAACGTCATGTTCGGCGACTATACGACGGTAAAACTGCTCCGTCTCTTCCAGCGAAAGAGATTTGGGGAAATATTCCATAACCTCCTCATCCCTATTGATTTCAGCGAATGGAAGTATGTCATCTTTTCGCCAAGGACGCAGAATAAGCCTATCGGTCTCAATCATAACAAAAACGGTTGCAAACCGTCCTCCACAAACATTGTCGGAGTAAACTCAACAATCTGATAATCAGCGATGCCGTTGACATAAAACGGATCTTCGGCAATGATAGCATCAACCGCTTCACGGCTATCGGCCTTCATCATTATCACGCCACCGACACGCGGCGTCTGTGGACCGGACGCGATAAAGTCTCCGGCGGCATAGTGCCTTGCGAGATATTCACGGTGCGCGGCAAGAAATCGGTCAACCTCGCTCAACGGCTTTTTATATGTAAGCATTGCTATAAACATAGTCGTTTCTTATTTTCGACAACAAACAAATTCAACATGAGCATGTGCGGCATAATCCGGCAAGAGTATATAGAAGATTTCGTTGCTAATTATGTCTGATGTTCTATTTGCAAAGTTTTTCGTGGGCAAATTCATTGTCTATCCATATGGTAGCTTCCGTGCCGATAAAGTGGAGCAGCACATAATTGGGGTCAGAAGGACCGCCGTGGAAATGGTTGATATACCAGTCTTGCCACATCTTTGTGCGCATCTGATCATCGGTGACTACCTCTACAGTCCCGCGCAATGCCACGCTTGCACCGTTGTGAGAATAGCACAGACCGGCCTTGGGATTATTTTTGAAGTCAGCGACTTTCTCTGAATCCGCACCTGTCGCCATCCACACCTCATTGCACCCTGCGGTGCGACCCTTTGCCATAGGCACCGGTCGGGGAAAACCGTCGGCATTGATTGAAGCTATAGTGACCTCCTTGCATTGACCCAACAAATCCACGGCCCTTTCGATCAGCGATTTTTTACCGCTCGACCTCCATCGTTTGAGTTGTGGAAAGAACTGGCGCATCATTTCTTTCGCCTGTTCCTGTGTCAAGTTTTGGCCTGACTGCCTGTTTATCTCATCGGTAAACTGAGCGCAGTGGTCAATCATCTGCTCCATTGTCATATCCTGCGTGAACTTGCCATCCTTGTAGCAATAGATGCAGTAATCCTCATTTGGCGTGCCATCGACATCCGTTCCTCTGTTATCGTCGGTAAGCGGCATGCCGCAACTCTGACAAAATTTCATTCCCATGCTTGTCCGTTTTGAGATTCTTCCACAAATATACAGAAAAATCAGGCAGTCGCAGAGGCGCCATACATTTTTTGCGGACTTTTTCGTAACTTTGCCTTATCAACACGCGTCGATACCGCACAACAATACCATGTATCGGCCAATTATCGACAGCCGGTTAGCTTGAATATATAATTTTGCTATCGTGAAACAGATAATCCTTTCTCTTGCAGCCGTGTTATGCTGGTCTTTAACCGCTGCACAGACCAATGTATCCTCCGGGTTCCCGGAGCTTGACGAATGGGCCGGCCAATGCCTGGCCGACCGTCCTTTCGCCTTAGGCTATCCCGGCAATTATGACGGTAAACTCGATGGATTCTACCGGTGGTACACCGCCAATAACCTGGAAAATGTATTGATAAACAACGCCGGCGATCCATTCGCCGAAAGCGGCGCTCTGTCATCCGCAAAATTTGAACGTGATGTCATAGAGTTTTTCGCCCCCTTGTATGGCTTCGATGTCAACGACCTTTGGGGAATCGTCACCATGAGCGGAACCGACGGCAACAACCACGGCATATACTACGGCGTGAACTATCTCAAAAACAAGACCGGGAAAATGCCCGTGGTCTATGTCTCGGACGAGGCACATTACAGCAACTATCGTCTTTGCGACGTGCAGCATCTCGATGTAAGACTCGTAAAGAGCAACGACATGGGGCAAATGATACCGGAGGAACTTGAAAAGTCGCTCGATACTACCCGTCCCGCGCTGATTATCTATGCCATGGGCTCTACATTCAAGGGGGCGATAGATGACCAGAAGGCCATTCAGGCGGTTTTCGACCGCCATCCCGAGATAATGGTATACCGCCATGTCGACGCTGCCCTTTTCGGCGGCTACCTGCCGTTCACTCAGTATAACGACCTTGTCAACCGTCGACAGATGAATTTTGAATCAATCTCCATCAGCGGCCATAAGTTTTTCGGAATAGACAGCCCCTGCGGCCTGTTTATAACGACCAAAAACATCTATGACAACCAGAACTCATTTGACGTGCCATACCTCAATGCCAACATGCGCATGATAAGCTGCTCCCGCTCAGGTACCGACCCGCTGAAATTCTGGTGGCTGATGAAAACCGTAGGCACCGAAGGATGGACTGCACAGGCCCGAAAAATGATGGACAACACCCGGTATCTGATGTCGGAACTCCAACGCATCGGCTGGCCTTGCTGGAACAACACCTACAGCAACACGGTATTTTTCCGCCGTCCGGCCGATGAGCTTGTGGCCAAATACAATCTGGCCAACAGTTTTGACGAGCGATTTGGCGGCAACCTGTCGCACGTAGTGGTGATGCAACATGTCACACGTGAGACCATAGACCTGTTTATCGCCGACCTACAGGCGAATTAAGCCCCTCATACAAATTATAAGAATACGTTGTAGCAGCCTTGCACCGCGACCGTAACGAGCGACAGGCCAAACAGCGCAGAAAAAGCCCAAAGCTTCACTAACCAATAATCCACCGAGAGAAAATCGCTTCTTTCAGTGGATTAAGTATTATCTCGTTTCTCGGTCTTGTCTATGTTTTATTATCGTGTCGAAGTTCTCTCGACCCCAATCTATAAGGTTTTGGACAAGTGGCAACAGCGTCTTGCCAAAATCAGAGACCGAATAATCGACCCTCGGAGGTACATCGGTATAAAGCTGACGGTCAAGAATCCCGTCGGTGTATAGTTGTCGCAGAACTTGGGAGAGGACTTTTTCTGATATAGACGGGATTGCTCTGTAAAGTTCGTTGAACCGCACAGGCTCATTCTCCGAAATTTTCAGAAGCACCACCAAAGCCCATTTGTTGCCCATCCATTCAAGCATGGGAGCGGCCTTGCAATATTCGTAGTCCAATTTTTTTGCCATTTTCTCGATGTGGGAACTGATTGGTTTTATGCAAAACTAACTTTTCGGTAAGGGTCAAACCAATCGGTAAGTTATTGCTTTACCGCTGATTCTCACCTAATTTTGCGCTGTAAAATTAACGAAAATAATCGAGATATGATATATCCGCAACTCCATTTCACCGGGCAGGTCTGGCGACCGCCATACGAAGCCAATTCGCAGCTCCTGCAACTGACCTCCGGTTGCACATGGCACAAATGCAAGTTTTGCAGCCTCTATCACGGTACCCCGTTTCGTATGTCTCCACTGTCAGAGGTTGAAGAGGATCTGAAAGTTATACGCCAATGGCAGCCACGCGCCCGACGAGTCTATCTTACCGGCGCTAATCCATTCGCATTGAGCTACAACAAGCTGATGGATGTGGCATTGTTGCTCCGCAAGTATCTGCCTCACATGGCATCTTTCGGAATGTTTGCCCGTGTGACCGACATAACGCCTAAATCGGTGGAGGAATTGAAGAACCTACACCACCTTAAACTCGACAGTATCAATATCGGCATCGAGACAGCCCATGACCCGACACTTAACCGGATGAATAAAGGATACCATGCCTCCGACATTCTTGAACAGTTATCAAAACTCGATGAGGCGGGAATACGCTACAATGTGTTCTACCTCAATGGACTTGGAGGAAAAGGCAACGGCGTGGCAAGTGCAACAGCGACCGCAGATATTTTGAACCGGCTTCACCCCTGCATCATCAACATTGTATCGCTGACAATATTCCCGGAATCACAACTATATCAGGATGTGATTAACGGAACATACGAAGAAGAACCGGAGATTGAGCGTCTTGTAGAAATGCGGACACTTATAGAGTGGCTGACCATAAAAACCAACTTACTCGGTCACCATGTTTCCAACACCGTACCGATAACCGGAGCATTGCCGAATGACAAGGCGCCCATCCTCACCGAATTTGACAAGGCTATCGCATCCTTCCCTGAGAAGGGACTGAAAGCCTACCGCGACAGAATATGGCATCTGTGACAGACTCTGATCCCGTCTTTCAGCCTACTCGTTTCAGGTAGGCTTTTCTTATGAACATTACAATCCAACCTAATGCGAGATAAATTGCGGCATATACCAAAAACCAGACCTCTTTGATGTCAAAGAACAGCCATGTCCCGGCGATAAAAGCGATTGAGGACACTAACGAAAGACTCCACATCCGACGGATGTCTTTGCCGCTGTTGAAACCAAGTATTGCTGAGTAGGTTGGATTGATGATAAAGAACAGCACCATACACAATGCCATACCTGAACATTCAGAAGCAAGTTTTGCAACTGCAAACGGCAATGCGAACATCACTACGACAGTAGCTGACAGCCAAATTATTAATTGTTTATTATAAGTAATCATCTTGATTTTCTTTCTAATAATTCCATTTCAATACAATTCCATGTTTCGCCAAGACAATCATAACTCTCTGTCTCTTGCCTGACAACACGATGGAATCCAATCGATTCATAGCATCGGATAGCTGCCGGATTGTTTTCAAACACGCCCAATGATACTTTTTTAGCATCTAATTTGGAGAAAGCATAATCGACCGCCATACAGACAAGGGCTTTCCCCAATCCTTTGCCACGCTTTGAATCATCAACAATAACAAATCCCAAGCGTTGTTCAGAAGAATCATCTGCCGGAGTGCGTAGAGTAATATACCCGACAATCTCTTCACCGTCAACCATAGTCAGAGCAACAGAGTTATGTCCGTCAATGTATTGCTGATGATAAGAAATCATATCATCTGGAGTTACGGCGGGGTGGACATTTGGGGTGATGAAA
>LUJN01000020.1 GCA_001689445.1 Bacteroidales bacterium M3 | reverse complement strand
TCATCACCCCAAATGTCCACCCCGCCGCATATTTTATCACATAATTTTTGTAAAACCTCTTTTTATCACTATCTTTGCCCGCGTAAATATACCATTGTATTCACAGAGGATATGTTTTCACTTATTTAATCATCATTATTTTTTAACCTTTTTACTGTATTCAAACAATGAGAAAATTATCTACGCTACTATTGGGCGCAGGAATGTCTCTCATGGCAATGAACTCGACGGCGGCAACATTTATCGGCGACCGCACCGATTTCCGCGACGAGACCATCTACTTTGCCATGACCACGCGTTTCTATGACGGAGACCCCGACAACAATGTCTACTGCTGGGACGGCGTGAAGAACATCAACGACCCCGAATGGCGAGGAGACTTCCGCGGCCTTATCAAGAAGCTCGACTACATCAAGGCGCTCGGATTCACCGCCGTATGGATCACCCCTATCGTCGAGAACGGCTCGGGCCTCGACTACCACGGCTACCATGCCATGGACTTCAGCAAAATCGACCACCGCTATGTAGCCAAGGACCTTGACGACAAGGGCGCCGACGTAGCGTTCCAGGAACTCATCGACGAGGTGCACAAGCGCGGCATGAAGCTGATACTCGACATCGTGCTCCAGCACACGGGCAACTTCGGCGAGGGCAAGCTCTGCAAGATGTTTGAGAAAGACTACACCAAGGATCTCGGGGACATCAACGCCTCGATGCTCGTAGTGCCCCAGGAGCGCGGAGGCCAGCTTCCCGACAACTATCCCGACATGCTCCCCGCCGAGCAGTACGGGACACGCCTGGCGATGATGAAGAACACCGACTTCACCAACCGCGACACACACAACCTGTGGCACCACAAGGCATGGTTTGACTGGGACGACCCCTCACGCTGGTGGGGCCAGATAGCCGGTGACTGCGTGGACCTAAACACCGAGCACCCGACCGTGACCAACTATATCGTCGAGTGCTACTCGCGCTTCATCAAGATGGGTGTCGACGGCTTCCGAATCGACACAGCCGGGCATATCCCCCGCCTGTCGTTCAACAAGATGTTCCTCCCGCAGCTCCTTGAGGCATCACAGTCGCCCGAGGCCATAGCCAAGCGCGGCAACACGCCGTTCTTCATGTACGGCGAGGTATGCGCCCGCTCGACGGAGGTAATCTACCGTGGCGCTAACTACAACTGCTCCCCCTGCTACTACACGTGGAAGGAGTCAAAGGACTACGCATGGGACATGGACCCCAAGTCGTGGGATACAGTCGTGGCCATCCCCACCAAGGATGAAGGCTCGAGTAACTACGAGACCGTGAGCGGCCACACCAACTGGGAGTCGGTACTGCAGTCGGGCCAGGATGACCTCGGACACGACGAGTCAATCCTGCGCAAGAGCAATAACGCATGGCTTGAGGGCAACGATTACCATACCCCCGACCACAAGGACTTCTCGGGGATGAGTGTCATCGACTTTGCGATGCACTGGAACTTCAACTCGGCACAGGGCGCGTTTGGCGTGCACGGGCAGGATGACCTGTACAACGATGCCACCTACAACGTCGTCTATGTCGATTCCCACGACTACGCCCCCGACAGCAACTACCGCTTCAAGGGCGACCAGGCCACATGGGCCGAGAACCTCTCGCTGATGTTCACGTTCCGCGGCATCCCCTGTATCTACTACGGCTCGGAGGTCGAGTTCCAGAAGGGCAAAGATATTGACAAGGGAGCCGTGATAGCCCTGAAAGAGAGCGGCCGCGCATACTTCGGCGGCTATATCGAGGGTGACGTCAAGGTGAATGACTTTGCCGACTACTACGACGCCACAGGCAATCTGGCCTCCACCCTCTCCTACCCCCTCGCCCGCCACATACAGCGTCTCAACAAGATACGCGCCGCCGTGCCCGCCCTGCGCAAGGGCCAGTACAGCACGGAAGGATGCTCGGGCAAAATGTCGTTCAAGCGCCGCTACAAGGACAGCAAGACCGACTCATACGTACTCGTCACCATCAGCGGCAGCTCGACATTCACGGACGTGCTCAACGGCCGATATGTCGATGCCGTGACAGGCGACGTGCAGAACGTGACCGACGGCACGCTGACTGCCACCTGCGAGGGCAAGGGCAACATGCGCGTGTACGTGCTCAACGGCCCGGGCAAAATCGGTGAGGACGGCAAGTATCTCTATGACGGAGCGTCGGTCGACCAGCCGTGGAACAAGTGGCCCGACGAGACTATGCCCGACGAGACATGGACCGTGAAGCCCAATGCCGGCGGCGGTGGCGGCGGTGGTGAAATCGTCGAGCCGGAAGAGCCCATCGAGCCTTCCATGGCCGAGGGAGAGCAGGCAGCCTTCTTTGAGAATGACGCCAACTGGGGCGGCACCATCAAGGCGTGGGTGTGGAGCGACAGCAAGAACTACACCGGCGGCAAATGGCCGGGCCAGTCAGCAACATATCTCGGCAACAAGGTGTGGAAGTGGACATACACCGGAACCGACAAGATACCCGACGGGGCAAAAATCATATTCAGCAGCGGCAACAAGACCGACGACATGACATGGAAGAACGGCGGATACTACAAGAACGGCTCCACCACCCCGGTGAAGGTGATAGAGGGCGCGGGCGAGATACCCGATGACCCCAATCCCCCGACACCCCCGACACCCGGCGACGGCTACACCATCTTCTTTGACAACTCGTCGAGCAACTGGGGCGCGGTATATGCCTACGCCTACGGCGGCACAGGCGGCAACGACTTCCTCGGCGCATGGCCCGGCAAGCAGATGACATTTGACTCAGAGCGCAACCTCTACAAACTCGTCATCGACACCGACAAGGACCTCACCGACACCAACGTCATCTTCACCAACAACAGTGGCTCACAGACCGGCGACAACGTCACCATCAAGGACAAGGCCATCTATGACGCAAACGGCTTCACAGGCAACTATGTCACCGTCACGGCCATCGACGACGTGAGCGCGAGCGCCATCTCGATCACAGCCCGCGGAGGCGTGCTCTATGTCAACTCGCCCGTCGACGGACATATCACCATCGTACGCGCCGACGGCATGACGACAGTGCGTCCCGTATATACAGGCGTCAACATCATCGACGACCTGCAGCGCGGATTCTACATCATCAACCGCACCAAGGTGATCCTCTAAGAGGAGACAACCGCAATCCTATAGGAAGCGGCGTGGCCCATCGACGGCCACGCCGCTTTTCTATGGCGTCAAATGTTGAGTCTGCGGAGGGTATTGCAGAACTCTCCGAATATGTGGAACGGTCAATTAATGTAGGAATCGGCAGTTTTGCAACACCCTCGGCGACTGACCGGCAGTAAGGACGCGGCGTGCAATATTCCGCCCTCCATTTTGCTTAATTTATATAACAGGGCTTTGCGGTTAGTGGAATAAAGGGTAATTTTGTATATTAAAACATGACATGCATGAATTGGCATAAATCAGGCATCATAGCCGTGTGTGTGCCGGCACTGTTTACCATGTGCCGTGGCGGCAATAGCGAGGGTGCCCTCGCGGGAGGTGACACGCTGACCCATGAGGCAACCCTACTGACACTCGTGGACTTCAAGGACTACGTTGTCGCCGATGTCGCCGACCCGTGGAACGACGGCAAGCGACTTGCCCGCTACATACTCGTCGACCGTGACGCGCGCCCCGACAGTCTCCCCGAAGGGACTGTGGTGGAAGTGCCGTTAGAGTCGTCGCTCGTGTATTCATCGGTCCATGCGGGAGCCATCGACGAGCTGGGCGCGATAGGCCGCGTGACGGCAGTGTGCGACGCCCCCTACTTCAAGATACCCGCTATCGTCGAAGGACTGAAAGATGGCAGCGTGACCGACGCCGGGCAATCCGCCTCCCCGTCGATAGAGACTATCATCGGAGAGCATCCGGCAGCCATACTCGCCTCCCCCTACCAGAATGCGGGGTATGGCGCGATAGGTAAACTGGGGATACCCATCATCGAGTGTGCCGACTATATGGAGCAGACTCCGCTCGGACGTGCCGAGTGGATCAAGCTGCTCGGCGTGCTCTACGGCGACCGCGCCAAGGCCGACTCCATCTACAGCAAAGTGTCACGTGCCTATGCGTCGCTCTCCGACTCGGCGGCAAACGTGAGTGTCGTCATGCCCACCGTCGTGTCGGAGCGTGTCAGTGACGGAGTGTGGTTTGTCCCCGGAGGCCACAGCTATCAGGCACGGATGTTTGACGATGCCGGGGGGCGGTACCCATGGGCTGCCGACACGACCGCAGGGTCGCTGCAACTTGACTTTCCCTCGGTATTCAACAAGGCGCACGACGCCGACGTGTGGCTGATACGCAGCTACGGCCATGACCTCACCCTCGACGAGCTCAGATCGGACTACGGGCCAAACTCGCGTATGGACGCATTTGCCAATGGCGGCATATACGGCTGCAACACGGCCGAGTCGATGATATTTGAGGAAACACCGTTCCACCCCGACCTGCTGCTGCGCGAGTATATCAATATCTTCTATCCGGGCTACCTGCACGACAGCAAGCTGAGATACTACAAAAGAGTGGAATGACGCCACGGCAGAGACATATCACGGTCTTTACCTCACTGTCGGCAGTTACGGTGCTGTTGTTTGCCATCTGCCTGCTGGTGGGCACGGTCGATATTCCTCCAAGGCAGGTGATAAACGCCCTCACGGGACAGCCGGTCGAGAAGATGGCATGGGAGGTGATTGTCGTCGATGCCCGGTTGCCGATGTGCATCACGGCAACCCTGGCCGGGGCGGCCCTTGCGGCGGCAGGATTGCTGTTACAGACCACCTTTGACAATCCCCTCGCAGGCCCGTCGATACTCGGCATATCTACCGGCGCAAGCCTCGGGGTGGCCGTGGTGATGCTCGCCTTTGGCGGCATGGTCGCCACGGGAGCGGGGGCGTATGCCGGCACTCTCGCGGGCGCGATTGCCGGTGCGGCGGTCATCATGGCCGTGCTGTTGCTGTTTTCCTCGGTGGTCAAGAGCGCGGTGATGCTGCTTATCGTAGGTATAATGGTGAGCTATCTTGCCTCATCGGCCATCTCGCTTCTCAACTTCTTTGCCACGCAGGAGGGGGTGCACTCCTTTGTCATATGGGGACTCGGCAACTTCTCCAGCGTCACCCTCGACCGCCTCGCCGTGTTTGCCCCCGTCATACTCGTTTGCCTGGGGCTGTCAATGCTCCTTGTCAAGCCGCTTAACGCCCTGCTGCTCGGCACTCGCTATGCCGAGAGCCTCGGGCTAAACATACGCCGCACGCGCAACCGCCTGCTGCTCGTGTCGGGCATCCTCACCGCCGTGGTGACCGCATTTTGCGGGCCGATAGGATTCATCGGTCTTGTCGTGCCCCACGTGGCGCGCCTCGCCCTGCGGTCGTCCAACCACTACATCCTCCTACCCGCAACCATGCTCGCGGGCGCGGCCACAGGATTGCTCTGCACGCTGCTGAGCGTACTCCCGGCCAAGGGGGTAATCCCCATCAACGCCATCACCCCCATCATCGGCGTGCCTGTGATAATCTACATCATCGTATGCCGCAAGCGCGTGCTATATTTCAACTGACGATGACTCTCCCCACCATAGATATCCTGCTCGAAGCCGACAATCTGACCGTCGGATACCGCAACGGCAGCCACGAGAAACGTGTGCTCTCAGGGTTGGAGCTGACATTGCGGCGCGGCGAGCTCGTGTCACTGCTCGGGGCCAACGGCACGGGCAAATCGACATTGCTGCGCACTCTCGCGGGACGACAGCGCCCGTTGGCGGGAAAAGTGCTCATTGAAGGACGCGACATCGACCGATGTCAGCCCATAACGCTGTCACGCCTGGTGTCAATAGTGCACACCGACCGCACCATGGCCGGGGGACTGACGGTGGAGGAACTCGTGTCGCTCGGGCGACATCCCTACACGGGATTTTTCGGGCGGCTCTCGGCAAGAGACCGCGAGATTGTCGGCAAGTCGCTCCGTGAGGTCGGTATCGGGGATATGGGCAACCGGTTCGTGGCGACACTCAGCGACGGCGAGCGGCAGAAAGCCATGATAGCCCGTGCGCTCGCCCAGGACACACCCATCATAATCCTCGACGAGCCGACGGCATTTCTCGATGTCGCATCGCGCATCGAGGCTATGCAACTGCTTGCACGGCTGGCTCACGACAACAGCAAGGGCATCCTGCTGTCGTCCCACGATGTCAGCCAGTCGTTGCTGCTCTCCGACCGCCTGTGGCTGCTGCGCCCCGACGGCACGATGACCGAGGGGGCAACCGACGCGCTTGTCGCCGATGGCGCGCTCGACACGCTCTTTGCGGGACGCGACGTGCGCTTTGACCCCGCGATGCGTGACTTTCGACCTCTATAACCATAATATTTCATGGGACGACTAAACTTTTAGAGACATATAAATGTCATATCACTGTAAACATATTAACAACACATTATGAAATCAACCAATCTTGTAGGTGCGCTGCTGCTCGCAGTCGGCCTCCTCGCCCTCGGTCTCTGCATACGCAGCGGCCTCAATTCATTCTCGACCCGCGACCGCGTGGTGGCCGTCAGGGGATTATCGGAACGTGAAGTCAAGGCCAACAAAGTGACATGGCCTGTCGTGTACAAGGAGGTGGGCAACCAGCTCCCCGCCATCTACGACCGCATCAACGCCACCAATGCCACCATCATCAACTTCCTCACGTCCAACGGCATCACCAAGGAGGAAATCTCGGTCAACGCCCCCGACATCGTAGACCTGCAGGCCGACCGCTACAACAACCAGCAGGCACTCCCGTTCCGCTACAACGTCACCTCGGTGATTACCGTCACCTCGGCCAACGTCGACAAGGTGCGCGAGCTTATCAACCGTCAGGCCGAACTGCTCAAGGACGGCATCGCCATCACCGCCGGCGACTACAACTACCGCACCATCTACGAGTACACCGACCTCAACACCATCAAGCCCGACATGATTGCCGACGCGACAAAGAACGCCCGCGAGGCCGCCAAGAAATTTGCCGACGACTCCGACAGCAAAATCGGCAAAATCAAGGACGCCCAGCAGGGCCAGTTCAGCATCGACGACCGCGACCCCTACACCCCCTACATCAAGAAAGTGCGCGTCGTCACCTACCTCAACTACTACCTGGAGGATTAACGCAGTGCAAAGTTCATAGTGCACAATTCATAATTAATTTTCCACTGATTAGCGGATATAACGCATATTTTTCCGTAACTTTATAGCCTCATTCCACCAACATCGGAATGAGGCTATTTTCTTTGATTTCCCCAACAAATGACTCCATATTACAGTCAAGCAAACAACTATGCGCGTCTAATAGCCCTGACTGTCATATCTGCTGTCACGTTCCTTATTATTCCCGACTGTAGCTCCCCTCTTTATCCCGAGTCAATCGGCGACTATAATGTATTTGTCGTAATGAGTGATGGATGGATGAAAGGGGCTATCCCATACAGGGACTTATTCGACCATAAAGGGCCACTGCTATACCTAATTCAAATAGCCGGTCTTCTCATCTCAAGCGGAAAATTCGGCATATGGATGCTTGAGACCTTGTTTGCAATACTTTCCCTCGAATTGATGTACCAATGTGGACGCGCACTGTCAGTGAGGCCACAGACAAACTATATCGCGCTTGCAGTCACATTGTTAATATTGCTATTCAATATGCAAGGTGGCAATCACAACGAGGAATGGTGCTTGCCATTCCAAATATTGCCGCTTATGGTCGCACTGAGATTCCTTAAGGACGGACGCTCGGGCATAAAGACCGTTGCAACCGTGTGCGGACTGTGTTTCGGACTGGTTGCGATGATACGGCTCAACAACAACGTGATAATAGCCGGCATCTGTGTCGGGCAGACTATCGTATTCCTCTATACCCGGCAATATGCAGCCCTACTGAAATGCGCCTTGTTTTTTATTCTCGGAGCTGTCCTCGCCACGCTTCCATTTGTCCTATATTTCCATAGCACCGGCAGTCTGCACGACATGCTATATGCCATTTTCACCTATAATTTCAAGTATAAAATGTCCCATGTTGCAGAGGGACATTCAATACGTGCCCTAAAATTCCTATGGCCGTGCATACTACTTCCCCTGTTCCTACTCATCTTCCCCAAAGAGAGAGACCGGAGAGTGACAACAATGCTTATCGCCATCTGCGCAATCACTTTCGCAACATTCATCAACGGACGCTGTTACGGACACTACTACATAATCATTGCCCCCATAGCCGGTCTGTGCGTACTGTCTATACACAAAACTTGGCCTATCGCGGCCACGATTGCCATAGCGGCCATAGTTATAGCGCCACGATTGCCCGACGGCATCAGGGCAATAAATAAACGTGTACACCTCCTTTGCGACAACGAGACCATCGCACATACCGGCTCAACAAAAGCAATCGTCGCTTCAATCAGGGAAAACATACCTCCCGATGAATGGAGATCTATCTACCTATGCGTTTCCCCCTCTGAAGCCGCCGTATTATTGGGGGTAGATGCTCTGCCGACAGGAAAATATTTTTTCATGCAGGACAGGTTGGCGGCAATTGACAGCGTGGTCTACCGCGACATCAGGACACACTTCGTCAACTCAAATCCGCGATGGGTCATCACTTGCCAACCAATCGAGACAATCGTATCACTACAAGGTGTCACATCGGGCTATCGCCTTGCAAATACAATAACAGCCAACCAAAACAAATACTTCTTATACCATCGTGACAACCCCAATCCTGTTAGCATAAGCCCTATAACTATGTCTTTCGGGTGTATCAAGGCATTTTGATATCTTGGATAATTGTATTAATTTTGATACCAAAACCATAACACACTTCTTGACACAGCAATGATAAGGTATGATTTCCTAATAGTCGGAGCGGGTCTTTTCGGCTCCACTTTTGCCCAAATTGCTACATCAGCCGGCCGCAAGTGTCTTGTGGTTGACAAACGTGATGTCGCAGGAGGAAATCTATACTGTGACACTATCGAATCAATATCGGTGCACAAATATGGCGCACATATATTCCACACCTCCGACAAACGGATCTGGGACTTCGTAAACTCATTCGTAGAGTTCAACCGCTACACAAACTCACCGATAGCCAACTATAAGGGGAAATTATACAACCTCCCCTTCAACATGAACACATTCCATCAATTTTGGGGCGTTAACACTCCTGCGGAAGCCCGTGCGGAGCTTGACCGACAATGCAAGGCAGCCGTGACGAAGATGAAAGCCAATGGCATAACCAAGCCACGCAATCTTGAGGAACAGGCCCTATCATTGGTGGGAGAGGACATCTACAAAACCTTGATAAAGGGGTATACCGAGAAACAATGGGGTAGAAAATGCTCTGAACTTCCGGCGTTCATCATACGCCGCCTCCCTTTACGCATGACCTACGACAACAATTATTTTAACGATACCTATCAGGGAATTCCAATTGAAGGAGGATATAACAAACTCATTACCAAACTATTATCTAAATCAGAGGTTAAACTTGGTATTGACTACCTAAATCATCGCGAACAACTCTCCCCCTTAGCAAAGAAAATCATATACACCGGTCCCATTGACCGGTTTTTCGACTATCGGTATGGCGCACTATCCTACAGGAGCGTAAAATTTTCCACCGAGGTATTGGACACCCCAAATTACCAAGGCAATGCCGTGGTAAACTATACCGATGCCGACATCCCATTCACACGAATAATTGAGCATAAGCACTTCACCTCATTCGGCGACCGTGTATACGACAACAGCAAGACGGTCATATCCAGGGAATATTCCACGGAATGGACACCTGAATCTGAACCATTTTACCCGGTCAATGACGCGGAAAACATGGAGCTGTACCGCCGTTACCACAAATTAGCTGCAAGCCTACCCGACGTAATATTCGCAGGAAGGCTTGCCGAGTACCGCTATTATGATATGGACAAGGTGATTGCCCGTGCATTTGAAGTCGCCCATTCACTTAACTTGACAAGATGAGCAAGAGAACATTTTTTCATCAGAATAATAGGACTTGCCGTAGCCTACACCCATAAGTCTGCGCCCTGCAATTCATGTTAAATAACCACTACAAGCCTGTCAACGATGGAGAAAGATAATATATATATCGTAATGCCTGCATACAATGAGGAGGAAACCATCCTCGATGTCGTGGCGCAATGGCATCGGACGGCACTCGATATACAGGCATCAGGCGCGGATGTAACATTGATGATAGCAAACGACGGAAGCAACGACAACACGATGGCGATATTAAACTCATTAACGGAAAAATATCCCCTCCTTGTCCCCATTGACAAGCCCAATTCAGGGCACGGGCCTACACTCTTTTATCTATATGGAGAAGCCATTAATCGAGGAGCGGACTTCATATTCCAGACCGACAGCGATGGCCAGACCGACCCGTCGGAGATATGGCCGATGTGGGAACAGCGGCACTCCTATGATTTCCAGATTGGCCACCGCAGCCACCGTAAGGATGGACGAGGCCGCATCTTTGCCGCCAAGGTGCTTAAACTTGTCGTCCGTGCTACATTTGGTGTAAACGTGATTGACGCAAACGCTCCATTCAGGCTTATGAGGGCTTCGGCATTGAAATCCATAATGGAAGTCATTCCACAGGACTTTTTCCTAACAAACGTGGCCATATCCGCAATTGCCGTAAAGAAGGGACTACGATGCCGCTGGATTCCGATAACATTCCGACAACGCCAAGGGGGTGTCAATTCGATAAACATCAAGCGCATCTTCATGATTGGCTACAAGGCCATCGGAGAATTACACGACATAAATAAAAACATTTAGGCTACAATGGCTCTCCCCTATTACATACAGAAAAACAACCTCATACGAATAGTCGTATTGACAGTCATAACCGTCGCGTGCTTCTTAGTTGTGCCGACATACAGCACACCGCTGCACGCCAGCACATCCGATGACTACAACGTGTTTGTTGTCATGGCCCAAGGATGGATGGAAGGACTAATCCCATACCGGGATCTGTTCGACCACAAGGGACCGCTCCTCTACCTGTTGCAGATTGCCGGATTGCTCATAGCACCGGGGAAACTTGGCATTTGGATACTGGAAACACTATTTGCCGTCATTTTTCTTGAGCTGTTGTACCAATGTGGACGGGCATTACGCACGTCCCCCTCAACAAACTATATTGCCATGGCAGTCGCGTTATTGATACTTTTGCTCACCATGCAGGGAGGCAATAATAACGAGGAATGGTGCCTGCCGTTTCAGGCATTGCCGCTATTGCTTACCTTCAATTTTCTCAAGGGAGGTCATCCCGGCATCAAGACTGTCGCGACGGTATGCGGAGTATGTTTCGGACTAGTTGCGATGATACGTCTCAACAACAACGTGATAATTGCCGGCATCTGTCTCGGACAGATGATTATATTCCTGCATGAACGGCGATATGGCGAACTTCTGAAAAGTGCCCTGTTTTTTATTCTCGGCACTGCAATAGCCATCCTGCCGTTTTTCATCTATTTTTATAGCATGGATGCCTTAAGGGAGATGCTTTATGCAAATTTCGTCTTTAACGTCAAATATAAAATGACATGGGTGGCAGAATATTCATCCAGAATCGGTATCAGATACCTCTGGCCATGCATCGTCCTGCCATTGATGCTGCTCATATTCCGGAAAGGGAATGATAGTCGACTCCGCGTGATTATGATTGCCGTAAGCATCGTCACATTCGTGACGTTTATCACCGGTACTGCATACCTCCACTACTATATCCTTGCATCCCCGATTGGTGCGTTGTGCATACTGTCGGTGCCAAAATCATGGAGGATTATACCCAATCTTGCCGTGGCTGCAATAGTGCTTGGGCCCATACTGTCGACTGATAGCGGGAGTGGACGCAAACACATCGTGCATACCCGGGACACGGAAACTATTGACTGTCGGTGTCACTCGGAAATCATAACATCTGCAATCAGGCAACATATACCGACCGATGAACGAGAGTCGATATACCTCAGCATGTCCCCAGGGGAGTCTTCCGTACTCTCTCCAATGGAAATCTTCCCCACGGGCAAATATTTCTTCCTGCAATACTGGTTGTGGGTCGTTGACGACAGGGTTTCCAACGACATCACAGTACACTTTATAGAAGCAAACCCACGATGGATAATCTCCAATCATACAATAGAGAATATCCATCCACTAAAAGAGTACGCAAACTTATACTACATCTCGACATCAATGACCGTAGACAACTGCAACTACTACTTCTACTGCCGCAATGATTAACCACAATGGTCATCAGGACGGCGACATAGGGTGCATGTAATTGATCACCAATACTTTGCTCAAACAGCATCACTATGACTATTGTATTGTATCGGTTTTTTGCGTAAATTTAGGGCATTATTGCGCTTTGCCGCGCTATAATGCCATTTTTATATCAAAATACATGGACATGAAAAATATAAGGACTCTTGCAATGGCTGCGTGTGCCTCACTGATGGCGGCTTGCTCGACGGGGGGGAAGTCGCCGCTGCCTGACGAACAGTTGCAGATAAGCGACCTGACGGTCGACTCGCTTGCGGTGGCTGTCGAGGCCGGGCAGCAGCGCGAGTATTCGTTTACCGACAAGAAGTCGGCGTTCTGGTATGGGATGACCCACACCGATGACTGGGACAACTGGTATGCGGGATGGAATATCGCCAAACGCCGGCTGCTGAGCGACTACACGCTGTCGGTCGATGGCGACACGCTGTCGAGGCGCGAAGCACAGGTAACGGTCTACCCCTACAAGATTGACCGGCGATATGACCGGGGACGCGAGCAGTTCTACATGTTTGACTCGATAGAGGTGCTTTTTGTTGAGCTGTCGGACGTGAAAGGGGACTCGGTGGCGATTGAGCTGTCACAACGTCTCGTATCGCCCGGAAAAGCCACGGAGCACGGGGTGGAATTTGTACCCGCAGAGTCACCCAAGGGCATCATCAACCTGCTGCCCTACAACGATGTGCCCTACAGTTGGGACGGGCAACGCATGACGGCGGCAAAGAATGCTGGCGGTTTTATAATCTCCTATACCGAGGGGGCGCCGAGCGACACGCTTGCCCTGTCGTTCCGCCGCAACCGTGACAAGCTGCTCCAGGAGCGCGTGACACGCCTCAACGACTTTGTGGAGCATTTCAACCCCTTGCGGTCGGACAACGACACTCTCGACAGGGCGATGGCATGGATTGTGCTCACCACTGACGAGCTTGTGACACGCCAGCAGGGCAACGGCATCTATGCCGGGCTGCCGTGGTTTAACGAATACTGGGGACGCGACATGTTCATCTCGATGCCCGGCGCAGTGTTCTGCACGGGACAATGGCAGACGGCTCGCAGCATACTGAAGGATTTCGCCAAATTCCAGGACACTGACCCGACTTCCCCCACCCTCGGCCGCATCCCCAACCGCGCCAACCTTGAGGGGATAATCTACAACACGGCCGACGGCACGCCACGCTTTGTCATCGACATATACGGCTACCTGCAGTACACAGGCGACACCGAGTTTCTCGCCGCGATATTCCCGGCGGTCGAGCTGAGCATCAACAGCGCAATCGAACACAGCACCGACAGCAACGGCTTCCTGCTCCACGCCGACGCCGACACATGGATGGACGCCAAGCGGCAGGGCAAATACCCCTGCTCACCGCGAGGCGACAGGGCCAACGACATCCAGGCACTGTGGTATGAACAGCTGAGATGCGGCGCGGAAATGGCAAGGATAATGAACCGCGAGGATGATGCCCGACGTTGGACGGCAATGGCCGACAAGGTGAAGGAGTCATTCGGGCGCATGTTTGTCGACAGTGAGAAACAGGTAATATACGACCACCTCAATGCCGACGGCACTCCCGATCTGCAATATCGCCCCAACATGCTCTACACCCTCGACATGGTTGACGACAGCACTCTCGTGGCCAAGGAGACCCGAGATGCGTGGCAAAGGCTCGTCTACCCATGGGGAGTGGCATCGCTCACGCAGGATGACCCGCAATTTCATCCATATCACGAGAACTGGCACCACTACCACAAGGATGATGCCTACCACAACGGGACAGTGTGGCTGTGGAACAACGGCATAGCCATGCAACGGATGATAGAGGCCGGCCAGCAGGACATCGCATGGCAGCTCTTTGACAACATGAACAAGCAGGCACTGTTTTACGGGGCCGTCGGCAGCCTGTCGGAAAACGCGGACGCATGGCCGCTACCCGGAGCAAAGACAGCCCGACGCTCAGGCACATTCCTCCAGGCATGGAGCAACGCCGAGCAGATACGTGTGTGGTATCAGGATTTCCTCGGCATACGCCCCATGATGCTCCACGAACAGGTGAAGATAACACCGCGCATACCCTCGTCGCTCGACCGCCTGCTCTACAGCGAGCTGATAGGCAAGGGACATCTGGAAGGAGCGTTTGAGCGCGGCAAGGATTACCGCACATACGCCTACCGTGTCGTCAATTTCTCAGCCGAGATGGTGTTCAACATCGAGGAATTTGCAGAGGCGCGCCTCAATGTCTCCCCGGGGACGGTAGTCGAACTGACCGCCCGCAACGGCCGGCTGCATGTCACCGCCACCAACGACAAGGGAGAGCGGTTGTATGACTCGACATTCGACATCGACCCGGCAAAGGCAACGCGCAAAAAGACGATGGACACGCTGTTCCGCGACACCCGCTTTGCCGTGCCGACAATGCGCACCAACCTGCCGTCGCTGTCGCGCTACTTTGACCCGCCACTTGACTACTCAAGCGTCGAGTAATCACGCCTGTCAGGATGGCCGGCCTACACCTGTTCAACCCCGAGAATGACCTTGCCCTCGCGTTTGGGGGCGAGCGTTACACGCCACCGCCCTATGCCGTCGCTCTCCATCGCGACGGCGCAGCTCTACCCGTGTGGTATGCCGACGAGGGGGACAGTGTGCTTTGGCCCAATGCCGACAATGCGTGGATCTCGCGGGTATGCCGGGAATATGACATTGATGTCGCCACGGCCATCAGTGCTGACGCGATACCGCGTCCCTGGGGATGGAGCCGCGATGCGCGAAGCCGGTTTGCCGACGCAGGAGTTGCCCCAATGCAGCTTCCCGATGACGCGACACTCGACAACCTGCGACGGTTGAGCGGACGGCAGATGACCGTGCACGTGATGGGGCGTCTGCATGAAATGCTCGACATCCCGTTGCCCCACGTGCCGTTCATCGCCACGACCGCCGATGAGCTTGTCGGCCACGTGGCATCACGCCCGATAGGCTGCTTTGTCAAGGCACCGTGGTCGAGCAGCGGGCGCGGCGTCATCGACACCACCCTGCTGTCGCCACAGGAATTGCGGCGTCGTGTCGAGGGCACGATACGGCGGCAGGGGTGCATGACCTGCGAAGACCGTCTCGACAAGATACAGGATTTCGCGATGCTGTTCCACAGTGATGGCAAGCGGGTTGAATACCGTGGGATATCATACTTTTTCACCGAGCGCACCACCGCCTATGCCGGCAACCTTATGCTGCCCGATGCGGAGATAATGCAGCGGCTTAATGTAACGGGACGAGAACTGTCGCCTATATCCGCTGCACTCACGGAAATATTGACCGACATGCTCCACGATACCTACACAGGCTATCTCGGGGTCGACATGCTCACCTACCGCGCTCCCGACGGCAGCCGGCGCATAGCCCCCTGCATCGAGATAAACCTGCGCATGACCATGGGTGTCGTCGCAATGTTGTGGCGCGACCGCCACCTCTCCCCTGACGCCCGCGCCATCCTGCGCGTAGCCCGACAGTCCACACATCCCCTCCCCCACACTCCCCCCGTCATCAAAGGCCATCGCCTCCTATCCGGCCTACAGCCACTCACCCCACCCGGCACCACCTTCTCCCTCACCGTCGAGACCATCCCACGGAGAAACTCGTGATACGAACACATCCGCGCGGTCGCGACAGGTCGCGACCCAACTTTGACATAAATCGTGGGGGCAATACCCTTAGAAGGTTTTGAGGGCGTGATAGAGGCGGTTGACGGGGAGGCCCATGACGTTGTAGAAGCTGCCGTCGATGGAGGCTACGGCCACGGCGCCAAACCAGTCCTGGATGCCGTAGGCCCCGGCCTTGTCAAGGGGCGGGTAGTTGTTGACGTAATCCTCGATGACGTCATCGCCGATGGGGCTGAAAGTGACGCGGGTCTCGGCGTCGAATGTTTCCGAGCGCGACATTGTGGTGACCGTCACACCGGTGATGACGCTATGGGTGCGCCCCGCCAAGGAGCGCAGCATGGCGACTGCGGCGGCAGCGTCGGCAGGCTTGCCAAGCACCTTGCCGTCATTGACGACAACCGTGTCGGCGGTGATGAGCAGCTGCCCGTCGGAAAGATACTCCTTATAGGCGTCGGCCTTCTTGCGCGATATGTAGGAGGCTACTTCGGCGGCAGGGAGCGACGCGGGATAGGACTCGTCGATATTGCCGGCCTGAATGACATCAAAGTCAATGCCGAGCATCTTCAGTAACTCATGCCGGCGCGGCGACGCGCTCGCAAGCAGCACACGGTAACGCTCCAGATTCTTCAATATGTGCATAAACGTCTATCCTGTTACCATCCGAAAGCCTTGTCATCGCCAAGCCAACGTCCCTGAGCGCGGAGTACCTGCTCGATGACGTCGCGGGCCACACCATATCCACCCTTATACTTCGAGATGGTGTTGGCTATATCCTTTATGTCGTCGGCAGCATCGGCCGGGGCGATTGGAAGCCCCACATACTTCATGGCCTGATAGTCGGGAATGTCATCCCCCACATACATCACCTCTGACGGGTCAAGACCGTTGCGCTCCATCCAATGCTTGAGGACGGGCAGCTTGACCGACACCTTCATAAACAGGTCCTTGACCCCGAGGCTCGCATAACGCCCCTGCATGGCGGGGGTGTCGGCACCGGTGATGACCGCCATGTGATATCCCTGCTTGATGGCCAGCTGCATGGCATAGCCATCCTTTATGTTGGCCATGCGCACAGGTGCGCCGGTCACCGAGTCAAGGGGTATGGTCGAGGGTGAAAGCACGCCGTCGACATCAAACACAAAAGCGCGTATCTTCTCAAGATTGTAATTAATGCTGCTCATAGTTTTCTTTTATACAGGTTCAAAAACAACCATCCGACATCGCGGAAAGTTCACATTTATATACCGTGCTCATCATGATATCGGTCGATTATACGCTCGGAGATGCAGCGGTATATCTCGCGTTGCGGCATGGGAAGCATCTCCATATGGGCGGCAATGACATTACGGTCGCCTCGCCGTGCCGGCCCCGTTAGGGCATCGGCAGGACACACCTGCCTAACCTTGTCAAAGGTTGCCTCAATCAGCGGCAACAGCGTGGAGAACGGCAACCCCGCCCTTTGAAGTATCTCGTCGGCCTCAGCCCACATCTGGCAAGTGAAGTTGCAGGCAAATACCGCCGCCACATGGAGCTGGCGCCTCACGAGGCTGTCGGCATAGTGCACCGACGAGGAGATGCGTGCGGCAATGTCATGTATCGTCAAAGCCTCCACATCATCCGAACCCTCGACAAAAAAGGGCACCCGACGCATATCGACCGCGACATCGCGCGAGAACGTCTGCAACGGATAGAGCACGCCGTACCTCAACGCATGCCCCTCAAACACTGTCATCGGCACGCTGCCGGAGGTGTGCATCCAAAGCCCCTGCCGACAGTCGAGCCGGTCGAGCAACGGGGCTATGTTGTCATCACTCACCGACATGACATAGAGGTCGGCATCGGAGATGACATCCTGCGGACGGTCAACTGCCACCGCGCCACGCAACGCCCCGGCAAGCCGCCGAACATGTGAGAGGTCGCGGCTCATCACCTGCACAACGTCGCCGACATGAGTGTCGAGCGCAGGGGCAAGGTGGGAGGCTACATTTCCCGACCCGATGACGACTATCCGCGGTCTCACACCTGCTTCCATGAACCTATGTGGACTTTCTCCCACAGGAGCTTGGAGGTGTCCACCGCCTTGCGCTCCTCGTCCTTATGGCCGAAGGTGATGATGCAGACCACCGGCAGTGTCTCGGGAATACCGAGAAGTTCCTGCACATACTCGTTGGCCGACACACCGTCGGCACGGTAGCGGTCGCGCACCTGTATCCAGCACGAGCCAAGCCCGAGGTCGGCCGCCTGCAGCTGCATCAGTGTCGCCGCAATGGAGGCATCCTCAATCCACGGATCGGTCAGCGATGGGTCGACGGCAACCACCACGGCCAGCGGGGCACGGGCGATAGGCCCTGCGCCATGCTCCTTGCACTCGGAGAGACGCTGTAGCATCTCGGGGTCCTCGACCACGACAAACTGCCACGGGCGGCTGCTCTTTGAGGTCGGGGCAAGCAACGCTGCCTCAAGGATGAGCTTCACATCCTCGGGCGCGATGGGCTGGGAGGTATATCGGCGTATGCTGCGGCGGTTGACGAGCAATTCGTGTAAATCGGTCATAATATGATAGATACTAATATTTTGGTTATTATCGAAGATTAGACGGGAATGGAGGATGTCAACGCTTGCACACCCATGCGCCAGGATAGCGGGCGGCAAACGCGGGGTCACCCATAGGCGACTTGGCCTGTGCGGTGGTGCGGCCCGTGGCGACGTATACGCGATAGCGGCCACCCGATTCCAATATATGCAGGTCGGAGCGGCCGTCCACCTGCTTGCGAGCCTGCTCCATGGTGGCGTGCGACGCAACCACAAGGCAATACGGGTCGCTGTCGTCAAGACGTATTGCCGCAGCCTTCGGTTCTTGCGCTATTACGGACACGGTTTCCGTCCGAGGCTTGGCGACACCGGCAATATCAGGTGTAGCCTGCGCTACGGGAGCTACAGATGCCATCGAGGTGGCATCATCCCCCGGGATAGAGATGAACAGCTCAGCATCGGCACGCTGCCTGACCTCGATTGCCGGCGTCACTGTGGGCACAGAGGCGATAGAGGCATAGTTGTCGGCCTCGCGATTGACAATCACGGGGGTCGACAGGGCAAATCCAAGCCCGAGAATCAAGGCTATCGAGGCCGCAATCTTGAAGATATTGCGGCTTATGGGCAAATAGATGACATCGCTTCCCTTTTCGGCCGCATCAACGGCGGCCTCCTCGCGGGCAGCCTGCAACAGGGGCACAGCCTTGACGGGAGCGAGGCCGAAAAACCGTCCCGACAATGCGTCGGTATCGGCAGGGATAAACGTCGGTGTGCTGTCGCCATTACGGCGCATAAGCCCGAGACGCCCCACGGCAACCTCACCGTCGGCATCAAGCTGACAGCGCATTGCCCTGACCTCCTCGTCAATCTGCCTTAGGGCATTGTCATAGGTAGCCCCTTCACGGCGCATCACCGATGTGACCAACAGGCCGTCGTTATGGCTGATGGCGGGATTAAATCCTATAATGCGACCGGGAGGATAGACAGTCGCCGACCCGGCATCGACACGCGCGGGCCGGCATTGGGCCACAAATGCCCCCCACCCCGGCACGACGACACAATCATGTCGGCCAATAAGATACTCTATGTGATCACAAAAAGAAACCATGTCACAAAAATAGCATTATTCCACGACATTATCAAATCTTTCTCCGCAAAATCGCAGTCATGCACGACTATGTAGGGTCAAGCACACTCCGCAACGGCATCTACATCATCCGCGCATATGATACCCGCGGCTATATCATGCAGTACAAATACATCAAACATTGACCGTTTGGCGTCATAATAGAGCAAGATAAAGGTCGCCAATCGGATGCACGTTGACCCTATGCGAGGCCCATCCCTTGTGAAACAATAAGCCCCGTATTGCCTTGGCTATCGCCATCGTCAATACGGGGCTATATATAGGGTTGGGGATGTTGCAATCCGAAAGGCATAGCATCCGGGATTGTCGCCTCCTTTGGGCATGCACTGAATCCCTCGCCACGGGCGCTATGTATAGCGCCCCTACCGGCGGTCGTGCTTAGCGGCCGCCGGGCCGTCCGGGTTATTGCTTGCCGGAGGTGGCGACGGCGCGGTCGATTTTGGCGACGAGGCCCTGGAGCACCTTGCCCGGACCGAGTTCGATGAACTCGTTGGCGCCGTCGGCAATCATGTTCTGCACGGTCTGGGTCCAACGCACGGGTGCGGTGAGCTGCGCCACGAGGTTGGCCTTGATTTCGGCGGGGTCGGTGTGGGGACGCGCGTCAACGTTCTGATATACGGGGCAGATGGGAGCATGCACCTCGGTGTTCTCGATAGCCTTTGCAAGCTCGGCGCGGGCAGGCTCCATACAGGGGGAGTGGAATGCACCGCCGACCTTGAGCTTGAGAGCACGTTTTGCTCCGGCAGCGAGCAGCTTCTCGCAGGCGGCATCGATGGCCTCGACCTCGCCCGAGATGACAATCTGACCGGGGCAGTTGTAGTTGGCGCATACGACAACGCCGTCAATACCGGCGCATATCTCCTCGACTTTCTCGTCGGGAAGGGCGAGCACGGCAGCCATAGTGGAGGGCTTCAGCTCGCAGGCCTTCTGCATAGCCTGGGCGCGGGCCGACACGAGACGCAAGCCGTCCTCAAACGACAGCGCGCCGGCAGCGGTCAACGCCGAAAACTCGCCGAGGGAGTGACCGGCCACCATGTCGGGGTCGAAGTCGTCGCCAAGGGTCTTGGCGAGAATCACCGAGTGAAGGAATATCGCAGGCTGGGTGACCTTGGTCTGCTTCAGGTCCTCATCGGTGCCCTCAAACATGAGGTCGGTGATGCGGAAACCAAGGATTTCGTTGGCCTTTTCAAACATTTCACGAGCCACGGGATTGTTGTCGTAGAGGTCCTTTCCCATGCCGACAAACTGTGCCCCCTGACCGGGGAAAACAAATGCTTTCATATCTATAATGTTAAGTATGAGTTACAAAAGGCTGCAAAGTTAAGCAATTTTTCGGTGATAATACCGTTTTTATAGCGGAATTTAGCTAACTTTACCCCACTAAAAAGAATCCCAAGACCAATCATTATGAGCACAATCGACATGATACCACTGTTATTCGGCAATCTCGGCACAGGCGAGATAATCGTCATCGCGCTTGTGATACTGCTGCTGTTCGGCGGCCGCAAGATACCCGAACTGATGAAGGGCCTCGGCAAAGGCGTGCGCAGCTTCAAGCAGGGTATGAACGAGATACAGGACGAGATAGCCAAGGACCCCGCTCCCGACACCAAGAAGCCGGAGGAGGAGAAGTGAGCGAAGCCGCCGGTACATCGACTGGGGGCGAGATGACATTTTGGGACCATGCGGAAGCCCTGCGCGGGACATTGCTGCGTGGAGCCGCCATAGTGGGCACGATGACTGTCGTGCTGTTTCTCGCCATGCCGAGGCTGTTTGACAGCGTGATACTAGCGCCGTGCCGCCCGGAGTTTGCGCTCTACCGGCTCTATGACGCCATCGCCTCGCTCACAGGCAGCACGAGTGGCGTCGCATGGCAGGGCGTGGAGCTTGTCAACATACAGCTCGCCTCGCAATTTTTCATCCATATCAACATATCCTTCTGGCTCGGGCTGGCACTGTCATTCCCGGCAGTCATCTACCTGCTGTGGCGGTTTGTCGCGCCGGGGCTGTACCCGCGCGAGCGGCAGGGCGCACGCGCGGCGTTTCTGCTGGGTAACGTGATGTTTTTCCTCGGTGTCGCCGTTGGCTATTATGTCGTGTTTCCACTGACGCTGCGGTTTCTCGCCGACTACCGCGTCAGCGACGCCGTGCCCAACTACATCTCGCTTGACTCCTACATGGACAACTTCGTGACCATCATCCTCATCATGGGCGTCATCTTTGAGATGCCGCTATTGGCATGGATGCTTGGCAAGGCGGGGGTCGTGACACGCGAGTTTTTCCGACGCTACACGCGCCATGCCATCGTGGGGCTGCTCATCCTTGCGGCGGTTGTCACCCCCACGGGCGACCCATTCACTCTGATGGTCGTGTTCCTCCCCCTTATGGGGCTGTGGCAACTCAGCTCGATGCTCGTCAAGCCCGGGCGGCAGCCTCAGCCGATTTTGGAGTAGAGTCGCGACGCCTACATTTTCATGCATAAAGATTCATTTTTATGTCAAAAAGTAGGCAGATGTTATTTTTTGTTAGTAAATTTGCAATCTCAAAACGAGGTTTTAGGGAATGAAGAAAAGGAAATCGCGTCTTCCGGTGATAGTCGAGATACTGACCGAGCACAGCATCGGCAGTCAGGAGGAGCTGTCGAGGCAGCTCGCCGCCCGTGGCTATATAGTCACGCAGGCTACTCTGTCGCGCGACCTGAAGATGCTGCGTACCACCAAGGTGCCCACCGACCTCGGCGGCTACCGCTATATAGTGGCCGATGACACCCGCCCATCCGAGAGCCGTCACGGGGGACACGTCACCAACACTATACAGTCGGAGATGCACCCTGCCGCCCAATCGCTCTCCATATCGGGCAACATCGTGGTCATCAAGACCCGCAACGGCTATGCCAGCGGGCTGGCCTACGACATCGACATGCTCCGCTCCCACCATATCCTCGGCACCATCCCCGGAGCCGACACAGTGTTTGCCGTAGTCAACGAGAAGTCGACACGACGACAATTGCTCGAGCTTTTTGCATCGTTCCTCCCACGTGAGGTCATCGATGAGGCTCGGGCCCAATTTGAAGACTGAGACGCCGACGGCGGCAGAATTCCCGTGTGCGCGTCCACTTATATTATCTACATCAAAAAAACATCTATATCATATCTATCCTTTCTATAATCGAAAATGGAAAATCAACCGGAGATTGAAGTTTTAGTAGCATCGGAAGAACATGTAAAATATGTCGACGAGATACTCGACACCATAAACCGCGCCGCCAAGGTGCGCGGCACGGGCATCGCCAAACGCTCGCCCGAATACGTGAAGCAGAAAATGCTTGAGCGCAAGGCCGTGATAGCCCTGTGTGAGGGTGAGTTTGCCGGATTCAGCTACATCGAGTGCTGGAGCAACAAGGAGTTTGTGGCAAACTCGGGTCTCATCGTTGCCGACAAGTTCCGTGGACTCGGGCTGGCGACGCGCATAAAGCGCCGCATCTTCGCCCTATCGCGCGAGATGTTCCCCCAGGCCAAGATATTCTCCCTCACCACCGGCGCGGCCGTGATGAAGATGAACTTCGAACTGGGCTACCGCCCCGTCACGTTCGACCAGCTGACGACCGATGCCGCCTTCTGGCGCGGATGCGAGAGCTGCGTCAACTTTGACATCCTCCAGCGCAACGGCGGCCACAAGTGCCTATGCACCGGGCTGCTCTATGACCCCGCCGAGACGAAATATCATCCCGTGGAGGGTCGCCACGCCATCGTGGAATCCACAAAAGAAAACAACGACTAAAAATATCACCGACATGGAAAAGAAAAAAGTAGTGTTAGCATTCAGCGGCGGACTCGACACATCGTTTGCCGTAAAGTATCTCTCGGAAGACTGCGGTTATGAGGTTTACACCGCCATAGCCAACACAGGCGGATTCTCACCCGAGGAACTGAAAGCCATCGAGGAGCGTGCCCTCGCCCTCGGCGCGCGCGAACATGCGACACTCGACATCACCCACGAATATTATGAGAAGAGCATCAAGTACATGATATTCGGCAACATCCTGCGCAATGGCACATATCCCATCTCGGTAAGCTCGGAGCGCATTTTCCAAGCCATCGCCATCATCGAGTACGCCAAGCAGGTCGGGGCCAAATACGTGGCCCACGGCAGCACATCGGCGGGCAACGACCAGGTGAGATTTGACCTCACATTCCAGATTCTCGCCCCCGAGATCGAGATAATAACCCCCACCCGCGACATGAACCTCACGCGCGAGTATGAGATTGAATACCTCAAGAAGCATGGCTACGTGGCCGACTTCAAGAAGCTCGAATACTCCATCAACAAGGGCCTGTGGGGTACCTCAATCGGCGGCAAGGAGACCCTGCACAGCAACGAGACCCTCCCCGAGGAAGCCTATCCCACCCAGATGACAGCCAAGGAGGACGGACGCATCACAATTGACTTTGAGAAAGGCGAAATTGTGGCTGTCAACGGCGAACGTCAGGACGACAAAGTGGCCGCCATCCAGCTCATCGAGAAGCTCGTGGCCCCCTATGCCCTCGGCCGCGACATGCACATCGGCGACACCATCATCGGCATCAAGGGCCGCGTGGGATTTGAGGCCGGCGCGCCGATGCTCATCATCGCCGCCCACAAGATGCTTGAGAAGCACACGCTCACCAAGTGGCAGCAGTATTGGAAAGACCAGCTCGGCACATGGTATGGCATGTTCCTGCACGAGGCACAGTACCTTGAGCCTGTGATGCGCGACATCGAGGCCTACCTGCAGGAATCGCAGCGCAACGTGACAGGCCGCGTCATCGTCGACCTCAAGCCCTACCACTTCGTGCTCGTGGGCGTAGAGAGCGACTACGACCTGATGAAGACATCGTTTGGCGAGTATGGCGAGGTGTCAAAGGCATGGACTGCCGATGACGTGAAAGGCTTCACCAAGATACTCGGCAACCAGATGAAGATATACCACAACATCCAGGAACGCAACAAAAACAAGTAATCGACAATGATAAAAGCCGGAATAATCGGAGGCGCGGGCTACACTGCCGGAGAGCTGATACGCCTGCTCCTCAACCATCCCGACGTAGAGATACAATGGGTCAACAGCAGCAGCAACGCGGGCAACCTTGTCGCCGACGTCCATCAGGGTCTTATCGGCGAGACCGACCTGCGCTTCACCGACAAGACTCCCTGGGAGGAGATTGATGTGCTGTTCTGCTGCACCCCCCACGGGGAGACACGCAAGTTTATGGAGAGCCATGATGTCCCCGAGAGCCTGCGCATAGTCGACCTGTCGACCGACTACCGCATCGAGGACGGCACGCATGAGTTTGTCTACGGCCTCCCCGAGCTTAACCGCAAGCGCATCGTGCGCGGCGCGACCCGCGTGGCCAACCCCGGATGCTTTGCCACGGCGATACAGCTCGCCCTGCTCCCCCTGGCAAAGAACCTGCTGCTCAACAACGACATCCACGTGACCGCCATCACCGGCTCGACCGGCGCGGGAGTGAAGCCCTCGGCCACCTCCCACTTCTCGTGGCGCAACGACAACGTGTCGATATACAAGCCGTTCCGCCACCAGCATCTCGCCGAGATAAAGCAGTCACTGAGCCAGTTGCAGACGAGCTTCAAGGCCGACATCAACTTCATACCCGTGCGCGGCTGCTTCTCGCGCGGCATCATGGCGATAGTCTATACCGACTGCCCGCTGGAGCTTGACGAGGTGCGCCGTCTCTATGAGGATTACTATTCCGACCACAATTTCACATTTATCACCGACAAGGCTCCCGACCTGAAGGATGTGGTGAACACTAACAAGTGCATCATCCATCTCGACAAGGTGGACGGCAAGCTGCTCATCACATCCGTGATCGACAACCTCGTCAAGGGGGCATCGGGACAGGCGGTGCACAACATGAACCTCCTTTTCGGACTTCATGAGCGTGCGGGCCTCGCCCTCAAGCCGTCGGCGTTCTAAAAACCCAAGCAAGACAATGAAACTTTTTGACGTATATCCACTATTTGACATAGAGATAGAGCGCGGCAAGGGCTGCAACGTGTGGGACACCAAGGGGACGGAATATCTCGACCTCTACGGCGGCCACGCGGTGATATCAGTGGGGCACTCCCATCCCCGCTACCTCGCCGCACTACAGGAGCAGGCATCCAAGCTCTGCTTCTACTCCAACTCGGTCATCAACTCGCTCCAGCAGCAACTCGCCGACCGTCTCGGCAAGGCGTCGGGCTATGACGACTACCAGCTCTTCCTCATCAACTCGGGTGCCGAGGCCAATGAAAACGCGCTCAAGCTCGCGTCGTTCCACACCGGGCGCAAGCGTATCATAGCCTTCAGCAAGGCATTTCACGGTCGCACGTCGCTCGCCGTCGAGGCAACCGACAACCCCAAGATTGTGTCGCCCGTCAATGCCGCCGAGCATGTGACCTTCGTTGAGCTTGGCGACATCGACACCGTGCGCCGCGAGCTTGCCAAGGAGGACGTGGCAGCCGTCATCATCGAGGGTATCCAGGGCGTGGGGGGCATACGCATCCCCTCCCCCGAGTTCCTGCGTCAGCTCCGCGAGGAGTGCGACAAGACCGGCACGGTGCTCATCCTCGACGAGATACAGAGCGGATACGGCCGCTCGGGCAAGTTCTTCGCTCACCAGCACGCCGGCATCCGCCCCGACATCATCACCATGGCCAAGGGCATCGCCAACGGATTTCCGATGGGCGCGGTGCTCATTTCCCCCAAGTTTAAGCCCGTCTACGGGATGCTCGGCACTACATTCGGAGGCAATCATCTCGGCTGTGCCGCTGCCATCGCTGTGCTCGACATTTTTGAGGAGGAGCATCTGGTCGACAACGCCCGCGAGGTAGGTCAATACCTCATCGACGAGCTGCGCAAGATCGACGGCATCAAGGAGGTGCGCGGCGAGGGACTGATGATAGGCATCGAGATGGAGCAGCCCGTCAAGGAGCTGCGCTCGCGCCTTATCCATGACGAGAAAGTGTTTACCGGCGCATCGGGGACTAATGTCATCCGTCTGCTCCCACCGCTCTGCCTCTCCCACGAGCAGGCCGACGACTTCCTTGCACGGTTCCAAAAAGCCTTAGCGAGTGCATAGTTCAAAGTTCACAGTTCACAATTTCAATCTATTATGAAAATAGGTATTATAGGTGGAGGCAACATGGGCGGCGCGATAGCTGTCGGGCTTGCCAAAAGCGGCAAATTTGCCGCCGGCGACATCATTGTCACCGACCCCACCCCTGCGAAGCTCGGCGAACTGGCATCGCAGGCTCCCGGCATCACGGTCTCAACCGACAACGTGGACGCCACGCGCGGCACCGACATCGTGCTGCTTGCCGTGAAGCCGTGGCTGCTGGAGCAGGTGCTCACGTCGATAGCCCCGCGCATCGACTTCCGCTCGCAGATTATCATCTCGATTGCTGCAGGAGTCACCCTCGACACCATAAACTCGTGGCTCTCGGCCTATTCAAGCGAGCGCACCATATTCCGCGCTATGCCCAACACGGCGATAGCCATCCGTCAGAGCATGACATTCCTCTGCCACAGCAACGCCTCCGACGAGCAAATAGCCTCGGTCACCGATATATTCTCGGCGCTCGGCAAGGCTGCCGTCATCGAGGAGCGGCTGATGTGTGCGGCTACGGCTCTCTGCTCGTGCGGCATAGCCTATGCCATGCGCTACGTCCGCGCCGCCACCGAGGGTGGCGTGCAGCTCGGATTCTATGCCTCCTCGGGCAAGGATTACGTCTTGCAGACCCTGCGCGGGGCCATCGAGTTGCTTGAGGCTACCGACAACAACCCCGAGGTCGAGATTGACAAAGTTACGACCCCCGGCGGCGTTACCATCCGAGGACTCAACGCCATGGAGGCCAACGGCTTCACCAACGCCGTCATCCAAGGTCTCCTCCAGTCGGTATAGAACAGTAGGGTTGCGACAAGTCGCGACCGAGGATAGGCAGGTGATCAACATTCCATCCGTGCGGTCGCGACAGGTCGCGACCCTACTAAAGCTTTCTCCTCACTCAAAAAACTTTGCACTTTGAACTTTGCACTTTGAACTAACCAAATGCCCTCTGTCAACAAGGTAATATTGATCGGCAACGTAGGCCGCGACCCGTCGATAAGATATGTCGACGGGCAGCCTGTCGCCGACCTGTCGCTCGCCACCACCGAGCGTGCCCGCGTCACCGCCTCCGGTGCTGAAATCCCCGAGCGCACCGAATGGCACCGCCTCGTCATGTGGGGCAAGCAGGCAGACTTTGCCGAAAAATACATCCGCAAAGGCACCCTCCTCTACGTCGAAGGCAAACTCCGCACACGCATTTGGGAAGACCGCAACACCATCAAGCACAGCGTCACCGAAATCCTCGTCGACACTTTCGACATCCTCTCCCGCCCAACCCAATAAAAAGCACCCCTAAATTGACAAAAGCACACGGTTATTAACAATATCCGCGACTTATCAACATTTAACTCATTTTGAGATTGATAGGTGAGGGATTGACCCATGAAATGATTTACTTTGCATCGGAATAACAAGGTGACGCCCTTTCCTAATGGGGTGACACCGACAATCTTAATCAGTTGCATATTATGGGTAAAATCATTGCAGTAGCAAATCAGAAAGGCGGTGTAGGCAAGACCACGACCACAATCAACCTTGCGGCCTCGCTTGCCTCGGAGGGGAAAAAAGTGCTCATCATCGACGCCGACCCGCAGGCCAACGCCACCAGCGGCTACGGCATCGACCCCAAGTCGATGTCCTCGTCAATCTACGAGTGCCTTGTCGACGAATATCCCCTCGACGGCTCGCAGGTGGCGACATGCGTCGAGGGTCTCGACCTCATAGGGTCGCGCATCGACCTCGCCGGCGCCGAACTGGAGCTTGTCAACAAGCCCAACCGCGAGCGCGTGCTCTCGGCCCGTCTCGCCGCCGTCACCGACAAATACGACTATATCCTAATCGACTGCTCCCCCTCGCTCGGCCTCATCACCGTCAACGCCCTGACCGCCGCCGACTCGGTGATAATCCCCGTGCAGGCCGAATACTTCGCCCTCGAAGGAATCAGCAAGCTGCTCAACACGATACGCATCATCAAGTCAAAGCTAAACCCAGCGCTTGAAATCGAGGGCTTTCTGCTGACGATGTACGACGCGCGCCTGCGCCTCGCCAACCAGATTTATGACGAGCTGAAAGGCCACTTCGGCGACATGGTGTTCAACACCGTCATCCCACGCAACATACGCCTAAGCGAGGCCCCGAGCCACGGGCTGCCCGCCATCCTCTACGACGCCGAAAGCCGTGGTGCCACCTCCCACCTCCTCCTCGCCAAGGAAATCATCTCCCGCCATACCCCAAAGAGCGCGTAACCCAACCTGTCACTCCCTGGCACGGGCGTTGTTGTCGTGCATCTGCTCGCGGCGGAAGTCGCGCCATTGGCGGTCGCGGTTGCGCTTGGAGCGTATCGCGCTTATGCCTGTGGCAATCTTGAGGAGCGACAGTGCCCGGTGCCCGAGATTATCGTGCCGTCCGACATGCCTCCCCGCCAGCCGCCGGTCGGGGGTGATGGCAAGTCTCGCCTTGTCATGGTCGAGGCTGTTCACGCGGCCTATGAGAGCCAATATGGAGGGCTGTAGCGCGGATGCCTCGGGAGGCCCGTATATCTCCACGGCATCAGAGTCAAACTGTAGGCGCTCCCATTTCCGCGCCTCTTTCACGGTGATATACTCCTTGTCGATGATGTAGACCTCGGCATATGTGCCCACAAAAAACGACTCGTCAACACGGTGGAACCTGAACATGTCATGGCCGCGCCCGTTAGACTCGATATTATATGAATAGCCTGTCAAATCCATGGGCGAAATTGAGTCACCAGCCACATTGTCATAACCAAACCGCACTCTGAAACTTTCAAAATCGAGATAGCCGCGAAAGAATGCCGACAAGTTTGGCACCCACTTTCGCCCCACAGTGTCGGCAAGGACATTTACTTCGACCTTAATCCTGTCGGCATCCCTCATCCACACCTCAGTCAGCCCATATCGCCCCCTTACCGTATCAACACCCGCCTCGATACCACGAAGCCGAGACGGCATCGCCGAAGGCCACACCACTCCCAACCAGTCGGACCACGAAAATGATGGCTACACTTGTCGCTAACACTGTCAAGACCATGAGAATCGGTGAAACGGTAATAAGATTTTGTCTTTATGATCCGTGGCGTAGTCCAACCTCTGAAACGCGAACTTTTATCGGGATTAAGCATAAAGTCCACCATCTTTTCCCGAAAGAGAAACACAGTGTCGGTGTAGGTTGTCAATGTGGAGTATTCCCTCACATAGGCCAGCATGTGCATGACTTTATGCTGTCTCGACTCGATGACAACCTCAGGGAGAGACAGCACGTTTTCCGACAGAAAGAGGGTATCTGTGTCCGCAGTCGTGACAACCCCCTCATTATACCCCAAATAGCGCACTGTGACAGGATAATCCGCAGAGCGCACATACGGCAACCGCCCCCTGCCGTCGGTGATACCTACAGCCGCACCACGGCTGTCAAACACCGCAGCCCCCGACAACGGCATGCGCGTTGTCGAGTCAGCCACGACAGCATTGCGCGGTCTCGCCGCCATACCGAGGGCAACGGCAAGAAACGCCAAAACAGCAACGACAACACGCATACCGACATATTGATTACAGTCACAAATTTAGCGATTCGCATTAAAAAACAGCCATGGTGTCGTGATTTTTCGCTAATTTTGTGGTATAAACATTACCTGTGCTTATGGCTATCAAACGTAACGCTTTAGGACGCGGGCTTGACTCGCTGATATCGATGGACGACGTGCCCGCAACCGGGTCGTCGGCCATCAACGACATCGACGTGGCCCTCATATCGCCCAACCCCGAGCAACCCCGCTCGACATTTGACGAGACCGCGCTCGACGAACTTGCCTCGTCGATACGCGAGCTTGGCATCATACAGCCCCTGTCACTGCGCAAGACGGGGCCTGACACCTATCAGATTATCGCCGGAGAGCGACGCTACCGCGCCGCCATCAAGGCCGGACTGACATCGGTACCGGCGTATATCCGCACAGCCAACGACAGCGAGCTGACCGAGATGGCCCTCATCGAGAACATACAGCGCGAGGACCTCAACGCCATCGAGATTGCCCTCACGTTCAAGAAGCTCATCGAGCAATACAACCTCACCCAGGAACGCCTGTCGGAGCGCATAGGCAAGAAGCGCGCCACGATAGCCAACTTCCTGCGCCTGCTCAAGCTACCCGCCGAGGTGCAGCTCGGACTGCGCGACAAGCTCGTCGACATGGGCCACGCCCGCGCCCTGCTCACCATCGAACAACCGTCACTGCAGCTGAAGCTCTACAACGAGATACTGCGGCAGGGCCTGTCGGTGCGCCGCGTCGAGGAGCTGGCCAAAGCCTATCAGCGCGCTGCCGAGGAGGGTGAGCAGCCCAAGCAGCCGTCAACAAAACTTAACAATCACGACTTCGACATACTCAAAAAGCACCTTCAGGCATCGTTCAAAACCCCGGTGCAGTTTGCCTGCGACGCCTCCGGTAAAGGAAAAATAACATTTCCTTTCAAAAATGAAGAGGAACTTGAGCGATTAATCACTATCTTTGACAACATAAAAAACCAAGATAACCAATAACGCGGCGACGTGACGGACGGCAAGCGGCATTTGGAATACAACCAGCTGACTGTCACGAGCATATAAAATGAAAAATCGGCTAACTGAACCAGCAGGCAATATCATGTCACGGTCGGCGGCAGCAATAGTGGCGGCACTCGTCATGCTGTTGGCGTGCCCGGTTAGTCTTTTTTCACAAACAGCCATTCCACGTGCCCCTTTAGGGGGACATCGCCTCCCGATGACGCGTCCCGCGAGCGCGCCCGACTCGGCGCTGTACGAGACGATGCCCGACTCCATCCCGATGGCAGCCCCCCTGCCGTCGGAGACCGTGGTGATAGAGGACCGCGTGCAGGTGCTCCCCGACGGCGAGGACACCATCACGCCGGTCGACACCGTGGCTGCACTGTCGCCCGAGCGGCTGAAGGAGATGCGTGACAGCATCGCCACCCTTGAGGAGTTTGGCCGCGAGCGGGAGTTCAACCCTGACCCCACGCGCGCCGTGTGGATGTCGGCACTCTTTCCCGGTGTGGGACAGCTCTACAACCGCCGTTACTGGAAGCTGCCGATAGTGGTCGGCGCGTTCATGGGCCTCGGATACGCGACATCATGGAATAACCGCATGTTGACCGACTATACCCGCGCTTACCGCGACATCATGGATAACGACCCGTCGACCAACAGCTACATGGACTTCTACCCTCCCACCACCAAGGAGGAGGACCTGAACAAGACGTGGCTCACCAACACCCTGCGCAGCCGCCGCGATTACTTCCGCCGCAACCGCGACCTTTGTATCATCGCGATGGTAGGTGTCTACCTGCTCGCCATAGTCGATGCCTATGTCGATGCGTCCCTGGCGCACTTTGACATCTCCCCCAACCTGTCGGTCGACGTCGCGCCGGCCGTGATACCCGATGCCCGCAACCAGCTCCCCTCCATCGGAGTGCAGTGGGCTGTGAATTTCTAACCATTAAAGACGAATACAACTCATTAACCAAACGATGAAAAAGACTCTGATATCTCTCCTTGTGGGTTGCGCGTCACTGATTGCCAGTGCCGGCCCCTCAATCCTTTCTATCAAACAGTCAATCACCGACGATGCCATCGTCTATCCCGAGAGTTTCGAGACCGACACTCACAAGATGATGCAGAACTGGTATCTTAAAAACTATGCCGTCCTCGACGAGGGGGTCAACAGCCTCTCCCCCGCCTCGGTCAGCGACGATGAGCTTATACGCCGCCTCGGCATGATGCCGACGGTCATTGAGATGCCGTTCAACCAGATTGTGCGCTCCTACATCGTGATGTATACCGAGCGTCGTCGCGGCCTCGTGGAGAATATGCTCGGCATGAGCCTCTACTACATGCCTATCTTCGAGCAGGCACTGGAGCGCGAGGGGATGCCGCTGGAGCTTAAATACCTCCCCGTCATCGAGAGTGCCCTCAACCCCGACGCCGTGTCGCGCGCCGGAGCGACCGGCCTGTGGCAGTTTATGCTCGGCACCGCCAAGACCCTCGGCATGGAGGTGAACTCCATCGTGGACCTGCGCCGCGACCCCTACACCTCGTCGCTCTATGCAGCAAAATACCTCAAGCAGCTCTACAACATCTACAACGACTGGTCGCTCGCCATCGCCGCCTACAACTGCGGCCCGGGCAACGTCAACAAGGCACTGCGCCGCGCCGGCGGTGACGGACCCAAGGACTTCTGGGCCATCTACCACTACCTACCCCGAGAGACCCGCGGATACGTGCCCGCGTTCATCGCCGCCAACTACGTGATGACCTACTACAAACAGCACAACATCTCCCCCGCCCTCGCACGCCGTCCGCTCATCACCGACACCATCCACGTGACACGCCGCGTACACCTGCAGCAGATAGCCGACGTGCTCCAAATACCCATCGAGGAGATAAGGATATTGAACCCCCAGTTCCGCCGCGACATCATCCCCGGCGACATCCGCCCCTACTCGCTGACGCTCCCCTCCAAGCAGGTGTCGTGCTATATAATGAGCGAGGACAGCATCGTGTCCCACAATGCCACCCTGTATGCCCGTCGCGACGTGGTGGAGCCGACCGACATCTACGCATCGTCGGGCGACTACGAGACACGCACTATAGTCAAATATCACAAGGTGCGCAAAGGAGAGAACCTCTCAAAGATAGCGCGCCGCTACGGAGTGTCGGTCGCCGACCTGCGCAAGTGGAACGGCATACGCAAGAAGGGTGGCGTAAGACGCGGTCAGAGCCTGCGCATCAACACCTACGAGCGCGTCGCCCGTCCAAAGAAGAAAGAGTCAGAGGTGCTTGCCTCCACGGGCGAGACCGACAATACAGCCGAGACAACGCCTGAAACCGAGGTGGAAGCAGCTCCCGACAATGCCGTGACCGGCACTGCCACACAAAGCGACGTGCCAATGCCCCCGCGTTCCAAAAAGAGCCGCGATGTCGCCCAGACTCCCGTGCCCAAGCCTGCCAAACAGCGTGCCACGGCATCGGTGACCGGCGGCCTCCACAAGAACAATGACAGCAAAAATGCCACCAAGGCGTCAGCAAAGGAAACGACAAAAGCAAAGGCATCCAAAGCCGAGAAAAGCGCGTCAAAATACCGCTATCACAAGGTGCGCAAGGGCGAGACTCTCACACAAATCGCCAACAAATACCGTGGCGTATCCATCAAGGAAATCCAAAAGGCCAACGGCATCTCCGGCAACAAAATCCAAGCCGGCCAACGCCTCAAAATCCCCCACTCCTAAAACGAGTGCACAGTTCAAAATCCAAAGGGCCGAGTTCAGGCACAATTTTTAGGAACCAGTCCGTATGTTTGCATTGTCAGACGTACGGACTGGTTCGCAAATCGCCGTATGCTATGCGTGCATATGCTCTACGGGGTATGCTTTGTCGCTGCGAGCACTATGTATCGCGCCCCTACACTGTGCACTCTGAACTCTGAACTCTGAACTTTGAACTTGTCAGGAGCAGTGGCAGGGGGAGCAGGGGGAGGTTTCGGCCTCGATGGTGGAGTGGGTGATGCCGAGGGGGCGCACGGCCTCGCGGACGGCGTGGATGGCGGCATCGACCATAGCGGGGGTAGCCACGACGACGTGCACGGTCATCGCCACCTCGGTGGTGCTGACTGCCCACACGTGAAGATGATGGAAGCTCGTCACCTCGGGGAGTGCCCCGATAGCCGCCCTCACCTTAGAGATGTCAATCGAGCGCGGCACTCCGTCAAGCGCCAGCCGCAGGCTCTCGCTCAACATCGAATATGACCCTATGCCAATCATCACTGCTATCACTATGCCGACAATCGGGTCAATGAGAGTCCAACCCGTGAAATGGATTATTATACCCGACGCCACAACCCCGACCGACACCAGCGTGTCGGCCGCCATATGAAGGTAGGCGCCCTTGACATTGAGGTCACGCTTGCTGTCTTTCATAAAAAGCCAGGCCGTAAGGCCGTTTACGATGACCCCTACGCCGGCCACCCATGCTATCACGTCGCCATCGACCTCGGCGGGATGAAACAACTTGCCGACGCTCTCGACAAGGATAAATGCCACGGCTACATACAGGATGATGGCGTTGAGCACCGACGCGTCGACCGTAGCACGGCGGTAGCCGTAGGTGTAACGGTCGTCGGGCTTGCGCCGCGATGCCTTGAACGCGATAAGCGCGATGACAAGCGACGCGACATCGCTCAGATTGTGCCCCGCGTCCGACAGCAGCCCCATAGAGTCGGTCATCAACCCGAATATGCCCTCTATCGCAACATATCCTACGTTAAGCCATATCCCGAGCTTGAATGCCCGGTTGAGATTGCCATTAGCATCCGTCGCTATCGCGTCGTGATGGTGATGCCCGTGATTGTGATCATGTGCCATATCTTTTCGTCCTTACCTTTTTAACATTGGGTGATTGGTATTGTTTTATGCCGCAAAGATAACGACATTAGATTGCAACCCGGTTGCAAATGCAGATTCCCGCCAAGGTAGACGATTTGTAGACCACGACAAATGATATATGATGCCACGATACAACCGAAAAATAATTACCTTTGATGACACAAATTACAGCTATTGATAGTTACAATAATATCTGAAAAGATGAATATATTTTTGAAAGGTAAGGATTAAATTTAAGTGTAAGAATGGAGGCCGCTGCCCGTGACGGGTAGCGGCCTCCAAATTTTATAACGTTCAAAGTTGGGACATTTCAGTCCGTGCCCCTACTTCTTGTTGGTATTGGCATCGGGATTTTGTATCTCCCAATAAGGGATATCGACGAGCCGTGCATTGAAACGCAGCACCGAATAGGGAGGTATCGGGCCATTGTTGTTCTGGGCATAGAATCCCTGTTCATACGGGATCACAAGCTCCACGGAGTCGCCCACGTGCATGTCGGTTAATCCCATCATCCAACCGGTGACAGCGCTTGTCAACTGGAAGCGGGCAATGCTGTCGCCATGCTGTGTCTGGGTATACGACGAGTCAAAGACCGCATCGTTATATAACCGTCCGCGATACTTGACATCGACCCAGCTTGTCGAGAAGGGACGAAGATTTCCCCGAGTCAGTGTCGTGTCGTTGCAGTAGCGGATCAGCACATAGGCATTAGGGTCCCATGATGCCGACAGCCGCTGATAGTAGGGCGTGCCGTCGGGATTGGTGCGTTGGCTCTCTTTGGCAAGCCACTCGTCGTTGGCCTTGCGCCAGTCCTCATACTTGCTCCATATGTCTGACTCGGTCTCCTTATTGTCGGAGCTACAGCCTATGGCCACCCCGACAAGGAGCGCGAGAAACAGGTAAACGGGTAACTTATTCATCGGCTATCAATCAAAGTTAACCTCGGGAGCACGCTCGGCACCGGCCTCAGCCTGGAACTGCGGCTTTTTCTCAAACCCGAACCATCCGGCATAGATGACCGTCGGAAACTTCTTTATCTTGGCATTGTAATCCTTCACCGCCTCGGTGTAGCGTCCGCGCGCCACGGTGACACGGTTTTCGGTGCCTTCGAGCTGCACCTGCAGGTCGCGGAAATTCTCGTTGGCCTTCAGGTCAGGATAGGCCTCGGTGACGGCAAGCAGCGACTTCAACGCCTGCGACAGCTCGCCCTGTGCCTGCTGGAACTTGGCGAGGGTCTCCTCGTTCAGCTCCGACGCACTGATATTGATGGAGGTGGCGGCGGCGCGAGCCTGTGTCACCTTTTCAAGAGTGGAGCTTTCGTGAGTGGCATATCCCTTCACGGTGTTAACGAGATTGGGGATAAGGTCGGCACGACGCTGGTATTGGTTCTGAACCTCGGCCCACGACTGTTCAACCACCTGCTCCTTGTCGACTATCGTGTTGTAGTCGCAGGAGTTGAGGCTCATCATGGCAAGGACAGCCAACAGGAGTGTCAAAATATTTTTCTTCATAATCAAATTTCTAAACATTATGAGTTATAACATCAGGCAAGTTTGCGCAACAAAGCGTTGAGGCTAACCTTGCCGTGGATAATCTTATGGAGGTCGGCGATGGCCACGCGGGTCTGCTCCATAGAGTCGCGCTCGCGCAGGGTCACGGTGTTGTCCTCAAGCGTCTGATGGTCGACGGTCACGCAGTAGGGGGTGCCGATGGCATCCTGACGGCGGTAACGCTTGCCGATTGAGTCCTTCTCCTCGTAGTGGGTAGTGAAGTCAAACCGCAGGTCGTTGACAATCTCGCGTGCCTTCTCGGGCAGGCCGTCCTTGCGCACGAGCGGCATCACGGCGCACTTGACCGGAGCAAGCGCGGCAGGGAGATGGAGCACAACGCGGGTCTCGCCTCCCTCAAGGGGCTGCTCCTCGTAGCTTGAGCAGAGCACCGAGAGGAACATGCGGTCGACACCTATCGAAGTTTCGATGACGTAGGGGGTGTAGCTCTCGCCAAGCTCGGGGTCGTAATACTGTATTTTCTTGCCCGAGAATTTCTCGTGCTGCGACAGGTCAAAGTTGGTGCGTGAGTGGATGCCCTCGACCTCCTTGAAGCCAAACGGCATCTCAAACTCGATGTCGGTGGCGGCGTTAGCATAGTGGGCGAGCTTGTCATGGTCGTGGAAACGGTACTTGTGGTCGCCAAGGCCGAGAGCCTTGTGCCAGCGCAAGCGCGTCTGCTTCCACTCTGAAAACCATTTCAGCTCCTCGCCGGGACGCACAAAGAACTGCATCTCCATCTGCTCGAACTCACGCATACGGAAGATGAACTGGCGGGCGACAATCTCGTTGCGGAACGCCTTTCCTATCTGGGCGATGCCAAACGGGATGCGCATACGGCCCGTCTTCTGAACGTTAAGATAGTTTACAAATATACCCTGAGCGGTCTCGGGACGCAGGTAGACGGTCATCGCGCCGTCGGCGGTGGAGCCCATCTCGGTCTTGAACATGAGGTTGAACTGACGAACCTCAGTCCAGTTTTTAGTACCCGATATGGGATCGACAATCTCCTGGTCGATGATTATCTGACGCAGCTCCTCAAGGTCGTTGTCGTTGAGGGCCTTGGCAAAACGCTCGTGTAGGGCGTCGCGCTTGGCGATGATTTCCTGCACGCGGGGATTGGTCTGACGGAAAAGCGCCTCATCAAATGACTCGCCAAAACGCTTTGCGGCCTTGGCAACCTCTTTTTCCACCTTGTCGTCCATCTTGGCAAGCTCCTCCTCAATGAGGACATCGGCGCGATAACGCTTCTTGGAGTCGCGGTTGTCAATCAACGGGTCGTTGAACGCGTCAACATGTCCCGATGCCTTCCATATGGTCGGGTGCATGAAAATCGCCGAGTCGATGCCCACGATATTCTCGTGGAGCAGCGTCATGGCTTCCCACCAGTAACGTTTTATGTTGTTTTTAAGCTCGACGCCGTTCTGACCGTAGTCGTAGACTGCGCCGAGCCCGTCGTAGATTTCACTTGATTGAAAGACAAAACCGTATTCCTTGGCGTGTGAAACGATTTTCTTAAATACATCTTCTTGTTGTGCCATAATCTTTTATGAATGTTTAATTTCTGCATGTCAGCGGGTTGCGCCGCAGGCTGCGGTGTGCCGCCACATTGTGCAAAATTACACATTTTTCCCGAATAAACCATCGGGGAAGGCAATTAAAGGGCACAATCAGCGTATTATAACCTTGCGGGCCGTCGTGCCGCGACGCTCAATGTAAAGGCCGGGGGCAACTGGGGCGGCATCCATGCGGACGCCGTTGAGATCGTAGTATTCGGCATCATCGGCCGAATCAGCATCGGTACCGACACCATCAATCGCCGCCTCGGCATACTTGCCCCAGTTGAACCACTCCCATTCCGTGGCGACCCTGAACTTCGGGGCAAGATGCGGCAGCACGTCGATGTCACACCGGTCAAAAATGGACCTGTCAAAAGTGGGATTCTCCGCGTCCAGCACTATGGGCGTGAGGCATTTTACGCGGGTGATTGCCTTGCAGCCCATGAACGCATTGTTGACAATCTTTGTCAACGTCACGGGAAACTCGACAGAGGCAAGACGCTCACATGAGTGAAACGCCGACTTCCCGATGGTAGTGAGACCGTAGGGAAGCTGGTCGGGGCCGAGCGAGGTGAACGCACACTTCTGGAACACCGACTCGCCGATGGAGCGGAGCGTGTTGCCGTTGATCTTGAGGCTTGACAACCCGTAGCAGTTGAAGAATGCCTGATTGCCAATCGACACGACGGGGGCATTGACCGTAACCCTCGCCAGGCGGCCGCAGTCGCTGAATGCCGACTCGGATATGCTCGTGACCGAGCCGTTGACCGTCGCGTCTGTGAGCAGGGGATTGGACCAAAACACGGACGCCTCCCACTTTGCAAGACGATTAGGGGTAGTCACCGCCGTAAGGCGGTTGTGAATGAACGCAGCACGTCCCAGCGTCAGCGGCTTGGTGCCCTCTGCAAACACAAGCGTCTCCATGCCGCAGGCACCAAAGGCACACTCACCGATGGTGGTGCATGTAGCCGGGACAGTCAGATTCTTGACGCCGGAGACGTAAAAAGCATATTTGCCTATCTTCTCGACCTTTGACGGGAGTTCAAACTCCTTAAGCGTCGAAAGGTGGCAAAAAGCCTCGTCGCCAATCTCCACAATAGTGGCGGGCAACTTCACCCTTGTAAACGACAGGTCCTCATAGAGCGGCTTGCCGTTGGCGTCATTCATAATACCATTGCGGTCGGCTTGGGCAAACGCCTTGGCCCCAATCTTGGTCACCTTGTATGTCACCCCGTCAACCTTTATCGACCGTGGTATCCAGCATGATTTTTTCTGGGGGAAATTGTTGTCCACGACTTTTTTCACCCGCGCTATCTTGTCGGTGCCATTCAGGGCGTAAGTGACCTGAATCTTCTTATTTTCCTTCTCTCCCTCGGCGGTATATGTGAACCCGTTGAGGGTCACGTCCTTTGCCGACATCCCGAAAGCACACAGTATCATAGCAGCCGCTATCGTACAACGGCACATAAGTGTAGATAGTTTCATAATAACAAGTGTAAAAATTTTAATTACAGTGGGGAAAGCGTCAGCGGATTGACACCTTACGTGTCACCGAACCGCGCCGCTCTATATATATGCCGGCAGGCATTCCGTCACGGTCGACCCTGACACCTTGTATCGTATAATATTCGGCCGGGAGATCGTCGTCAGAGCCGGCCTCGACCGCCCCGATTCCCGAGCTGTACTTTGAGTAGTCAAACGACGACCATCCTATCGCCGTCTTGTATTTCTCCCATGAGCCTACGGGTATAGAGAGGTCGGCATTAAGGTAAGTGTCGAGGTCAAACAATCCCCAGGAAGCCGTATCGGGCGGGATAACCGCAGCACAACGCACGACTCTCAACTTGGAGCCGACAAACGCTCCCGCCCCTATTGCCGTCACAGTGGAGGGTATATCGATGCCTGTGATGCCACAGTCCTTGAAAGCCGACGCGCCGATGGTCTTAAGTCCTGCCGGAAGAGCAAGGACACCGTTGAAAGTCGTGCCGTTCCAAAAACTGCCTTCAAAGGCACTCTCTCCTATGGAGCGCAGCGTGGGCGGAAAAGAGACGGAAGCGAGCACATTGTTCTCATAGAACGCCCTGTCGCCTATCTCCTGCACATTTCCGTTAATCTGCACCGAAGTCAACTGGCTGCCCTCGAATGTACCCTTAGGCAGAGTTGCCATATTCGCATTGATTACTACAGCCTTAAGGTAGATGCACCAATAGAACACATTCTCGCCCATCGAGGTGACACGTGCCGGAAGTACAAGGCTTGTGATGTCGGAATGACGGAACGCGGCATCCCCGATGACGAGCGGCGTTGACGAGTCCTCGATGACAAGAGAAGACACATTACCTCCAAACGCGCTCTTACCTATAGACCTACAGGAGCCGGGAATCCTGACCGACTTCAGGCCGGAGCCGTTAAACGCCTTGTCGCCTATCGTCTGAACCTTAGCCGGGATGTCACATGTGGAGAGGTACTCGCAGCCGAGAAACGCCTCTTTGCCTATCTCGATAATCGTGTTGGGAAGCACTACAGTCCTGAAACCATGACGGATGTGCACCTCCGTCGTACCGTCGGGATTATCGGTGCACCATGCAAATGCTTTCTCCCCGATTTTAGTGACCTTGTACTTCACCCCCTCGACGGTTATCGACGACGGGATGACACATGATTTCTTGCCGTCAATACCATTTTTGTCAGTGACTTTCTTTACTCGTGCAATCTTTTCTGTCGAGTTCAGGGCGTAAGTGACTTTAATGTCCGCATTGGCACCGTTGGTTGTCGCGCCCGTCAGGGTCACATCCTTTGCCGACATCCCGAAAGCACACAGTATCATAGTAGCCGCTATCGTGCAACGGCACATAAGTGTAGATATTTTCATAAGCTTAATAAAAACAAGTGTAAGAAAACAGACTTTAATTAATTACAGGATTTGCAAAGGTAATCTTTTCCCTACACTTGCACTACATGTCAAACCGAAAATCGGCATTGTCCCCCCATTGTACCCCCTCCTCTCTCAGCTTTCCGGCGGCATCTCCCATCCGCCTCCAAGAGCCTTGTAGAGCTGCACAAAGGCAAGATACTGGTCGCGCAGGGCCTCCGTGAAATCAATCTGGGCGTCAAACAGCCGCCGCTGTGCATCGAGCACATCAAGATAGCTCGTCATCCCGGCGTGATACTGCAGCATGGCAATGCGCAGATACTCGCGGGCAGCCTCGACAAGCTCCTTCTTCTGCCGCCCCTCGTCGCAGTATTCCCCATAATCCTGCACCGCCTCCCTCACCTCCTTGAAGGCGTTCACAATATCCTGTTCATAGCCTATGCGCGCCTGCTCATACCGCGCAATCGACGCCTTGTACTGCCGCTGCTTGCGCCCGAAGTCGAGGATATCGCCCTTGATGCCGCCCAACGGATAATAATACGGCGACTTGAACAGCCCGGCAAAGTCGACATTCCATAGCCCGGCGGTGAAATTGAGGAACAACGATGGAAAACGGTCGGCAAACGCCACGCCTACCGCCGCCTCAGCCCCCTTGAGACGCGCGGCCGACGCCCTTAGGTCGGGACGGCGGCGCAATAGCCCGGATGGGACACCGACAGGCAGCTCCGGCGGCATCACATCATCAAGATAGAGGCGTCCGAATATATCCATCTCACCCGGATAGGCACCCGTAAGGACCGCAAGGGCATCCCTCAGCATCATATCCTGCCGACGCAGGCCGGGAAGCAGTGACTTGGCCGACAGGTATTCGGTACGTGCCTGGTCATAGACCATACGGCTCGTGAGGCCAGACTCATACCTCAACAAAGCCTTCCCCATCGAGATGCGGCGCGTTTCTATGGTGTTTTCCACAATCGCCGTCTGGCGGTCTATGGCGATAAGCCTGAAATAAGTCGACGCCACCTGTGCCACAAGGCTCATACGCATCGCATACATATCCTCGACCGTAGCCTCATAGTCGGCAGCCGCCTGCTTCCTGGCATACTGCAACTTGCCGAACAGGTTAAGTTCCCATCCGACCGACAGCTTTATTCCCACCTGCGGATCGGGAGAATAGCTGTCGGACCCGTCGGGATAATGGTACCACTTCACCTCCCTGTCCCCCTCTATCCGTGCCGAGACGACGGGATAGAAGTCGGCCTTGGCTATGCCATAGAGCTGCCGCACCTCATCAATACGCGCGGCGGCACGCAGGAGGTCCCGGTTGTTGTCGAGTGTCAGACTGACGAGACGGCTCAGTGTCGTGTCCGACATGATATCCCACCATCGCCACATCCCAATCGACAAGCTGTCGACATCGGGCTGCCCGGCATAATACCGCCCGGGCATCGCCACATGAGGGGGAGTGAGACCGCCGGTCGGATGACAGGCGACCGACAGCATAAGCATCACGGCAGCTGATATGTATAAAATAATCCTCACGGCCTAAGCAATTTGCTATTTACGACGCATTTATCCACTATCGCCACCTTCTCGCCGGCGGCAAGTCCCTTCTCCACTATCACCGAGTCCACCGACAGCGGTGTCGTAATGACCTCACGCCGCATAAATCCCGCGCCATCCTCCACCATCACATATTGTCCCGTATCGTCGACCACAACAGCCTTTGCGGGAAGCGTCAGGAACGTGTGCTTGTTTGAGCCGAGCACCCTCACTCGAGTCTTGGCTCCGGGAATGAGAGTATGGGGCAGATTGGGCAGTATTGCGCGCACGGTAATCCTGCCGTTCTCGGGGTCGGCCATATGGGCGGCAAAGTCCACCGTACCCTCATGTGGATAGGGGGTCCCGTCGGCATTGGTGACAAGCACGTGATAGACTCGCTCATGGGCGGGATTGGTGCAGTGTGCGTCAAAGCAGAACCCACGCGCACGGCTGCGGGCATATTGCTCGGCCGTAAGCGAGAACTCCACATTGACAGTGTCGGCATTTATCATCCTGGCAAGGGGGCCGCTCCCGGGGTCAATATAGGCACCCACGTCCTTGTTGCTTTGGGATATAAAGCCCGATATGGGAGCCAATATGCGCGTGTCGTCCAACGCCACCCGCGCGAGGGCGAGCTGTGCCTCCCCTATCGTGACATCGGCACGGGCGCCCTCATAAACGGCAGTCGCATTATCAAGGTCGAGACGGGAGGCGGCATTGGCGACATACAAAGGCCGTATGCGTTCAAGGTCGCGTGTCGCTTTGAGGAGGTTTGCACGAGCTTTCTCAAGATTGGCCGAAGCCTCGTTGACACGTGCCCTATATACGGTGGGGTCAATAAGGAAGAGCGGCTGCCCTTTCTCTATCTCTGCACCCTCGTCAAACAGGCGCGCCTTCAGCACCCCTTCAGCACGCGAGGATATATCAACCATGCGGTGGGGCCTCACTATCCCGTCATACTCCCCTCCACAGTTCATGGACACAGATGCGCATTCCACCACCTCCACCGATCCGGACCTATTTCCGGTATCATGGCTGCCACAGCTCACACATAGCGACAGCGACACGAAGATAGCGGCATATATCAAATTACATTTTCCCATATGCACAAATATATGCATTATCAGGCAAAAAATCAAACAAGTTTACTTTTTTGCTCTCGACTTATTTTGTATCTTTGCTTGACAATGCCAATCGGGCAACAACCAACTAATATCATAGCAGACAGAAGCAAATGAGCGACGACACCACATCCAACGTAATGGAGAACGAGGAGATAAATGAAAACGGGAACGCCGGCACGGCAAAGGCGAGCGGCGAGCGTGAGACGCTCGACACGACCGACGACGTGATACGCCACCAGTTGCGTGGCATGTACCAGAGCTGGTTTCTCGACTACGCATCCTACGTAATCCTTGAACGTGCCGTACCCCATATCGACGACGGGCTGAAGCCGGTGCAACGTCGCATCCTTCACTCGATGAAGACGCTCGACGACGGACGCTTCAACAAGGTGGCCAACATCGTAGGCAACACGATGCAGTATCACCCGCATGGCGACCAGTCAATCAACGACGCCCTCGTCCAGCTCGGGCAGAAAGACCTGCTTGTTGAAACCCAGGGTAACTGGGGAAATATCCTCACCGGCGCATCGGCGGCGGCGGGACGTTACATCGAGGCACGCCTGTCGGCATTTGCCCTCGAGACGCTCTACAACCCCAAGATTACCGAGTGGACCCTCAGCTACGACGGGCGCAAGAAAGAGCCGGTCGTGCTACCCGTGAAGTTCCCTCTATTGCTCGCACAGGGGGTGGAGGGTATCGCCGTGGGGCTCTCCTCCAAGATATTGCCCCACAACTTCAACGAGCTGCTTGACGCCGCCATCGCCTACCTGCGTGGCGAGGAGTTCAAGCTCTACCCCGACTTTGTGACAGGCGGCTTCATTGACGTGTCACGCTACAACGATGGCGAGCGCGGAGGACAGGTCAAGGTGCGTGCCAAGATTGAGAAGCTCGATAACAAGACACTCGCCATCACCGAGATACCCTACGGCAAGACCACCGGAACACTCATCGACTCGATACTTAAAGCCTCCGAAAAGGGGAAAATCAAGATACGCAAGGTCGACGACAACACCGCCGAGACCGCCAACATCATCGTCTACCTGTTGCCCGGCACGTCGAGCGACAAGGCCATCGACGCCCTGTATGCGTTCACCGACTGCGAGCTGAGCATCTCGCCCAACTGCTGTGTCATCTCCGAGAAAAAGCCCCACTTCCTCGGCGTCAGCGACGTGCTGCGTCACAGCGTCGAAACTACCCGCGAACTGCTGCGTAGCGAGTTGCAGATACAGCTCGGCGAGCAGCAGGAGCTGCTCCACTTCGCGTCGCTTGAGCGCATATTCATCGAGGAGCGCATCTACAAGGACCGCGAGTTTGAGGAAGCGGCATCAATGGATATCGCCGTGGCCCATATCCGCAAGCGTCTTGAGCCGTTTGCCAAAAATTTCATCCGCGAGGTCACCGACGACGACATCCTGCGGCTGATGGAGATAAAGATGGGGCGCATACTGAAGTTCAACTCCAAGAAAGCCGACGACATCATAGCCGCCTACCGGGCCAAGATTGACGAGATAACCGACGAGCTGGCCCACATCACCGACTACACCATCCGCTGGTATGAGGGGCTGAAGGAGAAGTATGGCGACGCCTACCCGCGCCGCACCGTGATACGCGGCTTTGACAGCATAGAGGCCGCCACCGTAGCCGAGGCCAACGAGAAGCTCTACATCAACCGCGAGGAGGGCTTCATGGGCACGGGGCTGAAGAAAGACGAGTTTGTGTGCAACTGCTCCGACATCGACGACATCATCATATTCTACAAGAACGGCAAATACAAGATTGTCCGCGTGCAGGAGAAGATGTTTGTCGGCAAGAACATACTATATATAAATGTGTGGAAGCGCAACGACACGCGCACCATCTACAACGTCATCTACCAAAACGGCCGCAACGGCACCTATTTCATGAAACGCTTTGCCGCAACAGGTCTAACGCGCGACAAGGAGTATGACCTCACGCAGGGATTGCCCGGATCGAGAGTCGTGTGGTTCTCGGCCAACTCCAACGGCGAGGCCGAGGTGGTGAAGGTGACGCTTAAGCCGAAGCCGAGGCTGAAGACATTGCAGTTTGACGTCGATTTCTCAGAACTTTCCATCAAGGGCAAGCAGTCGCAGGGCAATATCGTGACCAAGAACGAGGTGCATCGCTTCTCGCTCAAGGAGAAGGGCGCGTCGACCCTCGGCGGCCGCGAGGTATGGTTTGACCCCGACGTGCTGCGCCTCAACTATGACGGACGCGGCAACTACCTCGGCGAGTTCTTCGGCAATGACCGTGTGCTTGTCATCCTCAACAACGGCGAGTACTACATGACCTCGTTTGAGACGGGCAACCACTACGAGGACAACATACTGCGCATAGAGAAATTCCGTCCGGGACACGTGTGGACGGCCATCCTCAACGATGCCGACCAACAGGGCTACCCCTACCTGAAGCGCTTCACCTTCGAGCCTACCGCCAAGCGGCAACGCTATCTCGGCGAAAATGAAAAGTCAACGCTTATCGCCCTGTCGGATGCCCCGGGCGCACGATTTGAGGTGGCATTTGGCGGCGATGATGCCGCCCGCGAGCCGATGACGGTGGATGCAGTCGAGTTTATCGCCGTCAAGTCATTAAAGGCCAAGGGCAAACGCCTCACGACCTACTCAGTCGCCTCGGTGACCGAGCTTGAGCCGCGCGAACTGTCTCCCGAGGAGACGCCCGACGAGGATATCCCCTCGGAGGAGGATACGGACAACTCCACTGTCGAACCGGACCGCAGCGACGATGAGGTGCGCGACGAGATAAACGGCCAACAACGAATATTCTGATGGGCGCACCCCTGTTGAGACACCTGTTACGGCGACTGCCAACGCTACGGGCGTTTGCCATGGCTGTCACCATATACATAGCAGTGACCGCCATTGCTGCACCGCCTGCGTCCAACGACTCCTTACCCCCAATACGCCCCGTGACCTCCGCATACATGATAGAGGCAGGCTCGGCACACCTTGCCGACACCTACCTGTCGCCGCTGAAATACTCGGGCTGGCACTTGGGGCTGTCATATGACCGCCGGCAGGCAATGAAGTTTGACCCCGCGCGATGGGTAATGCAGCTAAGCGGCGATATAGGCATAAGCCGCACACTCAACCCGGCGCGCAACGCCACGATGTGGGACCTGATGCTCCATCTCTCGTGGGGCATGTCACGTCGATGGCATCTACCCCACTCCCTCACGCTATATGCAGGCGGCTCTACCTCCCTCAATGCCGGATGCCTCTACTCGGCACGCAACGGCAACAACCCCGTCTCGGCCAAGGGGGCATGGACGGTAAACGCCACTGCCGCCATAGCGTGGCACACACGCCTGTGGCGCATCCCGCTGACACTCTGCTATCAACCGACGCTACCCGTCACCGGCATATTCTTTGCCCCCGACTACGGCGAACTATACTATGAGATATACCTCGGCGACCGCAGCGGACTGGTGCACGGCGCATGGTGGGGCAACTACTTCAAGCTCGACAACCTGCTCACAGCCGACCTGCGATTCGGCGCGACAACCCTGCGCATCGGCTACCGATGCGACATACTATCCACCCACGTCGAGCACACTACCACACGCATTGTCACCCACAGCGCGGTGCTCGGTGTCGTCTCCGAGTGGCTGTCGCTCCACCCGGGACGGCGCTCTGACCCGACGGCCCGCATCATATCGGCCTCATACTAATTCCGCCCCATATATGAACCGCATATTACCTATAATAACCATGTTGCTCACCCTCGCCTCATGCCACTCCATCGAGGAGTGGGAAAATGATCCGCGAGGCAACTTTGAGGCACTGTGGACCATCCTCGACGAGCATTACTGCTTTTTTGAGGAGAAAGGAATCGACTGGAATGAAGTCCACGACCGCTACTCGGCACGCATATCCGACCGCATGACCCGCGAGGAACTTTTTGAGACGTGCTCGCAGATGCTCGGAGAGCTGCGTGACGGGCATGTCAACCTCTCGGCACCATTCAACACCTACTATTACCGCCGATGGTGGAGCGACTACCCCCAGAACTACAGCAGCCGCCTCGTCGAGCAATATTACTTCAATTTCAACTATCGCTCTCTCGGGGGCATCGACTACGGCATCCTGCCGCAGAACATCGGCTACATGCGCTACTCCTCATTCAGCTACGCCATCGGCGAGGGCAATCTCGACGAGATAATTCACTACTTTGCCACCTGCACGGGACTGATAATCGACGTGCGCGACAACGGCGGCGGCGACCTCACCAATGTCGAGACCCTCGTACGCCGATTCATCACCGACCGCATCCTCGCCGGCTACATCTCCCACAAGACCGGGCCGGGGCATGGCGAGTTTTCCAAGCCCCGTCCATTCCACTACGACCCCGCCGGTGCGGGTCGGCAGATGTGGGGAAAGCCTGTGGTCGTGCTCACCAACCGCTCCACATTTTCAGCCGCCAACAACTTTGTCTCCATCATGAAGTCCCTGCCGCTCGTCACCGTGGCGGGAGCCACGACCGGGGGCGGCAGCGGCATGCCCTACTCCTCCGAGCTGCCATGCGGCTGGGCCGTCAGGATGTCGGCCTGCTCCATCCTCGACTCCAAGGGGAATACGACCGAAACCGGCATTGTACCCACCGAGGGATGTGCCATAGACCTCGACCCCGTGGCGGCCCTCGACGGACGGGACACGATGCTCGATTTTGCCATAGCGCGGCTATTGCAGGTCCAATAATTGTCACTATCTTTACAACGCCAACCACGGCACGGGGCCTCCCCCATGCCACTACACATTACCAAAGCATATCATGAGAAAAGGCAAACTATACTTCCGATACGGCACGATGGGCTCGGCTAAGACCGCCCTGCTGCTCACCACAGCCTACAACTTCGAGGAGCGCGACATGAACTACGTGTGCCTCAAGCCCGTCATCGACACCCGCGAGAAGGAGGCGGTCATCCGCTCCCGCATCGGCATAGAGCGCAAGTGCCTGTGGATCTACCATGACACCGACCTCTACCTCATGGCGCAGGAGATGTTTGAGCGCACGATGACGGTAATCGACTGGTTTCTCATCGACGAGGCCCAGTTTCTCACCGCCGAGCAGGTCGACCAGCTCGCGCGCGTGGTCGACGACTACGGCAGCAACGTCATATGCTACGGTCTGCGCACCGACTTCAAGACTCACCTTTTCGAGGGGTCGCGACGCCTGTTTGAGATAGCCGACACCATTGACGAGATAAAGTCGACATGCACCTGCGGCCGCAAGACTATAGTCAACGCCCGCATAGACACCTCGGGTGACATGGTGGAGGAAGGCGAACAAGTGGAGATAGGAGGCGACGAGCGTTACATAGCCGTGTGCCGCAAGTGCTGGCGCAACAAGCGCATCGAGCAATCCAACCGCGACTCGCTGCCGTTCCTCTACTCCTGACCCTCTACCTTTTTCAGCTTCCGTAGGGTATTTTAATCTTCATTAAACCTATCGCGGCGGCTCTTTGTTGATTTATTTGTAGGTTTGCACCTGCAATCCATCAAAAAACGACATCAACATGAGAAATCTGCGATACCTGTTCCTCACATTTGCCGCCTGCCTTTTCACATTAACGGCAGTCGCCGAGCCGGCTGAATTTCCCGACGAGACACTACCCTACAAGGTGCTTTTCAAGTGGGGGCTCGTCAACACCAAGGCCGGCCATGCCACCTTGTCGCTGAGAAACCGTGGGACAACATCAACAGCTGTGCTGATTGCCGCCTCCGAGCCGTGGGCCGACAAGATATACCGCCTGCGCGACACTCTGATAGCCGAGATGGAGCATGAAGGAATGGTGCCCCTCAGATATGAGAAGCGGGCACATGAAAAGAACAAATACACACACGACATCGTGATATTTCGCCGTTCAGGCGACAAGGTGACAGGCGAATGTTCCACCTACAACAAGAAAAAAGATATGGCACCGCGCCGTTCCACCCATCATCTGGAGGCCAACGGCACCACTGTCGACATGCTGAGCGTGTTCTATTATCTGCGCAATCTCGGTTTCGACACAATGAAACCGGGGCACAACATGGTGATAAACATCTTCTCGGGCAACAAGTGTGAGCAGCTGCGCCTACGCTACCTCGGAATAGAGGATGTTAAGCTCAACGGACGCACCCAACATGCCTACCGCATAAACTTCTCTTTCACCACCAACGGCAAAAAGAGCAGCGACGACATGAGCGCATGGATATCAACCGACTCGCGCCGTATTCCCCTCCGTATCGAAGGCAAACTCCCCGTCGGCAAAATCCACATCCTCTACGACGGCCGCTAACCGCCGTTTCCGACAGGAAGGCTGAACACAAACCTCAATCCTCCTGACCCGACATTTTCAACCGTGATATCCCCGCCGTGAGCCACAATAATCCTTCTCACGAGAGGCAATCCCACCCCGGCACCACCGTTTTTACGTGCCCGGCCCGCATCCACCCTGTAAAACAGGTCAAAAAGCCGCGGAAGGTGTTCTGCCTTTACCCCCGTGCCGTCATCCTGAAACGAGAAATAGTGCATCCCGTCCTTCTCCTCGAGCCAACACAGGGTCATACGTGTCCCTCCGGAGTGACGCGCCGCGTTGTATATGAGGTTGAGCAATGCATTGGTGAGCAAAGATTCATGCCCATTGATATGGCAGCAGTCGGGAACATCATAGTCAAACGCCATATTATCGGCAATATGCCCGTGACACACGTCGCTATGTATCTGCCCGATAAGGACACTGAAAGCGATATCCGCACATTCAATCACCGTCCCGCTCTCCTGTAGGTGCATCACCATGCTCACATCCTTTACGAGACTGGCCAGCCGGTCGACATTCTGTTTCGCCCGGCACAGGAACCGCCGTCTCTGGGGCGCCTCCATAGCGTCATCGTCTACGATCGTGTCGATATAGCCCTTTATGATGCCTATCGGAGTGTTCAGCTCGTGGCTGACATTGACCCCTATCTGACGCTCGTGATAGGATTTCTCATGCTCCGCCCTTATCTTCTCACGATATAGGGTGAGCAGATTCCGGGACACGTCGCCAAGCTCGTCTTTCGAAAAATGCCATCGGTCCATATCCTCGGGCAACTCATCGGCGGCAATCGCCTGCGCGAAATCCTGAAGCGCATACACATTCTTTGATATGGCCCTTGCGCCTAAGTAAGCCACAATCGTCGACAGCACACCGAATACGACGACCATGATCCACACCATAGGGTCGATGCTCAGAAAGGCGAGCACCTCATCCCGATATGGCAACGCCGCGAAAGAGCGTATGTGGCCGTCGGGACTCTTCATGAGATTGACCATGCACTTGTTTCCGTCAAAAGACACGTCACTGACGCTCGTATTGCCGCCACTGTTCCAGATACCCACCAGCCCCCGGTTCACATTTCCGTCAGCGTCATGAAGTGTTATCGTAGTTGCCTCATTGTCAGCCACAATCGAGTCGCGGTCGTCATATACGGTAAGATACAATGGCTCAAGGGTGGTCTGGGCCGTAAACAGCTTTATGAAATCGACCGTCTTCTGCAAGTCGGCACCCTTTCCGTAGGCATCAACCACCGTATAGTTGACATTGAGCAGGCGGTTTTCCAGATTTTCGAGTTGACGATGCTTCTCATGCCTTACAAAATAAAGGATAGTGATGCCGATGATGAGCCACAACGCTCCCAGAAACGGGAAAAATAGCTTCCAATGGAGTCTTATAAGATGTCTATGTGCCGTTACGCCCTTAGTCATTATATCCTTTATTTAATCGTTGTTATCGGTATACAATTATAGTCTACAATTCAAACAACGTATTGTCAGCCAAATTGTTCACGAACTGTTGAACTGTGCACTTTGAACTTTGCACTTGAAAAGGTTGCCTGATTGACACAAAATTTCTACCTTTGCGGCTTGAAAAAGTATGAAGTTTTGTTAAATTAAATTATCCGAAGGGATGAATTTATCAGGTACAATTGATTTCAGGCCGAAATTGGTGTCGGCCCTGCGCCATTATTCCTTGAGCAAGTTCAAGGAAGATCTTATAGCGGGTATCGTAGTGGGCATCGTGGCGCTCCCACTCGCAATCGCATTTGGTATCGCATCGGGTGTGAGCCCCACAATCGGCCTCATAACGGCCATCATAGGCGGCTTCATGGTCTCCGCTTTCGGCGGCAACACCGTGCAGATTGGCGGTCCCACCGGCGCGTTCATCGTCATCGTCTACAACATCATCACCCTTTACGGACTTGAAGGTCTCGCCATAGCCACCCTCATGGCCGGTCTTATATTGGTGATGCTCGGACTGTTCCACCTCGGCACGGTGATAAAGTTTATCCCCTACCCGATTGTCGTGGGATTCACGAGCGGTATCGCCCTCACAATATTCTCGACCCAGATCAATGACTTCTTCGGCCTCGGACTTACAGGCGTGCCGAGCGACTTCGTGTCAAAGTGGGGCGTATACATAAGCAACTTCGGCAACATCCATCTCCCCACCCTCGCCGTCGGCATCGTATCTCTCCTTATTATAATAGCAGCCCCCTACATCTCCAAGAAGCTTCCCGGCGCACTGCTTGCCATCATAGTGGTGACTGCCGCCGTATACTTCCTGCGCGACATCATGCCCGGCATCGAGACCATCGGCGACCGATTTGGCAGCCTTCCCACCGATATCCCCGAGCCTCACGGCTTCGAGCTGTCCATGTCGACCATCAACCAGCTGCTCCCCTCGGCGTTCACCATCGCCGTGCTCTGCGCCATAGAGTCGCTGCTGTCGGCCACTGTCGCCGACGGTGTTACCGGCTCGCGCACCAACAGCAACACTGAACTTATAGGCCAGGGCCTGGCCAACATCGTCGTACCATTCTTCGGCGGCATCCCTGTCACCGGCGCCATCGCCCGCACGATGACCAACATCACCAACGGCGGCCGCACCCCCGTCGCCGGCATCGTCCACACCCTCGTGCTACTGCTGATATTCCTCTTCCTCATGCCCCTGATCAACCTTGTGCCGATGTCGTGCCTTGCCGCCGTGCTCATCGTCGTGTCCTACAACATGAGCGGATGGCGCACGGTGCGTGCCATCTTCAAGAACCCCAAGAGCGACATCTCGGTGCTCATCGTCACCTTCCTGCTCACTGTGATATTTGACCTCACCATTGCCATCGAGATTGGTCTGCTGCTTGCCATCATCCTGTTCCTGCGGCGTGTCATGGAGAACACCCAGGTCAAGGTCTACGGCGACCAGCTCGACGTGGCCGAAGGTTCGGAGGCAACCACCCACGAGATACTTGACGTGGCTCCCGGGGTGGAGGTGTACGAGATCGAGGGGCCGTTCTTCTTTGGCGTCGCCACCAAGTTTGACGAGGTGATGCGCGGCATGACCGAGAAGCCGCTCGTCCGCATCATACGTATGCGCAAGGTGCCCTTCATCGACTCCACCGGTATCCACAACCTTGAGATTCTCATCAACTCGTCGCGCAACGAGGGTATCCATGTAGTCCTGTCTGGCGTCAACGAGAGCGTGCACAAGGTGCTCGACCACGCCAACATCGAAGACCTCATCGGACGCGACCACATATGCAGCCACATCTCACAGGCCGTGGCTCTCGCCAACCGCATAGTCGCCGATGTCAACGGTCACCGCATCGGCAACCATTGACCCGAAGATAACAAAAACCAAACGTTAAAAATAGCGGACAAAAAGTACAATAATTATATTTTTTTTGAGAAATCTTTTTTTCTTGTAAAAATTTCCGAAAAAATTGTTTGTATGTCCCAATTTTGTATTACCTTTGTGCTGTTTTTGAAGCAAACGAAATATTGTTTTATTATTTAATCAGAAAAAGAAATGAAAAAGTTAGTTTTATTACTTGCTGTTGTATTCAGCGCATCGCTCTTCTCTTGCGGTAACTCTAAGGACGCTGCTGCCGCTACTGACTCTATCGCTGCTGATACAGTAAACGTAGAGGTTGTTGAGGCTGTTGAAGCTGTAGACACTGTAACCGGTGACACTATCGTTGCTGCCGCTGCCGCTGACACTACTGTAGTAGTAAAATAATCAGGGTATCCCCTACTCAGCAAAAAATTAAGCTGGCCACAATCGGTGGACAGCTTTTTTTGTGTCTATTGCCCACATGTTGACAAAAACGCCAAAATAGACCATTGATGCCAAACATCAGTCACAAAAATTCCCGGCATCTCGCCCTAATCATCTCCTCAATCCTGATATTGGCCTTGTCAGGCGCAGGGTTTATGTCGTGGCGTCTCCAATGCTTCCCGTTCGGTGATGACATGCCCTACTCCCTCTGCTTCCCGTCAGACCTTACACAGGATGAATTCTGGGAATGTGTCAGCCAAACGCCTATCGTGACTTACTCCGAGGCTTTTCAGGCCGCAACAAACCATTACCTCGTCATAAACGGAAGGCTGTCCAACATAGTCCATATACTGTTTCAACCTCTGCCCGGCCTGGTTGAACAGATTGCCAACGGCTTGATGTGCGCCGCGTTGCTATGCCTCATCGTGATTGCATCCTATGGACGCAAAGGTCTACGCTCGCCATTTGCCGTCGCTATATCAATCATCTGCACAATTATATTCCTCCCATGGTGGGACACTATGGTATCCGACGATTTCACGGTCAACTACGTCTGGCCGTCCGTCCTCGTCATATTGTTTCTTCTGACGTTTAACAAAGTTGCCTCGGGGTGCCATATGGCACCCGTAGCAATTACCGCTACGGGCATCCTGGCATTTATTACGGGATGGTGGCACGAAGGATTCGCCATCCCGGCAGGCGCAGCAGCCGTAACGATACTTTGGGAAAAACGACAGCTTGTAAGACATAACAGGTTGACGTGGATAATCTTCCTTGCCCTTCTTGCCGGCTTTATGACATCATTCTCGCCCGGACAATTATCACGCATAACCTCAGAGTCCAATGCAGGTGGCGTCCAATTCTCCACCACCGGGATATACAATGCATTGCGCGACAACAAACTGTTGTATCTCTACATCATCATCTTCCTTATCTACGCGCTACGCAAAGGTCGCGGACAGGCACGAGCCGCCCTCCTCGACCAGTCGCCATGGTTGGCTGGATTTGCCGCCGCGCTGTTCATCTCCATGATACTCAAGGGATACGGACGCATCAATTGGGCTCCGACCCTCTTTCTCATCATCGCTAATCTGCGTTTGCTATACCATGGTTACCGATGGTTCGACAAGCCCCTGTATATACCTGCCTACCTGCTCACCGCCATTATAATTGCCTTCTTCTCCTGTGTCACATACTGGCAATACAAGGTAAAGGTCAACGCCACTCAAATACATGCTTTCATCGGACAACGCGCCAATATGCAAGGCTCTATCGCCTATGTCGATGCAATTACGTTCCGGCGAATACCTTGGCATACATTAGGATTTGTATCCAACATGTCCTACGGTCACAACATGCGCTCACTATCATACTATTCCGGCTATCAGGACCATATGATTATACTCCTCCCTGCAAAATATCGCGGAAATCCGTTCCATAAAGGATTGAAGATACCGGGCAATAACTCTTTTTACGGTATATATCCTATCTACTTCAGCAAAGACAGTCTCGGATTACAATCCTACCGGGCCACTGTAGGCAATCCCGTCTCGACAGGTTCAATGAATCCGGTATCACGAACCTACCTCACATGGAAGCACCGTCATTCCAAGGAATGGCGCGACACATTGATATTCAATATGGAGACTCGCTATACGGCTGTAACACCCGAGGGAGAGACACTTTATTATTACATCGCGCCACATTTAGGACGCATGGCCCGTGGCCGAGCGATAATCGCCATTGACAAGACAATGTAAAAAGGGGGCGCTGTCTCACGACGGCACTCCCTCTAAATCTACAATCTATAAAAACATATATATTTTGAAAAAACGGTCTATATCGGCGGGAATCCATCTGTGATTTATTCCCAATCCAAATATATGCTAATTTTTCTTCATATCCAAATGTTTTTATAAAAATAATAAAATTTTTCATCTCTTGTCATTGTTTACCGCCACTCTCCCTATCGGACGCAGGATAAACGGATAGGGATCGCGCAGTACAATGCCCTTGTCGGCCGAAACGCGGTCGAGCAACGCCGCCGCTTCGTCTGCCGTCTCTTCGCCGCCCGCTATGACATAGTAAAGGGGTTCGCGGGTCTCGACCACAAACGCCTCATAGCCGCCGTCGCGCAGCCGCGTGGTCATCGCCTTGGCATTGAACAGCTGCTTGAACTGTGCAACGGCAACGCAATAGGGCTGTAGTTGCGCAGCATCGCCAAGACCGGCTGTCACACGCACGGCCACATCGAGCGCCGGCAACTGCCGACCGGCGACATCGACCTGAGTGGGCCGTGCCTCCTTGCGGATTTTCTCATACACAGTCGAGTCGATACCCGCACGCTCTTTCTGCCGCGCCATCTCGTAGGCTGCACGATAATTGTTCTCATTGGTCTTGCATCCGCCAAGCACCATGACGGCAAGCAGGGCGGCGCAAATTATTGGTGTATGTTTCATTTGCGTTTTATTTCAGTAGGGTCGCGACCTGTCGCGACCGCGAATAGGCCGGTTGGCAATATCCCATCCACGCGGTCGCGACAGGTCGCGACCCTACTTGTTTATTTACGTTCTCCAACTCCTTTACTATGTCACGCGACGTGTGCCCAATTCTATCACTTCGAGGTCGCGCATTGCCGGGCCGTCAATGACGAGGCGCACCAGCGTGCGCACCTTCTGCCAGCCATGCACTCCTGCGGCACCGGGATTGACGTGAAGCACGCCAAGTTCCTTGTCCCACATCACTTTCAGTATGTGACTATGGCCCGTGACCATGAGATTAACGCCACTGTCGCGCAAAAGTTGCTTCACGCCGGGGGCATAACGTCCGGGGTAGCCGCCGATATGGGTCATCCATACGTGCACCCCCTCGACGGTGAAGTCGAGCGACTCGGGACACCGGCGGCACACCATGCCGTGGTCGATGTTGCCCGATACCGCCCTCACCACGGGAGCGACCTCCTCAAGACGGCGGATAATGTCGATGTCGCCCACATCGCCGGCGTGCCATATCTCGTCACAGCCGGCAAAGTGGGTGGCATAGCGGTCATCCCAGCATGAATGGGTATCCGACAGTATTCCAACGCGTTTCATCCTTGCCGTCACTCGGTTATCTCACGGTCGAGGATATATATCGCACGCGGGGCAAATGTCATTTCAGGCGTGACGGTGACAGTCTCGCCCGACAGCATGTCGTGCCACTTTGAACCGAGGGGAAGCACCTCGGCGACAGATTCGGTCATCATGGTGACGGGGCGGTCGTTGCCGTTCATCATAACGACGACACGCTTGTCGCCAAGACGGCGTTCATAGGTATACACCCCCTGCTCGGGCATGAAATGCTTCAGCGACCCACGGGCAATCACCTCGTTGCCCTTGCGCCAGTTGAGCAGGCGCGAGAGGAACTCGTGAGCCTCCTGCTGCTTGGGTGTACGCCCCTCGGCGGTGAACACGCTGATAGTGTCGCCAGCGAAGCCGCCCGGCATGTCACGGCGCACATTGCCGTCGCCGCCGTCGGCACGGCTGCCGTTCATAAGCACCTCAGTACCGTAATATATCTGCGGGATGCCGCGCGACGTAAGCAGGAAAGTCATCGCCTGCTTCCACCATCCCAGCGAGTCAGGCTCGGAGAGAAGGAAGCGGTCGGTGTCGTGGTTGTCGAGGAACGTGAGGATATTCTGCGGATTGGGAAACAGGTAGTCGAGAGCGAGGTGGTCGTATATGTCGTTAAGCCCCGTCAGACGGTCGGTCTGTCCCGAGAAGGCGTCACGACCCTTGATGGAGAGCACAAAGTCCATGACAGTCGGCAGGTTGGAATTTCCCTTCTTGTTGACATACGAATCCTTCTGCCAAAACGCCTCGCCGCCCTCTGTGCCATACCAGCACTCGCCGACGATGTTATACCCCGGATATTGTCTCATCACCTCGGCAATCCAATGAGCCATGCCGTCAAAGTCGGCATAGGGATGGGTATCCATGCGGATGCCGTCAATCTTTGACGACTCTATCCACCACAGGGAGTTTTGTATCAGGTATTTCATCAGGTGGGGATTGCGCTGGTTGAGGTCGGGCATAGCCTCGACAAACCATCCGTCGACCGTCCTGCGCTTGTCATAGTCGCTCACATATGGGTCGTGGAGCGTCGACAGGCGGTAGTTGGTCTGCACATACCCGTCGGGGAAGTTGAACCAATCCTTAAACGGACGGTCACCGAACCACGGATGCCCGCTGCCCGAATGATTGAATATCATATCCATCACCACCTTGATGCCGCGCTTATGGCACTCCTCGACAAACCGATTCCACTCCTCGTTTGAGCCAAAGCGGGGGTCAATACGGTAGTAGTCGGTCGTGGCATACCCGTGATATGAACCGCCCGGCATGTCGTTCTCAAGCACAGGGTTGACCCATATCGCCGTCACGCCGAGCGAGTCGATATAGTCGAGATGGTCGAGCATACCCTTGATGTCGCCGCCGTGGCGCGCATGGTTGATGTTGCGGTCGACCTTAGAGGTATTCTTTATCGCCGGATGCTCGTTATTAGATGGGTCGCCGTCGGCAAAGCGGTCGGGCATAATCAGGTAGAGCACATCGGAGGCATCAAACCCCGCCGCACCGGGCTTGCCGTCACGGGCTTTCAGTTCGTAGGGCACGACTGCCTTGCGACCGTCAAGATTGAGGTCGATTTTCATCTCGCCCGGACGCGCGTCGGGAGAAATGACAAAATAAAGGAACTGGTAATTGGGGCTGTCCGGGCGCACGACCTCGGCAAGGCTTACCCCGGGATAATCCACCTTGACGGAGGCATCCCTTATGCCGTCGCCATGCAACATCACTTGTAGGGTGTCGTTCTCCATCCCCGTCCACCAATATGGGGGATTGACATTATCGACCTGCAGCCGCTTGGCCGCAACAGCTCCCAATGAGAGCACCACAAGAGCCATGAGGCTCAAAAAAAACCGTTTCATATATCGTGGAGTGTATATAATTGTCATTTACGTATCACGCGCATATAGTCTATAAGCGCGGTGTTGGTCTCGCCGTTCATATTGACATTCTGCGGCGTGAGATATTCGAGCGTCAGCGTATTGTGCCCCTTCTCAAGCTCCACTGCCTGCATGTTGCTCATCCCGGTCGAGAGCCATTCGCCGATACCGCGCTGCGGCATAACGACCGGCCCGGCAATCCTGCCGTTGACCGTGAGAGTGCGCAGGGCACACTTGTTTTCGGTGTTTATCGGGCCTGACCCATTGGCATATCTGAAGTCGATGAAGTAGGTGCCCTTTTGCGGCACATCTATGCTGAACGGCAACTTCGTGTTTTTCTCGCGGGTTATCTCCACAAACCGCGACGCCTTGGCCTTGTCGGCAATAAGTGTGGTGCCGCCATGCGCCATATCCTCAGCCTGCACGATAGTGAGGCTTCCCTGTGGAATATACTCGTAGGGGCACATAGTGAAACCGCTCCATTCCTCATTCTTGACAGGCACTATGCCCACCACGGTGTAGTTATCAGTGTCATACAGACGGTAGGTGCGCGTCTGTATCTGCTCCTCAAATACTCCGTTGAGGTAGATGCCATATGACATCCCCTCGCCAAAGTTCCTTATCTCGGCCTCGTGCGGGGTGTTCCATGTCACAACCGGCACCGAAGGCATCCATGCCTGCGGTATGCGGTTGACAGGACGCTGCTCGATGGCGTTGTCGGCGAGCTGTATCTCCACCGAGTGTTCCCCCGTAAGGTCGCCGGGGAGATGATTGTCAGCCGAGACTTTACCGTCGACCATGAATGTCTCAATCTCGGAGCCGATGCCCTTAACCGTCACCGACAGCACCATGTCGCGATAGCGGAACCCTGTGATAGTCTTGTCGCCCGACAGGGCGGCGGGGACAAATGGAGCAAAGTCTATACCGTCGGGGGTGAAGCTCATGCCGGCAATGGCACGGAACACCATCGCCGCGCTCCCCGCCGCGCTCCACAGCTGGGCGTCGGAGTTGACCGCCGTCCCACGGTAGTCGCCGTTGGAGGAGACAAACAGCTCCTTGTCGGTGCCAAACATGGCTGCCGCGCGGTATATTGCCGCAAGGCCCTCGGAGAATGCCTGCATGTTGCCGGTCTTGGCGGCGGCAAGATTCCAGTAGGCCTGCACAAAGGGCCACACGGCGTCATTATGATAGGGCCGGATATCGGGCATCTGGGGGAAGACCGACGACGTGCCGTAATAGTTGACAGGGGTCTTGGAGATGATGGACGCTGCCATTTCGGGGCTTGCCACGTCAAAGAGCACTCCAAGCGACTGCCCGAGATTGTCGGTGGCCTGCGACTGTATCGGGTAGATGCCGCCGTAGAGATATTCGCTGTAGTATCCGAGATTGGGTATCCACAGGTTGCTGTTGATTGACGAGCGCAGGGTGCGTGCCATTTCAAGGTACTTTTCCTTGCCGCCGGTCAGCCCCAGCTCCTCCTCCATGCGAGCCATGATGGAGAATGCCTCGGCAAACACCACATTGGTGCCGAGACACATCGACTCATATATATCCTTGGGTTGCATCCACTTGGGATAGGTCTGCTCGCGCCAGTCGAGATAGCTCTGCTCGCCGCGCATCATCTTCCGCTCGGGATTCCACACCATCAGCATGTCGTCCTCAAGGGTGGCGGCGATGACCTTGTGGGCCTCGGCAAGCCACTCCTTGTCGCCGGTCACCTTGTATATCTCCCACGCGCCGATTGCCCATACCACGCGGTCGCTCGACACGGGCCACGAGCCGCCCGTGCCGGTATCCTGCACTATGCGCCCCTCCTTTACCTTGGCCCGCAGGCTGTTCATCGACCTCACAGGGTCGAGATAGGCAAGGGCGAGGTATATCGAGTAGGAGACATCGCGGGTCCACACGCCGTCCCATGCCGCACCGGCTCGATAGGTATCGTCGGGGCGTATGTCGCTCGCTATGTCCGATATCGCCATATTATAGAGGGCGTCGACGAGCACCTGCCCCGACGAATATTGCGGGAAACGCCCGTCGGGTCGCTCTATCTTCCATCCCGTCGGGTCGCTCGGACGGTCGGTTGTGGGGTTGAGTTTGATAGTCACTGTATATATGCCGTCGCCACGGTCGGAAAGCTTCCAGTCGTGCTTGCCATAGAGATTGTCAAAGTCCCAGTTGAGCGGCTCCGCTCCTCCGGCCACCCACAGCCCCTTGAAGTCATCGCGATATATAGTGTCGCCCGTACCGGTGACATAATAGCCGTTCTTCTTGAATGAGGCGAGCACAGGTCGCATATCCACCCTTACCGTCCACTCGGTGTCCTTGGGCAGCTCGCCACCCTTCTCCTCCTTGGCAAGCCGGTCTTCAAGGTCGAGTACCTGCCCGAAACTATACACCGCCTCGTCGCTGTCGGGATTACCCACAAGGGCCGTGTGGTTCAGCCCCGGAGTCAGCTCGTTGTCGCGGCTGTTGAGCGAGAAACGGAAATGCACTAGAGACGACACACCCGACACCTCCGGGCTTTTATAGTCGGTCACAATCTCCAACGGACTGACGGCACGCGCCGTAAATCCACCCTGCACCACCCTATCGGTATAGACGGTGTACTGGTCTGACGAGAATATCACGTCGGTAGGTTCGGTCTTCTGGGCACATCCTGTCCCAATGGCGGCAACAGCCGCCGCAACGATAACAATATCGGGTTTTCTCATTTCTTATGTGATTTAAGAGAGTGTTTCCACTAAGTTAGGCATTTTTCTTTTAACGACTCATCTTTTCGGATAAAATATTGACATCACTATACCGTCAAGCCATCTCCGATGGATTACAGCCCACAAATACAGTTTACTTTTTAGAGGCGGCCAGCGCAAACTATCACGCTGATTAACAATACTTTAATATGTACAGCATTTTACTTTCGCTTTACCTGTTAATGCATAGCCGAAAACTCTGCATTATCTTTGCATCACTAAGATACAGAATTATAATAATTACAGGAATCAGATTAATCAAATCTGCATGAAAAGCACTTACTAACCTAAATCAGTTGCAGAATGAATGTACAGCCGTCGCCTTTCGTGAAAAAGGGGACGGCTTTTTTCTTCCCGATATTTCAGATTGCCTCATTTTCTGCGTAACTTTAGCTATGCCCAAGATACTTCCGCTCGACAATGCTCAAATAAATTTGGCATTGCTCTCGACTTATTCGTATCTTTGGCTATGCCCAAGATACTCTCGCTCGGCAAAAATCAAATAAATTTGCTTTTTGCTCTCGACTTATTCGTATCTTTGTAACCAATCAACATCGAATAATTATCAATCATCACGATTTATGAATAAAATAGTTGAAAAGGAGCATTTCTCCGACAAGGTAGTGAAACTCGTTGTCGAGGCTCCAATGATTGCCCGGTCGCGCAAGCCGGGGCACTTCGTGATAGTGCGTGTCGGCGAGAAGGGGGAACGCATTCCCCTCACCATAGCCGATGCCGACCCCGAGCGGGGCACAATCACGCTGGTGGTGCAGGAGGTGGGTCTATCCTCAGGCAAGATATGCGCCCTTAATGTCGGCGACGAGCTGACCGATGTCGTAGGCCCGCTCGGACAGGCCACCCATATCGAGAAAGTCGGCACTGTCGTATGCTGTGGAGGCGGTGTAGGTGTCGCGCCACTGCTCCCCATCATCAAAGCGATGAAGCAGGCCGGCAACCGCGTCATCACCGTGCTCGCCGCCCGCACAAAGGACCTCATCATCCTTGAAGAGCAGGTGCGGCCTTACTCTGACGAGGTAATCATCATGACCGACGACGGCTCATACGGCAAAAAAGGTCTCGTGACAAACGGCGTGGAGGAAGTGATACTTCGCGAGCGGGTCGACCTCGTTGTCACCATCGGACCTGCCATCATGATGAAGTTTGTCTCGCTCCTCACCGAGAAATACAATGTCCCCACCATGTGCTCGCTCAACACCATCATGGTCGACGGCACGGGCATGTGCGGGGCGTGCCGCATCACTGTCGGCGGCAAGACCCGCTTCGTATGTATCGACGGCCCGGAGTTTGACGCCCATCAGGTCGACTTTGACGAGATGCTCATGCGCCTGCGGTCATACAACTAATCGTTCAACTTCAATTATTGTCACATCATGAGTGAGATAAAGAATACATCGGCGCCCCGCGACGCCGAGTGGCGCGAGGAATTGCGCAAGGCAATGGGAGCCAAGGAGCGCACCGCCATCCCACGGGTGAAGATGCCCGAACTCGACCCTGCATACCGCGTGACATGCAACGAGGAGGTCAACCAGGGACTTAGCGCCGAGGAGGCTGTCCTTGAAGCCACCCGATGCATGGACTGCCCCGACCCTCAATGCATGGAGGGATGTCCTGTGAGCATCAACATACCCGGATTTATCAAGAATATACAGCGCGGCCACTTCCACGATGCCGCCGTAGTGCTCAAGGAGACCTCCGCATTGCCTGCGGTCTGTGGGCGCGTATGCCCCCAGGAGAAACAGTGCGAGAGCCGATGCATCTACTTGAAGATGAAGAAGCCGGCGGTCGCCATTGGCTATCTTGAACGCTTTGCGGCCGACAACGAACGGCTTAACCCATCGGAAGAGACCGCCACACCCTCTGTCACACCCTCCAACGGTATAAAGGTTGCCGTAGTAGGCTCGGGACCTGCCGGACTGTCATTTGCCGGCGACATGATAAAGCGCGGCTATGACGTGACCGTCTACGAGGCCCTACACGAGATTGGCGGCGTGCTCAAATACGGCATACCCGAGTTCCGACTCCCCAATGCAGTGGTCGATGTCGAGATTGACGGGTTGCGCAAGCTCGGGGTGAAATTTGTCAAAGACTGCATCATCGGCAAGACCTTGAGCTACGACGACTTGCTTGAAATGGGCTTCAAGGGCATTTTTGTGGCCTCAGGCGCGGGCCTTCCACGATTTATGGGCATCCCCGGAGAAAACCTCATCGGCGTGATGTCGAGCAACGAGTACCTTACCCGCGTCAACCTCATGGAGGCGGGACGCGCCGGGGACACCCCGGTGCTGAAGGGGCGCAATGTCGCCATCATCGGCGGCGGCAACACGGCGATGGACTCAGTGCGCACCGCCCGGCGCATGGGCGCCGAACGGGCTATGGTTGTCTACCGCCGCAGCGAGGCCGAGATGCCGGCTCGTGCCGAGGAGGTGAAGCACGCCAAGGAGGAAGGCGTGGAGTTCATGACCCTGCACAATCCGCTGGAATATCACGGCGACGAGAAGGGCCGCGTATGCTCGATGACCTTGCAACGCATGGAACTTGGCGAGCCTGACGCATCGGGTCGCCGCTCGCCCGTGCCTGTAGAGGGTGCTATCGAGGAGATACCCGTCGACCTCGTCATCGTCAGCGTGGGCGTATCCCCCAACCCGCTTATCCCCAACTCCATCCCGGCGTTGGAGGTATCCAGGCGAGGCACAATCGTCGTCAACGACGATACGATGCGCTCCTCCATCAGCGACATATACGCCGGCGGCGACATCGTGCGCGGCGGTGCCACCGTCATCCTCGCCATGGGCGACGGCCGACGCGCCGCAGCCCACATGGCCGACGCCCTCGGACAGTAAACCAAATTCATCATAATGTAGGTACATGCCTTTGGCATGTGGAAAATTGTGATTAAAACAATCGATCCACATGCCAAAGGCATGTCCCTACATTATGTCGGTTATCGGACGAGGAAGTGGCCGAGATGGGCGCACAGCAGCCCTGCGGCGAGGCTTGCCACACCATAGAGGATGACGGTGAGATTGGACGTGCCAAAGAGCAGATAGCCCTCGTGGATGAATGTTGAGAATGTGGTGAAGCCGCCGCAGAAGCCTACCGTCATAAAGACTTTCATCTCGGGCGAAAGGGGAAAATTGCGGTCGGCAAGACCGTATATCAACCCGATAAGGAAACAGCCGACAACATTGACCACAAACGTGCCCCACGGAAAGGCTACAGGAATCAATGACTGAAACCAACGGCTCACCACATAGCGGGCAATCCCGCCAAGCGCACTTCCGGCACCAACCAGCAATATAGTCTTAAGCATAAACTGATGATGTTTTCTACCGCGTAAAGGTACATAAAAAAGGCGGCACTGTAAAAAGTGCCGCCTTTTTCATATCGGGAATCGTGTGGTTTCCTCTAAGGGAGAATTAGAGCACGACCTTGGTGTTGTTGACTACATAGAAACCACGGGCGAGGTTGTCGATAACGTTCATACCTGCCTCAACGGGAACCATCTGCGATGCGCCCGATACGGTGGTGATGATGACATCGCCGGCCTCGGGAGCCACGATATAAAGCTTGCCGCCGGCAGCGTAGATCTTCATGCTGTCGCCGTTGGACTCAACCGAGTCGATGCCGGTAACGGCAATCTTACCGATGCGTGCGGGAGCGTAGGTGATGATATCCTCATCCTCCTTCTCCTTGGAGGTATTGTCGCCAGCGAAGTACTCGTCCTTGACGTTGTCAAAGTACGAAGGATCGTAGGGAGTACCGCCTACAGGGCTTGTGCCGTACTTGTCAAGGTACATCACGCCGATACCGTTGGTGCGGATATAGTCGTCGGTAACACCGAGTAGCGACAACGGAATCTTGAACTCGTAGAAGGTGTGTGCTGACTCTGCAATCTCACTCTTGAGGTCTACAAAACCTGCATTGCCGGTGAGGTCGTCGGGATCAGAGCCGAAGGGGAGACCCCAGATGTGGTCGATAGAGGGGAGCAGACCGTCGGCATAGCCGTAGAAGTTCTTGGGAAGCACCTTACAGTAAGGAGCATCGTAGCTTGCATGACCGTTGGGCGTGGGGAAGAAAAGACCGGGATCGCCTACACCGGGCTTCGTGGAGCACATCAGCACTGCGTCTACACCGTTCTGGAAATGCGCGCCCTTGGCTTTGTCATTCCAGATGGGACCCTGTGCGACACCATCCTTCTCAATAAGGCCGTCAAACGACTTGTTGGGGTCGAGGTCAAATGCAATCATCATGTGGCCGTCCATGTTGTAGGGCTTGGACTCGCCGGGCTGCTTGCCTTCGCCGCCCTCATCCCATACGGTGTATACAAACTGTACACCGAGGTAGAGGTTCTGATTGTCATATGCGGCATAGAGAGCATAGGAGTCAACGATAGGACGCTCGTGGAGACCACGGTAGGCCTGTGCTACGTCGCGGGCTACGCCCTGGGCGATAAGCTCGGACGAGGTCCAGTTGGAGAGTGCGCCGGTGGCGGGGTGACCGCTCACGTTGATGGTCTTGTTGGTACCTACCTGACCGTTGGGGTTAACCTTGTAATAGTCGGTATTGAGGCTATTCTCAGGTGTAGGACCGGGATTGGGGTTGGGAACATCATTCTTGGTGTATACAAATTCCTTCACGTCACCCTGAGTGCCGTCAGACGCCACTGCAAATGCCTTCACGGTGGTGGTCGAGGTCAGCTGGATAGGCGATGAGTACTTGTAGGATGAAGTCGTGGGAGCAGAACCGTTAAGCGTATAGTAGATTGTCGAGCCGGCGGGAGTAGCCGAGAGGGTCACAGACACGTTGTCGGTGAACATGTGGCCCGTGGCGGGAGATGCGCTCACTACAGGCTTGGTGGGATCGGGATTCGGGTTGGGGTTCTCGACATATGAGCCATCATCCTTGTAGGTAGCCTTGTTGACAAACTTCAGGTCGCCGCCACCGGCCTTCTCGGCATCAGTGTGACCACCCCAGCTTATTATGATGTCAGTGGGCACTTTGCCTGCGGGAGCTTCCCAGTAGAGTTTGCCGTCCTTTTGGGTCATCTTGTCGCCGGGCCATGCGCCGCTTGCTGTGCAGTTCTCGGTATCATTCCATGCCCATACGGCTACATCCGTACGATTTTGGCTGTTGTCGAAGTACACATAGTAAGAGGAGCCGGGATTCGGATCGGGGTTCGGGTTGGGATTCGGATTGTTGCCGTTCTTGAATGTCACGGCAGTAGTGGTCGCGCCGTTGTCGCCCATAACGTTGGCACCGCTATAGGTGAGGTCACCGGTTTGACCGCCGTTGGGAGTATTGAACACAAGACTGGTCGTGCCCTCGGGTACCTTGGCTACCTTGTAGCTATTGCCGTCAGAGCCTTTAACGGTCTGAAGTGCCACGCCGGGCCATGTGGATGCCGATGCGCCGCCCCAATAGTGTACGTTGGTGTGGTTGCCGCTGTAAGCGAGGTTGTAGTCGCCGGTAATAGTCAGCGTGCCGGGGGTAGGATCAGGATCGGGATCGGGGTTAGGATTGGGGTTGGGGTTGGGGTTGTCACCGGACTTAACGACAGTAAGCGTCATTGCCGATAGATCGGCGGTGATGTCATAGCTGCCCGGAGCGATAGTCCACGATGCGCACGCGCTTGCATCAACGTTATTGGTAAACTTGGTGATGGAGGCTGCCGAACCGAGAGTGATGGCCGCACCTTCAGTGGCCGCACCATAGCGGTTGGCATTCATGTTAAGGTCATCCCAGGTTGCACCCACATAGTCGGTGAGGTTGAAATAGCATTTGGTCTCACCCGAAGCAAGCACAAACTCAACGCCCTTGGCAGTGTAGGTCGAGCCGTTCTTAGTCATGGCCACACCGGTGCCGGGAGTAGTCGCCCAACCGGCAGCACCGGAGAGGTTGCCGAGTATCCACATCGAGCCGTCAGGAACCGGAACGGGATCGGGGTCAGGATTAGGACCGGGGTTGGGATCGGGGGTCACGCCATCCTTCATGATGACGGCAATACCCGACTGGCCCACGTTACCTGAGATAGTGGAGGCAGTGACGGTGAAAGTGCCGCCGCTAACCATATCCTTATATGTGCCGGCGGGGCAGTAACCGCCACCGTTGGCGATAGACACGTTGCCGCTGCCCTTCATGACGATGACAGCTCCGGCATCCTGACGGGTCACGCTGATGGCGTTACCGTTATTCTCGAACCAGTCCTTCTTGCCTACGCAGGCGTTGCGGAACTTGTTGACCGCAGTAATGTGTGCAGCCTTGAATGCAGTGCTACCCTTGCCTACCTTGATGTTGTTGAAGCCCTTGGCATTGGGGCGCGACAGGTATAGGGCAGTCGCACCATTGCGACATGCATATGATGCCCATGCGCGGTCGATGACCGACTGGTCTACATTCTGCGACCATTCGTCGTTGGAGTAGGTGTCGTGGCTCTCGCCCCAGTACACCACCTTTGCTCCAAGACCATGATTGACATCCCAGCTGCCTCCGTGGCCGAAGGGGATACCGCCGTTATCCTTGGCAGCACCATTGCTGTACTTGTTGTCGGTCACCGACATGTAGTTGCCATATTCCCTGATGATGGCCTCGTTGGGGCCTGGAGCATCGAGAATCTCACCATAGTGATACATTCCCGAGACCGAGGTCACAGCCGACCAGAAGCCGCAACCCTCGGAGGGGAGGCCGATATGCTTTGCAGCATCCCAGCGACAACCCTTCACGCCCATGCTCTTGAGGTCCTCTACATAGGCCTTGCCACGTGCAATCACCTCGGCATTCTCAGAGTTGATATCGCCGTAGTCGCCGAGCTGGCCGTGAGTGATGGAGTGACGGTCACCGTAATTGATGCCGCCTTCCCAACGCACGCGACCGTTGCCGTCCCACCATGTATCGTGGTAGCCGGCTGTCTTGTCGACATGGTTGGCAACGACATCGACGATAATCTTTATGCCATAATTGGCAGCCTCGGCACAAAGAGCCTTAAGCTCCTCGCGCGAACCGAGTCCTCCCTTGAAGGCAAGGTCATAAGGACGATAGAGGTCATGCCAGGGGGAACCGACTTTGACGTCGCCGCGCTGTAGCGGAGAAAGTTGAACCGAGCCAAAACCGGCTTTTGCGATGTTGGGCAACTCATTCTTCACCTCGCTGATAGGCCAGTTGAAGCAATGGAGAATGTTGCCGTCCTGAATGTTGTCTGGCAAGCCATAACTGTTGGCAGCCGACACGCTTTGTCCAAGCGTAAGGGCAAGGGCAAAAAGCGAAAGTAGACTTTTTCTCATTTTAATGATTAACAAAATAAAAATAATAATTACAGTTTATATATTTTTCTATAATTCTTTCGCAAAAGCCTTGATATTCATGTTTATGATTATCACGGGATGTTTAACATAGCATATTTTACCGTTAATATACAACGGCATCGCAAAGATAGCACAATTTCACATTGTCACATCCTCCGACATTTCGTTTTAATCTTTTTTAAGATTTTGAAAGTAAACAATTTGCGTTCTCCATGCCGCACCTAATATCACCACCAATAACGGCCCATAATATGTTGCCCATACACAAAAAAAGCGGGAAAGACTCCCGGTCTCTCCCGCTTTTGCGTCAATTATTGAGTATTCTCTACTTGTCGTAGCAGGCCTCACCGCCGAGTTTCTCCAGGACGGCAGCATCGAGGACGGCGGCAGTGACGAGGTTCACGATGTCGCGCACGGGCGAGTCAACGTTAATGAAGTGGACAGGCTTGTTGAGGCCCACCTGAATCGGGCCTATCGACTCGGCAAGCCCCATCTCAAGCATCATGCGGTAAGCAGTGTTGGACGCGCTGAGATTGGGGAAGATAAGCGTGTTGACCTCCTTGCCCTTGAGGCGGGTGAACGGATAGTTGGCGTCGCGCAGGTCCTTGTTGAGGGCATAGTGCATCTGCATCTCGCCGTCGATGGGGAGTTCGGGATAAAGTTCCTGCATCTTCTCTACGACGCGGTGCACCTTGGCAGGCTCCTCCTCCTTGTTGGAGCCGAAGTTGCTGTAGGACACCATCGCCATCACAGGTTCGTGGGCGAAATACTCGACGGCGTTGCGTGTCAGACGCGTGATGTCGAGCAGGGTCTCCTCGTCGTTGTCGTGGTTGATCATCGTGTCGGCAAGGAAGTATACGCCACGTTTGGTGTTCATGATGTGCATAGTCGCGAAGTGGTTGTAGCTCGGACGGATGCCGACAACCTCCTTGGCGATCTCTCCGGTGGTGTCGCTACCCGAGTATGTACCGGCGATAAATGCGTCGGCCTCGCCGTTCTCCACCATCATCATGCCGAAGTAGTTGCGGTCGAACATCTTCTCCAACGCCTCGGGATAGGTGACACCCGAACGCTGGCGCTTCTCGGCGAGATTGCGGGCGAAACGGTCGCGACGCTCCGCCTCGCGGTCGTGGCGCAGGTTGACAATCTCGATGCCCGAGATGTCAAGCCCGAGACGGGCGGCACGCTTCTCGATCATCTCCTCGTTGCCGAGCAGGATGGGTATGCACAGCCCCTGGTTGGCCGCGCTGACGGCAGCACGGAGCATATTGTCGGTATTGCCCTCGCCGAACACCACGCGCTTGGGGTTGCGCTTGGCCTCCTCGGCAAAGCGGCGCATGAGCTTGTTGTCATAGCCCATGAGCTGACGCAGCTTGGCGTTGTAGGCATCCCAGTCAAGGATGGGACGCTTGGCTACGCCGCTCTCCATCGCGCCACGAGCCACGGCGGGAGCCACAGTCGTGAGCAGGCGGGGGTCAAGAGGCTTGGGGAGGATATAGTCGGGACCAAACTTCATGCCCGACATGTTGTAGGCGGCGTTGACCACCGAGGGGACAGGTTTCTTGGCCAGCTCGGCGATGGCGAGCACGGCGGCAATCTTCATTGTCTCGTTGATTTCCGTTGCCCCCGAGTCGAGCGCGCCACGGAAGATGTAAGGGAATCCGAGCACGTTGTTTATCTGGTTGGGATAGTCGGAACGGCCTGTTGCGAAAATCAAGTCGGGACGTGATGCAATCGCCTTGTCGTAAGCGATTTCAGGGTCGGGGTTGGCAAGCGCGAAGACTATGGGCTTGGCAGCCATCGACTGCACCATCTCGGGAGTCACCACATCCTTGACCGAGAGGCCGAGGAACACATCGGCACCCTGCATCGCCTCGGCAAGAGTGTCGATGTCGCGGTCGGTGGCAAACTCCATCTTCTGGGGATTGAGGTTGGTGCGCTTCTTGTTGAGCACACCGCGAGAGTCGCACATCACGACATTCTCGGGCTTGACACCAAGGGCGATGTACAGGCGGGTACATGATACCGCAGCCGCACCGGCACCGTTGACGACGAGACGGATGTCGCCGATTTTCTTGCCCTGGATTTCAAGGGCGTTAAGCAGGCCGGCAGCCGAGATGATGGCTGTGCCGTGCTGGTCGTCGTGCATCACGGGAATGTCACACTCGGCCTTGAGGCGTGTCTCTATCTCGAAGCACTCGGGAGCCTTGATATCCTCAAGATTGATGCCGCCAAATGTGGGGGCTATGGCCTTCACAATCTCGATAAACTTCTGCGGGTCCTTCTCGTTGACCTCGATATCGAAACAGTCGATACCGGCGAATATCTTGAACAACAACGCCTTGCCCTCCATTACCGGCTTGCCGGCGAGAGCGCCAATATCGCCGAGACCGAGCACGGCGGTACCGTTGGAGATTACGGCAACGAGATTGCCTTTGTTGGTATACTCATAGGCATCCTGGGGATTAGCCTCGATTTCCTTACATGGAAATGCAACGCCCGGCGAATATGCGAGGGCGAGGTCGTGCTGCGACGAATATGGCTTGGTGGGTACTATCTCAGTCTTACCGGGCTTGCCGATACGGTGATAGTCGAGAGCCATCTCTTTTGTTACGTTTGACATAATCGGTTGTGATATCTATATTGATGTTGTAATTACCCGTTTTTCCTTTTATCGAAAAAATTCAAGCGCAAAATTACGGATTTTTTTCGAGCAAAAATAATTTTTTGGCATTTTTATACTTTCAATATATCGCAAAAAGCGACAATTTGCCGACAATTTGCAACAAAACCGCCATTAGGCATTATTATTCGGCATATACATCCCGCAGGATTATGCCTGCGAGCGTGAAGCCGAATATGGCTGTCGTGTGGGCTACAGTCCCGTTGACCTGCGCCTTGCGCAAAGCCCATCCGTCGGCCACACCCTCGCCCGTGACAAGCGGCGACGTGGTGTCGGCAATGCGGTTGGGCACAATCTCGTCGCTGTAGACACACTTGAACTTGCGCCGTGGGAACTCACCGTGCTTCTTGAAGTAACGCCGCAATGCCGCCGCAAGGGGACACCCTTTCACTTTCCAGAACTCCGTCACGGCGATGCGCGACGGATCTAATTTCAACGCCGCCCCCATGGAGGAGACGAGACGTGCCCGCGACGCCGTGGCGCGTAGTATAAGCAACGCCTTGTCGCGCAACGAGTCGATGGCGTCGATGACATAATCGTACGTGTCGAGGTCAAAGTCGGCAGCCGTAGTCTCGGTGTACACCCCGTCTATCGCCACGATGTCGGCGTCAGGGTTGATGTCGAGCAGCCGCCGGCGCATCACATCCACCTTGCTCTCCCCTACCGACGAACCGACAGCCGGTAGCTGACGGTTGATATTTGTCACGTCCACACAGTCAAAATCGACCATCGTCAGATGCCCGACACCCGACCGCACAAGACTCTCGGCACACCAACTGCCGACGCCACCCACCCCGAAGAGTATCACTCTCATCTCCGCAAGCCGCTCCATCGCCCCTTCACCCATCATAAGCCGCGTCCGATGAAACCTGCCATCTATGACACCGACAATCTTGTCATTATTCATATTCTCTATTTTTGCACAAATTTACTAATTTATCCGACACGACCACATTGCCTCCCGTCCACCAGTATGCAAACTTTCCATATCCCATTATCCCAAAAAGAACCAATATTGGTATTTTTGTCTACCATCCGTACCTTTTTATCGCAGATATTGGCTAAAGACGATAATTTTCGCTATGTTTGTCCATTCAAACATAAACTTGTATTATCACATATCTCAATGAGAATTGCAGCTCTCGGCGCCGTCGCGGCGCTATATACCGCCCTGGGCGGCGGTCTTGGTGCGGCCCAACTCCCGGCAGACACCCTCGTGCTCTCGCTTGACAGATGCATAGCGGTCGCCCTCAACGACAATCCCACAATCCGTGTGGCTGACATGGAGATACAGCGTGTCGACTACTCCAAGAAGGAGGTCATCGGGCAGCTGTTGCCCTCGGTGGCGTTTGGAGCGACCTATAACCGTACCCTCGCCAAGCAGACCATGTACATGAACATGGACGGCTTTGGCTCGATGGGTAGCGGGGGGACTACCGGCGACGACGAGGCAGAGCAGGCTGCCGCCGAGGCCAAATCGTCGGCGGCAAAGCGCGACAACGGTATCAAGATGGGTCTTGACAATTCATGGAGCATGGGATTCACGGCATCCATGCCGATTATCGCCCCGCAACTGTGGAAGACCCTTCGCCTTAGCGACAGCCAGATACTACAGAACGTGGAGAGCGCGCGAGCCTCGCGCCTGTCGCTCGTCAACCAGGTGAAAAGCGCCTACTACGCCCTGCTGCTCGCCATTGAGTCAAAATGGGTGATGCAGGAGAGCTATGACAATGCAAAGGTAAATGCCGACATATACGAGAAGCGTTTTCAGGTGGGCACGGCATCGGAGTATGACGTGCTGCGCTCACAGGTGGCGGTTAAGAACATCGAGCCTGAACTGCTGCAGTCGGACATCGCCATAAAGCAGGCATCCCTTCAGCTCGCGATACTCATGGGGATTGACGCCTCGATACCGCTCAAGCCCGACACGCGGCTTGCCGAATACCAGGCCGACATGTATGCCGAGGCTCTCGGCATCGACCGCTCGATAGAGGGCAACACCGACCTGCGTATGCTCGACTTGCAGACTCGCACACTCAACGACGCGCTGACAGTGCAGAAGATGGCATGGTTCCCGACGCTCGCCCTGTCATTCAACTACAACTGGACCTCGATGTCAAACGGGGGTGCGTTCAGCAACTTCCGATGGAACCCTTACTCGATGGTCGGCCTGACACTCAACATCCCGCTGTTTGAGGGGGGACAACGTTACAGCCGCATCAAGCAGGCCCGCATACAGGTCGACGAGATGCGCTGGCAGCGCGAGAACCTTGAACGGTCGGTCAGGATGCAGGTCGACCTCGCCGTGGACAATATCAACAAGAACGTGAAGCAGATAGCCTCCAACGCCGAGAGCGTCGCACAGGCCGACAAGGCCCACTCGATAATGGAACGCTCGTTTGAGATAGGCGCGGCATCCTACCTCGACCTCAACGACGCACGTCTTGCCCTCACCCGCGCACGTCTCTCCTACTACTCGTCGATATACAACTATCTGATAGCCAACAGCGAGCTTGAATACCTGCTCGGCAACGCCGACATCGACCGCTACAAGGCCCTCTACCAACCCGTCACCGAAAAATAAACATCACCCTACCGATTATGAAACATATAAGTCGCGCGACATGCGCCGCACTGGTCGCAATCGCCTTTACATCATGCGGCTCGTCAGACAAAGAGACCGCCAAGAAGTCCGATGCCGAAGAATTACCCAAAGTCGAGACCCGGCTCGTCAGGTCGCAGCAGGTGGACCAGACCGCCCGCTACACCGCCACGGTAGAGGCGTTCAAGACCAACAACATCTCCACCTCCACCCCCAACCGCATCAAGCAGATACTCGTCGATGTCGGCTCAAAGGTGAGCAAGGGACAGCGCGTCGTGGTGCTCGACAACGTGAACATCGAGCAACTCAAAGTGCGCCTCGACAACACCGAGCGCGAGTACAACCGCGCCGTGGAGCTGCTGAGCATCGGCGGCGGCACGCAGCAGAGCGTCGACCAGCTCAAGACCGAACTTGACGCAGCACGCCGCCAATACAGCAACATGGTGGAAAACACCGTGCTCGTCTCCCCCATTAACGGCGTGGTGACGGCTCGTAACTACGACCCGGGCGACATGACGGGCCAGCTCCCCATCCTCACGGTCGAGCAGTTGCGCCCGGTGAAAGTGATGATCAATGTCACCGAGAGCGACTTCACCAAGGTGCACATGGGAATGCCGGCCGACATCTACCTCGATGTCTACGGCGACGAGCGGTTTGTCGGCAAGGTGTCGCTTATCCATCCGACCATTGACCCGGCGACGCGCACATTCACCGTGGAGATAGAGATACCCAACAATGACGAGCGCGTGCGCCCCGGCATGTTCGCCCGCGTCGAGCTTAACTTTGGCTCGGCCAACAACGTAGTCGTACCCGACCGCGCCATCGTCAAGCAGACCGGCTCGGGAGACAAGTATGTATATGTGCTCGGAGCCGACGGCAAGGTGTCGTTCAACAAGGTCGAGCTTGGCCAGCGTCTCGACGACGCCTACGAGCTGCTGTCGGGTGTCGAGGACGGCGCGGAAGTGGTGGTGACAGGACAGACGCGCCTCGCCGACGGCGTGGCAGTCGAGGTCATCAACAAGGCTGCCGCCAAGGATACACCGGCATCCGCAACCGACAACAAGCAATAACAACGAGAGTCGTTTAACCCCCATAGACAACCAACGATATGAGCCTATATGCAAGTGCGGTAAAACGCCCGATTATGACCACCCTGTGTTTTGTGGCGGTGGCTATTCTCGGCTTGTTTTCCCTGTCGACTCTCCCCATCGACCTCTATCCCGACGTAGAGACCAATACCATCATGGTGCTCACCACCTACTCCGGGGCGAGCGCCTCGGATATCGAGCAAAACGTGACACGCCCGCTCGAAAACAGCCTCAACGCCGTCAACAACCTGAAGCATATCACCTCAAAGTCGCGCGAGAACATCTCGGTGATAACGCTGGAGTTTGAGTACGGCGAGGATATCGACGTGCTCACCAACGACGTGCGCGACAAGCTCGACATGGTGAAAAGCCAGCTCCCCGACAACGCCGAGACCCCGATTATCTTCAAGTTCTCAAGCGACATGATACCTATCGTGCTGCTCTCGGTCGAGGCTTCGGAGAGTATGCCGGGCCTCTACAAGATACTCGACGAGTCGGTGGCCAACCCCCTCGCCCGCATCTCGGGCGTCGGCTCGGTATCCATCTCGGGCGCGCCCAAGCGTGAGATACATATATATGTAGACCCCGTGCGCCTTGAGGCCTACGGGCTGTCAATCGAGACCATCTCGTCGATTATAGCCGCCGAAAACCGCAACATCCCCGGCGGCTCATTCGACATCGGTTCCGACACCTACTCGCTGCGCGTGCAGGGTGAATTTGTCTCCTCCGACCAGATGAAGGATATAGTCGTCGGGTCAAAAGATGGCCGCAACATCTACCTGCGCGACGTCGCACGCGTCGATGACTCGCTTGAGGAGCGCGCACAGCAGACCTTCAACAATGGCGAGAAGGGTGCGATGATTGTCATCCAGAAGCAGAGCGGCGCCAACTCCGTCGAGATATCCAACAAGGTGCTCGACATGCTCCCCTCGCTCCAGAAGCGACTCCCCTCCGACGTCAAGCTCGGCATCATCGTCGACACCTCCGACAATATACGCAACACCATCGCGTCGCTCGTGGAGACAGTCCTCTACGCGCTGCTGTTCGTGGTGATTGTGGTGTTCTTCTTCCTCGGACGCTGGCGCGCCACGATGATTATCGTCATCACGATACCCATCTCGCTCATCGCCTCGTTCATCTACCTCGCCGTCACGGGCAACTCTCTCAACATCGTGTCGCTGTCGTCGCTGTCAATCTCCATCGGTATGGTGGTCGATGACGCCATAGTGGTGCTGGAGAACGTGACGACCCACATCGAGCGCGGCTCCGACCCCAAACAGGCCGCCGTGCACGGCACCAACGAGGTCGCCATCTCGGTTATCGCATCTACCCTGACCCTTATAGCGGTATTCTTCCCTCTGACTCTCGTCACGGGCATGACCGGCGTACTCTTCCGCCAGCTCGGATGGATGGTGACTATCATGATGGTGATTTCAACCACATGCGCACTCACCCTCACCCCGATGCTCTGCTCGCAGATGCTGCGCCTCAATAACCGCCACAGCAAGCTCTACACCATCTTTTTCACCCCCATAAACAAGGGTCTCGACGCTTTCGACAACGGCTACGCACGCCTGTTGCGCCTCGTGGTGGGACACAAGACCGTCACCATCATCATATGTCTTGCCACGTTTGTCGGCTCGATATTCCTGATGAAGGGAGTGGGCACAGAATTCTTCCCCGTGAGCGACAACGGCCGCCTCGGCGTGTCGCTGGAGTTGCCCATCGGCACACGCGTCGAGATAGCCCAGGAGGCGTCCAAGCGGCTCTACAACGAGTGGATGCAGAAGTACCCCGAAATAAAGGTGTTCAACTACACCACCGGACAGGCATCGAGCGACAACACCTTCGCCTCGTTGAGCGACAACGGCCCGCATATCATCTCGATGAACATCACATTGACCGACCCCGGCGACCGCGACCGTTCAATCACCGAGATTGCCGGACTGATGCGCGAGGACCTCAAACACTACCCCGAGTTCAAGAAAGCCCAGGTCAACGTCGGCGGTTCTCGCGGACAGGGTATGGGCGGTCAGTCCATCATCGAGTATGAGATATACGGCTACGACTTCACCGAGACCGACTCCGTGGCACAGAAACTCGTGCGCATACTGCGCGACATACCCGGCACCGCCGACATCACCGTGTCGCGTGCCGACTACCAACCCGAGTATCAGGTAGACTTCGACCGCGAGAAGCTCGCCATATACGGGCTCAACCTCCAGACGGCAGCCACCTACCTGCGCAACCGCATCAACGGCTCGCTCGCATCCTACTTCCGCGAGGACGGCGAGGAGTATGACATCAAGGTGATGTATGCCCCCGAACACCGCACCTCTATAGCCGACATCGAGAACATCCTCATCTACAACGCACAGGGCAAGGGCGTGCGCATCAAGGATGTCGGCAAGGTCGTGGAGCGGTTTACCCCTCCGACTATCGAGCGCAAGGACCGGCAGCGCATCATCACCGTGTCGACCGTCGTGTCGGGCGTACCGATGAGTGCCGTCGTCGAGCAGTCACAGATAATGATTGACGACATGGACCTGCCGCAAGGCATCTCCATCGGGCTTGCAGGAAGCTACGAGGACCAGCAGGACTCGTTCACCGACCTGCTCACGCTCGCCGTACTCATCGTCATTCTTGTCTACATCGTCATGGCGGCACAGTTTGAGAGCTACACCTATCCGGGCATCATTATGACGTCGCTGCTGTTTGCGTTCTCGGGCGTATTCATCATACTATACATCTCGGGGCACACCCTCAACGTCATGTCGATGATTGGAGCGATCATGCTTATCGGTATTGTGGTGAAAAACGGTATCGTGCTCATCGACTACATCACCCTCAACCGCGAGCGCGGGTTGTCAATACGCCAGTCGGTGATACAGGGCGGCAAGTCGCGTCTGCGCCCCGTGGTGATGACCACCCTCACCACCATCCTCGGCATGATACCGATGGCGGTCGGTTCGGGACAAGGCGCGGAGATGTGGCGTCCGATGGGTACAGCCGTCATCGGCGGTCTCACCTTCTCGACCATCCTCACACTGCTGTTTGTGCCCGCACTCTACTGCATATTCGCCCACAACGGCGTGAAGCGCAACCGTAAGAACATCCGTAAAGCACTCCAGAAATGAAATCGATACTCATAACATTCGACCAAGCCTATTATGAGCGCATAGTCAGCACCCTTGAACGCCTCAACTGCCGCGGCTTTACAGCCTGGCAGGAGGTGCAGGGGCGCGGCAGCCACACAGGCGAACCCCACTACGGCTCCCATGCATGGCCCTCGCTCGCCTCGGCGATAATCACCGTAGTCGAGGACCATCGTGTCGACGCCGTCCTCGACTTCCTGCACGGCATGGATGTCGAGACCCCCAAGCTCGGCCTCCGCGCCTTCGTGTGGAACATCGAGCGCAGCATCTGACCGCCCCACCCGCCCGGCAGCGGTACTTCAGCCGCCCGACGGCACTTTTCGCCCGGGAAATTTGGAAAATCCCCCCGCAATAGCTATCTTTGCACCACATATCCCGCGCATGTGGCGTAATTGGTAGCCGCGTTAGACTTAGGATCTAATGTCTCAGGACGTGGGGGTTCGAGTCCCTTCATGCGCACTTTATATCCCTTGTAATCACTTGATTCACAAGGGATTTTTATTTTTCACAAAGCACTGACAAAGCAACCCACGCTCCCCTCAGAACGTAATCGAACCTTTCGACCGAACGAATCCAATATTTTACTGATTTCTCAAACCTTTCTTTTTAGGGCACAAGCCGAATTTCCTTTGGTTTGTGGAATATATTTGCTTTTTTTGTGGAATACCTTACAATTATGTCATTATTAGGTCATATTATCGGTATTATAATCGTCATCTGCGCACTTATATATGGGTGGGGGCTTATTAAATTTGCGATGGATGTGGCCGATGATGATGAACCTATATTTAAGACTGACATCAAAATCACCATCAAAAAGCCGAATGACGACGAGTCCGATAAGCAAATATAGGGATATTAGAGACTTATGGACATATAATACAGCACGACGGGACGCCATGGATGATGGCGTCCCGTCGTGTATTCTTTAGTGAATGGGGAAGGTTACTTTATTTCGAGGTCGGCGCCCGGCTTGAATTTCACAACCTTGCGGGCGGGAATTTCAATTTTCTGCTTGGTCTGGGGATTAATGCCTGTGCGTGCGCCCTTCTCAGTCACCGAGAAAGTACCGAAGCCGATAAGAGCCACCTTGTCATCGTTGGCAAGAGCCTGACTGATGCTTTCAAGGACTGCATCAAGAGCCTTTTTTGCGTCTACCTTGGAGAGCTCGGCCTTTGCCGCGATTTCATTGATTAAGTCTGTTTTGTTCATAATGAGTAAAGATTATTGTTAGATCTTGGATTTTTACACTGCTACAAATATAGGCTTAAAAATTGAAAAACAAACTATTATTTCCAAAAAAGTACGAAATTTTCCCCACAAATCCTCCACGGGCACAATATTCTGATTAAAAGCCATCCCTTTTTCCAATCTTTGACCGCGCCTTTGCCGCCTTTGACACTCCCGCTCGGCAAAAAATTAGTATATTTGTGCCCTGTATTTATCCGCAAAACCAATGTTCAATCAAGGAAACTCTTTTTTCAGGAATATGCCCCCGGTGACAAAGAATTTGATTATTATCAATTTCATCGTGTGGCTCGCCATGCTCATCTTGCCGCAGCGCACCGGGATTGACTTCATCAAATACGGAGGTCTCCACTATTTCACCGCCGAGGACTTCAATCCGGCACAGCTTGTCACCTACATGTTCATGCACTCGACCGACAGTATCGCCCACCTGTTTTTCAACATGTTCACCCTGTTCATGTTCGGGCTTACACTGGAGCGTGTGCTCGGGTCAAAGCGTTACCTGTTCTACTACCTGTCGACAGGTATAGGGGCGGCACTCGTTCAGGAACTCGTGTGGGGATTGACCCTCGGCGACATGACTGTGACCGCACTCGCACGTCTCAACGGGATAGCCACTTCACAGGCCAAAGAAATACTGGCACTGCCCGAGTTTGCATCTCAGGCAGCAGAATTCAGCTCGATGGTCGCCAACTCGCTCGTCACCATCGGGGCCTCAGGCGCGGTATTCGGCATCCTGCTGGCTTTCGGCATGATATTCCCCAACCGTCCGCTCTATCTGATGTTTATCCCCGTCCCCATCAAGGCCAAATGGATGGTGCTCGGGTATGGGGTGATAGAACTGTTCTTCGGCGTTAGCGGCACGATGTCGAGTGTGGCCCACTTCGCCCACCTCGGCGGCATGATATTCGGCTTCCTCATGATATTCTATTGGAAACGTAACGGCACGATACATGGCACGTATTATTGACACCCTGCGCTACCACTATACCACCGGCTCGATGTTGATAAAACTGATATTCATCAACGTCGGGGTATTTCTGCTGCTCCGCATCGGCGCACTCGTATGTGCCCTGTCAGGCATCCCGGAAGCGTGGTGGCTCCATTGGGTGGAATTGCCCTCTGACCCCGCGACGTTATCGAGGATGCCATGGACTGTTGTCACTTACATGTTCTCACAGTATGACGCACTGCACATACTGTTCAACATGCTGTGGTTCTACTGGTTCGGGCAGATATTCATGCTCACCGACACCTCACGCCGCCTCGTCGCCCTCTACATCTATGGCGGCGTAGCGGGCGCGCTCGCCTTCCTTGGCGTCTACAATCTGCTGCCGGCCTTTTCCCACACTGCCGGATGGCTCATCGGCTCGTCGGCATCGGTCATCGCGATAGTCACCGCCACCGCCATAGCCCATCCCGACTATAAGGTAGGGCTTCTCTTCCTCGGCGAGGTGTCGCTCAAGTGGATAGCCATAGTAACCATCGGCATAGACCTTATAAGCATGGGCGGGACAAACGCCGGAGGCCACATAGCCCACCTCGGCGGCGCGGCGATGGGGGCGGTGTATGGCTGCATGTTGCGCAACGGGCGCGACATAACACGCCCGTTCAACCGCCTGCTCGACCGGATTGCCAACATCTTCTCCCGCCCCAAGCAACCACGCCAACGGCCGTCCAGCCAACGTGACTACCACTACCGCCCGTCGGGCAACAGCCGACGCCCACAGGAAAACGCCAAAAGCGCAAACGACACCCTCGACGAGATACTCGACAAGATAAGGAAATCGGGCTATACATCTCTATCGGCCGACGAAAAGCGCCGGCTGTTTGAGGCAAGCAAAAAAGCAGACAAATGAACAGGCTAAAAGACACTTTATCAATCATGCGGCACAACCTCCCCCTTGCAATTGGGGTAGCGTGCAACGTCCTGTTTGCCATCATGACTCTGATAGGCGCATATGGCGGCTACATATACCCCGACGAGATGCCGGTGGCGTCGCTGCTTGTCATGGTGTTCCCGGGGCTTATCGTGGCCGACATCGTGCTTCTGGCGCTGGACCTGATGCTTCGCCGTCCATTGGCGTGGGTACCCGCCGGGGCAATGCTGCTCTCTGCCGGGGCGATACTCGACACAAGCCCCGTATCCTTGCCAATGGGCAAGCCCGACTATGAGGAGGAACGGCGAATGTTCACCCTGCTTACCTACAACACACTCAATTTCATTGACAATAAAGACATTTATCCGGACAGTACCAACCGCACCGTCTCATATATACTGTCGACCGACGCCGATGTCGTATGCCTCCAGGAGTGCGGATACATCGGTGCTTTTGGACCGCTTTGCGTCACACACGAGCAGATTGATTCCATCATCGAGCGTTATCCCTATCGCCATGTCGGGAAAAACGGACAAACTATGCTGTCAAAGTTCCCGTTTCTCCCCATCCCGCTCCGGAGGGAGAAGGACGACGAGGCGCAGTTTGCAGCCTACCGTACCAATATCCATGGACATGTGACAACCATCTTCAACGTGCACCTGCAGTCGCTCGGCCTGACGACAAGTGACCGCGAGCTGTTCCTACAAATGACCTCGGTCGACCGCAAGCAGTCGCTTGCCCACATACGATCACAACTGCTCGACAAACTGTTTGCCGGATTTGAGCAACGCGCCCGTCAGGCCGACCGCATCGCCCTATGGACACAGGCTTTTGACGACACCAACATACTCCTCTGCGGCGACTTCAACGACGTAACATTGAGCTATGCCTACCGTGCTATGCAACGCGCCGGTCTGAAAGATGCCTATTCAAAGGCCGCCATCGGCCCCACAATCACCTACAACGACAACCGCTTCTACTTCCACATCGACCAGGTGTTCTATCGCGGCGAGCTGCGGCCTGTCAAGGTGGAGCGGGGCAATATCCCGTCGAGCGACCACTACCCGCTGTTGGTGACATTCATGTGGGACAAGAACCTTAGGCGGCCGCTTGTGTTTGACGCGACATCAATGCCTATCGACACAACCTATTACAACCACCACCGATGATGAGACACGCCAATCCCATACGACGCATACTGCGTCCGATATTCATCGGGCTGTCACTCGTTGTGGCAGCCGGGACTGTGTGGGGGGCATATGGAGGGACTGTCATGCCATCCGAATCAACGATGTCGGCACTATCGGGTCTGATGTGTCTTGCGTTCCCGCTATGGGTGCTTGCCGACATCGTGGTGATACTCGCCGACGCATGGCTCTCGCCGCGATGGATTGCAGCCCCGCTCATTGCCATCATCGCCTCCTCCCCCACCCTTGGAGAATATTTCCCGTGCAGCACCTCGGCACGCACCGCTGACAGCCTCGACAGTCTTGAGAGAACCCGTTCTTTCACGCTGCTGACCTACAACACAAGCTCGTTCCGTGACACCGAGGGGATATACCCCTCCGACGGCAACCGCACTCTACAGCAGATTATCGACCGCGATGCCGACATGGTGTGCCTACAGGAGGTATTCGCACACAAAATCAAAAAGCGGCTCGACTCGCTGAAAATCACCCGAGCCCAGCGCGAGAAAATCGACTCTATCTATCCTCATCGCACGATGACATTTGACGGCATGGTGTTCCTGTCAAAATATCCTTTCAGGGGCGACCGCTACCAACGCAAGCCCGGAGATGCAGCCGAGATGTCACGCTTTGAGGTGGAAATCGAGGGGCACCGGCTCACCATCTTCAACCTCCACCTCCAGTCGCTCGGCCTTAAACGCTCGGAGAAAAAAGTGTTCAAGGAACTTACCGACATGAGCGGCTCGCGTGATGACATCAAGGAGATGCGCAACACGCTCCTGAGCAAATACAAGCGAGCCAATATCACCCGTGCCGACCAGGCGAGCCGTATCGTGGACTACATCGCCGAGGATGGCGGGGAGAATGTCATCGTATGTGGTGACTTCAACGATGTCCCGGCCTCCTACACCTACCGGCTAATACGCGCCTCGGGACTGCATGACGCCTACAACGAGACGGCGTTCTGGCCCGGCGTCACCCATTATGCCGACAACTTCTACTTCCGCATAGACCACATACTCTATCGCGGTAGCCTGAAAGCCATCAACGTACACCGCGGCAATGTGCGCTCAAGCGACCATTACTGGCTTGAGGCTACATTCCTGTGGGACGCGCCCGAGGATGAGGACAAGACACAGAAGCAACAATTAACCAATAAATAATACCTGCGAATGAAACCCAGATTACTAACCGCCGTGGTCGCCTGCACGCTGATGGGCGCCGCCGCAATCCCGGTATCGGGACAAGAAAAACCGGCAAAGATGAATCCAGACCGTGTAAACCCGTTTGTCGAGCCGTACAACACGCCATTCGACATTCCTCCCTTCGAGGAGATTGAATATGAGGACTACCTGCCCGCAATAACCGCAGGCATAGAGCGTCAACGCCAGGAGGTGGCCGCTATCGTCAACAATAAGGAGACACCGACTTTCGCCAACACCATCCTCGCTCTCGACCAGTCGGGCGAGCTGCTGGAGAAAGCGATGATTGTGTTCAGCGCGCTCGACGAGTCGATGTCGTCGCCCGAGATGGTGGCTATAGCCGAGAAGGCATATCCCATGGTGTCGCAGCTCAGCGATGAGATATCGATGAACGAGGGCCTTTTCCAACGTGTGAAATACCTCTATGACAACCGCGATAATCTTGGCCTCGACACCGCCCAGAAGCGTGCCGTCGAGAGCAGCTACAAGAGCGCGGTGCGCAACGGCGCGCTACTCTCCAAGGCCGACAAGGAGAAGCTAAAGCAGCTAAACACCCGCCTCACCGACCTCTACCTGAAGTTTAACAAAAACCTGCTCAACGCCACCAACTCGTTTGAGATTGTGGTCGACAAGCAGGAAGACCTCGCCGGGCTGCCCGCATCATCCATCGCCGTGGCCGCCGAGGAGGCAGAGGCCCGCGGACACAAGGGCAAGTGGGTGTTCACCCTACATGCCCCCAGCCGACTGCCGCTGTTGCAGTATGCCGACAACCGCGACCTGCGCCGCATGATGTATCAGGGCTACACTCGTCTTGCGTCCGACGGCGAGTATGACAACGCCCCCATCATCAAGGAGATACTTAAAACCCGCATTGAGAAGGCCAAGCTGCTCGGATTTGACACCTATGCCGACTACATGATTGACAACGTGATGGCGAAGACCGAGGCAGCTGCCGAAAATCTCCTCCTACAGATATGGAAACCCGCCATAGCGCGTGTCGACGAGGAGGTCAAGGAGATGCAGGCCCTCGCCGACAAGGAGGGTGGCAACTTCAAGATTGCACCGTGGGACTACTATTACTATGCCGAGAAAGTGCGCAAGGACAAGTACAATCTCGACGAGGATGAGGTGCGCCAGTATTTTGCCGTCGACTCGGTGCGCAACGGCATATTCTATATGGCCAACAAGCTCTATGGCGTCAACTTCACCGAGCTGCCAAACGCCCCCAAATACCATCCCGAGGTGAAAGTCTATGAGGTAACCGACTCGGCCGGCAACCACGTGGCAGTGTTCATGACCGACTATTTCCCCCGTGCCTCCAAGCGTCAAGGCGCATGGATGAGCGAGTTCAAGGGTGCCTACACCAAGGAGGACGGCTCCGAGGTGCGCCCCATCATCTACAACGTGGGCAACTTCTCCAAGCCGACCGCCGACACCCCGGCGCTGCTCACCATCGACGAGGTGGAGACGATGTTCCACGAGTTCGGTCACGGGCTGCACGGGATGCTCACCCGCGCCAAGTACAAGAGCCAGGCGGGAACCAACGTCGACCGCGACTTTGTGGAACTCCCCTCGCAGATTCACGAGCATTGGGCGTTTGAACCCGAGATGCTCAAAATCTATGCCCACCACTACAAGACCGGCGAGCCGATGCCCGACGAGCTGATAAAGAAGCTGGAGGCTGCATCGACCCACAACCAGGGCTTCACTACGACCGAACTCGTCGGCGCTGCCCTGCTCGACCTCGAATGGGGTAAGCTGACCAATGCCGACAGCGTGAATGTCGATGAGTTTGAGGCACAGGTCAAGGAAAAACTTAACATGCCCAAGGAGGTGGAATTCCGCTACCGCAGCCCCTACTTCAAGCATGTGTTCGGCAGCGACGGCTACTCATGCGGCTACTACACCTACCTGTGGGCCGAGGTGCTCGACTGCGACGGCTTTGAGCTGTTTAAGGAGAAAGGCATATTTGACCCCGCCACCGCCAAGGCGTTCAAGCAGTACGTACTCGAAAAGGGAGACAGCGAAGACCCGATGGAACTGTACGTCAAGTTCCGTGGCCACAAACCCCAGGTTGACGCCCTGCTGCGCAACCGGGGCCTGAAGTAAACCCGGCCCTCATAAGAACCAAACCGTCCTGTGACCTTTCACGGTCACAGGACGGTTTCTATATAACCCGGTTAAAGCCAATTATAACATCCTGTAATCCAATATTATATCCATTATTTATGCAAATTTTCAGTGCCATTGCAAATTTGCATAAACTCATATAACCCCTTGATACTCCGGCACAATTGTCAATAAAACAGATTATTTAGATATCAATTAGGCGTTGAGGTGCTTCACCACCATGTCGGCGACTTGGGCGGAGGTGAGACCGCATTGTTCGACGAGTTGGGCGGCATTGTAGTCGTTGAGAAACTCCTTGGGCAGTCCGAGGCATTTCACCTTGACGGATGCCTCGCCGAGATAAGCGGCGACTTTCTGGCCAAAACCGCCATCAAGGATGCCGTCCTCAAGTGTGACAACGAGTTCATAGTCGCGAAGCGTGTCGAGGGTGGCGGTGTCGAGGGTAGTCAGCTCGCGAGGATTGATAAGCGTCGGGGTGATGCCACGCTCTTTCAGCAGTGTTGACGCTTCAGAGGCGTTGGCAAAGAATGTGCCGGCACCTATGAGAGCCACGCGGCTGCCTTGGGCGACAACCTCATACGATGGCTTTGAGTAGTCCTCGGGAAACTCGCGCGAGGAGGATTTCACTGCCCCTCCGGGAGTGCGCACGACAACGGGACGCTCACGTTGTGTAGTTGCCCAGTCAATCATTGCGAGATACTCCTCCTTGCAGGTCGGGGCAAGGAACAGGAGGTTGGGGATATTGGAGAGCAAAGCGATGTCAAAGAATCCGAGGTGAGTCTCATCGGGAATGCCATAGACACCGCCAAAGAATAAGACAAAGACCGAGGGCTGACGGTTGATTGCGACATCCTGGCTCACCTGGTCATAGGCGCGCTGGAGAAACGAGCCGACCACCCCGAACACGGGAACCGCTCCGCCCTTGCACAGGCCGGCAGTCATGCCGACAGCCTGTTGCTCGGCGATGCCGACATCGACAAACCGGCGCCCGGCAGCCTTGCGTCGCTCGGGGGAGAAACCTATGGAGCCCGGTGTGCCCGCTGTGAGCACTACGAGCCGGTCGTTGTCATGCATACGGTCGAGCATGTGACGGGCAAATATGTCGGCATAGTCCTCTGAAGAGTCCTCGACAGCCGGTGCGCCGGTCTTGAGGTCAAATGGCGATGTATAGTGGAACGCCTCCTTGTTGGCTTCGGCGGCCGGAAGGCCCTCGCCTTTCATGGTGTTGATATGCACCACAACGGGATGGTCTATATCTTTCACCGCCTTGAATGCCTCGACAAGCGAGCGAATGTCATTGCCATACCTGACATAACGGTAACTGTATCCGAGCGAGCGGAAATAGTTGGGTTCGCCGGTGCCGTTGGTATTGCGCAACAACCTTAGGTCGGCATAGAGCGCACCGTGGTTTTCGGCAATGCTCATGTCGTTGTCGTTGACGATGACGATAAGGTTGGTCCCCAATGTCGCACCATAGTCGAGCCCCTCAAAAGCCTGACCCCCGCTGAGGGCGCCATCGCCGATGACAGCGACGACATTTTCCTTGCCACCGTTGATGTCACGGGCCTTGGCAAGCCCCGTGGCAAGAGACAGGGACGTGGAGGTGTGACCGATGGAAAAGAGGTCATACTCGCTCTCACGCGGATTGGTATAGCCCGTAACGTCATTATAATGCGCGGGGTCGGTAAATGCCTCTACACGTCCGGTGAGCATCTTGTGGGCATACGACTGGTGGGAGACATCAAAGACTATCTTGTCCTTTGGCGCGTCAAAGACATAGTGGAGCGCGACAGTGGCCTCCACCATGCCGAGATTGGGACCAACGTGGCCGCCACGGGACGAAAGTTTCTTCAACAGCGCCGCCCTAAGCTGCGCAGCAACGTCAGTAAGCTGTGCGTAGTCCATTCCCTTAATATCCTGCGGGGAATGAATCTTGTTGATATCTATTTCTGACATATATTGGTTATGGTATATAAAAACCGGGGCACAAAGAGCCTTCCATATCTGAAAACGTCTCAGAAAAAGGAACTATCTAATGATGCCCGTTAATTTTTCCAAAGTGGAAATTCCCTAAACGGCATATGACTCATCGAAACGCATCACTGGGGGTCAGACGGCTTATCCTTTTTAGCGCCGCCATTGCCACGTCCACGCCCACGGCCCCCACGATGTGAGCGCGGCTTACGCGGATTATCTGCCGACTTGTCGGCAGAGGCGGCAGCCTCCGTCGGTTTCTCACTGCGGGAGTTGTCATGGCCCCCTTGACGTAGTGGCTTGCCTCCACGCCCACCACGCCTGTCGCCATCACGTCGGCCTTTAGCGTTGCGTTCGCGCCGCTCGCGGCCTGAGCTTTCAGAGGCATTGCCGCCAAGATGCTCAGGAACATCGCGACGTGGCACCTGCATCTCTATCAGCTGTTCGATGCGGACAAAACTCTGCCTGTCGCGCGGGCTGACAAACGTGGTCGCCGCACCGGAGCTGGCGGCACGCGCCGTGCGCCCGATGCGGTGCACATAGTCCTCGGCGTCGCGGGGCACGTCATAATTGACCACAAGAGTTATGTCGTCAATGTCAATGCCTCGCGCCACGATGTCGGTTGCCAAGAGGACGCCGACGCGGTTGGCCTTGAAGTCGAGCATCACCTGCTCGCGGGTCGACTGGTCGAGGTCGGAGTGCATCTCGCCCACGTTAAACTTGCGGCGGCGCAATTCGCGGGTAAGTTCCTTAATTTTCTGCTTTGACGACGAAAAGACGATGACGCGCTGCGGCGGAATCTCGGTGAACAGGTGGGCAAGGAGATTGGTTTTCTGCGCGTCGTTGCAGAAGTAGACCGACTGGTCGATATTGTCGGCCGGCTTGGAGACGGCGATTTTCACCTCCACCGGGTCCTTGAGTATTTGTTTGGCGAGTTTCTTGATTTTCGGGGGCATCGTGGCCGAGAACATCAGCGTCTGGCAATCCTTGGGAAGCGCGGAATATATCGACATGATGTCGTCAAAAAATCCCATATCGAGCATACGGTCGGCCTCGTCGAGTATAAAGAACGACACCTGCGACAGGTCGACATAGCCCATATTCTGATGGGCTATAAGACGGCCGGGCGTCGCGATGACCACATCGGCACCGCTTGTCAGCCCACGCTTCTGACGGGCGAATGTCTCACCGTCGGTGCCGCCGTAGATGGCGACGCTGCTCACGGGCATGAAGTAGGCAAATCCCTGCATCTGCTGGTCAATCTGCTGCGCCAGCTCGCGTGTGGGCGCCATGACGACGCAGTTGATGGCGTCCTCGGGAAATCCGCCGTCGGCGAGGAGGTCAATCACGGGGAGAAGATAGGCCGCCGTCTTGCCTGTGCCGGTCTGGGCTACGGCAAGGAGGTCGCGCCCCTCAAGGGCCACGGGTATCGCCTGTTCCTGAATCGGGGTACACTCCCCGAAGTGCATCGCGTCGAGCGCGTCAAGCACGCTGTCGTTATATAGCAGTTCGTCAAATCGCATAATGTCCTGTTTGTAAGTGAGTACAAATATACATAATCTTACGGCAATACGCAACAAAACCAACACGGGCCGCGGCCTTGATGGCCGCGACCCGTGCTGTGGATGAATGGGGAGGGGATTACTTGTTTTCGGGCTTGGCTATGCCGTCCTTTGTGGCCTTATCCTCCATGCGTTTGATACGCGCCTCAGTGTCGGGATGAGAGGAGAACATCTTGCTGACCGCGCTCTGCTTGCCGGCGCCGGCCTCCTGCTCCATCTTCTGGAGCTTGCGGAATGCGAGCGACATTGCCCAGGGGTTCTTGCCGTTCTTCTTCAGGAACTCGTAGCCATACTCGTCGGCTTCCTTCTCCTGCTTCTGGGAGTACTTTGAGTTTAGCAACGCCTCGCTCAAGTCGCCGAGCTGTGAGTCACTGAGGGCTGCGGCTGTGCCGCCTACCGATGATACGCCATCGCGCAGTGCCGAGGAGAGGAGTGCCGTGCGGAACGCGTTCTTGGAGTGGTGCTTTGCAACGTGGCCTATCTCATGGCCGATGACGCCGAGCAGCTCGTCGTCGGTCATGATGTCCATAAGCGACGAGAATACGCGGACGCTGCCGTCAGCACAAGCAAAGGCATTGACGTCAATCACGTCATATACCTTGAAGTTCAAGGGTATACCCTCCACGTTGGTGAGACCCTGCGTGAGATTGCGCAGACGCTTGGTGTAGGGATCTTCCTCGCCGGGGACGGGATTGTGCTTGTCCATCCAGTCGACCGACTCCTTGACGTAGGCCGCCATCTGCTCGTCGGTGAGCGTGGCTGCCTGAGCAGCCTTGGAGGCACTGCCGATTGCTTTCTTGAGGTTGAATTGAGCCGACATGGGCACTGCAACTGACAAGCAGAGCACTGCCATGATGAGTTTGATAAAATTCTTTTTCATATCAATAATATGGATGTTTGGTTTTATATCTGTTGCAAAATTACAACCTTTTTTCACTTCTCCCGCGTTTCTTTCTGTCTTTAACCTTTTGGACATGACAAAAATGCGTAATTTTGCGGTGAACAATATCGGACGCAATGGCAAAAACGACATTTAAGGAGGCTTTACGCGTAGTGGCGTTAGGATTTATAGGAGCACTGTGCATCTCGATGCTCGGGTTGTCGATGGTCATATATCGCGACACGGTGATGCCGTGGTGGGTACCCGTGGGCACGGGACTTACTGTCGGCCTGCTGTCGGGCATACCGCTCCACGACAAGTGGGCGCGGCTCACCGCCACCTCCAACCGATGGCTCAACTACCTCTGCCAAGTGGTGGTGGCGACATCGGTGTGGATATTTGCCGTCCTTGGGAGCAATTACCTCTTCGCCGACGCCACGACAGCCCATAAGGAGCGCGTGGTCGTGGAGGACAAGACGCGCGAGACCCACTACAAGACCCGCCGCATCTCACGCCGCTCTTACGGACGCGGCGCGCCCTACTACGTCTACGTGCTGACAGTACGATTTGACGACGGGCGCACCAAGGATATGACCGTGAAACAAAAGAAATACTCCCGCACCCACGTCGGCGACAGCCTAACCGTGCACATGCAGCAGGGCTTCCTCGGTTATCCGGTGATGAAGTGATTTCCCATCGGGGAGCAATCACAATGGCTTTCAGATGTGTTATAATGTAAATCATTGTAACTCATGAAAAGTCTTGTCGCATATTTTTCACAGAACGGGCACACCGAGCGTGCCGCCAAAGAGATAGCCCAAGCCACGGGAGGCGAACTCTACCGCATCGAGCCTGTCAAGCCTTATGCTCCCGCCGACGTCAACGGCGAGCCGATGAGCCGTGCCGCCAAAGAACAGGCCGACCCGGCGTGTCGTCCGGCCATAGTGAAAGACCTCCCCGACCCGTCACAATATGACGCCATCTACCTCGGCTTCCCGATATGGGCCTTCATGCCCCCGAAAGTCATCTACACCTTCCTCGACACCTACGGCTTCAAGGGCAAGCCGGTGTTCCCCTTTGCCACCTCCTACGAAAGCGGCATCCAGCTCGCCGAGCAGGCCCTCCACACCTCCTACCCCGACATCGACTGGCAACCCGGCGCACGCCTGGAGCTGTAACCTTGCGCCCGACAGCTCCCCCCGGCGTAACACCGATTTTGTTCAACATTGATTTTTACACATTTTTTCATAGGGTATTGCATATTTGAAAATTTTTGCAGTACTTTGCTACCGCATATCGTCTGCGGAGTCCCGATATGGGGTAACGCGGGCGGGAAAGCAGACATAATGAAAAGGCGTTTATCGACGCTTGTTCTCGGCTTACAGAAATCTGGCAGTTTCGTATCGGAGTTCGAGAATGGGTCAACGATAGGCAGCCACGGGTATGATATACCTACATCCCAGGGGCAACGTGCCCCCATGGGCATATCATACAGCGTGAGGCTCCGCGTTGCCCGTTCAACTCCGATGGGCACATGCCAGAGCCTCTGTAAGCGGGACGGGTAACAGATACAGACCCTCGCGCTTTTTTTGTACCACCACGTAAACCTGAATCCGGAGAGTCTATAGGGATGATAGAGAATCATGAAAGAAAACAGTGAGGAAGAATTGCAGTCTCGCCGCCAATTCTTCAAAAAAGCAGCCAAGAAAGCCCTTCCCATCCTCGGAGCCATCGCCTTGGCCAACATGCCCATCATCGCCCGCGGGGCAGAATCCACCTCAACAAGCTGCCATGATGCATGTACGGGAACATGCCGCACAGGATGCTCGACAAATTGCTACAATCAGTGCTACAGTACCTGCAAGGGTTCTTGTTCTTATACATGCCGTTCAAGCTGTAGCGGCAGTTGCAACGGACGATAACTAAAAACAGACAGGCAGGAAGAAGATAACCTAATTTTCTCCCTGTCTGTCATTCAAATACCGTGAACTCTGCAAGAACAATAACTTTTATTGTCACCGAGGCTTGTCAGCTGCGGTGTACCTACTGTTATCTTGTTGGCAAAAACGACATCAACAAGATGCCACTTGACGTAGCCACCAAGGCTATTGATTATGTATTTTCGGAACCGAGACTAAACTCGGAAGAATCGGTGGTACTGGATTTCATCGGAGGTGAACCATTATTGGAAATAGACCTTATACAGTGCATTGTCGAATATTCAATTGCGGCAGCAACAAAAATAGGGCACAAATGGGCCGAGAATTATAGAATCCGAATAACCACAAACGGTCTCCTGTATTCTTCCCCTAAAATCCAGCAGTTCATACTCAGATATCAAAATCACCTTGACATGAGTATCTCCATTGACGGGACGCAAAAAAAGCACGACACATGCCGGATATTCGAAAACGGGACAGGCTCCTACTCAGCAGTGGTGCAATCTATTCCCCTTTGGAGAAAACAATTTCCCCTTGAAGGCACTAAAATGACAATTTCCCATGATGATTTACCATATGTTTTCGAAAGCATAAGGCATCTGATATCGCTGAACATCACCGTTATTGACGTAAACACGGTCTTAGAGGATGTTTGGCAAAATGGGGACGATGAGATTTTTGAACAGGAACTTATAAAGTGTGCTGACTACATAATCGATAACAACCTGTTCCACAAAGTCTACCTGTCTTGCTTTGACAGGTCAATAGGTGTTCCAATTGAGTCAAGCGATTGTCACTATAACAATCCATGTGGCCTGTTCAAATTATCGGTCAACTATAATGGCGATTTTTTCACATGCCTACGTTTTGCCCAATTCTCCCTGCGGCAAAAGAAAGCTCGTCCAATAGGAAATATCCGACAAGGCATAGACTGGAATCTTATGCGGCCATATCAGACCTTTTGTAACCGCATAAGTTCCAAGTCTTGTGCGACCTGCGACATAATTAGCGGATGCAAAAATTGCCCTGCCGAAAATTATGATTCATCCGATACAGGGACTATATATCAACAATCATTATCAACTTGCAGAATGCATCATGCAAAAGTACGTGCAAAAAACTATTTCTGGAATAAACTTTCGTATAATGAACCCACACAGACATGAGCACAATAAAGACATCTGACAAGGGCTGGAACAACGGCGCAGCAAAAAGCATCACATTCATAGTGACAAAAGACTGTCAGCTCGCTTGCAAATATTGCTACCTTGTAGGTAAAAATGAAAAAGAGAGGATGTCATGGGATATTGCAAAAAGAGCCATAGACCTGATACTCTCCAATGAAGCCGAGTTTCCCGAGGAATCCGTCATATGGGATTTTATCGGAGGTGAACCATTTCTTGAAATTGAATTAATCGATCGCATTTGTGATTATATCAAAATGGAAATGTTTCGCCTAAGACACCATTGGTTTGACTCATATAGATTTAGTTTTTCCACAAATGGCATAAACTATGACTCGGCAAAAGTACAGGATTTCATAAAGAAGAATCACAATCACCTGTCCATAGGCATCACAATCGACGGCACCCGACAAAAGCATGACATGAACAGGATATGGAAAGGTGACGGCCACGAAAAAGGCAGCTATGACGATGTGGTGCGCAATATTCCCCTTTGGCTATCCCAATTCCCTTTCGGGGCAACAAAAGTCACCATAAGCAGCCCGGATATTCCATATATAAAGGAGAGCGTTTTGCACCTCTATTCACTCGGAATACATGAAGTGAATATAAACTGTGTCTTTGAGGATGTATGGAATGTAGGTGATGACATACTATTTGAACAGCAACTGATATCCCTGGCCGATGCAATTATCGAGGCCGATTTGTATCATGACTATGCCTGTTCATTCTTTATGGAGAGGCTTGGCAAACCTCTTGACAGGGAGAGGGACAACGGTAACTGGTGTGGCGCAGGCAAGATGCTCTCAATCGATGCTGCCGGCAACCTATATCCGTGCACACGTTTTGCACAGTATTCGCTTCGCGACAAGAGGGCATGGATTATCGGGGATGTCTACCATGGCATTGACAAAAATAAACTCCGCCCATTCCTGACACTTGATAGATGCACACAGTCAACAGATGAATGTATTGATTGTGATGTTGCTGAAGGGTGTGCATGGTGTCAGGGCGAGAATTATGATGCGGCTGAAACTCCTACGGTATATCAGCGTTCAACGGCGATATGCAAGATGCACAAAGCCCGCGTCAGAGCCAACAACTATTATTGGAACAAGCTCTACCAACGGCTTGAGGCTGAGGGCCGAAAGGATGAGTATGAGAAGCTCAAAAATAAAGTATCACAAAAGAGTTGCTAAATATGCTGAAGTACTTGCTAATACAGCTTGACGATTGCTCGACATCGTTCTGCCATTATCCCGACTATCGGGGTTCGACCAATTTAATGCCATTAAGTACACTAAACGAAGCTATATTTTGGTCGATGAAAGAGAATCTGACGCTCCAGTTCCTCTATCCCGATTATGAATTGCCGCAAGCTTACAAGGACGTTATCGCACCGACTTTCCATGCCGATATAGTGTCATCGCTATGCGAGGACAACGGGCTGCGTGCCGCCGCTGACGTCGTTGTCTTTGACACTCTTGCGTCAATCAACTATTACCCATTCGATATGAGACAGGCATACGTGATAAGGACAACTTTGCACCAATTGATGGAACAGGAGGGTATGATATATGCCATCTTGCCAAGAGTCAGCCGCCTAAGCATCGTATATACCGATATCGATACATTCTCCAAGGATGACGAACAAGACTACGGGCTATTCCTCGACCGACTTTCCAATAGAATTGTCGATGAATACGGCAAAGGACATGCAGTGCAGGTAAATATCCTAACCGACCGAATATTATTGGATGGCATGAACAACTGCAACGCTGGCTACGAAACGGTGACACTGGCCCCCGACGGCAAGTTTTATGTATGTCCCGCCCTCTATCTTGAAAGAGAGGACGGTTATTCCATCGGGGATTTATCGAATGGTCCCGACATCAAGAATCCACAACTTTACCGCCTCGACCACGCGCCGATATGCCGCACGTGCGATGCGTTCCAATGCAAGAGATGTGTGTGGCTCAACCGCAAACTGACATTGGAAGTCAACACCCCATCGCGGGAACAATGTGTCATGTCACATATCGAGCGTAACGCCTCCCTCCGTCTGCTCTCGCGGTTACGGCAATATATCCCCACGCTGAATAGCACCGACATACCCGAGATAGACTATCTCGATCCATTTGATAACCTTATAAAAAATGATTGAATATGAAACTGAAAATCTTTTTCCTGCTGTTGGCTATGATTTCAGCCGGCAACCTGTTTGCACAACTTCCTAACGGCTACAAGGCAAACTATACCTACGTCCGAAAATGCGACAACCGTGGCGTCACCATTGAGGACTATACAACCAAACCAGATGTTCTCCTATACATCATGAATACCAATTGGGGCTTTGGATGTCAATCAACAGCAATTTTCACACAACTCAGTGTCGCACAAGGTTATGATGTATATGGAGGCATGGTTAATGGATGGCATTTCTACACACAAGACCTAAGCCTTTCAGGCCTCAAAGGTGGAAGCCTCTATATATCCAAAGACCGCCGAACCATACGCCATTCCCCATGGAGCGATGGAGAATATAGTGAGTATCGGATAAAGGACTAAATTTTTGGAGTTGACAATGAGAAAAGAAGTGGGTCGCGTGACCGAGGAGGAGCGCGACGAGATACAGAGGCTATTTGAGCGGCGCAACGGGCTTAACGAGCTTGCGCGGATATTGACTCCCGACAACGAGGAGCTATATGAACGGCTTGTGACCGACATGGGGATTACCTCCGGTCGGTTTCAAGACTGGTGGAACCGCATGTCGGACAAATACCGATGGGAAAGTTCGCAGAATGGCAACTGGGAGATTGATTTTGACAGTTGCCGGATTTTCTTGGTCGAACCTGAATAAATCACGCGATTATGATAATATGTTTTATAGGGACCACGGAGCTTATCCTCATCGGAGGGCTCGCGCTGCTGTTGGTCGGCGGCAAGAAGTTGCCCGAGATGATGCGCGGGCTTGGCAAGGGCGTGCGCGAGTTTAAGGACGGGATGAGGGAGGGCGACCATCCCGAGCCACACGTGGAGCATGACGATACGGTTACCGATGACGGCGATGTGACGCGAGAAAACTCCACCCAAACATCAGAGGATCGCGATGGCATCCGATGAACGGCTGCTGACTTTCGGCGGACATCTTGAAGTCCTCCGTGGGTCGCTGCTAAGGGTAGCGGGGGTGACATTAGCGCTGGCGTGTGTCATCTTTGCATTCAAGGAGTTGACTTTCGCGCTGCTGCTTGCGCCGAGCGAATGGGACTTTGTGACCTACCGATGGATTGAGGTGATGTGCCGCATGGTCGACCCGCAGTTTCGGTTTGAGGAGTTTCACGTCGACCTCATCGCCACCGACCTGTCGAGCCAGTTTATGACCCACATGTCTACATCGCTATACCTCGGTCTGCTGTGTGCCTCGCCATTCATACTGTATGAGCTGTTCCGGTTTGTCTCCCCGGCCCTGCTTGAAAGCGAGAGGAAATATTCGGTGCGGGTGGTGGCTGTGGTCTATCTGCTGTTTGTCGCGGGAGTGTTGATGAGCTACTATGTGCTGTTTCCGATATCATTCAGGTTTCTCGGCACATATTCCGTAGCCGACAAGGTGCACAGCACCATAACGCTCGACAGCTACATATCCACCTTTGTCACGCTCACACTGCTGATGGGATTGGTGTTCCAGCTCCCTGTCATTGCGTGGATGCTCGGCAAGATGGGATTTATCCAATCCTCGTTCTTGACACGCTACCGGCAGTATGCTTTTCTCGTCATATGCCTTGTCGCGGCGATAATCACGCCGCCCGACGTGATGACCCTCGTTTTGGTCGCTGTGCCGCTCTACCTGCTCTATGAGGTGAGCATCAGGGTGGTGAGGGTCACGGAGCGGAAACGGAAAAGAGGGGGTTGCAAAGCCAGATAGATTGTCACTAAAAGAGTAGGGACGCTACCTAATGCTGTTCACTTAAGGTGAGGTAGAGGGGATGTTGCAAGACCCGATAGATTGCAGATAAAGGAGTAGGGACGCTACACAATGCTGTTCACTTAAGGACTTGGGATGGGAAAATAAGGGGGTGTTTCAAAACTCGCCGATTGGCTTGAGATGTAGGGACGTTCCCTGGAACGTCCGCGGATAATATCTTGGTATATGGACGATTGGCGGACGCTACAGGTAGCGTCCCAATGCTGTTCACTTAAGCAAAGCAAA
>LUJN01000019.1 GCA_001689445.1 Bacteroidales bacterium M3 | reverse complement strand
ATATTCAGGTGATGACAGCATAAGGGCTCCACCTCTTCCCATTCCGAACAGAGAAGTTAAGCCTTATCACGCCGATGGTACTGCGAAAGCGGGAGAGTAGGTAACCGCCCCCTAAGGCCGCCCGGAAGGACCGAGTCCCTCCGGACGGTCACTTTTTTATGCCCCCACCATTACAGCTGTAATGGCTATCATAGCTATAATGGCTATTACAGCTCAACTATTTTTTGTATTTTTGCGGTGGTGTCGCGATAATGCGGCATTGTTAATTGACCTAAGAGATGAAACCGCTTTTTCTTATCGGCTATATGGGCTGTGGCAAGTCGACCATGGGACGCACTGTGGGACGTATGACAGGACAACAGTTTATCGATCTTGACCATTATATAGAGGCGAGGTATTGCAAGACTGTGAAGGATATATTTGCCGAGAAGGGGGAGGATGGTTTCCGCAAGATAGAGCGTCAGATGCTCCACGAGGTGGGGGCGTTTGAGGATGTGATTGTGGCTTGCGGCGGGGGAACACCATGTTTCTTTGACAATATGGAGTATATGAACAGTTGCGGCCGCACGGTATTTCTTGACGCATCGCTTGACAGGCTGCACTCGCGTCTCATGAGAGGGCGGTACAAGAGGCCGCTTATAGCAGGCAAGAGTGACGAGGAGCTACGCGCGTTTATCATCGAGGCTTTGGCGGCGCGTCGGCCATTCTATGAGCGTGCAGGCGACAGGTTTGAGGCCGACTTGCTGGAGAACGAATGTGAAATAGGGGAGACTGCCGGGAGATTTATTCGTCAGTTTGGACTGGACGCAAAACAATCGGATGATGAAAGGTGAAATGACTCCACAGGAGTGTCCCTGTGCTGTAGCTACAGGACACAGGGAGCTGTCGGTAGGCATCCTCGCATGTAAGGAGCGGGGAGCCGAGGGCTTTCCCCTTACGCCCGAAGGGGTGGAGATGTTGGTCTCAAACGGATATTCGGTGAAGGTGGAGCATGATGCCGCCGCGCCGATACATTACAGCGACAATAGTTTTGTCAGGGTGGGCGCGGCTATTGTAGAGCGTGCGGAGGCTCTGAAATGTGACATAGTGATACATATGCCCCCACTCGGGAAGTGTGATATTGCCGCCATGAACCGTGGAGCATTGTGGCTCGGGTGGCTCGGGGCGACGGCCCTTACGCGGGATGTTCTTGTGGCATTGGCCGAGCGCGGCATAACATCTGTGGCGCTTAATCTCGTAGAGGGGACACATGGCCACAAGCCCTTTGCCGATGTGATGGCTGAGGTCGAGGGACGTGCGGCCGCTTTGCTTGCAGCCTCTATGCTTGCCGACCGCTCACGCAACAAGGGTATATTGCTCGGCGGGGTGGCGGGAGTCATACCGTGTGAGGTCACAGTCATCGGCTCGGGTATCGCCGCGCGTGCGGTGGGGAAGTCGGCAGCCGGTCTCGGGGCGATAGTCAGGATGTTTGACAACGACACCTACAGCCTGCGTGCCGCTGCCGCAGAAATAGGTCTCGGCGTGATAACTTCAGTGCTCCATCCGCGTGTGTTGCTCAACGCGCTGCGCACTGCCGATGTCGTGGTTGCCGCGCAGGAGTTGTCGCGTTATGTGGTGGGGGCAGATGAAGTCGCTGAGATGAAGCGCGGCGTCATTGTGATGGATCTCGGGCAGGAGAAAGGTGCGTCATTCCCGTCGCTTCCAATGGTGGACGCGTCGGAGGTCGCCTACGGACGCGCGGCGACATGCGGCGCGGGACGGGTGTGCTACGTGACACCCGGCGATGCCGTGCCGCGTACGGGCGCGATGGCATTGAGCAACCTGTTTGTCTCCATGCTCTCGGATATAATGGCATTTGACGGCATGACATCCTTGTTGAAGGCATCTCCGGGCGTGCAGCGGGCGGTGTTGACTTTCATGGGCAAGGTTGTCAATGCCAAGGTGGCGCGCTCTGCAGGATTGCGGAGTGTTGACATCTCGCTGTTTTTAACCCTTTCATAAGATAGATATAATGGCAGGACGGAAATATTATGTTGTATGGGCCGGTCATAATGCGGGCATATATGACTCCTGGGAGGAGTGCAAGGCGCAGGTGGAGGGTTTCCCCGGGGCGAAATACCGCAGTTTCCCGACACTTGAGGATGCCACGCGGGCCTATAGGGGTGACCCGTCGGAGCATATGGGACTTCTCAAGGCTATAGCGTCCCATCGTCCTACGGTTGTCAACTACGAGGCTTTTCCAGAGATTGTGCTCGACAGCATCGCGGTCGATGCGGCATGTTCGCGCAATCCGGGGCCCGTGGAATATCGGGGTGTCAATGTGCGTACGGGGGAGGTGATATTCCATGTGGGGCCGTTGGAGGACGGCACCAACAATGTCGGCGAGTTCCTGGCCCTTGTGCACGCACTTGCCTTGCTGAAGAAAACGGGGCGTGGCTCAGTGCCAATCTACTCTGACAGCCGCACGGCGCAGGCCTGGGTGCGCGACCGCCACAGCAAGACCCAACTGAAGCCCACGCCGCGCAACAAACGACTGTTGGAGATGGTGGAGCGTGCAAACGCATGGCTTGCCGCAAACACGTGGACCAACCGCATCATAAAGTGGGACACAGAGCGTTGGGGTGAGATTCCCGCTGACTTTGGCAGGAAATGAAAATGGGTCTATCACGACTGTAACAGCTATTATAGCTATTATAGCTTTATGTTTTCAGGAACTCCGAGGGGGACATTCCGGTGAGATGCTTGAAATATTTGCCAAAGGATGACTGGCTGGTGAAATTCAGCTCGTAGGCCACCTGCTGGATATTTTTGCCCGAGAACCGCAGCATATTTTTCGCCTCAAGTATTACATACTCGTCTATCCATTCGGCGGCAGAGCGGCCTGTCGCCTCCTTGACTATCAGCGACAGGTACTTTGGGGAGATGAACAGCTTGCCGGCATAATAGCCTACGGAGCGTTGTGTGCGGTGGTGGGTATGTACAAGTTCGATAAAATCATGGATATAGTTCATGCGGCGCGACACAGTCGGCGTTTCCTCCGAACATTCGTCGAGACGCCTCTCGGCAAACTGCATCGTCTGGTAGGCGATGCACGCCACAAGACAGCGGGAAATATTCTTGATGTAGATGTCCGATGTGTTGTCGGATGTGTTGTGGTGGAGTAACTCAAAATAACGTTTAAGCAACGTCATCTCCTCATCCGATACGGGGAGTATGTGGTTGTCACGCTTGCGCACGAACATCCTTGGGTTGAACGCGGAGGTATCCATGTTGATGTCGCGGATAAACTCATTAGAGAGGAACAGCGTATATACATCGAGCTCCTCAAGTTCCATGCTGTTGACTTTCACGACGGCGTCAGGACCGACAAAAGCCACGTTATTGGGACGGATGTCGCAGCGTTGCAGGTTGATGTCGACCGATATGCCTCCCCCCATACACAGGAGGAACATGAATCCTCCAAACCTCATCGGCATCGAAATGTCGAGTTTCACGGTTTCGGCCTTGGCACGGGTGATGTGGGAGAAGATATAGTATTCTCCATATTGGCTGAAATCATTTGATATACGTCCCACCTTTGTGAGTTGGGACAGGTCGACAAGGTTTTCTCCCATATTCTGCGTATTTGAATGTACAAAAATAGTATAAAAGTTGAAATATGGGGGAAGATAGTATAAAAATAGTCCTTTTAGGAAAGTAAATTAAAAAATATGACCAATCGGGCGACTCGCTTTCATGTGATGCGTTAATGAGGGGTGGTGACAGGCAACGTTAATACGAAGCGTGCGCCCTTGCGGTAGGATGTGTCGACCTTTACCACGCCGCCGAGCAGTGTGGCAAGCAACCGGCAGATGTATAGCCCGAGGCCGCATCCTTGTATCGACTTGTCGAGCTGTTCGAAGCGTGAGAATATATGTTCCTCCTGTCCGTCGGGGATGCCGCATCCTGTGTCGGTGACGGTGAACGTAACGGTGCTCTTGGCGCGGTCGGCATCGAAGGAGAGGGAGATACTGCCGTCGGCGGTAAACTTTGCCGCATTGTTGAGCAGGTTTAACAGTATCTGGCCCAGGCGTGTGGGGTCGGTGTTGAGCGTCACGTCGTAGTTGTCGGGGACATCAAGCGTCATCGTCACGCCCGGTTGCAGGTGGGATGCCGTGCTCTTGATTGCCACGTCACATATGGCACGTGCCGAGACAGGCTGCACGTCTATGTGCATCCCGGCGTTCTCGATTGTGGCCACGTCAAGCACCTCATTGAATATCGTGGTGACAAGCTCGGTGTTGAGCGTGATTACCTTTGCATAACGGTCGAGGTATTTGCGTTTCTCAGGCTCCATGCAGTCGACTATAAATTGTGAGTATTCCGCTATGGCATTGAGCGGGGTCTTCACTTCATGGCTCATGTTGTTGATAAACTCGGTCTTTTTCTTGTCGGCGCTTTTCGCCTTGTCGCGGGCCTCGATGAGGTCTTTCTGCAGGCGCGCGAGATTGTCGCGCTCATTGACAAGGTGGCTGTTGGCCTCGGTAAGATCGACTGTGAGCCGTCGGGCGCGCAGGTAGAGGATACCCATCGCCACGAGCGATATCAGCAACAGCCCCGAGGCGATTCCGACGATTATTATTACCGAGCGCTGCGCCGAAGTCTCGGTGTCCTGCTTCTCTGACAGCAGGCGGGTGTTCTGGGTGCGCAGCCCCGTGAGATCATATATAATCTTCAGCTCCCTATAACGCTCGCCCGATTTCCTTTGTACGAGTTCCTCAAGGTAGTCGCAGTACTTTGTCGAGGCCTCGGCATAGGCCTCATTGTCGCCCACGGCTTTTGCCGCCTCTCTCATCTCCTTGAGCAGCTTGATGGTGATGTAGCGGTTGGACGGGTTGTCAAGTTGCCGTTTGATAATCGGCAGGGCCTCGGCATACCGTTTCTTTGCCATCAGGTAGAAAATCTTGGGGCGCTCCTCCTTGGCGAGGCTTTGGGCTACATCGGCATCCTTTGACGCGAGGTCGAGGACACGCTGATAATAGTAGTCGACCTCCCCCTGTGATAGGGCGGGATAGTTTGACAGCAGCCTGCGGTAGCTGTTATAGTAGTTGCGGTTGTAGTTGCGGTATTTGCGTCGCTGTTGGCGGTAGCGTTTTTCAAAGCCCTCCATGACCTCTATGAGCTTTTTCTCGGCGTATATGGCCTTCTTATAGTCAAAAGCTGCTGTATAGGCATTTGTGGCCGATGTGTAGAAAAGACTACGTAGCGCTCCCGATGGGGTGGGGTAGTCGTTGATGAGTTTCTCAAGGTCGGCATATGAGTCGGTGAGCAGCTGCCCTTGGGTCGTGTATTGCAGCATGGTGCAAAATTTGAACAGCAGCTCGACACGCTGCGCGATGTCATCGGGCGCCAGGCGGCTGTAAGTGTTGAACGTGGCGGTGAGGCTGTCGCACAGCTCCGATTCGTCCATCTTTGAGGCCCGGCTGTTGGCTGTCATTGTCTTGATGAACAGTACTGTTTCGCGCTGGTCATCGTTTGGTGGGAGCGCTAACGCTTTCTTTAGGAAGGTCTCCTGCATGGAGTCGTTGTAGGTATAGCAATTTGTGAGGTGACGCAGGGCATCGAGCTGTGCGGTTGTGTTGCCTGAGCGTTGGGCCACATCATATATTTGTTGAGCCAGGGGAGCCATATCAGCTCCCGCTGCGAGGTCAAACAGGTTGTAGAGTATCCTTATGCTGTCGGCCGGTGGACGGGTGGTGGCAAGACGTTCATGGAGAGTGGAGATTATATCGGCACGGTTTTCGGTTGCCCGTATTGACAGGCTGAATATTGGAATCAATAGGAGGATGAGGGCTTTTTTATACATCTTATGAGATAATTTTAATCCACAAATATAGCAATTTTCAATGAATATTTGTATTTTTGTCTTTATATGGTCTATACCTGAATAATGCCAATCACAATCCGACTGAATATGAAAAAGAGACATTTACTATGCGGGCTTATTGCTGCCGCAGTGGCCTCCGGCGCAAGTGCCGACGACAAGGTTGTCGTCCCCGACAGCACGGGATTCAAGTTTACCGACGTGAAAGTGGTCAAGACCACCCCTGTTAAGGACCAGAACCGCACGGGTACATGCTGGTGTTTCTCGGGCAACTCATTTTTTGAGGACGAGATAATGCGCAAGGGTGGCAATGAGCAGGACCTCTCCGAGATGTTTGTCGTGCGCCAATGCTATCTCGATAAGGCCGACAAATATATCCGCATGAACGGGACGGTGAACTTTGCCCAGGGCGGCTCGTCGCTTGACGTCCCCTACGTGTGGAAACGCTACGGGGCGATGCCTGAGGAGGCATACGCAGGGCTTGAGTATGGCGAGGACGCCCACAGCCACTATGAGATGGCCGAGGCGATGAAAGCCTACCTTGACGCGGTGAAACGCAATCCCAACAAGAAGCTAACCACCGCGTGGAAGAAAGGTTTTGAGGGTATTCTTGATGCATACTTCGGCAAGGTGCCCGAGACATTCACCTACAATGGCAAGACCTACACCCCGCAATCCTATGCCAAGGAGATGGGGCTCGTTGCAGAGGAGTATATCCCTGTCACTTCATGGACCCATCACCCGTTCTATGAGCCGTTTGTGCTTGAGGTGGCCGACAACTGGCTCTGGGGGCAGTACCACAATGTGCCGTTGGAGGAGATGAAAGCTATTGTCGACAATGCCATCGACAACGGGTATTCGGTCGTGTGGGCCGCCGACGTGAGCGAGGGAGGTTTCAAGTGGCGCAAGGGTTACGCCGTGTTGCCCGAGGCTACCGACGAAAAGAGCCTTGAGGGCACCGAGCTTGCCCGATGGACCCAGCTTTCCGACAAGGACCGCGAGGAAAGCCGCTACGACATCAAGGGTCCGGTGAAGGAGGAGAAGGTAACACAGGAGTCGCGTCAGGCAGGGTTTGACAGCCAGCAGACTACTGACGACCACGGGATGGTAATCGTTGGGCGGGCCGTAGACCAGGAGGGCAACAAGTATTACAAGGTGAAGAACTCGTGGAACACTAACCAGCTCTATGACGGCTACATCTATGTGTCGGAGCCGTATTTTCTCGCAAAGACAATCGACATACTCGTCAACCGCGAGGCGATACCCAAGGATATCGCCAAGAAGATGAAGATATAATAAGATGACCGACAACGAGATAAAGGAACTGCTCGACCGGGAGGCGCGGAGAATCAATTCGCCCGATTTTATCGGCCGCGACCCGGTGCAGTTTCCCCGCAGGTTTGAGCGGCTTGAGGATATAGAGATAGCGTCGCTGCTTTGTGCCACCATCGCGTGGGGTAACCGCAAGATGATATGCCGCAATTGCGACCGTATGCTCTCCATGATGGAAAACCGTCCGTATGACTTCGTTATGGACGGGGCATACGAGGAGTTGCCCGACGGCAACATCCACCGCACGTTCTTTGCAGCCAACCTGCGTCACTACCTGCGCGGGCTGCACGCTATCTACCGCCGTCACGGCTCGCTGCAGGAATTTGCGCGGAGTGTCCGTGTCGGGGATGACGAGTTTCCCTCTTGGCGGCTTGTCGAGGCGATGAATGCCGCGTTATGCGAGGCCAACGGAGGGTGTGCCGACAGCCGTTGCCTGCCGGGCAACCTGTCGACGACCGCCCTGAAGCGTGTCAACATGGCGTTGCGTTGGCTTGTACGCGACGACGGCATTGTCGATATGGGTGTGTGGGACGTCATCAGGCCCTCGCAGCTGTTCATTCCCCTTGACGTGCATGTAGGCAACACCGCCCGCGACATGGGGCTGCTCCATCGGCGCAGCGACGATCGTCGCGCCGTCATCGAGCTGACATCGCGGCTCAGGGAGATGCGTCCTGACGACCCGGTGTGGTATGACTATGCGTTGTTTGGCATCGGGGTCGATGCGGATGTCAAGGGATTAAGCTAAATTAACTCAACCCGCGAGCGGTGTGGGCGTTTACTATTGTATCTTTACAAGGTAAATTATAAAAGAAATGAAGAAGATTATTATCCTGTGTCTTATGGTGGTGATGGGCTGCATGGCGGCCTTTGCCGACGGGGCACGCATGGACTTGATTGAGAAGTCCCACGACTTTGGGACGATACATGAGAAGGATGGCGTTGTAAGCTACGAGTTTGAGTTTGTCAACAAGGGCGACGAGCCGTTGCTCATCATGTCGGCCAAGGCTTCCTGCGGATGCACTGTCCCCATATATCCCAAACATCCTATCGCTCCCGGAAAGGGGGGCAAGATAAAGGTGTCCTACAATCCTGCCGGCCGTCCCGGTGAGTTCTCCAAGACTGTCCGGGTGAAGACCAATGTCCCCGGTAAGGATAAGAATACTATATTGCGCATATCCGGAACTGTCGTTCCACGCAAATAATCGTCAGCAAGGGTATGGGTAGGAGATATAATTGGCTGCTGGCTGTGATGCTTGGCGCGACGGCGTTTGGTGTAGCGGCGCAGCCGCGTGTCGAGTGGCTGGAGACCGAGCACGACTTTGGCGCCTTTGACGAGGATTGCGGTAAAGTGTCGTGCGTGTTCAAGGGCGTCAACCGTGGCGATGAGCCGCTGGTGGTGCTTAACGTGAGGACCAACTGCGGCTGCACCGCCTCGTCGGTCGAGAACAAGTCTATCGCTCCCGGGGACACCGTGAGCGTGACGGCCACATATGATGCCTCGGGGCGTCCGGGACGATTTGCCAAGCGGGTGTATGTCGACACCAATACTGACCCGTCGCGTTCGACGCTGACTGTCAAAGGCTCGGTAATCGGGGCGGCCAATACGGTCAAGGCCCGCTATCCGGTCGATGCAGGCGCGCTGAAACTGCGCACGACTGTCATCCCGTTTGGGGAGGTGAAAAAGGGTAAGGCAAAGATGGCATTCATCGAGGGCTACAATATGTCGGCCGACTCGATACGCCCATCATGGGGGACGCTGCCAGGGTATATCTCCATGACCTGTGCGCCCGAGGTCGTACCTCCGGGTGAGCGGGTGTCGCTGTCGGTTTACTACAATACCGCGTTTTCCGATGCGTGGGGACTGTCGACCGACTCCCTGCCGCTTATCCCCGACCGTGGCGCGGAAGTAGTGCCCGTGACCACCACTATAATTGTCACCGAGGATTTCAGCCGCCTCACGCCGGGGCAGATGATGAATGCTCCACATGCCCGCTACTCTGCCGAGTCATTGGATTTCGGGCGCGTAAGTCGCGGTGATGTGGTGGAGGCTTCATTTACAATCGAGAATACCGGCAAAGACCCCCTCATGATAAGGCGAGTGTCATCGCTCGACCCCGGCGTTACCGCCAAGGCCGATAAAACAGTGCTTAAAAAGGGCAAGCGTGCGACCGTAAAGGTGAAAGTAGACACGTCCAAGGCCACAGGAGATATTCTTAATTCACGTGTCTCGGTGATAACCAACGATCCCGACGCGCCCCAGTCGACCGTAAGGCTTGTGGGGCAATATATGTAACAGCAACCAAATAACAGACAACATAGATGGACCATATAGAGAACGACTCGGAATACACCGGGCTGACAGTCAACTCGGGAGTCACCCAGCCGCCTATCGTTAACCCGTACATGAAACAGCGTCGCCGCCGCACGCTCCCCTCGGCTTCGGAGCTTGTGGAGGGCATACTCAAGGGCGACATTACAACCTTGAGTCGAGCAGTCACGCTTGTGGAAAGCCTGTCGCCCGACCATCAGGCCATAGCACAGGAGGTGATAGAGAAATGCCTTCCCCACTCGGGCAACTCACGGCGTATCGGCATCACCGGCGTCCCCGGAGCGGGCAAGAGCACGTCGATAGATGTGTTCGGCCTGCACGTGCTGCGTGACGGAGGCAAGCTTGCCGTCCTCGCAATCGACCCGTCGAGCGAGCGTACCAAGGGGAGCATCCTCGGCGACAAGACGCGCATGGAGAAGCTGGCGGTGCATCCCGATGCTTTCATACGCCCCAGCCCCTCCGCGGGGTCGCTTGGCGGCGTGGCACGCAAGACCCGCGAGACGATAGTGCTCTGCGAGGCGGCGGGCTACGACAATATATTTGTCGAGACGGTCGGCGTTGGGCAGAGCGAGACCGCCGTGCACTCGATGGTCGACTTCTTCCTGCTGATACAGCTTGCCGGCACCGGCGACGAGCTACAGGGCATCAAGCGCGGCATCATGGAGATGGCCGACGGGATTGTCATCAACAAGGCCGACGGCGACAATATCGACCGTGCAACGTTGGCGCAGGCTCAGTTCCGCAGCGCGCTCCATCTTTTCCCGCCCACGACTTCGGGATGGATGCCCGAAGTGCTTTGCTACTCGGGCTACTATGAGCTTGGCATCCCCGAGGTGTGGGATATGATAGACCGTTATTTCAAGTTTGTAAAGGAGAACGGCTATTTTGAGCGCAAGCGTCAGCAGCAGGCCCGCTATTGGATGTTTGAGACAATCGACGAGCAGCTCAAGGCCCATTTCTACAACAATCCCGATGTTGAGGCCATGTTGCGCGACCGTGAGCAGCGAGTGCTCTCAAATACCCAAAGCTCCTTTACGGCGGCTCGGGATGTGCTTGATTTCTACTTCTCGGGTAAAAACAACAATATTTAACCCGTGTGTGCAATTGAGTAGGGCGTCTTATCCCTTATCTTTGTATCATAAAACTAAAATTAAATCTGACATAAAATGGAAAAGCCCAAGAAAGCTACGATAAAGAAGAAGGACGCCGCTCCGACCGACCCCAAAAAGGCCAAGATGGAGGCTCTGACCGCCGCCCTGGGGCGCATAGAGAAAAACTATGGCCGTGGCGCGATAATGAAGCTTGGAGATGAGGTGATAGAGAATGTGGAGGTGATACCGACCGGCTCCATAGGCCTTAATTTTGCGCTTGGTGTCGGCGGTTTTCCGCGCGGGCGTATCATAGAGATTTTTGGCCCGGAGTCGTCGGGTAAGACCACTCTTGCCATCCATGCCATCGCCGAGGCGCAGAAGGCTGGCGGCATAGCAGCCATCATCGATGCCGAGCACGCCTTTGACCGTTTCTATGCCGAGAAACTCGGCGTGGACATCAACAACCTGTTTATCTCACAACCCGACAATGGCGAGCAGGCCCTGGAGATTACCGAGCAGCTTGTACGCTCATCCGCCGTCGACCTGATTGTCGTAGACTCGGTGGCCGCCCTCACCCCCAAGAGCGAGATCGAGGGAACAATGGGAGAGAAAAACGTGGGATTGCAGGCGCGCCTCATGTCCCAGGCCATGCGCAAGCTCACCGGCGCAATATCGCGCTCAAAGACCACCTGCATCTTTATCAACCAGTTGCGTGAGAAGATTGGGGTGATGTTTGGCCCCTCGGAGACCACTACAGGCGGTAATGCGCTCAAGTTCTATTCTTCGGTGCGTGTCGACATACGCGCTTCGACACCGATAAAGGACAAGGACGACAATGTGCTCGGGCGCCTCACCAAGGTTAAGGTCGTAAAGAATAAGGTTGCGCCTCCATTCCGTCGCGCCGAGTTTGACATCATGTTTGGCGAGGGCATTTCACGTGCCGGAGAGATTATCGACCTTGGCGTCGAGCATAACGTGATACAGAAGAGCGGTTCATGGTTTAGCTACGACGGCACTAAGCTCGCGCAGGGTCGCGACCAGGCCAAGAAGGTGATAGCCGACAATCCTGAGCTTGCCGAGGAGTTGGAAGCCAAGATTATGGCCGCCCTGAAAGAGGCGGCAGCCAAGGGTATCCTTGGAGCGTCAAAAAAGAAAGCCGGCAAGAAAGCCTCCTCAAAGGCCGAAGAGGAAACTCCCGAGCCGGAGGACGACACCGTTGAAGAACGCGAGGAAGCACAGCAGGACGAGCTTGACTTTGACGACTCGATGCCCGACGACTTCTCCATCGAGGAGGACGTCGAGGAATAAATCATATTTTGTAAATGAGGACGTTGCAAAACAGGCCAGTTGGCTTGTGATGTAGGGACGTTGCCTGCAACGTCCGCGAATAAAAGACCTGGTTATATGCCAATTCGCGGACGCTACAGGTAGCGTCCCTACTCCCTTGATGGGCAATGTGTTGAATTTGTAGGTTGGCATATGCAAATACTTTCTTTTGTCACGAAAGTTGTTATCGGGTTGGCGTTGATTGCTGTTGCAGTCGGGGCATTCTACGGCTTGTCTATAGTTAACAGGACGATATGTATTGAAATCCCTGCGGTGGTGTACATAGCCGTGATATTGACGACAGTTGGGGTGCTCGCCTTGCGTTTTCGTGTAAAGCGTAAGGAGATGACCGGCAGCAAATATGCCGGCGAATCAATTGCTGCCGCCGGATTCATCGTACTTGCATGTTTCCTCTTGATTCCCGAGAGTGTCGCGGCCCTGAACTATTATCTGCCCGGCAGGGGAGAGCCTTATCAGTGGGAGTGTACTGTGACAGACAAACAGGTCAGTTACACACGTGGAGTCGCCTATCACTATGTCACGTTCGCCCCGTTCAGTGGGGCCGACAGCTTCAGGCTGAAAGTGTCGTCACGCGACTATCGGCAGATGCACATCGGGCGCGGCTACTGTCTAACGGTCAGGGAGGGAGCTTTGTCCTATCTCATATTGGAGGGCGTATCGCGATAGGGCGACGTTGGGGTCAGTCTTTGCCCGTGATTATCTTCTTGATGTCGTGAAGCTTGTTGAGGGCTGCCATTGGGGTGAGGTTGTTGATGTCGATATTGAGGATTTCGTCGCGTATCTGTGTGAGGACGGGGTCGTCGAGCTGGAAGAATGAGAGTTGCATCCCCGAGCGGCCATCGGCGACAGTGCTCAGGTCTTTCTCGATGGAGTCGCGGCGGTTGGCTGTCTCTAAGTGGTGGAGCACCTGGTCGGCACGCTTGACGATGACGGGGGGCATACCGGCGATTTTTGCCACGTGGATACCGAAGCTGTGCTCCGAGCCACCCTTGGCGAGCTTGCGTAGGAACACCACCTTACCGTTTATCTCCTTCACCGACACGTTGTAGTTGACGACGCGGCCAAATGAGCGTTCCATCTCGTTAAGCTCGTGATAGTGGGTCGCAAACAGTGTCTTCGGATGCGCCGTGCCGTGTTCGTGGATATGTTCGACGATGGCCCACGCTATGGATATGCCGTCGTAGGTGGAGGTGCCGCGTCCAAGCTCGTCAAAGAGTATGAGCGAACGTTGGCTCATGTTGTTGAGTATGGAGGCCGCCTCGTTCATCTCCACCATGAATGTCGACTCGCCGAGCGATATGTTGTCGCTTGCGCCGACGCGGGTGAATATCTTGTCGACGATGCCTATGCGCGCGCTGTCGGCGGCAACAAAGCAGCCGATTTGTGCCATCAGCACGTTGAGGGCCGTCTGTCGCAGCAATGCCGACTTTCCCGACATGTTTGGCCCGGTGATCATCATCACCTGCTGTCCGTTGTTGGACAGCGATACAGAGTTGGTGATATATGGCTCGCCCGGCGGGAGTTGCTTCTCGATGACTGGGTGGCGTCCCTCGGTAATCACGATGTCGAGGGAGTCATCGACGACGGGACGGTTGTAGTGGTTGTCCATCGCCACGCGGGTGAACGCCGACAGGCAGTCGAGACGCGCCACCAATGATGCGTCGAGCTGTATGGCCGGAATGTACTCCATCAATTGTGCCACAAGCCCGTTGTAGAGCCGTGTCTCAATGGACAGTATCTTTTCCTGCGCCCCGAGTATCTTCTCCTCATACTCTTTCAACTCTTGCGTGATATATCGCTCGGCGTTGACAAGTGTTTGCTTGCGTATCCACTCCTTGGGCACTTTGTCCTTGTGGGTGTTGGTGACCTCGATATAGTAGCCGAAGACATTGTTGTAGCCGATTTTGAGGCTCGGGATGCCGGTGGCCTCCGACTCGCGCGCCTGTACCTTCATAAGGTAGTCTTTTCCCTTGAACGCAATCTCACGCAGCTCGTCAAGCTCGCTGTCGACCCCTTCGGCGATGACGTTGCCACGGTTGACAGCCGACGGCGCATCGGGGACAAGTTCGCGGGCTATGCGGTCGCGGATGGAGGTGCACGGGTTGAGCTGCTCGCCGATGGCGCGTAGGGCGTCAAGGTCGGCGTCGAGGCATAGCGTCTTGATAGGTTCGATGGCGGTTAAGGCGGTCTTCAGCTGCACGACCTCGCGCGGGGTAATGCGCCCCACGGCCACCTTGGAGATGAGGCGTTCCATGTCGCCGATCTGCTCCAGCGCCTCCTTGAGCGCGTCGCGGCATTCGCGGTTGCGGAAGAAGTATTCCACCACGTCAAGGCGTCCGTTGATGGCCTGCACATCCTTTAGCGGGAACAGTATCCAGCGGCGCAGCAGGCGTGCCCCCATCGGGGATATTGTACGGTCGATTACACTCAGCAGGCTTTTGCCGTCTTCGGCGAGCGAGTCGACCAGTTCGAGGTTGCGCACGGTAAACTTGTCGAGCCTCACGTAGCTATCCTCCTCGACCCGCGACAGGCGGGTGATGTGGCTTGTCTGGGTGTGGCGGGTGATGTCGAGGTAGTGGAGTATCGCGCCCGAGGCGATGATAGCGGCGTGGAGATTGTGTACGCCGAATCCCTTGAGATTGCGTGTCTCAAACTGCTTGAGCAGTCGGTCGTGGGCGGCGTCGGAGGTGAATATCCAGTCGTCCAGTTCAAAGGAGAGGTAGCGGGCTGTGAACGTGTCGTCAAACAGCCGCCGCTTGCCACGTTCGACAAGCACCTCCTTGGGCGCGAAGTTACCGAGCAGCTTGTCGATATAGTCATTTTTTCCCTCGGCGGTGAGAAATTCGCCGGTCGAGATGTCAAGGAATGCGACACCCGTCACGTCGCGGGCAAAGTGGACGGCTGCGACAAAGTTGTTCTCGCGGTGGTCGAGCACCGTGTCGTTTATCGACACGCCGGGGGTGACAAGCTCGGTAATGCCGCGCTTGACGAGCTTCTTGGTGAGCTTGGGGTCCTCGAGTTGTTCGCATATGGCGACGCGCTTGCCGGCGCGGACGAGCTTGGGAAGGTAGGTGTCGAGGGCGTGATGTGGGAATCCCGCCAGCTCGACATATTGTGCCGACCCGTTGGCGCGGCGAGTCAGGGTGATGCCGAGTATCTCGGACGCTGATATGGCGTCATCGGAAAAGGTCTCGTAGAAGTCGCCCACGCGAAACAGCAGCACGGCATCGGGATGCTTCTGCTTCATCTCGATATATTGTTTCATCAGCGGGGTCTCTACTATCTTTGCCATTGTAATATGCGTTAAATCGTGTTGAAAACTGTAGGGGCGCTATATATAGCGCCCGCAGCGATGTTGTGTTGCCACTTTGTTTGGGGTGCGGACGCTATATATAGCGTCCCTACATTATGGCCCGAATTGTCAACATTACATTGCCACGTCAAATTTACGAAAAAAATCCGAGGTGTCCTACAGGCGTGCCGCCAGCGGCGACGGGGCGTCGCTGAGTATCGACTCCACAAGATAGAGGGCGCGGATGTCGGCGCGAGCCACCTCGATGTCGTCATAGTTGGGGTTGGCGCTGCGCAGTATGGCCATTGCCGGGTCTTCGTGCCGTCTAAGGTATTTGACCATGCGGTAGTCATCGAGCACGACGACGTAGATTTGCCCCCAGTAGATGACAGAGCGGTCGCTGATGCGGCGTATGGCGATAGCCCCGCCATCGGCGATGACCGGCTCCATGGAGTCGCCCCTCACACCCACGATAGCCGCGCGGTCGTCGAGGTGGGGGACACGCATCGTGCCTATCACGCGGTCAACGGTGAACATCGACGACAGCTCGGCGCAACCTGCCGTGACGTCGATGTCGTATACGGGCGTCCCCTCCGCTCCCGGAGGGAGCAGGCGGCATATGGAGGAGGATATTTCACGCGGGGTAGGGTTTGGGTCATATGGAAGCCCGTGGCCGTCGCGCAGCCACCGCTTGGAGACCCCCATGTCGGCCACAATGCGGTTGACGAGCGTGTCGCTTACGGCAAGCCGTCCCGACAAATGCTTTGACAGGTTGGAGGGGTCGATTGACAGGCGTTTGGCAAACGCCGCCTGCGACATGCCGGTCTGAGCCATCAGATACCGTATGCGCCCCACGATTGCCTGTGTGTCGGGCAGTGGTCTCACTTGTGGGTGACGTTGACTTTCGATGTCGGCGGGAGCTGGGTGTTGCGTGTCTCCACGGCGTCGATGACCTCGTGGGCCAGGTGCATGAATGCATGTCCCGTTATGGTGTCCTCGGCGGCTATGGGGCGTCCCGCGTCGCCGGCGTCGCAGATGGAGCCGACGACAGGTATCTGGGCAAGGAGCTTTACGTGCAGCTCCTCGGCGAGCCGCACGGCACCCTCGCGGCCAAATATGTAGTAACGTTCGTCGGGGTGCTGCTCGGGTGTGAACCATGCCATATTCTCGACGATGCCGAGCACGGGGACGTTCACCTTGTCGCCGGTGAACATCGCTATCCCCTTGCGGGCATCGGCGAGTGCCACCTCCTGCGGGGTGCTGACGATGACCACGCCGGTGATGCCGAGGGTCTGCACGAGGGTAAGGTGGATGTCGCTCGTGCCGGGAGGCATGTCGATGAGGAAGTAGTCAAGCTCGCCCCAATCGGCGTCGGTGATAAGCTGCTTGAGGGCGTTTGACGCCATGCTGCCGCGCCACAGCACGGGGCTGTTGCGGTCGACAAAGAAGCCTATAGACAGCACCTTGACGCCGTAACGTTCAAATGGGATGATGAGGTCGCGCCCGTTGACGTTGTGCATGTAGATCTGCTCATTCTCCACCCCGAACATCTTGGGTACTGACGGGCCGAAGATGTCGGCGTCGAGAAGCCCCACCTTGTACCCCTCGCGGGCGAGCGCTACGGCGAGATTGCTCGCCACGGTCGACTTGCCGACGCCACCCTTGCCCGAGGAGACGCCGATGATGTTTTTCACGCCTGGCAACGGGTTCTCCTTTGGGGCGGGAGCGGCCTGGCGGGTCTTGACGGCGATGTTGCCCTTGATGTCTATGTCGGGGTCGGCATAGGTGAGGATGGCGGTCTCGGCTGCCTTGACGACCGACTTGATGAAGGGGTCGGTGGACTTGTCGAAGATGAGGGAGAATGTCACCTTGTTGCCGTCGATGCGCATGTCGTCCTCCACCATTCCGAGGTCTACGATGTCACGGCCGTTGCCCGGATAGCGCACATTGCGCAGGGCGTCGAGTATGAGGTTGGGGTATAGTGTCTGCATGATGCTGTATGTTTAGGCGTGTTGTTGGTTGCGTGGTGTGACGCGCGGGGCGCACTTTTCGGGGCATTGAAGCTCGCCGCGCGAGAAGCTGCGGTAGGTGTCAAACTCGATGTCCACCTCCGGTTCGGCGAGCGTGCCTTCGTGAGGGAGGCGGAAAGAGAGGTATTTTATCGTCAGTCCGCGGTCGAGCCACTGCTGCTCGTAGAATGTGCGTATGTTGAGTATGTCGGTCGCCTCGCCCGAGTGGTAGAGGTCGTCGGTGTTGACGATGACCGGCAGGCGGTTCAGCTCGACCATCAGCCGAGTGTAGGTGTACAGGAACGGGCTGTCACTCTTGAGGTGCACGGTGCCGTTGTCGGCAAGCACCTGCCGGTAGAGGTCGAGAAAGCGTGTCGAGGTGAGACGCTTGCGCACTTTCTTCATCTGCGGGTCGGGAAATGTAATCCATATCTCCGACACCTCGGCGGGGGCGAAAAATGCAGGCAACAGCTCGATGTTGGTGCGAATGAAAGCTACGTTGCCGAGCTGCTCGCGGGTGGCCTGCGTGGCGCCCGTCCACATGCGTGCGCCCTTTATGTCGATGCCGATGAAGTTTTTGTCGGGAAAACGCCGGGCAAGCCCGACGGCATATTCCCCCTTGCCGCATCCGAGTTCAAGGACGATAGGGTTGTCGTTGTGGAAGTAGTCGCTGTGCCACTTCCCGCGCAAGGGAAATCCTTGCTGCTGCAGCACGGCAAAGGGGTATTGGAACACGCAGTCCATCGACTGCATGTCGCTGAATTTCTTTAATTTGTTCTTTCCCATGGCGATGTCATGGATGGAATGAGGGGTTGTCGTTGATGCCCCGACGTGTCAGGGATTGCGGCGTGCCACCTTGACGGAGGGCTGTGAGCCGTCTCCAAGGTCAAGCTTCACGATGAAGATGCGCGACACGAGGTCGGAGGTGTCGATGGTAAGCTCGGTGTCGTCAGGCTCTACATAGGCGTGGCGTATACCGGTGGAGTCGTAGAGCGATGCCGACAGGATGTTGACGTTGGACTTGATGATGAGGTCATATCCCGAGAAGCGGGCATCGACGTTGGTCTTGTCTTCAATCGTGTTGGGGGTTGTGGCCGAGACAAACATGATGTTGAACTCTTTCCACTGCGGGGCAGCCTTGAACATGTCGGCGGTCTCCCCTTTGACATTGAGGGTCGTGCCGGGTTGGTTGACACCGAGCCATACGTTCTCGCCAAGCTCGGGCACGTCGTCAAGGCCCATCGCGTCAAGGGTCGAAAGCGAAGTCCACCCCTCAAAGGCGTTGTCGCCGATATAGGCGAGCGATGAGGGGAGTGCAAACGATGAAATGTGATTTAGCCCTGTGAAGGCGTATTTCCCGACGCTCTCGACTCCTTCGGGGAGGAGGACGGCGGTGTTGATGGCGTTGTCGCCCTTGAATGTGTAGGGGGCAATCGACGGGATGGCCTCGGGGCCTGTGTAGTCTTCAAGTCGCGTGTCGTCGAAGAACGCGCCCTCGCCGATGCGCTGTAGTTCGGCTGGGAGGGCCACTGAGGTCAGGTTGGGGCAACGGGCGAAAGACCACGAGCCGATGGAGTCGAGCGAGGCCGAGCGGCTGAGGTCGACGGTTTCCAGTCCTGACGCCTCAAATGCCTCGGGGGCTATGAGGGTCAGTGCCCGGGGGAAGTCAAGGTTGGCAAGGCTTGTGCAGCCGGCAAAGGCACGCTTGCCGATGGTGCGTACGGTCGTGTTGACCAATACGTCGGTCAGGGCCGCACAGCGGGCGAATGTCGATGCGCCTATGCTGTCGATGTCGGCGTCGACGGTGGCTTTAGTGAGGCTGGTGCAGCCCATGAATGTGTGGGTGCCCATGTCGATGACGGCTGCCGGTACTGTGATGGCCGTGAGGGCATCACATCCGCTGAATGCCCCGTCCCCGATGGCGGTCACTGTCGACGGTATGGCTATCGTCGTGATGGCGGTCGACGCAAGGGCGGCGTCACCTATGGCTGTGAGCGAGGTCGGGAGCTTGACGGTGGCAAGTTTTGACATGCCCATAAGCGCGTTGTGGGGTAGGCTGTTGGCCTCGGAAGTCGATACCGAGGTGAGCACAGTCGCCCCTGCGTAAGGCTCTATCTGTGCTGCGGCCATGTCAAGGGTCGTCAGCTCGGGGAGCGAGGATGAGATAAAGTCAAAGTCGGCGGCATTGAGCGTGCCGGTGACAGTGAGGGTGGTTATTGTCTTGTCGGAAATCTTCTCGGAGAGGCTTCCGGCTGTGTTTTCGACGGTGAGGGCCGACGCGGCGCATGTGCCGATCAGCGAAAAGGCAAATATCAATAAGGGTAATTTCATCGCAGTTTACAGTATTCCAAACTAATTAACGCGCAAAGTTACTAAAATATTGCCTATCCGCAATCCTACAGATAGTTAAAAATGCAGCTTGTAGGATTGGCCGTCTATGACGAGAATGTATGTTCCCGATGGCAGATGGCTTATGCGTGGGTCGGAGCCTCGGTACATGATGTTGCCGGCAGTGCTGTAGATGATGAGTGGACGGTTGTCGCGGTTGATGATTATGCTCCCCTCAACCTTTAGCCCGTGAGTGTCGTCGAGTATGTCGGCCACACCGCTATCGGCAAAAAATTTGCCCCAATATGGGCTTTGCCGGTAAACTTCTTCAGCCGAGGGGCGTACTGTGAGGGTGGCGGTGTCGTATGTCGCCTGTGAGAATGTGGACTCGGATATTGCCGGCGGGGTCGTGGAGTTGGCGGTAATCTCGGCGAGGCGAGTGCATCCGGCGAAAGCATCGGGTCCAATGCTGTTGAGGGCGGCTCCGAAGGTGACGCGTTCAAGGTTGGTGAAGTCCCGGAACGCCCCGCCGGCGATGGTGGCCATGCGGTCGCCCGTGACCAGCTCACGGAGTCCCTTGCAGTCGGCAAACCATTCTTTGGCTATAGTCTTGCAGTTGGCCTCGACGCGCTTCACCCCGACACATCCGTCGAATGGCTCCCATGTCACTTTCTCAAGCGACACGCCGAGAGTCACGTACTGCATACGCCAGCATTGGCCAAACGCCATGACCCCAAGCTCCTCCACTCCATCGGGGATATCGATTCCGGCAAGGCTGGAGCAGCCGTAGAATGCCTGATCGTCGATAATTTTGACCCCTGAACCGATGATGGCCTCGCTCATGTTCCAGCAGTCCTCAAAGGCCGATGCGTTGATCTCGCGCACAGTGTCGGGTATCCTTACGCCCGTGATTGTCTCGCAGCCGTTGAATGAATGTCGGCCTACTTCGTAGACGGTATACTTCGTGTCGCCGTCCCACACCGTTTCGGGAATCGTGAGGTAGCCTGTATATGTGTTGGCCCCCTTGTCGTTGTCGCCTGCGGCGAGCCTTACGGTCTTGCCTGTCTCGTCGCGCACGGAGTAGCGCAGCCCCTGGTATGTGAACTCGTTAGCATCGGCGGATATGCCGACGCCCAGCATGATGAGGATGGATAGTTCCTTTATAAAGTACATTTTGCTTTGTCGATTTGAGTCCTTGATTCGCATTTGTGCAAAGATACGCAACATCCCGTCTCCGTCAAAATGACAGCCTCCTCCCCGGGGGTACAAAAGGGAGACGCGTCCCTACTGCCTTGGCGGCTATAACTCGATGTTTAGCGTCAGCACGGCCTGGCTCAGGAAGCCGTATGGGTAGGTGATGGCCCCGTCGTATCGCAGCGTCTTGTTTTTCTTGTATGAGTATTCTCCGCTGAAATGGTAGGAATAATCCTCACCGTCCTTTACGGCTGAGATTTCAATCGGTATCCTGCATTCGCTCTTGCCGGGCACGATGTCGTAGAGGGTCATGGATGCCGGATGTCTATCGGCATATGACGCAATCCACACGCTTTTGCCTTGGGTCGGACGACCGTTAACGGTGAGTGACAGTTTCCAAAGAGGGCTATCCTCCGTATACATCCCGTACAGATAATCGCCGTCGGTCGGTTCCTTTGGCTCATCGTGACACCCCGTTATGACAAGGCTCACAATTATACATAGATATAGCAATATTGTCTTAGGCATATTAAATTGGGATAGGATTATGGCTCGGTTTCATTTGTGGAACGAAAAATTTGGATGTCACTGTTTGGGAGGTGGCGACATTCAAAGACCGCCACCCATTCATTAAGTATGTCCGATTCTCCGCGTGCATTAAACGTTAAATATATGTTCGTTAAATTTTGGCTTTTGTAGTGCAATATTTTGGGCGTAAAACCAGTGAATATCTCATTTGAGATAACCGCATACACAACGATTGAGTTGTTTTGGAAATCGGTCTCCATCAATCCGGGATTATCCTTGAGATAGGTAGAGGGCAATATGCCAAGCTCTGCGGAGGATGTGATTATTATGCGGCGTTGTGGATACAGTTTAGTAGATATAATGGGCTTCTCCCTGAAGTCGGCATTGCTGATAAGGGGATATACCTTTTCCACAGGAACCGCTTCCGACGGCTCGTCCTCGGGATTGTTGTTGCATCCTTGGAGGATTAGGATAGTAAATATGATAGATACCAAACTCAAAATTTTCATAGAATCCGCACGTTTTAAGCGGTTTATAAATTCAACTCTCCGTAGAATATGCGCCCTGTGGTGGTTTCAAGGGTGATGCTGTAGTTTTCCCTATGTTGCCTAACGGGATAATGATTGGGGCGTGGGTTGAATAGGAATATTGGGACATTTCCCCTGTCTCGTGTACGGTTATGCCAACGAGGCATCTTCCCTCCTGCTGATGGAAGATTATATAGAGATAGCCGTCTTCATAATAACTGCGGACGCTATGCTGTCCTGTGTCGTGCGGTCGTGCGGGAGGGTTGTCTTCTCTAAAGTTTACATTTCTTCTTTCTGCATTGCCATTGAGTGTGCAAAGCAGGATGGCTAATAGTAAAACGAGTTTCCGTATCATTTGCTTTGTAATTTTTCAAGGGCAAAGATACGGGTATGGGAGTGGGTAAATCGAATTTTAGGGACACGAAAAAGTCATCAAGCCGTCATGCAATCTATTGATTTGCAGCATTATATATGGTGGTGAAAAATTAAAAATTCATCACATGCTATTGTGTTGGCTATCAGCGTGTTATGCGTAAGAGTGATTAAGGGATTGTAATATACTGAATAACAGTTGATTGCATTATAGTAGCCGCAGCAGCTCCTCCTTGTCGGGGGCATCGGACTCGCCAATGCGTTTTTTCAGCCGCAGACGCTTGTTGTAGAAGTTGCGTATCTTGTTTCCCGTCAATAGGCAGACGGTACGTTGGGAGAGGCCTGCAAATATCAGCGTCAGAAAGGTTATGTCCTCCTCTTTTAGCGAGGGGAATTGTGCACGCAGTTTCTCCACGGCATTGTCACGGCAGCGGTTGACCATTGCCTCCAGCTCTTGAAGTTTATTGGGGTTTCTCATTCGGGAAATCTCCTCCTCTATACTATTGACGAGCAGTGCTCTTGTCCTGTCGGAATCACCTTTCTCAAAGTATTCGTCACAAAGGCGGTTGAGCAGGTCAAAATGTCCCGCAAATAAGGATTCGGTGAGTGTCCTTAACTCCTCCGAGCGGTTTTGCTCACGGTCGATTTGCGTGCAATAGTCATGCCTGGTTGTCATCAATTGTCCGTTTAATTCAGCTATTTCAGATACTTTGCGATCGATTTCCATATTTTTCCGCTTTATGCGGTTGCGCACATATACAGCTAAAACTAATAGGACAAATACTGAAAAGATAGAGATTGACCAAAGGCGATATTTGAGCATTTGTGCCTGTAAGCGCGTCTCTTGGGCTGTGGAGTCGAAGTAGTCGCGTTGCGCAACTACTGCCGACTGCTTCATTAGGAAGCATACGGCGTCAAGCTGCATGTCATAGATGCGTTGGTACAGCAGGTTGGCTTGCCGATAGTCGCCGTCTTTCTTGGCTATCTTTAGGGCTGCGTGTTCTGCGGCGAGGGAATCCTGAAAGTTTTTGGCTTTTTGAAAGGCGAGGTCGAGATATGCCGTTGCCGAGTCGCGCTGTCCGACATTCAGGAACACCTCGGCAATGCATGAGCAGTCTTGGCTTTTCAGCGTATAATTGAGATTGTCATCCCGGAAGATGAGATATGTGTCGTATGCGTCTTGGTAGCGGTCGTCGTTGAGCAGGCAATAGATGTCGAGCTGCATACACAAGGGGTAGAACACTGAGTCAATGCCGCGCTGGCGTTCTTCCTGTATAAGGCTGTCGAGCACAAGATGTCCTTGGGCGTATTGGTTGTTGTTGGAATATCCCACGGCAAGGTCGAGTTCGGCGAATTTCTTGTTGGCGGGAAATCCTGCGCGGTCATAGAATTTGGCTGCGATAATCCGATGCGGGATAGGCTCCTCTTTGTGGAGCGTCTTGTGGAATACGTCGGCCATCAGCTCGTTTGACTTGGCTATCCAATAGTCGTCATTTAGCGAGCGGGCGAGTTGGTCGGCCTCGGTTGCAGCGACTATTGCCTTGGTGTAGTTGGCGGCATAGTAATTGGTACAACCTTGATAGAACAGTGACCGCATCAACTTCCCGTCGTCATGGTGCCGGCGGTAATAGTCGACCGACAACGATATGAGCGAGTCATTGTCGGGGTCAAGATAATTCTTATCGAGGGCCTGGGTGTACAACATCCCGTAGTAGGCGTGCGCCCGCTGCCCCTTGACATGCTCCATGTCGAGGGCGTCGAGTATCTCCAATGCGGAGTCGGGGCGCGACATCATCAGGGAGTCGGCTGTGGCAAGCTGCTCCATGACAGGGCTGTCGTGGGTGCAACCCCACAGGGTCGCGGCAATCACTGTCAGTGTCAAGATTATATTTTTCATAGAGTGGCGGCAAGTGAAACTATATGGCGATAATCAGGTCAGGTAAAGAAAGCGCACGGGCTCGTCGCGAGTCCGTGCGCTTGCAATTTTATGAATGTTTAGAAGCTAATAGATTAGCCGTTTACTTTCTTCATATGGGCGATGAGGTCGAGCACCTTGTTGGAGTAGCCGATCTCGTTGTCGTACCAAGAGATGACCTTAACGAAAGTCGGGGTCAGCTGGATACCTGCCTTCTTGTCGAAGATAGAAGTGCGGGTGTCGCCGAGGAAGTCGCTCGATACTACATCGTCTTCGGTGTAGCCGAGGATACCCTTGAGCTCGCCTTCGGATGCTTCCTTCATGGCAGCGCAGATTTCCTCGTAAGTAGCGGGCTTGGCGAGGTTGACGGTGAGGTCAACTACAGAAACGTCGAGGGTGGGGACACGCATCGACATACCGGTCAGCTTGCCGTTGAGCTCGGGGATAACTTTGCCTACAGCCTTTGCAGCACCTGTAGAGGAGGGGATGATGTTGCCGCTTGCAGCGCGACCACCACGCCAGTCCTTCATAGAGGGACCGTCAACGGTCTTCTGGGTAGCGGTAGTGGAGTGTACGGTAGTCATGAGGCCGTTTACAACGCCAAACTTGTCGTTGAGCACCTTGGTGATAGGAGCAAGACAGTTGGTGGTGCAAGAAGCGTTAGATACAAACTGGGTACCCTTTACATAAGTGTCCTGGTTTACACCGCAAACGAACATGGGGGTGTCGTCCTTTGAGGGAGCTGACATAACCACGTACTTTGCGCCTGCCTCGATGTGGGCCTGAGCCTTCTCCTTGGTGAGGAAGAGACCGGTGGACTCAACAACGTATTCTGCGCCTACGGCACCCCAGTTGATGTCGGCCGGGTTGCGCTCTGCGGTAACGCGGATGTGCTTGCCGTTAACGATAAGCTCGCTCTTCTCGAGATCGTAGTCTACAGTGCCGTCAAACTGACCGTGCATTGTGTCATACTTGAGCATGTAAGCCATGTAGTCAACGGGAAGAAGGTCGTTGATGCTAACTACTTCGATGTCGTCACGTTTGGTCGAAGCGCGGAACACGAAACGTCCGATGCGGCCAAAACCATTAATACCTACTTTTGTCATAATTATTAAATTATTTGGGTTATGATAACTTCACCATTTGGGGCAGCCGCGGGCGTCCGTGTGTCGGGGGCGTCATGACGGTTGCTTTTTAGGCTCGACAAAAGTAGTAATTTTTTTTCAAATAGCCTATTATGTTAATACCTATTAGAATTTTTCTCAAATTTTTTATCGAATAGTGTGATTTTTCCACGAAAAAAGGAAGTGCTGTTGCAAAACTGCCGGGTCGCCAATATGTAGGGACATGCCTTTGGCATGTTGAACGAGCAATCGGATGCATCAGCCAACATGCCAAAGGCATGTCCTCACATTAATTGGGGAATTTAGATGGATTAGCGGATGATGACCTTGTGGCCGGCGATGATGTAGAAGCCGGGCTGCAGGCCGGGGAGCGGAGTGACGCCGGCAGCGGCATCTACGAGGAAGCTCATGCCGTTGGCGGCGACCACGGTGTAGGTGGCGGCAACGGGACTGCAGATGTGGGCGATGCCGTCGGTGACGTAAACGGATACCTTGTCGGTGTCAATCTCAATCTCGGGGTCGAGCGACAGGCAGGGCTTGGTGACGGTGGTAGTCGGGGCTGAGCCGTTGGCCATGCCGAGGGTGTAGTAACCGTTGGCCTTGTAGGTGAGGTCGTAGGTCTGCGTGCCGCCCTCGCCCTTTGACTGTGAGCCGTCGTTGATGCCGTTGCTGAAGATGACCCAGTGGGGATTGCTCTCGGTGACGGCGTATTTGTACACGTTGTCGGTCACCTTGGTGCACTTTGTGCCGGGGAAGCTGCCTGTGAGTGCGCCCCAGCCGTCGGAGCATAGGAAGAGATAGACCTCATCCCAGCTGTCGGGAGCCTCAAAGAATATGGCGGTCTCGCCCGGTGTCAGGCATACGTCGCCAACGGGTGCGGGATCGGGATCCGGGTCGGGATTTGGATTCGGATCGGGGTCCGGGTCAGGATTGATAATCTCGCCGTTGCCGGTGAACTCGGCTTCGCGCCAGAACAGGCCGTCATAGAGGCAGACCTGCCCTTTGCGGAGGGTGACGCTGCCGGATGTGGGGTATTGCAGGGCGTCCTTGGCCTTGCCGTCGTTGAACACGATATTGACTGAGCTTAATCCGGAGGGGATTGCCGTTACGAAATAGTCGTCTTTAAGGCTGCTCATCTTCACGCCGGGCCACTCGTCCTTGAGCGACTTGTCGCCGTACATGTAGATGTAGGCGTTCTCCCAGTCGGCGGGTTTCTTCAATATCGCCGTTCCGGCGGGGACATCGAAAATCTCCCCTTTGGTGTATGTCGCCGACACGATGTCATTCTGCGCGCCGTTTATGGCTGAGACGGTGATGGACACGCTCTCGCCGGGTTTCAGGCCCGAGCCGATGTTGGCGGTGGTGGAGCCTGTGAACGGCACGGGTGTGCCGCCGTCAACGGAATAGGTGCCGTCGGTGGCATCCTTCAGGATGATGGAGACGGGGAGCGTCGAGGAGTGGAACTCATAGCCATCGGGAGTGTTGACGATGGCCTTGGGGCCCTCGATGGGGGCTGTGCCGGCACGCTTGCAGCCGATGCTTGCCATCTGGTAGGTGATTTCATCGAGGTCGTCCTTCTCGTGGGATGTGGAGGTGTCCTTGCCGTAGTCGCCATACACGTTGTCGAGCATGGATGGGTCGTGGGGCAGGCAGTCGATGCCTGACTCTCCTCGTGTGGCGATGATGCGTGCGCCGATGCCGGTCGACTCGAGATAGGCGCGGTCGATGCCGATGGTCGAGAGGGGGATTTTTATCTCGTAGAATGAGTCATAGTTGGTGTCGTGCTTCACTCCGGCGGTGTGGCCGTAGTAGGCCTGACGCTGTGACTCGTCGAGGATGTTGATGTAGGTCGACGATGCGCTGTAGACAGCCGACGGGTCGGCGGGATTGACAAGCGTCATCATCTCCTTTGGGAGAAAATCCTGTGCCATCTTGTAGGTGATGCCTGCCTCCGAGAATTCGCGGCATCCCGCCGGACCGTAGCTCGAATTGCCCTCGGTGTCGACGGCGTTGAATATCGAGGGGATGCCCTGGCCTGCCTGTCCGCTCATGTAGAGGGCGTAGTCGACATGCTCGGTAAACTGCAGCTGGGGGGTGTTCCAGATGTAGCCTTCAGGCTCGCCGGGCATACGTCCTGACAGTCCTTGGTTGTCGGGCTTGACGCTGAGGGCGAGGACCAGGGGTACATTGCCGATGCGGCCGTAGTCGGTGAGGGGCCCGTCGCCTGGACGCCACCAGGAGTCGGCGGGGTTGACCATCTGCCAGGCGATGTAGAGGTTGTCGTCGTCCCATGCGGCATACATGGAGTAGCAGTCGGTCACGCAGTTTTCATGCTGTCCCTTGAAGGCGATGCAGGCGTCGTTGGCGACGCCCTGGGCGATGAGCATCGACTCGTCCCATCCCGCGGTTGTCCCGTCGATGGTGATTGTGGCGGCTTTGCCGAAGCCGCCTCCGGGATTGGTAGAGTAGAGGCCACGGGTCTCGACAGGGCCTGCGGCCCACATGGCTGCCGGAAAGCCGAGCGCGGCGGCAGCCATAAGCAACTTGATGTTTTTGTTCATAAAATGGATTTAACAGTTAATATTGGTTGATAAGTAATAGCATATTGGTTTATAACGTAATTGCAGCTTATGCTCATAGGTCAATCATAGACACCCCAAAATTAGCGATTTTTAATCATTTGGCAATATTTGAGCGTTATTATTTGTCGTGTGGCCGTAATTATGTCCGTTTTTGAGCGTGGACGGTTGATTGTCACAGGCATTTTCACTAAATTTGCATAAAACTATAAAGCTATTTATCTATGGGAAAGTTTCTTTCAGACTTCAAGGAGTTTGCCATGAAGGGCAACGTGGTCGACATGGCGGTCGGTGTCATCGTCGGCGGAGCATTCGGCAAGATTGTCAGCTCGCTGGTCAATGACGTGCTGATGCCGGTTATCGGCTTGTTTACAGGTGGCATGGACTTCAGCGACATGAAATATGTGATGCAGGAGGCCGTGATGAACGGCGAGGAGGTCATCACCCCCGAGGTCGCGGTCGGCTACGGCCAGTTTATCCAGTACATCATCGACTTCATCATCGTGGCGTTCAGCATCTTCGTTGCCATCCGCTTCCTTATGAAATTCAAGAAGAAGGAGGAGGCCGCCGAGGAGGCACCGGCTCCCGCTCCCGAGCCGACCAAGGAGGAGGTCCTGCTCACCGAGATCCGCGACCTGCTCCGCCAGCAGTCCGACAAGAAGTAACCGAACATTATGTATTTTAAGAATATGGCAAATTGCAAGCATTGTGGTCGCCCTCTTAACGAGAGTCAATTCAGGGACAATAACCGATATAAGTCATGTCCGAAGTGCTCCCAAGATCAAGGAGAGTATCATGTGTTTTATCCATGCCCCGATAATTTTGGGGTCTCCGACAAAAGGGTGACAGACTCTTGTCCACAAGGTTACCAAAGCTATTGTACAGCCTGCCGTGGAGGGGACACCCCGGTTAACGGCATATTGTGCAAAGATCTTTGAAAGTTTTCAGAACGGCAAATCAAATGACGGATAAGGACTCTCGCTCACTATAGTGGGCGAGAGTTTGTCAATTATGGCGATGTCCTTTATTTTTCGGCGATGTCCGATTGCTGTCGCAGGTTGCTCTATTTCCTGTCGGCGTCTTACGCTGAGGTCAAGGTAGAGCTGCTCCTTGTCGATGCCAAGGAAACGGCGTCCTAAAAGATTTGCGGCGATGCCTGTTGTGCTGCTTCCTGTGAAGGGGTCGAGTATCCATGCCCCGGGAGTGGTGGAGGCTGCTATGGCACGGCACAGCAGCGACAGTGGCTTTTGTGTGGGATGCTTTCCCTGTATTTTCTCCCAGCGTGCTATCGCGGGGAGATTCCATACGTCAGTCATCTGTTTGCCGTTATTTATGAGTTTCATGAGGTCATAGTTGAAGGTGTGAGGCGTTTTTGGGGATTTGCGTGCCCAGATGATAAACTCGGTGGAAAACTTGAAGTAGCGGCATGATATGTTTGGCGGCGGGTTGGTCTTGACCCATGTGATGGCATTGAGTATCTTGTATCCAAGGGAGGAAAGGGTGTTGGCTATCGAGAAGATGTTGTGGTAGGTGCCGCTGACCCATATTGTGCCGTTCTCTTTTAGCTTGTCGCGGCATAGCGAGAGCCATTCGCGATTGAAGGCATCCATGTCGGGATGGGACGATAGTTTGTCCCAGTCACCCTTGTCAACGCATACGATGTTGCCGCTGTCCACGCTTATACCGCCGTTTGACAGGAAATATGGCGGGTCGGCAAATATCATGTCAAACTTGAAGTTAAATTGCCCCAACAGCCCGGTGCAATCCCCGTGAAGCAGCGTGAAGTCGCGGTTGGATGACTTGAAATATGGTATCATTTGGGGCGGTATTAGACCATTATGCGGGAGATGACACCCTGCTCCATGTCGTTGATATTGTAGATGTGGGGCATGACTTCAAATGTTTCCTCCAGATTGTGGCGTGCGCTGTCCCAACCTTTGCCATCGGTAAACCACACGAATGTGAATCCCGGTATGTCGGCGGCTTCCAATGCTATTGTCTTGTAGCTGCGGGCAGTCTCGTTGAGCTTGGAGCCGTTGCTGCCATAGAAATTTGTCTCAATGCCATATACCATTCCGTGGGTCTTGACCACAAAATCAAAACGCTTTACTGTCTTTCCATGGTTGGAGATTGCTGATAGATCAAGTCGGAATAGTCTCTCTACCTCCTTGATTTTCATTTCCTTGAAATAGCTTTTTCCTTTCTCAAAACCGGCTTTGCGGATGAAATCCTCGACAAGGTTCTCCATCAGATGGCCACCGCGATTTTTGCGCCCGTTGGAGTCAAGGCCAGTCTCGACTCCCGTAACATAGTCGACAAGGCTGCCGATGATGTGATTTTCCAACAGGCCAAACAGTCCCGTCTCCCTCATGAATATCTTATATTGGTCGACGGTGTAGTTCATACGGCGGAAGTTGTATATGTAACTGCCGGTCCTGTCGGTCACCTCTATTTCCGTCTCTCGTTTGGCAAGCAATATCGGTATACATCGCAAGACTTCGGGATAGCGTTGGAGCAGCGACTCGAAGTCTACCTCGATATTTTTGCTTCCGATTAGAGAGTTGAGGATGTTTAACTCCACCTTTATGGTGTCGACATTGCTGTACACCTTTTCAAAGTCGGTATAATAGGCATAGTCGGCGATGGTGGTGCGGAATTGGGCGAGCCATTGGTTGAAATCGCGTTTCATCGGTGTTGGTGTTGAGGAGTGTTGGATATCATAAGTTCATATAGCTTGCCTCTCTTCTCGGCTACCGAGTTTATCATGCGGTTGGCGACTACCCGCCTTATGGAGAAGCGGGCATACAGGTCGTCGAAAAAAGAGTCGTTGGGGTCAGCGTTCTTCACGTCGGAGTTGCTCAGGATAAACTGGGACTTGTATTCCGAGATGTAATTGCAGAAGTCTCGAAGCCTCATTTGGTCATCGTCGGTGAAATCCTCCTTTGAATAGGCGGTAAAGGAGGCGGTCTGTGTCAGTGGCTTGTACGGCGGGTCGAAATAGAACAGCGTGTTTTCCGACACATATGGGGCCGTCTGGGTGAAGTCGCCGCAGAGGATTGTTGTCCGGGCAAGAATCTTGGAATCAGCCATTATAGTCTCCTCGTCGCATATGCGGGGCATACGGTATCTGCCGTGGGGGACGTTGTAGTGACCTTTGGAGTTGACCCTGTAGAGACCGTTGAAGCCGGTGCGGTTAAGGAATATGAATAGGGCGGCTATGTCGGTGTCGTCCATCGGCGCGGTGTTGAACCTCTCGCGCTGCCGCAGGTAATATTCCTTGCGCTCCACCTCGTCAAGAGGGAGGTATTCGCTTTGGAGAAGCTGGAGACGTTCTATAAGCAGGCCCGGGATCTCTTTGACGGCACGATATGTAGCTATCAATCGTGGGTTTATGTCATTTATTATGGCACGCTCGATGTTGGGATAGCGGTTGAGGAGCCAAAACAGGACAGCACCGCCCCCCACAAAGGGTTCGATATATGTCAAGTCCTTTTTGCTGTCAAGTCCTTGAGGGAGTGACCGCTCAATCTGTGGAATCAGTTGGCTCTTGCCTCCCGCCCATTTGACAAACGGTTTGGGCGAATGTTGTTTCATGGGTGCAATATTCGGGAATTTTTGGGAGATGTGCAAGTTTTTGGGGCGGCGAGGGGTGGAATGGGGATGTTTAGGGGGTTGAAGGGGCGTTAATTAGTGGTAATGGCGGGGGATTTTGGGGACGCGGGGGAGGGAAGTGTGGGGAAATAGTTGTATATTCGCCCCATAAATGAAATGTGAAATTCAGGGGAGGCCATTCTGATGGCTGGCCCCGCTAAAAGAAACGCAAGAAGATGAGTAAAGTTGTCATTATCGGGGCTGGCGGCGTAGGCACCGTCGTGGCCCACAAGTGCGCCCAGAATCCCGAGGTGTTCACCGAGATAGTGCTCGCCTCGAGGACCAAGAGCAAGTGTGATGCCGTGGCCAAGGCCATCGGCGCGCCCAACATCACCACCGACCAGGTGGACGCCGACAGCGTGGAGCAGCTTTGCGCCCTGCTGCGCCGCCACAAGCCGGAGCTGGTGATAAACGTCGCGCTGCCCTACCAGGACCTCACCATCATGGACGCTTGCCTGGAGTGTGGCGTCAACTACCTTGACACGGCCAACTATGAGCCGAAGGAGGAGGCCCACTTTGAGTACTCGTGGCAGTGGGCCTACCGCGAGAAGTTTGAGAAGGCTGGGCTGACGGCCATTCTCGGCTGCGGGTTTGACCCGGGCGTGTCGGGGGTGTTTACCGCCTATGCCGCCAAGCACTACTTCTCGGAGATGGAGTATCTCGACATCGTGGACTGCAACGCCGGCGACCACGGCAAGGCATTCGCCACCAACTTCAACCCTGAAATCAACATCCGCGAGGTGACCCAGAAGGGGCGTTACTATCAGGACGGCAAGTGGGTGGAGACCGAGCCGCACGAGATACACGGGCCGCTCAACTACCCCAACATCGGCCCGCGCGAGAGCTACCTTATCTACCACGAGGAGCTTGAGAGCCTGGTGCAGAATTTCCCGACCATCAAGCGCGCTCGCTTCTGGATGACATTCGGGCAGGAGTACCTGACACACCTGCGCGTGATACAGAATATCGGCATGGCGCGTATCGACCCCATCATGTACAACGGGGTGGAGATTGTGCCTATCCAGTTCCTTAAGGCGGTGCTGCCCAACCCGCAGGACCTCGGCGAGAACTACCACGGCGAGACATCCATCGGCTGCCGCATCTCGGGCAAGGACAAGGAGGGCAAGCCTCTGACCTACTACATCTACAACAACTGTAGCCACGAGGCGGCCTACAAGGAGACCGGGATGCAGGCGGTGAGCTACACGACGGGCGTGCCGGCGATGACGGGCGCGATGATGTTCCTCACCGGCAAATGGCGCAAGCCGGGCGTGCACAACGTTGAGGAGTTTGATCCCGATCCGTTCCTGAAGGTGCTCGCCGAGCAGGGCCTGCCGTGGAACGAGGAGTTCAACATCGACCTCGAGGTGCAGAATATCAAGTAATCGTACCCATTGGTTACCGATAAGGTGCACAGGGCTACCTCTAAAAAGAGGTAGCCCTGTGCATCGTTATGGGAAGTATTTCAAGGTGCTCTTGCTGCCGATTTCGCTTTTGGCGGCGGGGGCAGCTGCCGCTTATGCCACTTTGGCGGTGAGGTTTTTAAGGAGGGTAAAGTCCTTAAGGTTTTTAAGGTTTCTAAGGTTTCTAAGGGGAGGGATAGGGTTAATAAGTCTAATAGGGCTAATAAGTCTAATAGGGGCAATAGGGCTTATAATTGAGAGGCTGATGGCAGGGAGGGGTGCCATAGTGAGGAGGGTGTAGGGGGCTTGGGCGGCGCGGGCTTTGAGGCGGAGGGACTGGAAGCCGGTGACACGGCGGTTGGGGCGGCCATGTATGATGAGGATGCTCTCGGGATGGGGCGGGAGCATTGGGAGTATTGTGCGGAGGAGGTCGTTGAAGTTGTCGACGCCGTAGAGGTAGAAGTCGTGGCCACGGGAGGCGAATGGGCCTTTGCGAGGGTAGGCGTGGCAGTTGAGCATCAGGGCGATGTCGCAGGACTGGCCGCGTAATTGGGTGGGGCGACGGGATGAGGCCAGCGTCAGTGCAAAGTTCAAAGGGCAAAGTGTAGCGTTTTTGGAGGACCGGGTGTTAAGGTCTTTAAGGGGTTTAAGGTCCTTAAGGTTTTTAAGGGGTGATGCGGGGAGGAGGCGGCGACGGGCGGCTGCGGCGGTGGTGTCGCAGATGAGGGGATGACGGTGGGGGAGGATGCGGGTGGCGAGCCACTGGACGTAAAGGGTGAGGAGGTCGGCGATACCGCTTGTGGCGGGGGCCGGGTCCTCGATGATGACTCTCATTCCTATGGGGGCGTCTATCGGGGTGTGTCGTGGGCCGAGGTGGCCGCAGCCTGTGGCGGCGTGGCGTTGCCGCTCCAGCCAGGCGATTATGGTGCGGTGGAGCGGGGTGAGTGGACGGCCTGTGACGCGCTCATGCCATGACGCGAAGCCGTAGGCGTAGTTGGGAGGGACTACGGGACGGGAGTGGGTGGAGGTGTGGCGGGGTGGTGTCATCAAGCGGCAAAGATAGCATCGAGGGGGAGAGTGACGAGGACGGTCTTGTCGCTTGCTAACGCAAAAGCGAGGCAATACGGATGTACTGCTTCGCTTTTGTGTTGACTCCTGTTAATTATAGTACGGTCATTAGATTATGCCATTAATTGCAAATTTACTATTTTATTATTTTGTCAATTTTTCCAGAGGCATACTTGACAATATATATCCCCTGCGGTAAGTTGTCAAAATTTGTTCCCGGCTCTTCCACGCCCGATAGTGTGTATATATTGGTTATGCAATCATCGTTTTTTTCTAAGGCTGTTTTTTCAGAGATGGTGGGTATTCCTATGATATTGCATCGTCCCCAAGCGGAATCGTTTTTATAAGCTCTTACGCTTTCCATTGGTACATGCACATCTACACTTATATAGTCCTTGTACGATTCCCGAAGTTTAACTTTATCAAAATTTTGAGGAGGTATTGGCGCATAACAGTATATCTCTTTTAACTCAGAATAGCAGGGCGGGATGTAAGAGAACTCGTCTGAAAAAGTGAACTCTTCAAATGTTGGTGGGAATGATATCTTACTTATCCAACTTGGGAAAGCGTCCTGTGCGCATTTGGTTGTACCATAAGGGAAAGTGATGTCACATATTTGGGAATGGGTACCATCCTTTTCTCCTCCGTAGAATGATGTTCCAATTTCCAAAGGGACATAGTTATCAGGGTCACGGTCCTCAAATTCTATCTCTCTTAGATTTATACATAGATAAAATATATACGAATTCAACACTTGAACATCCTTCCCTATAATCACTTTCTTAACTCCATAGTTGGCAATGGGGTTGTTGGTGTCATAAAGGGGTGATGTTGCAAGCCATCCGGCATTTATGCTGGGAGCCCGTAATTCTATCGTTTCAATATTTGGAATATTAAAAAGCGCGGTATCCCATATTCCCCCCACAACGGATTCAGGGATTACAAGATGAGGAGGGAATCCTATACATCCATTAAATGCGCTATAATCGGCACCTCTTAAGCCCTCAAATGATATTTCATTTTGAAATATCGCATCGCTGAAAACAGCAATACCAACATATGTGACACACCCTTTAGGATAGTTTATCACTATACGGGAATTTCTTCCCCACCCAAAGCAATGAGATCCAAGCTCGAGGGTGTTGCCTGGATTCCTATCCTCAAAAATTACAGTGTTAACCGCGTCACACATGACAAATAATTGATCGGGTACACGCTTTACATTTGAGCCAACTGTTACCTCTCCTATTGAATGATTAAGATTGTTGTTTGTGCCAAATGCTTCGGGATTGGCTGATAGATTACTGCTGTGCAGGACACAATTTGTGATGCCGTCACATCCTTCAAATGCGTAATCTCCTAATCGCGCTAAAGATTCGGGTAATGTCAGACTGAAGATATTCTTGCAGTTTGAAAAGGCATATCTGCCAATTGTTTTCAACTTCGCGGGTAAATTTTTGAATCCTAAATTATAGCATTCTTCAAATGCCCTGTGTCCAATAGCCTCAATGTTATCGTGCCAATCAATGCGTTTTAGAGATGTCAAACTCTTAAAGGCCTCATCGCCTATTGAGATAAGTGATGGTGGAAGTATAATCTCTCTTATATTATCATTTGGAATTGCGATGAAGTTTGGACTGATTCTTGTTGTCCCATCCTTGATTTCAAGTGTTTGCGGGGTCGTTTCGTTTCGATACATATAGGCAATGCTATTGATATATACGACACCGTCCTCATCATTGTAGTTCGTAAGCCAAGGCGTGCCCGCAAAAGCATTCTTGCCGATATTTTCCAAGGATGGTGGAATTGAGACGGAGTGGAGGTTGTGACAATTTAAGAATGCGTTTCCCTCTATGGTTCTCAGCTCATCCGATAGGGTAATTTCTGCTATCCTTGTTTGTTCAAATAAATTTTCAGGTATATAGTTTATTCCGGAAAGATCTATCTTGCCCTCGATTGCAGAATTTGAAAAGGCAAAAGGACCAATCTTTTTGACTTGACTTAAATCTATGGTTGAAATTTTTGAATTTTGAAATGCTTTCGTTCCAATAGAGTCAAGGGTTGATGGGAGGACTATATCTTTAATATCGGAATTTCTGAATGCAGATGGGGCAATCGTCCTTACACCGTCGCTGAGTACGAGGGATTCAATATGGCTGTCGGCAAATGCAGATTTGCTTATTTCCATTACAGAGGTTGGGAAATCTATATTCTTAAGTTTGCTGCAATTCAGAAATATATATGGAGCGATGCATTGGATATAGGATGGTAGTTTGACGGTCTCTAAGTTGGTGTTATTTATAAACAGGCCAGCAAGTTGATTCCCATAATAATTTTCTGTCAGCGTGATTCGATAATTGTCGTTGTAGCCCCACGTTTTTTGAGAGGACGTATACTCGTCTTTATCAGAAACATAAAAGTATACAGTGCTCTCTCCATTTGGAAGATTATATGTTGTGGATGCATAGGCATCGCCTCCAGAGATGAGGGTGATATCCGAAAGGTCGAGATTTTTGATGTTGGCAATATCCCCCTTTCCGTCAGCTATATACTTCAAGTCCGATGAGTTAAGGACTCCAGTTATTGTCAAGGATGAGATGTTGGGGGAATCGAGTTCGTACATAAGCAGCCTAAGAGTTCCAGGCGTTTTCACTTCGACGGTCTCTGCCGTGAGGTTAGGACTGCCAATCATTGTTGCAATAGCCAATAATAAGGCTTGTCGGTAGGGTAGGAAATGTTTCATAACCGATTGGGGTTTAGGGTTAAACGGATGGTTATGGCAATAAAAAACGTGGAAAGCTATGCCACGTCTTAAACCGGGGGTCCTGAGAAAACCCTTATACATAGATATAGCAGTAGCAGTCCACGCCTTAGGCGTGAAACTCACTATGCCAATCTTGTGTATAAATGAAAATTTCTCAGGTTTTCGGTTTCAAGATTGCATGTGCGCTTCTTTAGTTCGTTATGTCATAGCCTTTGCTGTCGGTTGCAAAAATAGGAAAAATCCTGTGAAAATAGGCAATCGGGGAGGGTAAATTGAATTTACTTGGGGGATGGGGTCTTTAAAGTCTTTAAGGAGGGGTAAAGTCTTTAAGGTTTTTGTGTGGGAATAGGAGAATAGGGGGAATAGGGCTAATAAGCCTGATAGGGGTGGGGAGTTAGAGGGATTGGATTTTGGTGTCGAGGTCGCGGCAGTGCCAGTAGTGGGTGTCGGCGTTGGTGATGCCGGACATTATGTCGCGGGAGAGGCGGTTGCAGAGGGGGATGAGTTTGGAGCCTGTGCCGGCGAGGGCTGAGAGGTTGGAGAGCAGCCCCTCGATGGCATCGGTGTCGGTGTCAATGTCGGTGACGAGGATGTAGTCGATAGCGAGGTCGGTGAAAAGGGTCGGGTCATCGGTTATCTCACGGCATAGGGTGATGCTTGAGGCGAGCTTGGTGGGGAGAGCTGAGGAGTATTTTGTGGTCTGGGCTTCTACGTCGGTTGGTGTGGCGGGGCTTCTCTTTGACTCGACCGGCGGTTCCAATACCATCAGCCAACTCTTTAGCTCGATGAGGCATAGGCGTGACTTGGAGGGGGATAACGCCAAGGCGTCTATTGATTTTATCGACTTAAGTGAGTTGGCCTTGCAATATCTCTCTTTTATTCGGTCAAAGTCTATCATCGGATAGCGGGAACCTTTCTTTCCCTCGCACATATAGGTCTTGTGTTTGACGGGGGAGCAGGCGCTGTGAAGGTCGCACACGTTGGTCGTGGCGATGTCAGGTAGGTATGCGGCGACGGTCGTGTATATTTTCTCGGCAGACATCGGGCTGGCTATTGAATGGTCTCCTTGCGGGCCTCGTCGACATTCATTATCTCGTTGAGAGGGGAGGCGAGTTTGACGAATACGCGGTTGAGGTCGTCGGTCACTTCCACGAAGTCGCTGTAGCCGTCCTCACGTTCTTCTGCCATGAAGTAGTTTACGACATCCTCCACCTTGTATCGGGCTGCGTGATAGCGTATTCCCTGCACAAAGTAGGGGCTGTGGGTGCTGATGACGACCGGAATGCCCTCAGCGACCAGTTGCACGAGAAGTTGTGCAAATTCGACCTGCCAGCGTGGATGGAGATGATTTTCTGGTTCGTCCCATATGAGCAGATTTTCAGGGGAGATGACGCCGCTACGCAACAGGGACTGCACTACACCGAATGTCTTGATGCCCGATGCGACGTTGCCGAGCTTGATTTTATGGTTGTCGCGTAGGAATATCAGCTCGTCCCCGTCAGGATTGGACGCAAATTGGCCGTTAATGAGGTTGCCTATACTGTCAATGAGCTGTGGCGATGATTGAAACAGGGAAGAATGAGTTGAGTCGGGTGTCGCTGACATCTTGTTGGCGAAATCGGTGAGATGCAGCGGCATCAACATACGGTTGCGCCTGTTGTCATATCTCAATGACATCGGGAGGTAGGAGGTGGATAGACTTATCTGATTGAGGATATTGAGAAAAAGCGGCGATTCGACATAGGTTACGTCGTTGAAGAAATTTGCCTCCGTCGGGTCGACCGTCAGGGAATCTTTGCCGATATGGATATCTAAACGGGAATCGCCACTGTTGGGCGTGCCCAAAGAGATGTTGCCTGACGTGGCATCATAGGATAATAGTTGGTCGCCAAACTCGGTGTCGCATATCGATTGGAACTCTCGGAGAGTAGCTTTTGCTGGGTCGTTGACGCGCTCTATTATCTCCCTTATACGGGCAAAATCGGAGCGCACCATGGCCTTTGTGCGGGGGGAAAAGCTGTCTGCATCAAGGGGGACGAGAATATCTTTTTCTATGGTCTCGATGTCTATCGTGCCCTCCACCAGGTCAGAGGCAATGTCAGCGATATTCTCTTTCAGCCAGCCGACCGAGCCTTTAGGATAGCCGTCGGGGCGATTGATCTCGACTGTATGGGCGATATGGAGCAGGCGTGATTTTATCCGGCTCTTTGCGGTATCCTTATTGTAGCGGGAGGTGTTGTTGATTGTTTTCAACACGGTGAACAGGACTTTGCCGATGGTGCTTTTGCCCGAGTCGTTTTCTCCGGTTATGACGGTGAGGCCGTTGAGGGCTATGCGTGCGTCGCGTATTTTGAGGATATTGTCGAGATGCAGTTCCATGTGTTGAAAACTAATGTTGGATTGGCAAATGTAATTGAAATTAATGGGATTTCAAAGGAACTTATTTGGGGGATGGGGCATTATATTATCAAGTGTAATTAAAAATTGATGTTATGAAGAAGATTTTGATGGCGCTGCTGATGGCTGTTGTTTTTGCCGGGGCGGCGCGGGCTGACAAGTATACGCTCGACCGGAGCAATCTGCCGCAGGAGGCGCAGGAGATGTTGACGAAGTATTTCCCGAAGGGTAAGGTGGCGATGATAAAGGTTGACCGTCACTTGCTGAAGAAGACGGACTATGATGTGAAGTTGGTGAACGGGACGAAGATTGAGTTCAGCAACAAGGGCAAGTGGACGTCGGTGGACTGCAAGACTCGCGAGGTGCCGGAAGGGCTGGTGATGAAGCCTATCCGCAATTACCTGAATAAGAATTTTGCGGGGCAGAAGGTTGTGAAAATCAAGAAGAAGTCATCGGGGTATGAGGTGACGCTGGATGACGGGGTTGAGCTGAAGTTCAACCTGCTGGGCGGGTTCAGCAAGGTGCTGTCGGTTGATGATTGAGTGCAAAATTCAAAGGGCAAAGTGCAGAGTTTTTCCCGACAAGGGATTTATCCTCTCCGAGGAATATTCTGTTGCTTGGTTTTTGTGGCCCCACACAACGCAAAAGCGAGGAAAATCATCTGATTTCCTCGCTTTTTGCTTAGTGTGGGGTTAACTTAAATAAAAGTCTTCGACTTATTTTTGTTGGGCGTTTTGTCGTGGGTGCGGGCGCTATGTATAGCGCCCGCACGGGAGGTCGGGTTAGAGTTTCTTGAACTCGGCGATGACTGTCATGTCGATGCCGTAGCTGCCTGAGGTGGTGGAGGTGTTGTATTGGATTTTCATGTAGTCGTCGGTGAGGTTGAGGATGGTCCATTTTATGCCTGAGCCGGGGAGGATGAGGACGTTGCCTTCGAGCTTGGCGTCGGCCGAGATTTCCTGGACTGAGCCTATCATGTCGTCTTCGAGCTGGTCTTCTATCATGTCGGTGATGAACTCGGGGAGTTCAAGGCCGCCGACGCTTTTAATTTCGGTGACGTCGCAGTCGGTGCATTCCCACCGTCCGGCGAGTGCGTTGCGGTCGATGTCGGTGTCTTTGTCGTCATCGCCGCAGGCTGTTGTGGTGATGGTGATGAAAAGTGCCATGAGACACAGTAAGAGAATCTTGCTGGTTTTCATTTTGAAAGTGTAATTGGATTAAAAGTGTAAATATCGCGCAAATATAGGCATAATTTGAGAATTTTGCAACCTTAAGGGGGTATAAGGTCTTTTAAGGTCCTTAAGGGAGGGGATAGGGCTAATAGGTCAAATAGGGCTAATAAGCCTAATAGGGGTGTTGGGGCTTTTATTGGTGGAGTAGGACGGTGAGGGTGACGGGGCCTTGGGCGCCGGTGACGCGGACGGCCTCGATGTCGGCGGTGGCTGATGGGCCAGTGAAGAATGATCCGTAGGGTTGGGCGCGGAGGTCGAGGGCTGCGTAGGCCTGGTGCATGCCGGGGAGGATGTCGGCTTGGTCAAGGAGGAGGTAGAGGTCGGTGGCCATGAGGGCGCACGCGCCTTTGCCGAGGCTCTCGTCGGTGACCCATACGGCTCCCATCTCGCCTACGCCCATGAGTCCCCGGGCGACGCATGTGTCGATGACGTGGGCGGCATGGGGGTCGGCTACCTTGTCGATGGGGAGGTTGCCCTGCCAGTCGGGGAGGGATGAGAAGACGACTTTGCCCTCAAGGTCGATGTTGGCGTCGAGCCAGCGGAGGGCGCTGTCGCGGTCGGGGAATTGGAGGGCCTTGCCGTCGAAGGCGGCGAGTTTTTTGAGGAAGTTGTCGACGGGGTCGCCCGCGATGTCGTACATGGGGACGTCGGGGAGGGGCTCCGGGGCCGGGTGGTTGCGGCGGATGCGGGCGAGGATGGCGTCGCGGGAGCTGTTAATGCGTGAGTCTGAGTTCATAATGCATAATCTTTTATTAAGGGGGGTAAGGTCTTTAAGGGCCTTAGGGTCTTTAAGAGGGGGGCTAATAGGGCTAATAGGGCCAATAAGTCCAATAGGGCTTATATATTAGGGGGTATCTTTTTTCTTTTTGTAGTAGTATTGGGTGAAGGTTTCGTCGGGAGGGGTGGGGTTGGCGTGGTGGGTGGCCCAGGGGTTGAGGCGGGAGTCGAGGAGGGGGGAGGGGAGGTTGCGGAGGGCCCACAGGCCGAGCCGCTCGGCATGGTGGAATGTGGTGGCGTTGCGGAGCACCAGCTCCATGGCGGTCTCCTCGGCACGGTGGGCCGGCTCGTCCTGACGGGCGTTGACGATGACCTCGCGCCAGTAGAACACGAGGTCGGGGATGGGCACCTTTGCGGGGCATACGTCGCCGCATGAACCGCAGTGGGTGCATGAGTAGGGGAGGCGGGCATAACGGTGTAGGTCGTAGCTCGGCTCAAGGACTATGCCGATGGGACCCATGTAGGGGGCGTCGTAGCTGAGTCCGGAGGTGCGGCGAAAGACGGGGCATGTGTTCATGCACGCGCCGCAACGCATACACTTCAACACCTGCCAGTGGGGCGAGGCGAGCCGGTCGGAGCGACCGTTGTCGACGATGACGAGATGCATCTCCTGACCGGGGCGCGGGCCGTGATAATGGGATGTGTACTGGGTGATGTCAAGTCCAAGCGCGCTACGTGAGAGCAGGCGGATAAACAGCGGCAGGTCGCTCTGGCGCGGTATGAGCTTCTCGATGCCCATGCTGGCGACATAGAGCGGGGGCAGGGCGGCACTTATGTCGGCGTTGCCCTCGTTGGTGCACACGACTATCCCGCCGGTCTCGGCGATGCCGAAGTTGACGCCGCTCATGCCGGCGTCGACCTTGATGTAATTACGGCGCATGTCACGGCGCATGACGCTGTTGAGGTAGGCCGGTTCGGTGATGTCGGGGTCGCTGCCGAGTTTTTCGGCAAAGAGCCTCGCGACATCCTCTCGTAGCTTGTGGATGGCGGGCATGACGATGTGGGATGCTCGCTGGCGGTCGAGCTGCTGTATGCGCTCGCCGAGGTCGGCCTCGTAGATGTCGATGCCGTGCTCGTGGAGGTACTCGCGCATACCGCACTCGTCCATCAGCATCGACTTTCCCTTGGTCACGGTCTTGACGTTGTGGCTGCGGAATATGTCGAGGATGATGCGGTTGTGCTCGTCGGCATCTTTAGCCCAATGGACGTGGACGCCGTTGGCGATGAGGTTTCGCTCAAACTGCTCGAGGTATTCGTCGAGGTGTGACAGGGTGTGCATCTTTATCTGGGAGGCGAGCTGGCGCATCTCCTCCCAACGGGGGGTGGCGCGTGCCACGGTGTCGCGGCGCATACGTGCCGCCCACAGGCATCGGTCGTGGCTTGCGCGGTGGGGCTCGTCGGCGATGAACCGCGCCCCGAGGCGGACTTGGTTGACTTGGCTCATATGGCGTCTCCGTTAAGTATTTCGGCTATATAGTAGGTCTTTATGTCGACTCCGTATTTGCGTGCCACGCACTGCTGGTGGAGCAGGCATGAAAAGTCGGCCGAGGTGACATAATGCAGGCCGTTGCGGGCATAGTCGCTCACCTTGTCGAGGCCCATCTGCCCTGAGCAGCTCTCGTCCCATATCGAGAACGTGCCGCCGAAGCCGCAGCACTCGTCGCGCCTGGTGGCGTAGGCGACCTCCAGTCCGTCGACGAGCCTGAGCAGATCCTCGGTCTTGGAGTAGTCGGGTATCACCAGCTCCGACGCACGGGCCTGCCTCAGGGAGCGCAGGGAGTGACATCCGTTGTGGAGCGCGACACGGTGGGGGAAGTGTGCCCACGGGAGGCTCTTCACCTGCAGCACGTCGTGGAGGAAGTCCACGATGTCATGGGTGGTGGCCCTGATATGGTCCACTTCGGGGGTCTGCTGCACCTGGTTGAGGTGGTTGCGTATCTGGTCGGTGCATATGCCTGATGGGATGACGATGTAGTCATAGCCCGACAGCATCTCGACAAGGCGTCGCTCGATGGCGCATGCCTTGCGGTCATATCCCATGTCGGTCATGGGGAGCCCGCAGCAGGTTGCTCGCTCGATATAGCGGAGGTCTATGCCGTCAAACCGCCGTAACAGCTCGTAGCTCGATATTGCCGCCTGCGGGGCAAGCATATCGACATAGCATGGGACAAAAAATCCGACTTTCATAATATACCCTTTGTTGAGAAACGTGGCTACGGGTATAACGCCGCCGCGTCGGCGATGGTTCACGCCATCCGGACGGGTGACATGTCATGTGCCATTCAATCGGATAGGTCGGGGCGATTGTTATGGGTCATGTGGAGAGAGGATTATCAGGCGAAGCTTGACAGGAGCAGCCAGGAGATGGACATGTAGATGACCATGCCGATGATGTCGTTGGTGATGGAGATGAATGGGCCGGTGGCGAGGGCGGGGTCTATCTTGAGGCGCTCGAGGGTGAGGGGGACGAATGTGCCGAAGACGGAGGCGAATATGACGACGGCGAAGAGGGAGGCGGAGACGGCGATGGTGGCGATGTGCTGTGAGGGGTTGACGAGGAGGTTGTAGATGAACACCAGCAGGGATATGAGTGTGGCGTTGATGAGTCCCGCGCCGAGTTCCTTGAGTATCTGGCGGCCGGAGTTTTTGATGTCGAGGGTGCCGTTGGCGAGGCCCTGCACGACGATGGCGCTCGACTGTATGCCGACATTGCCGCCTGTGCCGCCGATGAGGGGTATGAAGGCGGCGAGGGCGGGGACTGCGGCGAGGTTGCCCTCGTAGTTGCCGAGGATGATGGAGTTGCCGATGCCGCCTGCGATGCCGATGAGTAGCCATGGCAGGCGTGCCTTGGTCTGTGTGAATAGGGTGTCGTCGGTCTCGACGTCGGTGGAGAGACCCGATGCCAACTGGTAGTCGCGCTCGGTCGACTCGCGCACCTGATCCATGACGTCGTCGACGGTGATGCGTCCCACGAGGCGGCCGATGGAGTCGACCACCGGCATGGCCACGAGGTCGTACTTCTCGAAGTCGAGGGCGACCTCGTCGATGGGGGTGTCGGCCTTGACGGAGACGGGGTCGCTCTCCATGACGTGCTTTATCTTGGAGACGGATGGGTGGGTTATCATCTTCTTGAGTGGGAAGACGCCGCGCAGCTTGTAGTCGTTGTCGACGACGTAGACGTAGTATATCTCGTCCATGTCCTCGGCCTGGATGCGCATCTGCCTGATGCACTCGGGCATACTCCAGTTCTCGTTGACGACTATCATCTCGGTGCCCATGAGGCCGCCGGCGGTGTCCTCGTCATACTGGAGTAGGTCGACGATGTTGCCGGCCTGCTCGGAGTCCTCGATGTGGGCGAGAATCTCGTCGCGGTCCTCCTCGTCGAGTTCCTGGATGATGTCGACGGCGTCGTCGGTGTCGAGGTGGTCGATCTGCTTGGCTATCTCCTCGGCGGGCATGTTGCTGAGGAGCTTGCGGCGGTCGTCCTCGTCAAGTTCCATCAGGACGTCGGCGGCGGTGTCCTCGTCAAGCAGCTTGTAGAGGAACTCGGCCTCGTCGAGGTCAAGGTCCTGATAAAGCTCGGCGATGTCGGCTGGGTGTAGCTCGGCAAGCTCGCGGCGGGCGGCGTCCTCGTCGTGATGGGCGATGATGGAACGGATGTGCTCCATGTATTCGGGCGTGTATTCCTTCATGGGCTATTGGCGGAGGGAGGCAATGAGGTTGGTGAGGTCTATGAACTCTGCGACGCCGAGCTGCTCGGGACGCTTGGCCATGACGGGCAGGTCGGGCAGTGGCCGGTCGGCGGGAACGAGGCCGCGCAGGGAGTTGCGCAGGGTCTTTCGCCGCTGGCCGAAAGAGGTCTTGACGACTGTCTTGAACAGCCGCTCGTCGCATCCGAGCGAGGTGACGTCGTTGCGGGTGAGCCTGACGACGCCCGACTTCACCTTGGGTGGCGGGTTGAAGACGTTCTCGTCGACGGTGAAGAGGTATTCGACCTTGTACCATGCCTGCAGCAGGACGCTCAGGATGCCGTAGACCTTGGAGCCGGGACCGGCGGCAAGCCGCTCGGCGACCTCTTTCTGCAACATGCCGGAGCAGCAGAGGACCTGGTCCTTGTAGTCGAGCACCTTGAAGAATATCTGGGAGGAGATGTTGTAAGGGTAGTTGCCGATGACGCAGAACGGGCGGTCGCCGTATAGGTCGTGGAGATTCATCTGCAGGAAGTCGCCTTCGATGATGCGGCCGTCAAGGGTGGGGTAGGTGGCGCGTAGGTAGGCCACGCTCTCGTCATCAATCTCGGCCACGAGGAGGTCGCGGCCAAGGAGGTACTTGGTGAGCACTCCCATGCCGGGTCCGACTTCGAGGACGGGGAGGTCGGGATAGCCGTCGAGGGTGGCGGCGATGCGCTGTGCCACGGTCTCGTCGGTGAGAAAATGTTGCCCGAGGGCTTTTTTTGGTTTTACCTGTCTCATTATTTTTCTAAGGGGGTATTGCAAAGGTACGATGTTTGTATTGAAAATACAACAACCGATTTCCATTTATGGGTCGCGTGCGGGGGTGGGCGGAGTAAACTTATCGGGCGTGAAAACGTTAATATTATCAAATATTCATCCGTATAAGTTAACACGAACATGTATATGAAACCACTTGTATTCATCACGGCCGCACTTATGGCGACGACGCTGCTGTCGTGTCACCATCGGGAGACACAGGCCGAAAGTCCCGTGAGAGTGAAGACACTGAGCGCGGCTGTAGCCCGCGATGCGGGAAGCACGGCATATCCCGGCACGATAGAGGCCGGGACCGAGACCCCGCTGAGCTTTCCAGTGGCGGGGACGGTCAGCAGGGTATACGTGGAGGTCGGCGACAAGGTGGCCAAAGGGCAGGCGATAGCGCAGCTCGACGCCACGTCACTACAGAATGCCTATGATATCGCCCTTGCCGAAGAGGAGGAGGCCAACGACGCCTACCGGCGCATGAAGATACTGCATGACCAGAAAGCCCTTGCCGAGATAAAGTGGGTCGATGTGCAGAGCAAGGTCAAGCAGGCACGCTCGGCTACCGCGATAGCGCGCAAGGCGATGTCGGACTCACGGCTTACCGCCCCTCATCAGGGCGTAATCTCCCAAAAACTCGTGAACGAGGGGCAGAATGTCGTGCCGGGTGTACCTGTGGTAAACATCATGACCACAGGCAAGCTGAAAGTCGCCATCTCCGTGCCCGAAAATGAGATATCACGGCTGAATGTCGGCGACAAGGGGGTCGTCACGAGCAGCAGCGCGGCTATTGGCACGATACCTGCCGTCATCTCCGAGAAGGGGGTGTCGGCCAACCCCGTCACACGGTCGTACACGGTGAAACTTGACCTCGGGCAATATCCCGACTCGCTGTTGCTGCCGGGGATGGTGTGCTCGGTCAGCCTCTCCACGGCACAGGATGCATCGCACGAGATTGTGTTGCCGGTCAAGGCTGTGTTGCTGGCGGCTGATAACCGCAACTTTGTATGGCTATGCAAGGATGGCACGGCACGCAAGCGCTATGTCACCATCGGCGGCATGACCGACGACGGGATTGCCGTCACCGGGGGCATCGAGGCGTCGGACAGCGTGATTGTGTCGGGACAGCAGAAAGTGAGCGAGGGAATGAAGGTTGAACCGGTAAATTGATAATCGGCTATGGCATCATCAGAGGACAAATCCACCGCCGGCGGGACTCCACAGCCCCGTCCGTCGCTGAAACCCGCCCCGATTGTGGCGTGGGGCTACCGTTACAGTTCGGTGGTGATAATGATAGTGTGCTGCCTGGTGGCGTTTGGCGTCTACTCACTGGCGGTCATCGACAAGAACGAGTTTCCCACCTACACCGTCACCGAGGGTGTGCTGGCGGCGGTGTATCCCGGGGCTACGGCCGAGCAGATAGAGCAGGAGGTCACCAAGCCGCTGGAGGAGTATGTGTTCTCGTTCAAGGAGGTGAAGAAGAGTGACACCAAGAGCGACACCAAGTCGGGCATGGTGATCATCTATGTCGAGCTTGACGAGAATGTCACCGACACGGAGCAGTTCTGGAACAAGTTCAGGGCCGGCCTGGGCGAGGTAAAGATGAAACTACCCAAGGGGGTGCTCGGGATGGAGGTAATCTCGGACTTCGGGGCCACGTCGGCGTTGCTGATCACGATGTCGAGCGATGACAAGACCTACCGGGAACTTGGCGACTATATGGATGACCTCAAGGACCGCCTGCGTGACATAGAGAGCGTGGGACGCATGACGGTGTACGGTGACCGTCATGAGCAGATAGCGGTGTATGTCGACCCGGCGAAGCTGTCGCAATACGGCATCGGGGAAAAGACAATAGCACTGTCGCTGGCGGCACAGGGATTCTCGACCACGGGAGGCGAACTGCGCTCGGACGGCTACACCTCCCCCATAAGGGTGAGCCGGGCTTTCAACTCGGTCAAGGAGGTGGCAGACCAGATAGTGTTTTCCACCCCCGGCGGCGAGGCTGTGAGGCTTGGTGATATCGCGCGGGTGGAGAAGGAATACCCCACGCCGACGAGCTTTGTCACCAATAACGGGGTCAAGTCGCTCGTGTTGAGCGTGGAGATAAAGGATGGCAAGAATGTCGTCGAGATGGGCAAGCGTGTCGAGGAGAAAATCACGGCTTTCGAGACCACTCTTCCCGACGACGTGAAGCTGTTCCGCATTACCAACCAGCCGGAGGATGTCAACAACAGCGTGACCGACTTCCTGACCGAGCTGCTGATAGCCGTTGTCGGGGTGCTTGTGGCCATCGTGCTGCTGTTGCCGTTGCGGGTGGCCCTTATAGCGGCCTCGACCATACCCATCACGATATTTATCTCGCTGGGACTGTTCTATGTGCTCGGCATCGAGCTTAACACCGTCACGCTGGCGTGCCTCATCGTGTCGCTCGGCATGATAGTGGACAACTCGGTGGTAATCATTGACAACTATGTGGAGCTGCTCTCGCAGGGGGTTGACCGCAAGAGCGCCACACTGTCGAGCGCGACCGAGTTTTTCAAGGCCATCATATCGGCGACGCTCGCCATCTCCATCACGTTTTTCCCGTTCCTTATCACCATGACCGGGATGATGCGCGACTTCCTGACCGACTTCCCGTGGAGCATCACCATCATACTGTTTATTTCGCTTTTTGTGGCCGAGATGCTTGTGCCGCTGATGCAGTACCACCTTATAAAGCCGCAGAAGGCGGCGGGGATGGCCGGGAAGAAGCATTTCTCGTTTCTCAAGGCGTTGCAGGGTGGATATGACAGGCTCATAGATGTGTGCTTCAAATTTCCAAAGACGGTAATCGTCATCGGGATTGTGACCGTGATACTCGGGTTGGTGGTGCTTGTCAAGCGCCCGATACAGCTGATGCCTATCGCCGAGCGCAACCAGTTTGCCGTGGAGATAACACTACCGACCGGTACGCCGCTTGAGCGCACGTCGCAGGTGGCCGACTCGATGGCCTCCATACTTAGGCGGGACAAACGCGTGGTGTCGGTGGCGATATTCCACGGGTGCAGCTCGCCGCGATTCCAGACCACCTACACTCCCGAGGTCGGGGGCCCAAACTATGCGCAATTTATCGTCAACACCGTGAGTAGCGCGGCAACCATTGATGTGCTCAACGAGTACACGCCGCGATATTGCTCATATTTTCCCGATGCTATCGTGAGATTCAAGCAGTTGAGCTACTCGATGGCGCAGAATCCGGTGGAGGTGCGTGTCAGCGGGCCGGATTACGGGACGTTGCAGCAGATTTCCGACTCGATAGCCTCGATAATGAGGAGTATGCCGGAGCTTAAGCTCGTGAGGTCGAGCCTTGCCGAGCCGCAGATGGTGACCGAGATACAGGCCGACAATGACGCCATGTCGCGTCTCGGGCTTAACTCGACACTCGTGCAGCTCACGCTTGCGATGAGGTATACCTCCGACGGGCTGCCGCTCGCCACGGTGTGGGAAGGGGATTATGGCATTCCCGTGGTGGCCAAGACGCGGAGCGCCCACGCCTCGGACGCCGGGCAGCTCGGCTCGGAGCGCATATCGGTCGTCGACTTTGAGAATGTGCCTGTGAGCCAGTTTGCCAAGGTCGTGCCGACATGGTGCCGGGGGCAGCTGTCACACCGCAACGGCATCCCCACAGTGACAGTGATGTCGGAGATGGAGCGCGGGGACAATGCCATCAACCTCACCCGCCAGCTGCAAGAGCGGCTCAAGGAGTTGCCGCTGCCCGAGGGGTACAAGATAGCCTATGGCGGCGAGTGGTCACAGACCATGGATATATTGCCCAATATCCTCACCGCGCTGCTGATGGCGTCGGTCATTATATTTTTCATCCTGCTTATGCACTACAAGCGGGTCGGGGTGTCGTTGCTGCTTGTGGGGTGCCTGCTGCTGTGTCTGCCGGGCATGGCATTCGGGCTTGTGGTGCAGAACATGGTGCTGAGCCTCACGTGCACGCTCGGGCTTATAAGCCTCATGGGCATCCTGGTGCGCAACGCCATCATCATGATAGACTATGCCGACGAGCTGCAGCGCACCGAGGGACTGTCGCCGCGTGACGCGAGCCTCGCGTCGGCCAAGCGGCGTATGCGCCCCATCTTCCTGACCTCCTCGGCGGCGTCGATGGGTGTCGTGCCGATGGCGTTGAGCGCGAGCGGCCTGTGGCAGCCGATGGGCATCGTAATATTCTGGGGCACGCTTATCACGATGGTCTATATACTGACATTCATACCGATCGCCTACTGGAAGACATCACCCAAGGGCGCGGGCAACAATACAAATACCGTAGCACAATGAAAACAGCATATCGTCATATGGCAGTGGCAATCGTTGCCATAATATCGTCGCTCGTGTCGTCGATGTCGGCGCAGACGGCCCCGATGTCGCTTGAAGAGTGCCGGCGTATGGCACTTGAAAACAATGTCAAGATACGCACGGCGCGCAATGCCGTCGGCATGGCCGAGCAGACACGCAAGGAGGCGTTCACCAAGTATTTCCCGCAGATAAACGCCACGGGGTTTGCCTTCAAGTCAAACAAGGGTGTGATACAGTTTGGCGTGCTCGACTTCCTCACGGTGTCGTTTTTTGACAAGTCGGTCAACGGCGGGGTGACGGCCGTTCAGCCCGTGTTTATGGGCGGCCAGATTGTCAACGGCAACAAACTGGCCGAGATAGGCGTGGCGGTAAGCGAGCTGCAACGGCGTCAGACCGCCGACGACGTGGTGCTGACGGTCGACAAGTATTACTGGCAGATTGCCGCACTCAGGGCCAAGCGTCGCACGCTTGACGCCGCCATGACGGCGGTGGACTCGCTGTGCCATGACGTGCAGGCGGCCCTCGACGCGGGGCTGATAACCGCCAATGACCTGCTGGAAGCCCGGCTTAGGCTCAACCAGCTACGCGCCGACAAGGTGGACCTCGACAATGGCATCGCCCTCTGCGGGATGGTGTTGGCACAATATATCGGCGCGGACTCGACATCGGTGGATATCGACTTTGTGGAGGCTCCCGACTCGATAGGGATACCGTATGACCTGTACCGTGAGCCGTCGACATGCATAGCCGAAAGCCCGCAGTATCAGCTGCTGGAGAAGAACCTCGACGCCGCCAAGCTGCGACAGCGCATGGAACTTGGCAAGAACCTGCCTATGGTGGGTGCCGGCGCGGGGTATTTCTATCAGAACGCGCTCGACACCAACCATGGCTATGGGGCGGTGTTTGTGGCGGTGAATATCCCTATCTCGGGATGGTGGGGCGGCTCACATGCCATGAAACGGCGTAAACTCGAGACGCAGACCGCACGGATAGAGCTTGACGACTATGCAGAGCTTATCGAGATAGGTATGCGCAAGGCGTGGGATGATCTGACGGCGGCGCAGCGCAAGGCAGCCATCGCCATGGAGTCGATAGGGCAGTCGGCCGAGAACCTGCGGCTGTATCGCGTATTCTACAGCGCGGGCACAACGACCATCACCGACCTGCTTGCCGCCGAGGCACTGCACCGTCAGAGCTGCGACGACTACACTGAGGCATACGCGGAGTATCAGGTGAAGCTCACGGAATATCTTATCGCCACGTCGCAGTTGGCGACAGGGCAGTAAAACAAAGAGGGTGTTTGGCTGTTTTGCAACACCCTCAAAACAAAATAGGGTCGCGACAGGTCGCGACCCTATTTTTGTGATTTGGGGAGAATCAGTGGCCGCAGCCGCAGGAGCTGTCGCCGCAGTGGCTGTGGTCGTCACAGCCGCACGAGTCACCGCAGGCGTCGTCGTGGCATCCGCAGCCGCATCCGTGCTGGGGCTGTAGTTCCTCGGGGGTGGCGTCGCGCACGGTGATAATCTTGCCGGAGAAGCGCACGTCCTTACCTGCGAGGGGGTGGTTGAAGTCCATCTTCACCTTGTCGTCGGTGACGTCGAGCACCACGCCGTTGATGCGGTAGCCGTCGGCGGTCATCATGGGCACGATGGCGCCTTTCTTGATAACGTCGGCGTCAAACTTGCCGTCTACCTCGAAGATGTCCTTTTCAAGCTCGGCGATCTGCTCGGGGTCGCGGGGGCCGAAAGCCTCCTTGGCCTCGACTGTGACATCAAACGTGTCGCCCACGGCGAGGCCGTCGATGGCCTTTTCGAGGGGTATAATCATGCCGCGTGTCACGCCGAATATTATCTTTTCGGGATCTTTCTCGTCGGTCTGGTGGACGAGTTTCTCGCCGTTGGGGCTTACTTCGTAGAGGTCGTATCCGAGTTCCACGTATTTGCCCGGTTGAATCTTTTCCATAACTGTAGTTTTATTAAGTGATTAAATATTTCATGTTTCAGGGCAGCCGTCCTATTCGCGGTCGCGACAGGTCGCGACCCTAAGGCTTGGGGTGTGTTGTCACGATTGCCCAATGTATCTATAACAAATCTTGTGCCAAAGTGACAATCCCCGGCTGCTAAATAATGTTATGACAGTGTGTCAAGATTGGCTGCAAGGGATATATCCTCTCCGAGGAATCCTACGGTGCGTGGCACTGGCACCCCATACAACGCAAAAGCGGGGAAATCTGACGATTTTCCTCGCTTTTTGCTTAGTGTGGGGTTAACCTAAGTTAAAGTCTTCGACTTATTTTTGATGTCGGTTACTTGCCGAGGGCTTCCTTGGCCTTGTCGGCTGCGCTCTGGATGGCGTCGGCACTCTTCTGCTTGGCGTTGTCAACACCATCTTTGACGTTCTGCTTCACCTCGTTGGCCTTGTCGGCGGCGGCATCCTTCACCTCGTTGGCCTTGTCGGTGGCGGCATCCTTCACCTCGTTGGCCTTGTCGGTGGCGGCATCCTTCACCTCGTTGGCTTTGGCGCTCACAGCGTCGCCGGCTGCATTGACGGCATCGCCTGCGGCGTTGACGGCGTCAGAGGCGGCCGACTTGAGGCTGTCGGTGGCTGCGTCGGTTGCGCTTTCGGCCGATGCGGGCACCTTGTCAACAAGGTTCTTGACAGTCGAAAGAGTGCCGGCGAGCGAGGGAGCATACTTCTCCACGGTGGGCTGTATGTCGTTTAGGTATTTCTTGGCCTCGTCTACCTTGCCCTCGCTGATGAGCTTCTGGGCATATTCCTTGGCCTGCTCGACGTATATCTTGAGGCTGTCGGGGTTGGTGCAGTTCTCGATTTTTGACTTGAAAGAGTCGGCCGACTCGTTGGCGGCCTTGTCTGCGCTGCTGCATGCTGCAAAGGAGAGAGATGCGGCAACTGCCACGAAAAGTAAGATTTTTTTCATCGTTGGATATTGAAAAACTGTTTGACAAATAATCTCATTGTGTACACTTTTGTCGCCACGGCCCGAAAGCCGCGACAGTGATATAACACCCAACTAAGCAAAAAAGATTACAAAAACCGTGAAAAAATCAATAGACGGTCGCCATCCACTCGCGGAAGAAGTAGTCGTAGACGCGGTAGGTGTCGTCCTCGCGGGTGAGTATGTCGTTTTTGAGCAAGGGCTTGACGGCTGCCTGCACGGAACTTGCGGAGCCAAGACTGTAGCGGGCAATGAACTCCTCTGAGGTGATGGCGGAGGCGACACCCTCGCGTGCTATCGCCTGCAGGATGACTTTCTGCCGGGGGGAGAGGCGCGACAGTATCGCCGTATAGGCACCCTCTTGCGACTGTATCACGTTGTCGAAAGCCGTGTCTACCGCTTCTTGTCCGCAATATCCTCTGTCGGGGGTGATGGCAAACAGCTCGTTCATCATCATCTGCACAAACCACGTGCAGCCGTCAAACCGACTGTAGACATGCGACACTACGTTGGGGTCGACTGACTTGCCGCGCTCGCCGAACAGCCGCACTGCAAATTCGACATACCGCTCCTCGGGTATCGGGTCGAGTCCCATGATTATCGCGCTCTGATAGAATGGCTTTGAGGAGGAGAGGAACATGTTGCCCATGACATGGCGTTTGCTACCGGCAAATATGAACTGAGTGTTGCGGCATGTCTGTATCTTTGTGCGCAGCAGAGCCTCGACGTTTTCTTCGGGATAGTTGCCTATCTGCTGGAACTCGTCGATTGCCACCACGCAGGGACGGTCGGCCTCCTCAAGATAGCGGAATATCTCGTCGAGGGTCTCCTCGGGGGCGGATATGTCGCCAAGCCCGATGTCAAATGTCGGCTCTCCGCTGGTGGCATCAATCTTAAATCCCATGCGCAGCGAGCGCACGACCTGCGAGAAGCGTTCAAACCATGCCTGCCGTTTTGATTTAAGGTCGTCGTATACCGCCTTGGCGAGCATGTAGGTGAGTTCGGGCAGCGACGAGGTGGCATATATGTCTATGAAAATAAGGTGATACCGTTCTTTCAAGTCTCCTTGGCTGAAAGCGTGGCGTATAATCCCCGTCTTGCCCATTCGTCGCGGCGAGATGAGGGCGACGTTGCGCCCGTTGTCAATATGCTTGATCAGTAGTGAGGTCTCGTGCTCACGGTCGCAGAAATACTGTGGCGAGACATACCTTCCCACGACAAAGGGGTTGGCTATAATGTCGGTATCCATAATCTTGATTATTGTAAATGTAATTATTGCAAATATAATAATTATGATTTGAATAATCAAATTTTCATGTGGAACGTTGCGTCCCTACGATTGTGGGGTATGGGTGTCGTTTGGAAGGATGGCAGGGGGAGTGTCGGGGGTGTGGGTGGAGAGGATGCGAAGTTCGGGGGGATAGAGGTTGTTGGCGCGGTTGCCGAGGTTTTTGGCGAAGCCGAGGGGGTGGTGACCGTAGGTGAGGAGGATGAGGCCTCGGGGGGCGTCGGGGAGGGTGAGGGACTCGCGGCGGAGGTAGGCGATGGCTGTGGGGTAGTCGACTTCTACGGTGGGGTAGATTGGGGCTTTAAGGTCTTTAATGTCGTTAAGGTCTTTAGGGGCTTTTAGGGGGGTAGGGCTAATAGGTCGAATAAGTCCAATAGGTCTTATAATCGAAGTCGGAGCGAGGGCGGTGGTCATGGCGAGGGGGTGGGAGGGGATGTAGTCGCGGCCTTTGAGGGTGGCGACTTCAACGCCGGCGTGGATGATGTCGAGATGGCGGCGGCACTCGGCGAGGAGGTCTGCGCCGTGGGCGGGGAATGCGGTGATGGCCGATGGGGTGGCGGTGTAGGTCCAGTCGAGGGTGGGGGTGAGGAGTCGGGTAAGCTCGGCAGGAACTTTTGCGGCGGCTGTGTCGGGGCGGTTTTTGCCTTTACGCGGGGAGCGGCTGTCGCGTTGGGGTTGGTTGTCTCGGAACGAGCGGTTGTCGCGTGCAGAGCGGCTATAGCGGGATTGGCTGTTGTCGCATTTGAGAGTGTTGTCGTGGGAGAGGGCGTTTGCGTGAGGGATGAGATTGTTGTCGCGCGTGGAGAGGTTGCCAGGGGTAGTGTCGGGTTTGCGGAGGATGGCGAGGAAGAGGCCCTCGCCGCGCAGGCGGTGGGGCATGAAGCGGCAGCAGGGATAGGGGGTGTCGATGCCGGGGGCGATACTGGCGAAGTCGGCGCACAGGTCAAGGTCGACAGGCTCTGCGCCGAGGGTGTCGACCATGTGGGCGACCATCTCCTCGTTCTCGCGGCGGTTGAAGGTGCAGGTGCTGTAGACGAGGTAGCCGCCGGGGCGCAACGCGGGCCAGAGGTTGGCGACAATCTCGCGCTGACGGGCTGCGCACTCGTCGACGAGCGCAGGGGTCCATTGGGCGATGGCCTCGGCGTCCTTGCGCATCATACCCTCGCCGGAACAGGGGACATCGGCGGCGATGATGTCAAATGCTCCCCGCAGGCGCGACAGGCGCGCGGTGTCGCCGGTGGAGATGATGACGTTGGGCGCGCCCCACTTGATGATGTTTTCGCGGAGTGTCATGGCGCGTGAGCGGACGTACTCGTTGGCTACGACAATGGCGTCGTCGGGGAGGGTGTCGATGGCGGCTGTGGTCTTGCCGCCGGGGGCGGCGCACGCGTCGAGGTAGCGCGGAGCGGTCATCCCCCGGCTCAGCCGGCGCACGACCTCGGAGAGTATCATGGAGGAGGCGTCCTGCACGTAGTAAAGCCCCTGATGTAGGGCGGGGTCGAAGGTGAAGCGCGGGCGCGTGTCGAGATAGAATCCGTCGCGACACCACGGCACGCGGTCGGCACCGTCGGGCACGGCGATGCCTTTGCGGCGGTTGACGCGCACCGAGACCTCCGGCTCATCGCGCAAGGCGTCGGCGAGGCCGTCCATCGCCGGATATGCGGAGATCATGTCGAGGAACTGCGGGGGGAGTGTTGCGGGCATTGGCGGGGGGAGGTGGGTGATAGGGAGTTAGCCTCTTCGAGGCATGTCCCCACACAACGCAAACGCGAGGGAATCTGACGATTCTCCTCGCTTTTTGCTTAGTGTGGGGTTAACGTAAATAAAAGTCTTCGACTTATTTGCGTGGTATGTTTCGGGGATATGTGTTGCCTTGGCGTATGCTGACGCGGCACGCCGCGTCCCTACATGGGATGGGTGTATACCTTATTCCACATGCCAAAGGCATGTCCCTACATCAGGAGGGAATATCTTGCTGCGAATTATTCGGCGGGAGCAGGTGCGGGAGCGGGAGCAGGAGCAGGAGCAGGAGCGGCGGGGGCTTCGGCGGCGGGAGCGGCCTGAGTGTTGAAGTCGGCGGCCTGGGTCTGCTGGGGAGCGGCGGCCTCTACGCGGGTCTGCTGCACGAGGTTGCGGGGCATCACGAAGGCTGAGGCGATGGAGAGGATGCAGATGATGGCTGCGAGGGTCCATGTGGCCTTCTCGATGAAGTCGTTGGTGCGGCGCACGCCCATAATTTGGTTGGAACCGGCGAATGAGGATGACAGACCGCCACCCTTTGACTTCTGGATGAGGACTACGCCGATGAGCAACAGCGACGCGATGATGGTCAGAACGATAAATAAAGCGTACATTTCGGTATGTTACTTGTTGTGTTGTTGATTAATGATAAGTTTCTGCAAGAAACGCAATTGGTCTGCAAAGTAAATACTTTTTTCCGGATAATTCAAACTTAAATTGCGGATAATTTCATATGCCTTGGTGTAACGGCGTTGACGGATGTAGATTTTGGCGAGGCTTTCGCTCAGGAGAGTATCGTCGGCGGTCTCCTGAGGCTGCTGCACTGGGGCGGTTTCGGCGGGGTTGGGGGTGGCGTCAGTGTCGGGCGTGGCGTTTACTGACGCGGTACGCCGCGTCCCTACAGGGGTGTCGTGTTCCTGTCGGGACTTGAGGATGAAGGCGTTGATGAGGGCGTCCTGTGTGTCGGCGGCGGCAAGGTCGACCGGCTCGGGGACACTGCGCTCCTCCTCACGGGCGAGGAGTTGGGCGTAGTCGGGGGTGGGGTTGAAGATTAGCCGTTCGAGCAGAGCCTCCTCATGGGGGTCGGCCTGTCCGTAGTTGGAGATGAACGTCGTTATCGCCTCGTCGGTCGACAGGGGCGCGGAGGGTTGCTCGTCGGGGTAGAATGAGTCGAAGCGGTCACCGTCGGGGGTGACGAGGCGGCGCAGGGCGTCGCGGTCGGGCACGGAGATGGCCACGCGGGCCTCGAGACGGCGGCGCGTGTCGGGGTCGAGCGACGCTCCGTCGCGGGCGAGCAGCAGCGCGGCCGGAAGAGTGAAATAGGGATAGTCGCGAAGCAGCTCGTCGACTGTGGCGAGGGTGAGCGGCGCATCGGGACGGGCGAGCGCGTCGGCAAACTGCCGTAATGTGCCGGATATGTTAGTGGGATTGTCGCTTGTCATTACCAGTCTCCTAATGTGGCGTTGAATATGAGTTCGACAAGTTCCTTGCTTATCTGGGAGCAGAGGTCGTCCTGCACGTCGGTGAGCATCAGCGAGCTGTCAAAGTCGCGATAGGCCGAGAATGACTGGTCGACATCCTTTCCCTCGGCGCGGTTGTCGGTGTACTTGACGCGGACTGTGATGGTGAGTCGTGTCTGCGAGGCGTATGCGTTTTCGGTCACGGCCTGTGGGGTGAGGTTGTAGCCCGTGATTTCCCCCTCGAGCTGCAGGTCGGCGGCGGTGTCGACGGTGCGCAGGCGCGTGTTGCGGTTGATGTAGTCGAGCAGCTCGTTCTCGAATGTCTGCTGCAGCGGCGGGTAGACGAGGGCGGCACGGATGGGGAAGCTGGAGACGTAGACCGTCTTGTAGAGGTTGTAGTCGAGGGCTGCGCCGTTGAACTTGTAGCTGATGCGGCAGCTCTGCCACGTGCAGAGCATGGCGAGCAGCATGGCGAGCTTTAGCGCATGGCGTATGGCGTGGCGTGTCTTTGTTGATGGCATAGTGTCGGGGTGGTTATTCAAGTCCGTATTCCTTTATCTTGCGGTATAGGGTACGCTCCGAGATGTTGAGTTCCTTGGCGGTGGCCTTTCGGCGTCCCGCGTTGCGGTCGAGGGCCTGCAGTATTGTCTCGCGCTCGGTCTCCTCAAGGGTCTTGCCCGACAGCGCGGCATCGGGGGCGGCCTCCACGGCGTCGCCCGTGATGTCCACGGCGTCGGCGATGCCCGGTGCCGGGGGCGTGTATTTGACCAGCGAGCGGGGCAGGTCGGCATAGGGGCGGTCGGCGGCGTGCTGCGGCTTGGGATATTCGGCGGCGCGGCACTCGGGGAGGCACTGGCGCGATGGCGCGGCTGTCATTCCCTCCACCTGCTTGCGCAGGGCGTCAATCTCGTGCTGCATACGGAATATCATGTTGAACAGCAACTCTCGCTCGGAGGCATACGTGTGGGAATGGTCGGCGGTGACGACGGGGGTGTAGACCGTGCCGTTGTGGGGTATATAGGACTGCAGGGCTGTGGCGTCAATCTCGGCTCCGGCATCGAAAAGGGCTGCCTGCTCGATGACATTCTTGAGCTGGCGCACGTTGCCCGGCCAGCGGTAGTTGAGCAGCAGGCGGCGTGCCGAGTCGTCGAGGGTGATGCCCGGGGTGCGGTACTTCTCGGCGAAGTCGGCGGCAAACTTGCGCGCCAGCAGCACGATGTCGCCCCCACGGTCGCGCAGCGGCGGGACGGCGATGAGCACCGTCGAGAGGCGGTAGTAGAGGTCCTCACGGAATCGGCCCTCGGCGACGGCCTTCTGCATGTCGACGTTGGTGGCGGCGACGACGCGGATGTCGGTGCGCTGCACGGTCGATGAGCCTACCTTGAGGAACTCGCCGCTCTCGAGCACGCGCAGCAGCCGGGCCTGGGTGGTGAGTGGCAGCTCGGCCACCTCGTCGAGGAATATCGTTCCGCCGTCGGCCTCCTCAAAGTAGCCTTTGCGCGAGGAGACCGCGCCGGTGAACGCTCCCTTCTCGTGGCCGAACAGCTCGGAGTCGATGGTTCCCTCGGGGATGGCCCCGCAGTTGACGGCTATGTACTTGGCGTGCTTGCGTGTGCTGAAATTGTGGATGATTTTAGGGAAAAACTCCTTTCCCGAGCCGCTTTCGCCCGTGACGAGCACCGACAGGTCGATAGGCGCCACCTGAATGGCGCGCGACACTGCGGCGAGCAGCTGTGGGGAGTTGCCGATGATGCCGAGCCGGGCCTTGGCCTGCTGTATTTCGGGGGTTATATCCTGCATGTCGTGTGATTACTTTATGGAACGTAGCGCGTATGTGCGCTCTTTAAGGAACCGGCCCAGCTCCTCGACGCTGTCGCTGTGGGCCTGCTGCTCCTCGACCGATATGGGGTCGCCGACGGAGATGTGTATCGTCTTGTCGTGGCGGCGGAATACCTCGGCGGGGAGGCGCAGCGTGCGCAGCTGCCAGCTCACCATGCCGAGGAACGTGAACCACCATGAGTTGCTGCCGTGGAAGTATATCGGGATGACGGGCACCTTGAGCTGCGCGATGAGCCGGATGATGGATGGCTGCCACTCGCGGTCCTCGATGCGGCCGTGGCGGTTGAGCTTGGATACGGCCCCGGCGGGGAAAAATCCGATGGGGTTGCCACGTCGCACCTGCATGATGGCTTCCTTGATGCCCTTCATCGACACGGCTTTCTTTGCCGGGTCGTCACTGGCGAGGGCATCGACGGCTATGAAGTTGGGGCGCATGGCCGAGATGTGGTTGAGTATCATGTTGACCATGACCTTGAATGTCGGGCGTCGGCTGCCGACGATGTTGATGAGCGTTATGCCGTCGAGCGCGCCGAAAGGGTGGTTGCTGACGGTGATGAACGCCCCGTCGGGGAGGTGGTCGAGCACCTGCTCGTTGTCGATGCGCAGCTTTATGTTGAGGTCACGTAGCAGCCCCTCGGTGAACGGCACTCCGGGGGTGTCACAGTTGTGGTCGTGTATCCAGTTGACCTTGTCGACCGAGAGCCAGCGGAGCATGCGGTCGACGAGCTTGCGGTGGCCGCGCAGCTTGGGCGCCATCCCGACTATGTCGTCATAGTCGAGGACAGTGCGCTTTATCGGTGTTGTATCCTGTTGTTGCATTGATATATCAGAGTAATAATTGCAAAGATAGTGATTTTTCACTAAATTTGCGGTAAATCCGTCGGGCTTGCGGAGGCTTGCCGCGGATTGAATTTATAACAAGGTGTTATTGCTTTGTCTTCTACATTCCAACTTGGCCGTTAGAAGTTCTCATGGAGGTAAGGCAATGGCACCCGTGCCGCAGGTGTATGCTGTCGTCCTCGGACCTGAGGGGGACATCGTATATGTTTCCCGGTGTGGGTAGCTGTTGTTTTTGTCATTGAGAATGGTTGGCCAAGACCTGAATGTATGATAAAACGATAGATTTCCCACACCGTTGTCGTTTTTTATTATGGACGTGCCGGGGAGATGACGTCCTGCTGATGTTTATGTCAAAGACAAGTTTTTATGATGCCGATGAGCTGGCGGCTCTCGGATTGAAAAGTTACGGGCGCAATGTGAGGATAAGCCGCTATTGCCGCCTGTATTGTCCCGGTAATATATCTCTCGGTGATAATGTGAGAATCGATGACTTCTGTATATTGTCGGCGGGTAAATCCATCACGATAGGCAGTTACGTGCATATAGGGTGCCACACCACGATACTTGGCTCGGCCGAGGTGACGATAAGAGATTTCTGTTCCATATCGGGGCGCGTGAGTATCTATTCGAGCAGCGATGACTATTCGGGGCGCTGGATGACAAATCCTATGGTGCCCGAGGAACTGACAAATGTCACCGACGCGCCCGTGACATTTGGGAAGCATGTGATTGTGGGCTGCGGGTCGGTCATCCTGCCGGGAGTCACCCTCGGCGAGGGCGTCGCCGTCGGGGCGATGTCGCTTGTGGCCCGGTCGCTTGCAGGAGGAGGCATATATGCCGGGAACCCGGCGCGGCACGTCATCCCGCGTGCCGAGAGGTACCGGGAACTGGAACGGCGTATTGACGGCCGGATGCCGGACGGGAAATAGACGGGAAATAATGGATAACATAAAGTGAAACCAACAATATACAATTATGAAAGCTAAGATACTGGAAATTATAAACGAGGTGAGAGCGAATAACGGGATGGGGCCATTGGACACCGTGAGTGTCGGCGACAGCCTGAGGGACGATATAGGGTTCAACTCATTTGACCTCGCCGAGCTGACGGTGAAGATTGAGGATGTCACCGGGGTGGACGTCTTTGAGGATGGAGTGATTGATACCGTAGGCCAGCTCTACCAACGCCTTGGGATAGCATGAGCAGCTTCCTTGTATGCCGTGACGGTAGTGAATATTCCTACGGTCAGCTTCTTTCCGCCGTCAATGGCGGCGACGGGTATTTCCCGGTGATGAGGAGCGGCAATCTTTTTGCATGGTATGTGAATCTCGTCCGTGCGCTGTCCTTGGACTGTCCTGTCACGCTCGTTGATCCGGACGTGTCGGCGGGAGAGATTGATGGATTGCAGGAAATGGAGATAAACTGCGAGGAGCCGTGTGGCGACGCCCGGTTACAGTCGGTCGCCGAGATGATCGGGCGTGTGGCCCGGTCGTCCTCGCGTGTCACGTTCTTTACGTCGGGCAGTACGGGGCAACCCAAGAGGGTGGCTCATCGGGTTGAGGCCCTGACGCGGCTCGTGCGTCGTGGCGCGCGCCACGAAAGTGACGTATGGGGGCTTGCCTATAATCCGTCGCATATGGCGGGGGTGCAGGTGTTTTTTCAGGCTTTCCTCAACGGAAATCAGATGATAGAGCTGTTTGGCGTAAGCCGCAGGGAGGTGTGTCATCTTATACGCGCGAAAGAGGTGTCCCATATCTCGGCTACCCCGACATTTTACCGTCTGTTGCTCCCGTGTGAGGAAAGTCTGCCTACGGTGAGGCGTGTCACTTTCGGCGGGGAGCGTTCAGGCGCATCCCTGTATGCGTCGTTGGAACGTCTGTTTCCCAATGCGCGGTTCACCAATATCTATGCCTCGACAGAGGCGGGGTCGCTCCTTGTGGCGAGTGGCGAAGGTTTCCGTATACCGCAAGGGATGGAGGGACTTGTAAAGGTCAGCCCGTCGGGTGAACTGATGGTGCACGTGTCACTCATCGGGGAAACGGAGGGTATGGAGAGTGTCGACGGGTATTACCCGACAGGCGATATGGTTGAGACGGTCGGCGGTGAGGTGGGGCTGTTCCGCTTTGCCGGCAGACGCGGTGCGATGATAAATGTGGGAGGCTATAAGGTCAATCCCGAGGAAGTGGAGGAGGCCCTGCTCGGGATTGAGGGGGTGTCCCAGGCAGTAGTCTATGGGCGTCATAATTCGGTGACCGGCAACCTGCTGTGCTCCGATGTCGTGATGTGTGATGGAGCGTCGTTTGACGAGGCCCGGTTGCGGGAGGAGTTGAGGCGTGTGCTTCAGGATTACAAAATCCCGAGAAGGATACGCCGTGTGGAATCGGTGGATATGACCCGTACCGGCAAGATGAAAAGGAGGTGAATGATGGGAAATTATCTTGTTACAGGTTGCTCGCGTGGCGTGGGACTTGAAATATGCCGGGTATTGTTGGCCGACGGGCATACGGTGTATGGTGTCGCACGCAGTTGTCCCTCGGCGCTGGAGTCGGTTATCGGGCAATATGACGGGCGATTGAAGTTTAAGGCTGTTGACCTGTCGGATACGGGAGGGGTCAGGGATGCTGTGTTCCGTGATTTTGTGTCGGGGCATGTAGTGATTGACGGCTATGTCAACAATGCGGCCGTTGCTTACGACGATATTGTGACCAACCTTAATGTGGAGAGACTGGAGGATATGTACCGTGTCAATGTCTTTACGCCAATGTTGATGACCAAATATGTGCTGCGCAATATGCTGCTCCACGGGACCCGTGGCTCGATAGTTCATGTATCATCCATAAGCGCCCACACGGGCTACAAGGGATTGGCGATGTATGCGTCGAGCAAAGGGGCGATAGAGGCGTTCTCCAAGAACACGGCACGGGAGTGGGGTGTGCGAGGGATACGGTCCAACGTTGTGGTGCCCGGGTTTATGGAGACGGCTATGAGCGCGTCGCTGTCGGGCGAGCAAAAATCCCGCATCTACCGCCGCACGTCGCTGAAGTCGGCTACCTCCATCTCGTCGGTGGCCGCCACTGTGGCGTTCCTGCTGTCGGAGGGCGCGTCCTCTATAACGGGGCAGGCCGTGCATGTCGACTGCGGGACGATATGACGCCACGGAGGGCTTTTTTAGGGTGTTAAGGGGATTAAGGTCTTTAAGGGGGTTAAAAAGTCAGCAGGGACATTGGTGGCAATGTCCCTGCTGTGGGTTTGGGTAAGCGGGTGTGTGGGTTAGCGGATGGTTTCCTTGGTGATGCCCGAGGGGCGCACGACGATGTAGGTGCCGGAGGCGGGACGGTCTACGCGGATACCCTGGAGGTTGTAGTAGACGGGGGCTGCGTCGGTGGCGTCCGCGCCGATGGAGTCAATGCCGGTGACCGAGCGCATGACGCTTACCGTGGTCGGCCCCTCGACGGTAAACATGTAGCGTCCGTCCTCGCCGGGGGCGATGGCCGTGTCGTTGACCTTGACCTCAGCTGGAATGCCGGCAGGAGTGGCGACATGGAGCGTTGTGCCGGGATAGTCGTAGAAGTAGCTTTCGGTGTCGGTCAGGGTGTAGGGACGCACGTGGTCGCGGGTGATTGACACTTGGGTCGGCTCAAAATCGGTGGTGAACGTTACCCTGTGACTGTCGGGGCGTCCGTTGCCAAATATTTTTATCGCGTGGCTATCCTCCCGCTCCCAGAGGGAGCCGGCATAATATCTTAGTTGGGTGTCAGACATGGGCTCGCAATCCATCTCATAGTTGTCCAGGGTGATTTCGGGACGGGAGGACTGTGTGGCGTCTTCAGCAGGAAGTATCAGGTAGGGGGAGTCGGTCTTGCCTGATTCGGAGTAGCCGATATCAGAGGGGTGGAGACGCAGCAGCCTGTGGCCGTTGAAGTCCTCGACGGGGAGTTCATAGGGGTCGCCATATCGGTCGGTATAGACCTTTACCGGCCCGTCGTAGCTATCGCTGATGATAATGGTGTGCATGTCGCGCTCGCGTGGAGCGGTAGTTATCACGGCCTCGTAGTTCCATGGGGTAGTGATTCCGTTTTCCTCATCATTATATATACCGGGGTAGAGTTGGACTGTCGGCTCGTCATATGCCCCGGCATTATATTCCTCTCCATCGACTGTGGCGTGGGAGATGACGCCGGTTGCCGAGCCGGTGATTTCAATATTTGACTTGTCGGCGACATCCATGACGTTTTCGCCGGGCTGGAGAGTATGAATCACGGTGTAGAAGCCAGTGTAGGAGTAGTCTTTGCTCTTCATTATGACGCGTGAGGGGTCATCGACGGTGACGGTCAGCTGCCGGCGCGGTTTGCGGTCTCCGCTCACGACTATAGTCATCGGGTTGCGGTCGACGGGGATTCGGGAGTAGCGGAAGTAGTCTCCCTCATAGACGCTCTCATCGACGGTGTATCTGATGTTGTCGAAGTCTGTATTGTTTCCGGTGGGCGTTATTGTGGTTCCTGCCTTAGCCTTGAATGAGCCGAGATTTTCCAGTTTTTCCTCCGGGTGTGACCCAAGTCCGGCTGCGGCCAATACGCCCTCGGAGCCTTCGGCCTCGACAAAACGCACATCGAACATCTCGTCGGGAAACTCGGTCACTACATCTATGACATCACCATCCTTGACGGAGAAATTGAACTGACCCGATAAACGCGGCACGCGGATGCCGTTTTTCTTGACATAGTAGACATGCCCTTCGTAAAATTCATGCATAATGAGTAGAGTGTAGTTGTCTTCCTTGGACGGGATAAACGGGATATTGACGCTCTGCCGTCCATCGGCAGGGAGCAGGTTGCCGTCTGTGAAGGTGCGGTATAGCGTGTGGAACTGGGCGGTGTTGTCGATGTTGAGGGTGAATGAGGCTGTGCGCATCGACTCAAGGGAGACGACGGTCACGGACATGTCTATGTCAAGTTGGTTTTCCCCGAAGCTGAGGATAGCGATGTTATATTGACTCTCCGCAGGGGTGAAATGGTCGGTAGTCACCTCGCCGACAGTGCTTTTGGTGATGATGTGTGTATGGTCGGGGTTAAATTCGATATATCCGTGAAGTTTTTCGGTGTTGATGGACGATGGCAGCTTTGATAGTATGTCGATGCCCGTGTTGAGCATGTCTGTCACATCCATGTATGTGGGTCGGGAGGCCGTGCCCTCATAGCATGTCAGGTTGACGCGTACGTGTCCGCCGTCAGCATTGATTGTGAGTGCCGACATGGTCGACGGCATGACTGCCGCAATGATAAGCGACAGGATAATGTAGAGTTTTTTCATCAGTTGGAGAATGAGTTAATGAATGATTGGTGAAAATTGGGGGCAAAGATAGGGCGATTAAGGGGATAGGGAGGTAGGGCGGTGTGTTAAAAGGGGGCGATGTAGTACTTTTGTAGAGTGCGGGTGTATTGTCGTAGGGTGGATTGTAGATGTAGGTTAAAGTCTTTAAGGGGGATAAGGTGATTAAGGTGATTAAGGTCTTTAAGGCTTTCCTGAAAATGACAGCAGGGACATTGGTGGCAATGTCCCTGCTGCGGATGGGTGTGTGGGTGTGTGCGGGTTAGCGGATGGTCTCCTTGGTGATGCCCGAGGGGCGCACGACGATGTAGGTGCCGGAGGTGGGGTGGTCTACGCGGATGCCCTGGAGGTTGTAGTAGACGGGGGCGGCGTCGGAGGCATCGGCGTCGATAGCGTCAATGGCGGTTGTGGCCGAGCGCATGACGCTGACGTTGGTCGGGCCTTCGACGGTGAACATGTAGCGTCCATCCTCGCCTGAGGTGATGGCCGTGTCGTTGACCTTGACGTCGGCGGGTATGCCGGCAGGCGTGGCGAAATGTAGCGTCGTGCCGGGATAGTCGTAGAAGTAGCCGTCGTTGGCAGCCAGGGTGTAGGGACGCACGTGGTCGCGGATGATTGATACCTGTGACGGCTCAAAGTCGGTGGTGAATGTGATTTTGTGCGTGTCGGGACAACCGTTGCCAAATATCCTCATCCTGTGATTGTCTTCATATTCCCATGTGGATGAATTTGAATAGTACTTTGTCTCCGTATTGGATAGGGCTTTACAATCCAACTCGGTATTGTCTAAGACTACTGTCGGGACTTGGGAATGGGTGGCGTCCCCGGAGGAAAGGACGATATAGGGGGAATTGCCATCGTTGGTTGACCCTATATCATCCGGGTGGAGACGCAGAAGCTTGTGGTTGTTGAATTCTTCTAACGGCAATTCGTAGGGGGCGCCATACTTGATTGTGTATGCCTTTATCGGGCCGTCATAGTTGTCGCTGATGATGATGGTCTGCAGGTTGCGTTCGCGGGGTGCTGTGGCGATTACTATATCATAGTCGCAGGGGGTGGGTAGGCCTGTGGCCTCATCATGGCCGTCAGAGATGTATATGGTGGTGTCCTTGGGGTCCATGGCCTTGCCGTCGAGAGTAAGTCCGGTTATGCCCCCCGTCGGAGAGCCCATAATGCGTATATCGGAATTGTAAGCGACGTCCACGATGTTTTTGCCGGGCTGGAGGGGATAGATGATAGGGTACGTTGAATACATGCCGTCTTTTATTATGATGTTTGAGGGGTCATCGACAGTCACGGTCAGTTGGCGGCGCGGTTTCCTGGTCCCTCTGACCACAATCGTCATAGGGTTGCGGTCGACAGGTATGCGTGAATATCGGAAATAGTCGCCCTCATAGGTGCTCTCATCAACGGTGTATGATATGTTGTCGAAGTCTGTGTTGTTGGGGTACGGGAATATTGTTGTGCCTGCCTTGGCCGTAAACGACATGAAGTTTTCCAATTTCTCGTCCCCATATGCCCCTAATCCGGCACCGAGCAATACGCCCTCGGAGCCTTCGGCCTCGACAAAGCGCACGTCGAACATCTCGTCGGGAAACTCAGTTACGACGTCAATGACATCGCCGTCATTGACGGTGAAATTGAACTGGCCAGAAAGGCGTGGTACGCGTACGCCGTTTTTCTTGACGTAGTAGACTTGCCCCTCCGAGAACTCATGGGCAGCGAGGAGAAGATAATATTTGTTTTCCTTTCCAGGTATAAACGGGATTTTGAGGCTTTTCTGTCCACGGGTTGGAAGCAGGTTGTCATCTGTGAAACTGCGGTCGAGCAGGTAGAATGGAGCAGCGCGGTCAATATTGAAAGTGAATGAGGAGGTGCGTAAGGACTCGATAGATACGACATTCACTGACATGTCTATGTCAAGCTGATTTTCCGGGAAACTTAAACGAACGTCGTAATATTGGCTCTCCGCAGGGGAGAAATGGTCAGTGGTCACTCCGCCGACAGTGCTTTTGGTGATGAGGTGGGTATTCTCGGAGCGGAATTCGACATATCCGTGAAGTCTTCTTGTGTCTACATATGATGGCAAGTTGGAGAGTATGTCAATACCCGTATTGAGTTTGCTTGTCACATCGGCCTCGTATGCGGGTCGTGAGGCTGTGCCCTCATAACATTTCAGCTTTGCGCTCACGTGGCCTCCAGTGGCATTGATGGTCAGGGCCGACATGGTTGTCGGCGTGGCTGCCGCCATGATGAGCGACAGCAGAATGTAGAGTTTTTTCATCAGTTGTGGAATGAATAATGAATGATTGGTGAAAATAATTGGGGCAAAGATAGGACGATTAAGGGGTTGATGCAGAGGGTCAGTGTGTTAAAAGGGACGGTGTAGCCCTGTTGTAGACCGTAGGGCGGTCTGCTGTAGACGGGGTTGTAGACTGAGGGAAATGGGACGCGGCGTGCCGCGTGGAATATGGTGTGCTGTGTATGCACGTTCCACGCGGCACGCCGCGTCCCTACGAGGGAGGGAATATTTCAGGTGGCACGCCGTGTGCGCACCGGGAGATGGGAATCAGATGGAGAGGCGGCGCAGGGTGTTGAGGAGGTCGCGGTTGATGGGCTTGTCGTTTTTGATGGCCTTTGAGAAGGGTACGTAGACAATCTCGTCGTTGGCGATGCCTATCATGACGTTGCGCTGGTCCTCGAGGAGGGCGTCGATGGCTGCGGAGCCCATGCGGGAGGCGAGGATGCGGTCGTGGGCCGTCGGGGAGCCGCCGCGCTGGAGGTGGCCGAGTATGGATACGCGCACGTCATAGCCGGGATACTCGTTCTTGACGCGCTCGGCAAGGGCCATGGCACCGCCTGTGACGGGGCTTTCGGCCACGAGGACGATGGATGAGTTCTTGGACTTGCGGAATCCGTTCTGGATGAGTTCGGCCAACTGGTCGACCTCGGTTGAAATCTCGGGGATGATGGCTGCCTCGGCCCCGGAGGCGATGGCGCCGTTGAGGGCGAGGAATCCGGCGTCGCGTCCCATGACCTCGATGAAGAACAGCCGCTCGTGGCTCGTGGCGGTGTCGCGTATCTTGTCGACGCACTGCATGATGGTGTTGAGCGCGGTGTCGTAGCCGATGGTGGTGTCGGTGCCGTAAAGGTCGTTGTCGATTGTGCCGGGGAGGCCGATGATGGGGATGTTGAACTCGTTGGCAAATATGCGAGCACCCGTGAGCGAGCCGTCGCCGCCGATGACGACGAGAGCGTTGATCTCATGGCGTTTCATCGTGTCGTAGGCGAGCTGGCGCCCTTCGGGGGTGCGGAACTCCTTGCAGCGTGCGGTCTTCAGGATGGTGCCTCCCATCTGTATGATGTTGGAGACATTCTGGGTCTTGAACTCCTGGATTTCGTCGGTGATAAGCCCGCGATAGCCGCGATAGATGCCCTTCACGCCAAAGCCTGCGAAGATGGCCGCGCGGGTGACGGCGCGGATGGCTGCATTCATTCCCGGAGCGTCACCTCCCGAGGTGAGGATTCCGATGTTCTTGATTTCTGCCATTGTATAAAGTTATATGGGTTTTATGCGATATTGAAGTGAATGTCTATGGCAAAGATACAAATAAGTTGGGTGTGAGAGGCAAAATTATTTGATTTTTTGGCGCGGTATGGACTATTGGTTGGTGGATACGTCGGTGGCGACGACGGTCGACGCGCCGCGCCACGGGAGGGAGCCGTAGTAACGCTCGTAGGTGAGGGTCACGGGTTGGCCGGTGCCCTGGTAGTCGCGCAGTTTCTCCACGACGACGGGGTCGGTGACGGAGAATGTCATGTCGCGCTGATAGACGCTCGTGGAGTCGATCAGGGCCGACTCGGTTGCCATCACCCCCTCGTAGGTCTTGAAGAATATGCCGCGCCGCTCGACGGAGACGACATAGCCGCGCACTTGCGCCTCGGAAACGTAGGGGGTCAGGTAGCGTATGTAGAATGTGAGTCCACCGCCTAAAAGTACGATGAGCAGTGCCCAAAGGATAAACCGGCGGAATCGGTGACGGTGTGGACGGGGTGTCTCTGCGTCGTTGATTCTGTGGGACGTGTTGCCGTTGTCGGCAAACTCTATTTCAGGCGCGCCCGATGTCGCAGTTGATGGCGTGGTGGCCGCTGACGTGGCGGTCTCGTCGTCGGTGTCTATGAAATAATCCTTATGGTCGTCCATGATGGGGTGGCTGTTTCTGGGTAAAACGTCTATAGGCGGCGTGGGGTTTAGGCGGTGGCGCGGGTCGCGTGGCGGCTGCGCTTGCGGCGTTTCTCAAGGGCGATGGCCGTGAAGGTGTATATGCCCAACAGGATAAGCAGCAACGTCTGGCAGCCGAGGACGAGGTTGGCGAATGCACCCGCGCTTGTGGCGTCGAGACCGTAGATGCCGAGGGCGAAGATGACCGCTATCTGCCACGGGCCGATGCCGCCGTTGGAGGGGATGCCCATCGATATGCTCGACAGGGCGAATCCGACGAGGGCGGCGATTGCCCCGTATTGTTCGATGATATGCCTGGTGAATGGGAAAGCGTAGAAGGCGACGTAGAACTGCATGAAGTAGCATCCCCATATAAGGGCGGTGAGGAGCAGCCAGCGGCCTTTGCCGGGCATGGTGACTATGACGGCAAATCCCTCCCACAGCTCCTTGATGGCCTTGCGCACCTTGAGGACAAACTTGTTGGAGGTCTTGTAGCCGAAAAACCACCATCCTATGGCTACACATGCCACGAGGGCGGCCCATATCCACGGGGAGGAGACGAGGGAGACGATGCCGGTATAGACCTCGGGATTTTTCTGCACGAAAGTCATTATCGCGCCGCTCGCGAGCAGGAATGTCACGACGGTGAGCAGGGCGACGGTGATGGTGTCGGCAAGGCGGTCGGCGACCATCGAGCCGAATACGGTGGTGAAGGGGGCGTCCTGACGCTGGGCGATGTAGCCCGTGCGCCACACCTCGCCGAGGCGCGGGAACACGAGATTGACTGCATAGGTGCCGAAGATGCTGTAGACAAGATTCAACAGCGGGGCGTCGACGTCGAGCGCCTGCAGCTGTATGCGCCACCGCATGGCGCGGAAGATGTGGGAGAATATGCTGATGAACAGGGCGAGGCCTATCCACCAGAAGTTGCAGTCGCGCTTGATGATGGCGACCATCTCGTTGAAGTCGATGCCGGTGAACAGCAGGTAGCACAGGCCCACTGTGATGACGAGCGGAAGCCCATATTTCATCAGCGGCGAAAGTATCTTCTTGACGTTTGATTTTTCCAATGTGGTGTCGGTTTATTGGTTTGGTTGCAAATTTAGCGATAAATTATTTGTCATACAATTCCCATGTGCTGCATGAGGCGCAGGGCGTTGAGGTTGCGGGCGACTCCGGGGTGCAGTGTGTAGTCAAATTTAAGGGCGTCGCCCCCGACCGACGCCTCGAAGCAGCCGGTGGTGACACTGCCGGGGAACTCGTCGGCGAGCGTGCCGAGAGCGAGGTCGTGGGTGGCGAGCAGGCCGCCGGCGGGGAGCATGACGAGCCGACGCACGAGGGCGAGCGACCCGCGCTGCTTGTCGGCGGAGTTGGTGCCGCGCAGTATCTCGTCGAGGAGGATAAACATGCGCTCACCCGCCGACGCCTCGGTGACGACGGCCTTGAGGCGGCGCAGCTCGGCCATGAAGTAGCTCTCGCCGTCGGCGAGGGAGTCGGATGCGCGCAGTCCGGTGAAGAGTGTCGCGGGGGTGAATGTCATTGACAGCGCGCACACGGGCGCGCCTATGCAGGCCAGCAGGTAGTTGACGCCGACCGTGCGCAGGTAGGTGCTTTTGCCGGCCATGTTGGCCCCGGTGATTATCATGAAGCGGTGGGGCGCGATAGGTGGCAGAGGGTTGTCGACACGCCGTGCGGCGGGTATCAGCGGGTGTCCCATCCCCTCGGCCTCCATTATCACCGTGCCGGCGGGGTCAAGTCGCGGATAGGTGTAGTCGGGACACTCAAAGGCGTAGGTCGCCAAAGCCGACAGGGCGTCGATTTCCCCGAGTGTGTGGCACCACGTGGCGATATGGCCGCCGTGGCGTGACATCCATCGGCTTATGCTGCTGACTGTCAGTATGTCCCACAGCATCGTGCCGTTGAACAGGAGAAACGAGATGGCGTTGTAGCGTTGGTCGAGGTTGGTGAGCATCACCGAGAGCCGTCCTATCAGTCGGGATGCCGGGATGCCGTCGCTTGTCAGCCGCCGTTGCAGCCCGATGAGGAGCGGGGAGCTGAATTGCACGTTCTCGATCTCTGCAAGCAGCGGGCGACGGGTGGTGAGTAGGGTGACGGTGTCGCACAGCCATCGGTGGAGGCGCGAGACGCGCTTGCTGACGGAGGCGGCGACAAGCAGGTTGAAAATCAGTAGCCATAGCAATGCCGTGGCGGGGATAATGCCTATGATTGCAAGCACAATAGACGCCAGGAATACAGGCCCGGCGATGTATGAGAGCGCGACAGCCCATCGTGGCAGCGCGAAGTCGGGGATTTGCACATGGGCATCGGCGGTTGCAGCAGGCTTTTCGTTGGGCGATTCATCGGACGAGGCGGTTGCCGAGGCATGGAGGGCGATGCGCAGGGTAGCCATCGACGACAGTTCGGCTATAGCCTTTTGTCGCGCCGTGATGGTGTCGGCGTCGGTCAGGGGTGTTTGCAGCCACTCGGCGAGTATCGTGCCGCCTATGGGGGTCGCGGTGGAGTCAAGCATCGAGTAGAGCGAGTTGCGCCCGAATATGTCGAGGTCAAATGTATAGCGGTGGGTGGGGTCGATGTACTGCTTGCCGCGTGGTTGTTGGGAAAGGTCGCCGTCGAGCACACGCAATCGGGCCTCGGCAAGACGGACGGTGGCCTCCTGCACCGACTTTTGCCGCAACAGGCGGTCGTGGACTTTTACCAGCAGCAGGAACAGCACAATTCCGGAAGCCAAGGATAACAATACCCATTTCCCCGCTCCCCATAGGGCGATAACCGCCGCAAGGGTGGCGGCAAACACCGCGAGCCGCAGCCACGACACGACATTGGCACGCCGCCGCAGCCGGGCCGCCTTGTCGCGCCCATCGGCCACTATCGAGTTGTAATACTTCCGTGCATCCATAATCTGTGTCGCATATCTTGCTGCAAAAATACGGAATTTCAGTCCACATGCCAAAGGCATGTCCTACATTTAATCGGCAAATACATCTATTCCACAAGTTTTGGTATATTCATGTGGGCGCGACTTTCTATGCTTGTAATCAGTTGATTGCTGATAATGTAGATAAAATGTAGATATGAGGGATTTTGCTGATTGAGGGGTTGGACTTAAATTTGCAATTTGTATGAAACGAAACTATATAATAACGTGTATACCGGTTTGCGTCCTCTTTGCCGTATTGTCGTTTAATGGATGCGACAACACGAAAAGGGAGCGACTGTCACCATTCGGATGGACTACGGCCGGAAATTCGGCGGTTGATTCTGCTATTGTACGCCTCGACCGAAGTATGCAATCGTATGTCAGCGCCGACTCGCTTTCGCGTTTGGTCGATGATTATTGCCGCATCTCGGAAGCGGCAGACCCGGAGGGAAAGATGGAGCATCGCCGACTGTACTGGAGAGGGAACGCCCTGTTCCTTTCGGGCGATGTCGCGAAGGGGGATTCCTTGCGCCGGCTCGCTTTTGAAAAGTGCGACTCGTCGCTTTTTCCTCATGATTGGCGCCTGTACAGGCTCGTGAACGAGCAACTCAACGACCTACCGGACGATATGACGAAATATCAACGTTATACGGCCGACCTGTCGGCATTTCTTCAGGAGGAGGACCTCGTCAGTGCCGCGACCCGCGCCGTCCAGTTGTCGGGGCTTATGTCGTCGGCAGCATTGCACATGCGGGCCAAGGAATATGCGCTCACGGCCGACTCGCTGCTCGGAAGGGCCGGATTGACGGCGTTGCGCGACAATTACCGGGTGAATCTCGCGTCCTGCATCTTCCTTGACCGTGACACTGTCGGTGCCGTCGCTATGCTGAGGGAGCTGCGGGAATCGGAAAATGTGAGGCATGTCGAGCCGACAAAGGCAATAATTGACTTCAACATATACCAGATGTGCGGCGACACGACCGCTTTATACCGTGCATGGCGCATTGTGGAAAAGTATGCAGCCCTTGAACAACTTAAGATTCTCGTTGGAGCTGCAATCGTCAAGGAGAACGGGATAGGTAAAACCAATCTTGACGAAAAAGAATTTTACACTCTTCTGCAGAGTGGCGATAATTATGTGTACCCTGCTGAAAACAAGGTGTATATTGCGGAGGCGATATGTATGCTGGCTGAAGATAGCGGGAATTTCGGTACTCTTCGGAAAGCCGTCAGACGTCATATAGATGCAACGGACGAACATCTCGGGGAATTGAAAAGGAGCGAGGTTGTGGCGGCGGATGTAGCGACGAGACTTCATGAGGCCGAACTGAAGGAGGAACTTCACCGGCAGAAGTCTATCCGCAACACATGGATTGCCATATTGGCGTGCGTTTCCGTGATCCTTGTTTTCGGATTGGTGGCATTGAGGCATATACAGCGACTGAAAAGGAGATACATGCTGGCCCAGCTTGAGTCGGAACGTCTGAATCGTGAAAAACTGGCTTTTGACCTTATGTCGGTCAGAAAGGATAAAGTAAACCATTCCACCTATGCTAGGGATGACGTGCCCCGGCAGGCGTCGGCCTCCAATATCGAGGACAGCGAATTCATGCAGCGTTTTGTAGAGAGATATCCCGGCGTCGGAAAGACGGGGAGAAGGCTTGCCCTCTACATACGTCGGGGAATGGAGACGGGAGAAATAGCGGCGGCCATGAATATACGCAACGAGTCTGTGCTCCAGGCCCGCTGGCGTCTTAGGTCTCAGATGCACCTTGGAAATGACCAGGACCTCGATATAGAAATCTGTCGCCTGTAGATTTTTGGCATTCAATAGTAGGGACGCGGCGCAATGTTGTTCACTTAAGGGCTTGAGCTG
>LUJN01000018.1 GCA_001689445.1 Bacteroidales bacterium M3 | reverse complement strand
TTCTTCAACGAGGAGGAATACTAAACGTTCGACGAGATATATTTTATTTATATTCAAGCGATTGGCAAACAAATTATAGTTTGCCAATCGCTTTTTTATTGTTTTTTAGCCAAATTTACAGGCTTGATTATAAGGATATTATGGATTTGAAATTTTGTAAAATCCGGTTTTGTTTGTATAAAATACATTCACTCCTCCGAGGTGTGTGAGTATTGGCAAACGTGCGCGTTTTCTAAGACGGTTCCACTGCAGTGCCTTTACCGGAACCGGACATTTGTCTCCAAGAACAACACAGCTTACAACTTCCGGAATTGTAAGCTGTGTTTGTATAGTATCTATGTCACTGAGAAAACGTAAATTTGTATATGGAATCAAAACAAGACAGCATCATTAATCCTGCATCTATGTTGCAGGATAATGAAATAATAATATATCAGCCTGATGAAACCTTATCTCTCGACGTGAGGGTAGAGGATGAAACGGTATGGCTGACACAGGCACAAATGTCAGAATTATTTCTGACGACACGCAACAATATCACACTACACACCCGCAACATATTCAAGGAAGGAGAATTAGAGGAAACCTCAGTATGTAAGGAATCCTTACTAACTGCCGCTGACGGCAAGCGGTATAGGACAAAACTTTATAACCTTGACGTGATAATCTCGGTAGGTTATAGGGTCAAGTCTGTGAGGGGCACACAGTTCCGCCAGTGGGCGAATAAGGTTTTGAAAGAATATCTCTTACGGGGTTATTCGGTCAACCAAAGGCTTATGCTTCTGGAAGACCGTATGGACCGACGATTATCCGAACATGACCGCCATCTCTTGCAGTTGGACGAAAAGGTCGATTTCTTTGTCCGATCATCACTGCAACCCAAAGAGGGCATATTCTTTAATGGTCAAATTTTCGATGCATATGCCTTTGTCGCGGACTTAATCCGGAGTGCCAAAACAAGAATTGTACTGATTGACAATTATATTGATGATTCAGTCCTCGTTCAACTGTCAAAACGTCTTCCCGGAGTAACTGTTGATATTTACGACAGTCAGATTTCCCGTCAACTTCGGCAGGATGTAGAGAGGCATAACGCCCAGTATCCCGGGGTGACATTGCATAAGTGCACCAAAGCCCACGACCGCTTCCTGATAATTGACGAGGATGTATATCACATTGGCCATTCTTTGAAAGATCTCGGTAAGAAACTTTTTGCATTCTCCAAGATGAATGTCATGACCGGTTCGGAACTCCTATCCCGTCTATGAAATTGCCTAATCCATTAAGTTGCTCCGAGTAGCAAGTCGTAAAGTATGTTATGGCCCTCTTGTCTTATCCATTTAAGTATGGTTCTTCTTCTGCCTGTCGGAATAACGATGCAGTCCTCAAAAGGAAGAAGTATATCAACATTTTGGATAGTTTCTTTGCGGAGCAAAGTGGCAAGCCGATTAGTTTGGTCAATGGTGGGCGAATTTCGGGGATAGTGTAGAACCCGGATAGGGAGGGAATTGTTTTCTTCTTAAAAACCGGAATGATATGGACAAGCAGGAATTTATCGAGACCCTCAACAATATAGTGTCAAACTGTATTGAGGAGTATGGAAAGCTGGGGCCTGACGCCCAGTTGGCCATCAACCCAATAACCAAGTACATCACCGTGGACACCGGCGACGACATACAATATGACATCGCCGACGCTGACGAGGCCGTGGAGACGGCTGCCGGCGCGGAACGTCCCGAACAGGAGGATGCCGATGACTACCAGACACGGCAAAACCCCGACTTCTATCCGCTCATCGAACTGATAAAACGCGACGACAGCGGGCACCTTATCCCCGACCGAGAGGCTGTAGAGCGTGTGATAATGACCTATTTTCCCTGAAACGTGACAATTGGACAGTCCATTTTACGCTTTTGCTGAAACCCTTTATCTTAGCATATTGTTTTAACCTATGCATAAGTTAAAACAACATGGACATAACCAACCTTTTTGACCTTTCAGGAAAGGTTGCCGTTGTCACCGGAGGCGGCGACGGCATAGGAAAAGGCTGTTGCCGGATTCTTGCAGCCGCCGGAGCCTCAGTGGTAGTGAGTGACATAAGCGCCGACAAGGCAAAGGCCGTCGCCGACGAGATTACAGCCTCAGGAGGCAATGCCATCCCCGTGGCCTGCAATGTGCTCGATGACGCCGATCTGGTAAACCTTGTCGACATCACGGTAAAGACCTACGGGACGGTAAACATCCTGGTCAACAATGCAGGACTCGGAGGAGGAGGCCGCGAGAACCCGTTCAAAATCGATATGGACTACGTGGCACGCATCTACCGCATCAACGTGTTTGCCCCGCTCAGGCTATCGCAGCTGTGCGTGCCCAAAATGGGTGAATCGGGATATGGCAGCATCGTCAACATCACCTCTATGAGTTCCATCGACAAGGAGGCCAACATGTGTGTCTACTCCTCGTCAAAAGCGGCCCTCAATCATCTCGCGGCCAATCTCGCATATGACTTCGGCCCTTACGGGGTAAGGGTAAACAATGTCGGACCCGGTGCCACCAAGACAGCCGCGCTGGCCTCCATCCTCACTGACGAGATACGTGACAAGATGCTACGACATACCCCAATCAAGCGTCTCGGCGAGGTCTCCGACATAGCACAGGCCGTGCTGTTCTTTGCCGCCCCCGCATCCTCGTGGATCAGCGGCCAGGTGATATTTGTAAACGGTGGGGGCGACCAGACCCTCGACTGATTATCGACAACCACAAAACAACAATCGATTATGGACATGACATCAAAACTTTTTGACTTCACAGGAAAAGTCATCCTCATAACGGGCGCAGCCGGAGCCATCGGAAGCGAAGCGGCACGCCAGTTCGCCGCTTTCGGCGCCAACGTCGCCCTCACCGACCTCAACGAAGACAAGGTCAAGGCCGTTGCAGCAAAGATACAACAGGAGACCGGCAAGGAGTGCATAGGCATACGCGCCGATGCCACCAAGGAAGATGAACTGCGGGCGATGGTGGATACCGTGGTAAATAAGTTTGGCAAAATCTCAGGGCTGATAAACAACGTCGGCTGGGGCAAGGCTACTCCGCTATGGGGCTCAGACACCGCCAAGATGGTCGCCTCATATGAGCTGAACACCATCAGTGCCTACAATGTGACAAAATTTTGTATGCCCTACTTACGTAAGGAGCCTAATGCCTCGGTCGTATTCTCCGGCTCGATGGTAGGGACTACCCCGTCACCCGAATTTATAGAATACAGTACCGCCAAGGCGGGGCTTATCAACATGGCCCACAGCATGGCCGTCGCCTCGGGTCCCGAAGTGCGCTTCAACGTCGTTGTCATCGGTTCGGTCGACAATGGCGACGCCACCCTTGAGGCCGGATATGACCCCGCGATGCTGAAGAGGATTTCCGACGCGATAGTAATGAAGCGGCGCGGGACGCCGGCCGATATCGCACATGGATTCCTGTTCCTTATGAGCGAGGCTGCATCGTGGATCACCGGCATAAACCTGATGATTGACGGCGGCGGCATGTACGAGAGCAAGATGCCGAGCTGATATACCTCTGCCCTGAACCCCTCATATATTACATATTACCATCCCGACATACAGGAAATTTGCAGGTGAATGGAAAGCGTTGTAAATTTGCATCACAAGCTATTCATGCATCATGGACAACGCAAATGGATTTATCAAAGAAGGCGAGGGCATATGCGTCTACGGCGCGTCAAGCTCCCATATCCCCGTGGCATATATCGACGCGGCACGGGAGATAGGGCGACTCATAGGCTTGTCGGGACGTCCCCTGGTCAATGGCGCGGGACGTGGTGGAGTGATGGCGGCCGCCACTGAGGGTGCATTGGATGCCGGAGGCTCGGCAACAGGCGTCATACCGCAGTTTATGCTTGACCGCGGATGGCAGCATCCGCGCCTTGAGCATCTTATCGTCACCCCCGACATGCACCGCCGCAAGGAGACGATGGCACGCCTATCTTATGCGGCCATAGCGTTACCGGGAGGATACGGCACATTTGAGGAACTGTTGGAAATCATCACATGGAAGCAGTTGCGCCTGTTTGCCGGCAATGTTGTGATACTCAATATTGACGGATATTACGACCCGTTGATTGAGATGTTCTCACGGGCCACGGAGCAAGGCTTCATCTCCGACTGCAAAGGACAGCCATGGACAGTAGCCGCTACACCTGCCGAGGCGATGGAGCAGGCTCTCAAGCGACACCGACACGATGACAACTGTACCCCCCTGTCGAAATACTGAACATGAGACCTATCCACGACATCCCGTTTCAACCCCACGGACACGAGTGGGACGCGCCATGCTCGGCAGAGGAACATGCCGCCTACTCGGGCACGTATGCCTCTTACGTGACAGGCCACGTGGGGACGCCGCGACCCTATATGCCGGGATATGATTCGGGCGTGATGTGCCTTGTCGTGGGGATGCTGTTGCTGTTGGCATTCAGCTTCAAGCACTGGCAGCGGTTTTTCAAGACATTCGGCAACGACCTGCTGTCGGTAAGACGTCGGGCCAACGTGTTTGACGACAGCACCATGAGCGAGACCCGCGTGCTGATAGTGCTTGTGATACAGGTGTGCATCTGTGAAGCCATCCTTGTCTACTGTACATTCGGGTCAGGCTTTGCATCGGTTCAGACGATATTTCCCGCCATCGGTATCCTGACATTGGCTGCCGGTATCTTTTATCTGCTCCAGCTAATGGCCTATTCCATAATAGGAAGCGTATTTTCCGACAAGGCAGGACGCCGCCAGTGGATAAAGGGCTTTAACGCCTCCCAGGCATTTCTAAGTCTCCTGTTGCTCATTCCGGCTCTTGTCGTGCTGTTCTATCCGGATACCACCATGTGGATGCCCATTGTTGCAGGAGGACTGTACCTGACCGCACGTATAATCTTTGTATGCAAAGGCTTCAAGATTTTCTTCCACGGGGCCGCTTCCCTGCCCTATTTCCTAATCTACATACTCGCCATCGAGGTCACTCCGCTCGTCGCCCTTTATCGTGGAGCAACGCAGATAAACTTGAGTATATAGCTGCAAATACCTGTTTTAGTAATTTTTATAGATGTTACGGCAGTCCGTAACAGTATTTTTTCGTACCTTTGCAGCCGAAAATTGACTACCTTTTTTCTATCATGCGCAAGGCCAATGGCCTTATTTTATTAAACAAACATCAGCCAACAGTGAAAGTCAAGAAAGTATTGGTTTCCCAACCGAAACCAACATCCGAAAAATCACCATACTACGATATAGCAGAAAAATATGGCGTAGAGATTGAGTTCCGTCCTTTCATCAAGGTCGAGGGGCTCACTGCCAAGGAGTTCAGGCAGTCCAAAATCTCGATTTCCGACTTCACCGCCGTCATTTTCACTGCCCGCACGGCGATAGACCATTTCTTCAGGCTTGCCGAGGAGATGCGCGTGCAGATTCCCGATACTATGAAATATTTCTGCACCACCGAGTCCATCGCACTCTATCTCCAGAAATACATCGTCTACCGCAAGCGCAAGATATTCCACGGCAACAACGGTAAACTTGACGACCTGCTGCCATTTGTACTCAAACACAACAAGGAGAAGTTCCTCTATGCCGTCTCCAACGTCAACAAGGCCGACGAGACCAACATACTCGACCAGAACAATATCAACTACACCAAGGCCGTCATGTACCGCACGGTCAGCAACGACTTTGGTCCCGATGAGCCGTTTGACTACGACATGCTTCTGTTTTTCAGCCCGTCGGGTATCGACTCTCTGTTGAAGAACTTCCCATCGTTCAAGCAGGAGGATATAAAGATAGGCACATTTGGCGCCACTACAGCCAAGGCAGTGCGTGACGCCGGTCTCCGTCTCGACATGGAGGCCCCCTCACAGAAAGCCCCCTCGATGACCGCAGCCCTTGACCTCTTCCTCAAGGAGGAGTCCAAGTAAGGGAAGGAGGCGCAGATGGGGACGCTCCGACTATACAAGGCCGAGAAACTTTGCAGCCAACGCGCCGTGGACACACTGTTCACCCGTGGTGAGAGCCGCTCGGTGACCGCCTACCCGTTAAGGGCGGTGTGGCGTGTCAGCGACCGCAAGAAGGGTGCCCGGACACAGTTTCTCATATCCGTTCCCAAAAAAAAAATACGCCATGCCGTCGACCGCGTTACCCTGCGTCGACGCATACGCGAGGCCTACCGCCTCAACCGCCACGAGCTGTCCCTCCCCCACGATTGCCGGATAGACGTGGCGTTTGTATATCTTGACAAGGAACTGACCCAATATTCCAAGATATCCCAGGCCGTAATAAAAAGCCTACAGCGCATATCGGCAACCGCCATCCTACAACTCGGCGACAAGGACAACACTATCGGACATGAGCCTTAAAAGGATAATAGGCGCGATACTAATTCTGCCGATACGCCTTTACCAGCTATGCATATCCCCGATGCTCGGGCCGTCCTGCCGCTTTATCCCGACATGCAGCCAATATGCCATCGAAGCCATCCGCAAGCACGGCCCGATGAAAGGGCTGTGGCTCGCCATCAAACGGATATGCCGCTGCCATCCATGGGGAGGGAGCGGATATGACCCTGTACCGTAGTATCATGGAAATCATCGACGTACACACACATCGTTTCGCGTCCGGCAACTACGCAATCATCAATGCCGGCACGCAATCCCTTCCTCCTGACGCGGATGGCTATTACTCCATGGGGATACATCCGTGGGACAGCGACCAAGACATCAATCTGCCGCAACTGGAGCTGGCGGCCTCTGACCCGCGTGTACTCGCCATCGGGGAAACCGGCCTCGACAGGGTGAAAGGACCGTCTATAGAATTGCAACAGCAACTCTTTATCCGGCATATAGACCTGTCCGAGCGGATGCATAAGCCGCTGATACTACACGTCGTCAGGGAATGGGGTACAGTGCTTGAGATGTTTGATCGCGTGCACCCCTCACAGTCATGGATCGCCCATGGATTCCGAGGAAAACCTGGACTTGCAGCACAGCTTGCAGCACGGGGCATATACATGTCAATCGGCGAGCGTTTCAACCCGCAATCGGTCGTGGAGATTCCCTCCAACCTCATCCTGTCGGAAACCGATGAAAGCACACTTGATATAGAGACTATCGTGCAAGCCATTGCCACGACACGGGGTGTGACAGTGGAGGAGATGCGGAGGGTTATCGTCGGGAACAGCTCACGCATATTTGGGCGAAACGTGGCCGCCTCCCCCATCGACAGGACGCAACCGCCGACGGGTGAACAGTGAGGTCAAGGATGCCGTCGCCCAGCCTATCAGCGCCACAAGCGCAAACACCAACACAAGGTCAATCCACGCCACCCTCACGGGATAGACATCTATCGACATCACGGCATGGTTTCCTCCAAGCTTTATAAACCCTCCCCATTGCTGAGCCAGGCACAACAACACGCCGAGTATTATGCCGGCGATACCGCCGAAAAGCGTTATCAGCCACCCCTCCGTGAGAAATATCCGTGATATTTGCCGACGTGTAGCCCCTAAGGCATTAAGGATAGCTATATCTGCATCCTTCTCTATCACGAGCATACACAGGGTAGAGATGACATTGAACGATGCTATTACGAGGATAAACGCCAATAGAAGGAATGTGATCCACTTCTCTATCTCTATCATCCTGAACGAGGTCTCCTGTTGCTGCACGCGGTCCTTGACGACATAGTCCTTTCCGAGACGTTCTTCTATCGCGGCAATCACCTTGGCGGCATCGGCACCATTGTCGAGCTTCAGCTCCACGGCCGTGGCCTCGGTGTCGTAGTCGAGCAGACGACGCGCGTTGTCAATCGGCATGAGCACCATGTCAGTGTCATACTCCGGCTGCTCGACCTGGAACACCCCGCCGACAATCAGCGAGTCACTGCGGAACGAGCTTACGGGATTGGCCGGATTGATGCGCCCACGCCGCTTAGGGGTGTATATCCCAATGACATCATGAAATCCCGGATAGGCCTGCAAATTGACGGCTACCCCTACACTTAATGTGGCATAGGAGTTCACCGAGTCTCCGAGCATAAATACACCGTCCTCCTTGACTATCGAACGTATGGACGTTATGTCGGGATAGCTCTCGGTCACTCCCTTTATCACGACAGGCATCTGATGTGACCCATACACGGCAAGGGCATTTTCTTCGATTGTAGGCGCAGCTACCGCTATCCCGGAAATACCCTCAAGCATGGACGTAACCGAGTCCGCATTCTGTATCACCTTGCCTCGCGCTGGGTACACCTTGACCTCCGGGTCGAGCTGCGATAGCTTGTCGCCGGCAAGATCGGAAAAGCCGTTGAACACCGACAGCACACAAACGGTAGCCAACGTCGCCACAGCGACCCCGGCTACCGAAATTATGGATATGACATTGACCGCGCTATGCGACTTTTTGGCAAAGAGATAGCGTAGCGCAATCCTCAGTGTCATCATGCGTCGGCTGAATTGCTGTCCTTGTTGAGCAGATTGTCGATATTCTCGATATAGTCGAGCGAGTCATCAAGATAAAATGCCAGCTCAGGCGTCTTGCGCAGCTGGTATCTAACCTTCTGGGCAAGCTCGTAACGTATGGTCTTGGCATTGCGGTTGATGCTATCGAGCATATCCTTGGCCTTGTCGCTGGGAAAGACCGACAGATAAGCACGCGCAATGCTCAGATCGGGCGATACGCGCACGGCACTCACCGACACTATCACGCCATGGGTCTTGGCTGTCTCCTGACGGAATATCTCACTCAACTCTTTCTGTATCAGTCTCGCTATCTTGGCTTGTCTTGTCGATTCCATATCTACTTGGATTTATCATTGTTATGAAGTTATAACAACTGACGGCACACAAAGTTACAAAAAGACCATGATACCGACAAGGATAGCCTCTCCAAACTATATATAAAGCCCGGGATATTTCCTACCCCGGGCTTCATTATCAATAGTATTCACTCACACTATTTCTTGCGTTTCTTGACCACCACGATGTCGAGTGGAGAGGCCACCGTCCAATCGACATTGATGGTGAGAGTGGACGTAGCGGCGTCATAATGGTAGAATCCTGTGCCTTTCTTGGCGTTGCGCAGCTTTTTGCCTCCACATGTCACAGTCGAGGGAGTGGCGACACCCGGGAGGGAAAATTCCATCTTCTTGACCGCCGGTGCACCGGGATAGTTGCCCGAGTAAACAGCATTTATGTCTATCTCACTTTCAGTCTCGTCTCCCTGGAAAGTTACAAGCGCATATTCATTCTTGTCGAGCGAGCGGGCCGACATACGGTCATCCTCAAACATGGTGAACGATGACTCGCCGCCACGCGGATAGTAAAGCACCTTGTAGCGGGAAGCGTCATAGTCGCGGGTATTCCCCATTTTATAGTCGGCCTGCGGGATAAATGCCCCTGCACGCACGAAAATAGGAAGCACGCTAAGTGGAGCGGCATAATCAACGGTATCACCGGCAGTGTACACTCGTGAGGGATTGGCCATATCCACCCATATCCCCTCGGGGAAGACTATCTGACGGCTTACAGCCCCCTGTTTCATCACGGGAGCGACCATTACGTCACGTCCCCACAGGTATTGGTCGGTGATGCTGTCGTAGCGTGTCGAGCCGTTGCTGTAGTAGCCCAACGGACGCACGAGGGGAAGGCCCTGGGATGCGTTCTCATAGGCGAGAGTATAGTTGTATGGAAGCCACTCGTAACGCTTGCGTATAAGGTCGAGAATGATGTCCTGCTGCTCGGGATAGCGGTAGGGCTCGGCAACCTTCTGTGCGTGGGTGCGGAGTATCGGGGAGAATGTGCCAAGCTGCAGCCAGCGCACATAAAGCTCGGGATCAACGGGACATGCCTCATCAATGGCAAATCCTCCCACATCGTGAGACATATAGCCGAGACCACTGAGACCTGAGTTGAGCATGATGGTGACCTGCGGCTCAAGTCCACCCCACGAGCGGGAAACATCAGTCGACCACGGGAACACGCTGTAACGCTGAAGTCCTGCCGTACCACCACGCATCATCGTCATAAGGCGCGTGTCGGGGTATTCCTCCTGAAAGAGGTCATATATAATCTCGCTCCAGTCGTTGCCATACTGGTTGTGATACTCACGGGCTGTCTTGCCGTTATAGTGATATATGGTCTCGGGATGCACCTCCGGCTCACCAAGATCGCCCCACCAGCCTGTGACACCATCGTCGGTAAGCTGCTTGTACCGCTCACGCAACCATTGGCGCGTGGCAGGATTTGACATGTCAAACATACCGCCTTCGCCTACCCATATCTTCACGTCATGGGGATTGCCCACGGAGTCGCGCGCAAGCATACCACGCGAGGCAAGATAGTTGTAGTTATCAAGTCCACGCCCGTTACGCAATATGTAGGGCTGGGATATTATGACAGTGTTTACACCATTGTCCTTAAGATCGGAGAGCATCTTGCTGTGTGTGGGCCACTGCTCGGGATCCCATGCGAGACGTCCCATATCCTCCTCTTTGCCATACCAATATAGGTCAAGCACCACGCCGTCGACAGGATAGCCGTTGAGTTTCAAGGTGTCGATGACACCACGTGTCTCCGCCTCATCCCTGTATCCGTATTTTGAGGTGATATAGCCTAACGACCAGAAGGGGGGAAGTTTCTGCCGACCGGTCAACATACTATACTGCCGTGACACCCCTTCCAATGTGCCTGCGCCGTTGATAAAGTAGTATGATACAGGCTCCTTGCTCTCGGTTATATATTCAACGGGGTTGGACATAATCATCTCGGCCGCCGCATAGTCGTCAAACAGCACGGCATATCCTGCCGAGGATACAAATAGCGGCATCGTGATATTCATCTGCGAGATACGCGGGTCACTGCCGGTATAGCCATAGTTCTGGCGATTATACATCACTAAAGTGTCGCCATTGAGTTTCAAGCGATGACCACGCTCTCCGGCTCCATAGAACGAGCAGCGTCCCGATGTGGCGAGTTCGAGGCTCTGACGGCCATCCTTGGTCGTGCGGATACCGCTATCGGCCAATGTGTTTCCCGAAGCCGAGAATGTAACTGTGCCGGTGTTGTTGTCGAGAGTGGCTACAAGACCTATCGGAGTAGCCATAATCTGTAGGTCGCCGCTTGTAGTAACTGTACCGTTGAAATCGGAGGGTTTTAGCACTGCCGAACGCGATTGCGGCACTGTCTCGCCGGAAGCCGTATTTGTTACACGTATTATATCGTCAGTAATGGCTGTCAGGGTTACAGTGCGTCCCGTCTTGGTCGTTGCCGATAGCGTGCCGATGGCGGCATAGGAGGCAACGGAGGCAAACATCATAAGCCCCGAAAGTAAGAAATGGGCATTAGTCATGAAAAAGTATTAATTATAGTGTTACAGTTAAAGAGATGTGCAAACTTAATTAAATATCCACAATTACCCAAGAAAAGCGGCGACAGATTGACTCGGGAAAAATTTTTTGTACCTATGAAAACGAAAGAAGGGACGCCTCAACGACGTCCCTAAATTCATCCCTGTCTACTGTGTTTCACAAATACCTTTTCATCAACATTTTATTCAAATACTTACACTTTATGAATGTGATGCAAAGTTAATGCATGAAACTTAGCAGACGAGGCATAAGTTGTATATAAGTAGTTTTTTTGAAAGTCATTTTGCTGTAATACAATCAATTGTATTATTTCAAAAGTAAACTTTATGGGTTGTCACAGCATGGATAGCGCCCTCAGATTTTCCAATATATCGGCACGCGACATGGCCCGCGACTGTTTTAGGGTGCGTGAAAAGTCCATTGCCACCGACTGCACGCCATGATGGGAAAATACCTTGTGCATGTAGCCATATATCTTGTTAAAAATACGCTCTATCTCATCCTCCTCAAGCGAACATGCATCCTGCCCCTCCTCCTCGACAATACCAAGCAGCGCGGCACGCATATCAGGGTCAATCGGCGTGTGGGAATAGACATAACTGCGGCACATGACATTTCCAATCATCATGCCGACAGTAGCCTGATAATTCTCGACGAGCTGACTCCAAGCTGCCTTTGCCGACAACTTTGGGTCACCCGCAAAATAATATTGAGGGGAAAAATACACATGGTCATCATCGGTGTCCCCATCAATGGATATGGATGACAACAGATGATCGGTATCAAGCACCACCATGCTTATAGCCATACCTGTAAGACCGTAGCACCTGTCATCGTCATCACGATATTTCAAACTAACGTCCATAGATTCTGATTTATTAAATGTCCGCTAAGATATAAATGCCGAAACACCCTGAGATGTTCCGGCATATAACGTATTTAACTTTATATACTAATTGACAACCAATATCTTGGTCACGACTCCCGATGACTTGCCATCGGAATTCTGTGATGCCCATACATAGTATACACCTGTCTTCACACGCTCGCCTGCACTATTGCAGCCGTCCCATGTAACCATTCCGCCCTCGGAGGTAGTGGAATAGAGCACAAAACCTGCCGCGTCAGTAATCTTTACGAGCGAATTGTCCATAAGGTTGGTGACGGTAATCCATCCCGTATAGTCAGGACGTACGGGATTGGGATAGGCGTATACATCTGAATAGTCACCGGCAGCAGGAGATGAATTGCCTATATATTCCACCAATCCCTCGGTCGTGCCAAAGTATACCTTAGATGATGTCGGGTCAACAGCAACCGAATAGAAGTCATTGGTAGGAACTTCGCTGTTGCTGGTGTCAAAATGCTCCAATATCTCACTACCATCTTCATTGACAAGATAGATACCCGAACCTACAGTAGTAAGCCACTTGCGGTTGGAACTGTCGACAGCGACACCCGATACGACTATACCGTCAAGCAGATAGTCGGCAAAATTGGTCCCATCATTGCGTGGCACCTTAATACGGTTGATAGTCTTGGTGGTCAGGAACTTTACAGGATCGGTTATCTCAAACACTCCATCAGTGGATGTCACCCACACCTTTCCATTCTGATCCTCAGCCATGGAAAGATTGTACTCCGGCAAAAAGCTTTTGCCATCCTGGTCAACAGGATTGGAAATATGTATCTGATTGGATGGGTCATCAAGAGAGAATACTGCAAACGGAGCCTTATAACTACCAGAAAATACAATCCCAGCTTGTGATTTTTTACATATGAGGATACGGCTACCCTGTTCTCCAGTCCTATTCCATAGACTGTATTTAGTCCAATCTGAATTTTTAACTTTTGGTGTACCAAGTTTATCAACGGGAAGTTTAGAAATATATTTGTCATCTTTCCCATAATGCGTCATTTCAAGCACCCACAAGTTACCATCTTTGTCAAAACCAAAATCAGTCACTATATTGTCAATAAATGGTGCTTGTCCTTTTGTAACCCCATCACCACTTTTGGTAAATCCAAATTGTCTCACCCCATCTTCAAATACACCAAGTCCCCACCAAGACGATACTATCTGCCAATTATCCATGGTTGGTATTTCACGCATTTGGGTCAAACCTGATACTCTATACATTTCTTTCCACACACCATTTTGATACCTGCTGACTACACCTGTGGAATCCTGCCCCATTTCCTGGTATTTACTGAAATACTTTCCTAAACGTGTCTCATACGGATAGACCGTCCCATCTTTCCCTACAGTCAATCCTAAAATCCTACGGGCAGTGGGCGCATTTGGTACAAACGGCTCTTTTACAGCAGTTGCCTTTCCATCAGTCGAAAGATTATAACACCCTATTTCTCCGTTATAATTGACTGTCCATAACTGGGAAGGAGATTCATAGAAACCTACCATGTTGCCAGTATTAATTTTATCCGACGCAAGAGAGGATGGGTATTTATACAACGTATGCTTACCATCCTTATCTATGGTGGAGAGTGAGGGACCTTTACTTGCAAATACCATATCTTTGCTACGCAAAAGTCTACGATATGCACTTCCACATGTTTCGGACGTAAAAGAATTCATCCCATTATCCAATGTAATAATGGAAAGATTACCTGAAGGCTGAGAAAGGGCAACAAGTTTGTTACCACTCAGAGCCTCAAGGGCGAAACGCGGACAGTCTGTGTCACCAATAGTCTTGAATGAGTTTTGCGAAATGTGCCTGTCACTTACAGGAGAATATGCCAAAACTCCTGTAGGGGTTTCAACAGTTTTAATAGGATTACCAAGACTATCTGTTTCCGTAACTACAGTCTTAGTGGTACTCATATTAACAATGAGATTATTATTTATTATAGTAATACCTGTCAATTCGTTGTTGTATATACCGGATTCGACAACATTATGATTTTTATCATCATAAACGATGAGACCAAATGAGGCAGCAATAAATATCCTGTTTTTAGAAGGCAGGAACGCCACATCATTTATCTTTTTACCCTTTTGCAGAATTGCATCACGAATTTCAGCCATGTTAACGACCTTTCCATTATCATACAACAAGTCGATATTGGAATTCTGATATATTATCAACAGATATTTATTATCATAGTTGTAATATATGTCATCAATATAGTTGTCATTCAAAAAATTCTTTGAACTGTAAAATAGTGTCTCCCCATCATTATCATTTTCAACGGAACATAGCTGTGATCCCATCAAAAAATAAGTCTTGGTGGATGTTGCTATTACCTTGGAAGAATTAATGCGATCCATTCCTCCATATTTAATTTTGGTGGTGAACGTCGGATAGATATCCCATTGGCCGACAGTCTGGGAGAAAGCTGTCAGGGTCGACAGGAGAATGGCTAACAGTAAAATTATTTTTTTAGACATATGGTCAGGATAATTATTATATTTACAATTGTGTTAGATATTCAATCAGTTTTTTGGTAGCGCGTCCACGATGGCTTATAGCGTTCTTCTCGTCATGTGACATCTCGGCAAAAGTCCTTGTGCATCCTTCGGGGTAAAACACAGGGTCATAGCCAAAACCGTCAATTCCGGCCGGAGATTCCGCAATAATGCCTTCGACTACGCCCTCAAACAGCCTCTTGTCCGAATCAGTAAGCAATACGATAGCTGTGCGAAATCTGGCTTTACGGTCAGTGACACCTTCCATATTATGCAACAGCAACCTCATATTGGCTACCGAGTCATGCCCGTCGCCGGCATAGCGCGCCGAATATACGCCCGGAGCGCCGCCAAGAGCATCGACCTCAAGCCCCGTGTCGTCGGCAAAGCAGTCATAGCCATAGCGTTCCTTGACGTACCGTGCCTTCAGCTCGGCGTTGCCCTCGATGGTGTCAGCTGTCTCGGGGATATCCTCGTGGCAGCCTATGTCATCGAGGCTCAACACACTGAACCTGTCACCCACAATCTCCCTTATCTCGCGGAGTTTGTGGGCATTATTCGTGGCAAAGACTATCTCTTTCATTTCCATGACAGTTACAGGAGGTTCGCTATATAACAACGGCTAAATCTGTCGAATATTGTAGTTTCCAACAGGTTAAAATTATCCAACCACTATATTGACAATCTTGCCGGGCACGACAATCACCTTTTTTACCGTTTTGCCATCGAGCCACTTCGCGGAACTCTCATGCGAGAGAGCCATGCGCTCCATATCCTCCTTTGCCGTGTCAGCAGGCACTTCAAGATTGAAGCGTGCCTTGCCGTTGAACGACACTGCATATGTCACGCTGTCCTCTTTGAGGTGGGCCTCGTCATATTCGGGCCACTTGGCGTCACAGATGCTCGTGTCATGCCCGAGAGCGTGCCACAGCTCCTCAGTCACATGGGGAGCAAACGGCGCGAGAACCACCAATAACGGCTCAAGCACCTTACGTGAATGACACTTGGCGGCTGTAAGCTCGTTGACACATATCATGAACGCGGCTATCGAGGTGTTGTAGGAGAATGTCTCTATATCAGCGGTAACCTTCTTTATCAGCTTGTGCACCGATTTCAACGCCTCCTTTGAAGGCTCATCGTCATTTACAAGCAGAGTGTCACCCTTATAGAAAAGATTCCACAATTTCTTTATGAAGCGGTTCACGCCGTCGATACCGTTGGTATCCCACGGCTTGCTCTGCTCCAACGGTCCGAGGAACATCTCATATAGGCGCAACGTATCGGCACCATATTTCTCGACTATATCATCGGGATTGACTACATTGAACATCGACTTCGACATCTTCTCAACGGCGTAACCGCACACATACTTGCCATCCTCAAGCACAAACTCGGCATCGTTGAACTCGGGACGCCATGCGCGGAACTTGTCAAGGTCGAGAATATCGTTTGACACGATGTTGACATCTACATGTATCGGCGTGGTGTCATAATCCTTCTTGAGGTTGTAGGACACAAATGTATTGGTATCCTTTATACGGTACACAAAGTTGCTGCGTCCCTGTATCATTCCCTGGTTGATGAGCTTCTTGAAAGGCTCCGGCTCGCACACTATGCCCAGGTCGTAGAGGAACTTGTTCCAGAAACGGCTATATATAAGGTGACCCGTAGCGTGCTCGGTACCGCCTATATAAAGGTCGACATTGCGCCAATACCCGTCAGCCTCCTTGGACACGAGAGCATCGTTGTTGTCCGGGTCCATATAACGCAGGTAGTAGGCACTCGAACCTGCAAAACCGGGCATCGTGCACAGTTCGAGCTGATACCCGTCCTCGGTCTTCCAATCCTTGGCGCGTCCCAGCGGCGGCTCGCCTGTTTCGGTAGGGAGGAACTTGTCAACCTCCGGCAGCAGCAGCGGCAACTTATCCTCCGATAGCATATGAGGTATACCATCCTTATAATATACAGGGAACGGCTCACCCCAATAACGCTGGCGGCTGAATATGGCGTCGCGCAGACGGTAGTTGACTTTCACCTTGCCTATGCCGTTTTCACTTATGTATCTCTTTGTGGCGGCAATGGCATCCTTCACCTCCATGCCGTTGAGGTCGAGTGTGTCGCTCTTGGAGTTGATCATCTTGCCGCTCTTTGCATCAAAACTCTCCTCACTCACGTCGGCACCCTCTATAAGCGGAATGATGGGAAGACCGAAATGCTTTGCAAAGGCATAGTCGCGACTATCATGAGCCGGCACGGCCATGATTGCGCCCGTGCCATATCCTGCAAGCACGTAGTCGCTCACCCACACGGGTATTTTCTCACCCGTCAACGGATTGATGGCATACGCACCGGTAAACACGCCGCTGACCGTCTTCTCTATCATACGCTCGCGCTCGGTCTTATGCTTCACATTGTCTATATAAGCCTTGACAGCCTCCTTCTGATCGGGAGTGGTAATCATGTCGACATACATACTCTCGGGAGCAAGCACCATGAACGTCACCCCAAACACCGTGTCGGCACGTGTGGTGAATATCTCAAGCTCAACGTTGCTGTCGGCTATCTTGAACTTCATCTCGGCACCTTCCGAGCGGCCAATCCAGTTGCGCTGGGTCTCCTTGAGCGAGTCGGTCCAGTCGATTGTCTCCAGTCCGTCAAGCAGACGCTGTGCATAGGCCGACACGCGGAGACACCACTGGTACATCAGCTTCTGCTCCACAGGGTAGCCGCCGCGTATCGACAGCCCCTCGCTCACCTCGTCGTTGGCAAGCACGGTGCCGAGCTTGGGACACCAGTTGACCATCGTGTTGCCGAGATAGGCTATACGGTAGTTCATCAGCACGTCGCTCTGCTCCTTCTCGCTCATGGACTTCCACTCATCGGCGGTAAACTCCATATCCTTGGAGCAGGCGGCATCAACACCCTTTGTCCCGTCGGCCTCAAACTTGGCTATAAGTTCCGAGATGGGACGAGCCTTGTTCTCCTTGCGGTCGAAGTAGCTATTGAACATCTGTATGAACGCCCACTGGGTCCACTTATAGTACTTGGGGTCGCATGTCTTTATCTCGCGGTCCCAGTCATAGCAGAATCCTATCTTGTCAAGCTGGCTGCGGTAACGGTCGATGTTGCGGAACGTTGTCACCTCGGGATGCTGTCCCGTCTGTATGGCATACTGCTCGGCAGGGAGTCCGTAGGCATCATAGCCCATCGGATGGAGTACGTTGAACCCTTGCAGACGCTTGTAGCGCGAATAGATGTCAGAGGCGATGTATCCTAATGGATGGCCGACATGAAGTCCCGCGCCCGAAGGATAGGGAAACATGTCAAGCACATAAAACTTGGGTCTCGACGGGTCAATCGACGTGCTGTAGGTCTTGTTCTCTTTCCAATACTGTTGCCAGCGTTGTTCTATATCTCTATGATTGTATTCCATTGTTGTGATAATTTTTTCAGTTAGATAAATGCACGGGGACTTAGAGGCCAAGTTTCTCCGAAATCTCAAGCATCCGCTTAATGGGACGCAGGGCCTTGGCTGCAAGCTCGGGGTCGACATGCACCTCCGGTGCGCCATACTTGAGGCAGTTGTACAGCTTCTCAAGCGTGTTGAGCTTCATGAACGAGCAGTCGTTGCATGCGCATGTGCTGTCGTTTGGAGGAGCGGGGATAAACGTCTTGCCGGGACACTTCTTCTGCATCTCGTGTATGATGCCCGACTCGGTGGCGACGATAAATTCGTCGGCATCCGATGCCACGGCATAATTGAGCAGCGCGGCAGTCGAGCCAACCTTGTCGGCAAGGAGCAGAAGTTGCTGCTTGCACTCGGGATGGGCAAGCACCTTGGCGTCGGGATGCTGCTTTTTCAACTCCACAATTTTCTCAATGGAGAACTGCTCATGCACGTGACATGCGCCGTCCCACAGCTTCATCTTCCTCCCTGTAATGCTGTTTATATAGTTTCCGAGATTGCGGTCGGGACCGAAGATTATCTTCTCATCCTCAGGGAAGCTCTCCACAATCTGACGTGCATTGGTCGATGTCACCAGCACGTCGGTAAGAGCCTTCACACCGGCCGATGTGTTGACATAGCTTATCACCGTGTGGCCGGGATGGGCCTTGACAAATTTCTCAAACTCGTCAGCGGGACAACTGTCGGCAAGCGAGCATCCGGCATTGAGGTCGGGTATCAACACGGTCTTGTCGGGGCAAAGTATCTTGGCGGTCTCGCCCATGAACCCTACCCCGCAAAGCACTATGACCGGCGCGTCGATGCGCGAGGCTATCTGGGCCAACGCAAGGCTGTCGCCTATATAGTCGGCGAGGTCCTGAATCTCCCCTTTCTGATAATAGTGGGCGAGAATCACGGCCCCCTTCTCTTTTTTGAGACGGACTATCTCCTCTCTCAAATCAAGCGTTGCATCCACGGGCACATCCACGTAGCCTTTGTCGACATTCATTATATTATTTTTTGAATTAAATTTTTTAATAAAATCTTTTCTTTATATCAACTACTATGCCTGTTGATAGTAGAGATAACTTTTGGTTTATTTTCTTGCCTATGAAGTTATCAATATACTGTCGCAGGCAACATACATGTTATCTACATACTCTAATGTTGACTATTAATTATTTAGCAACGTTATCAACAGGCTGTAAATAACATGCAAAGTTAATAACTTTACTCCATTTATGCCAACCTTTTATGTAGAAAACCTCCTTGACAACTGTTTCATTAGTTTGTGCTAACTTTTTTGGAGATAAGAGGTAATGGTTTTATACGTTGTAAGAAACCATACTTCCAAATAATCTTATTGATTTTGATGGTAAATCTTTCCATAGCGTTTCAACATATTGTCAACATAGGTTTGCGTGATGGCGATTGTTTCCATTGACAGTAAGGTGTAAATATGTTGACAATTGTTTTGAACAACTGTTCATAATGTTGCTAAATGGTTTATTTATAGTTGTATATCATGTTGATAAATTGTATAAAATGCTGTTTATTTATTGTTTATATATGGTTGTTGACAGTTGTTGAAACTATGATTTACAGTTGTCAACAATATGTTTATATCATATTGTCAACATAGTGTTTATAACTGATATATTATGTTGATTTATAGATATATAATATGTTTATAACTTGTTTATACCGTGTAAAGGGGAGGTATGGGCTTATTTTCGGAAATTTTGGGCTGTACGGACAGTTTTCAACATAGGTTTTTGTGGCTATATCATATATGTTGATGATTGTTGATAAGTGTGGGTTTCTCTTTGCGGTTAGGTGGAAAATAGCTTAATTTGTAATATGAAAAAGAAAACTATATGGGACCTGCATCGCGACACCCCCGAGGAGTATCGCTCGCGTGTGAAGCTGCCGCTTGTGGTGGTGCTCGACAATGTACGCAGCCTCAATAACGTTGGGGCCATCTTCCGCACATGCGATGCCTTTCTTGTTGAAAAGATAATGCTTTGTGGCATCACCGCTACCCCGCCGTCACAGGAGATACACAAGACCGCCTTGGGAGCGGAAGACAGTGTGGAATGGGAATACTGTGGATCGACTATGGAGGCCGTCAGGCGGCTGCATGAGATGGGCTACACTGTATGCTCCCTTGAGCAGGTCGAGGGTAGCGTCATGTTGCAGGAGTTCTCCCCTGCACCCGATGCACGCTATGCTATAGTGCTTGGCAATGAAGTCAAGGGCGTGGAACAGTCTGTGGTAGACTCGTCAGACTGCTGCATAGAGATACCGCAGTGCGGCACAAAACACTCTCTCAACGTATCGGTGTCGGCCGGGCTCGCCATATGGCATTTTTTCAGTAAAATGAAGTTTGGAGATGATTGATGGTCTTAAAATAGGAATGGACGGCAAGAGGGCTGTCAACAACAACACCGGGCTTGGCAACTACAGCCGTCTTGTTGTCGATGTGCTGTCGGATAAATACCCCGCCAACGAGTACTGTCTATATGTGCCGCAGATGCGCCACAATCCGCGTCTGGAGCCATTGTTGGAGAGGCAGAATGTGACGGTAGTCACCCCCGTGTCACGATGGGGTCGTATAGCCCCGTCGATATGGCGCGTGAGCGGGATTACCGACCAGATTAAGGCTGACAAGATAGACCTTTTCCATGGGTTGAGCAACGAGCTGCCGCTCAATATATCCGGATGCGGCATCCCGTCGGTGGTGACTATTCACGACCTTATCTTCCGTCGTTTTCCCGAATACTACAAGCCTGCCGATCGCCGTATATATGACTATAAGTTTGAGAAGGCTGCCATCAACGCCACCCGTGTTATAGCCATCACCGAGTGCACCAAGCGCGACATTGTGGAGATGTACCACGTCCCCGAGGAGAAGATAGACGTGGTCTATCAGGGGTGCCACGAGGCATTTGGCCACGCCATAAGTCCCGATTTGATGGATGAAGTAGCATCCATTTACAATCTTCCCGAGAGATATATTATATCGGTGGGCACGGTCGAGAGGCGTAAAAACCAGTTGTTGGCCGTCAAGGCATTGGAGCGTCTCGATGACGATGTACAGTTGCTTATCGTCGGGCGTCGCACCGATTATGCCGACGAGATAGACCGCTATGTCGCCGACCATGGAATGGGTACAAGAGTCCGTTTCCTTGAAGGTGTCCCGTTTGACCATCTTCCGGCTCTCTATGCGATGGCACGGCTGTCGAGCTACACATCCCGCTTTGAGGGATTCGGCATCCCCGTGATAGAATCAATAGCCACGGGAGTACCCGTGATAGCCGCCACAGGTTCGTCGCTTGAGGAAGCCGGTGGTCCCGGAGCGGTATATGTCGATCCCGACGACGTGGAGGCATATGTCACGGCAGCTCGTACGCTCATCGACAGCGACGCCCGTCGCCGCGACATGGTGATACACGGGCAGAGCTACATCACCCGCTTCAGCCCCGAAAACTTTGCCGCCGGACTGATGGACTCCTACAGCAAAGCCCTCAACAATGCATAATTCATAATGCACAATGCACAATTATTTGATGGGCAAAGTGCCTAAAGGCGATGATATAATGCACAATGCATAATTTTCCAACTTGATGAACAACAATAATAACTCTGAACTTAGCACTTTGAACTTTGGACTGACCAAAGGCCGTAGGCTTTTGGTCGTAGGTGCCGGTGGCTTTATCGGCGGTCATATTGCCCGGCGTGCCCTTGAACTCGGATACGAGACATGGGTCGCCGTGCGCGAGACTACCTCGCGTAGGTTTCTCGCCGACGACCGTCTCCATTTTCTCACTCTCGACTATGACGACGAGGAGGCGCTTGCCAAGGCGTTGGGCGACGCGTTGCCGGCAGGGGAAAAGTGGGACTATATAATCTATAATCTCGGCGCGACAAAGTGCACCAACTTTGCCGACTTCAACAAAATCAACTACCAATACCTGCGCACTTTCGTGGAGACGCTTATAGCCTGTGACCTTGTGCCCGAGCGTTTCCTCTACATGAGCAGTCTCAGCGCGATAGGACGAGGCGACGAGGAGCATTATACCCCAATCCGCTCCACCGATATCCCCCACCCCGACACCCGTTATGGCGTGTCGAAGATAAAGGCCGAGACATTCCTCGACATGACTCCCGACTTCCCATGGACGGTATTCCGTCCCACAGGCGTTTACGGGCCGCATGAGCAGGACTACCTGATGATGATAGAGAGCATCCGCCGGCATTGGGACTTCGGAGTGGGATTCCGCAAGCAGCTGTTGACGTTTATCTACGTCAAGGACTTGGTGGATGCAATGTTTGACGCCATTGTCACTCCCACGACGTTGCGCCGCAAGTATATCATTTCCGAAGACAGGGCTTATACCCAGGCCGAGTTTCGCCGCATAGTAGCTGAGGAACTTGGCGTCAAGTGGGTGATACCCGTGCGTCTGCCGCTGTGGGCCACCTATGCCGCCTCGGTGGTCGCCGAGAAGTGGGGCCTGTTGCGCATGAAGCCGAGTACGCTCAACCGCGACAAGTTCAAGATAATGCGTCAGCGCAACTGGGACTGCGACATCTCCGACGCCGTGCGCGACTTCAGCTTCACTCCCCGCTACTCCTTGCGCGAGGGCATACGGGAGACAATAGCCTCCCTGCCCGACTGATTTTAACTTAAAAAGTCGAATATGAAAGTACCCGCTTGGTTTATAGCCGTTTTGGTCGTCATACTGTTGCCGTTGACGCTATGGCCCTTTATAATGTCGGAATTTTCGGGACGGTTTGACGAAGCCTCCCCACAATGGCTGCTGATGGCGTTTTTCCCGGTATATGGCATCCTTACCTGCTGGCTATCATACCGTTGTTATGTCAATCGCCGCGAGATAAGCTACATCCTTTTGGCCATATTGTTGCTGTCGTATGGCGCATTACTGCTGATGTAAATATAAATAATGTTAATGATATATATTTTTCTTTTGAAAAATTATGTTTAATAACATAAACCCCCTATCTTTGCATCGTGTTTTTCATGGTATTAGATTTAAGGTTAAGGAGATTATTTGTCGTGAGACAAATAATTTTTTTTTGTACCTACCCCATCTTTATTTTATAGCCGTTGGGTTTTATTTTATTTGTAACTCATGGATTTTGTGCTATATTTGCATAATAATCAAACTGATATAGCCATTTTTATAAAATCCTGCCACGCCTACTATGAATAGAAAAGAAATATTTGATAGAATAGAATATGTGATAACCTGTGTGGGAGCTTTTGCCCAAAAATATAATTTATCTAATCCACAGGCATATGCGTATTTGCGTAGATTCACTGGCATAGATTTTCTTCTTGATTGCTACGCGGCTGAGCATACCTTATCAATAGACGATGCTGTCTCTGACCTCCAGGCTTTATGCTACCGTATGGGAGGACGGATTGCATGATTATCCTGCATCATGGCAAGCTAAATGATCCGGGATGTGGGCTTTACTATCAGGGGGCTGTGTATATCTTTCAATTTCTGAAATCGGAAATAGAAACAGGTCGTTTAAGCTGATGTTGATAATGACATATACTATTACTATCATGGCGTTTATTTACACCCAATTTATATATTGTAATTTAATTTTGAATAGACATTTATGGTAAAGATTTTAGCGTTTTTGGTGCTGGGAATGGCATCGTTGGGTTGTGGGGCACAGACAGTGAGCGTACAGCCGGTCGAGGTTGAGGCGAGAGTCGGACTTGCAGTCCCGATGGGCGGCTATCACGGAGGTAAGACCGAAGTGGGGGGAGCGCTCGGGGTGGAATTGAGGTACAATTTTGACAATACACCGTTTGACGCGGGTATGCTGCTGGATTTGAGCTGCGCCATGCGCTCGTATGAACGTAACGGGCATAATCCCGAGCAAAACAACCGCACATTGGCATGGGCTGTCGTCGGCGACTACAACCTGCGTCAGGGAAGCAAGGTCAATCCATTTGCCGGGCTTGGAATCGGCGCAGGGTTTAACGATGTCGTGGGTGTCGCCGCATATCCGACAAGCGGTGTCGCGCCGGTATTCATCCCCCGTATCGGCGTGGAGCTGATAAGGCATATCCGTGTCACCGTGTCGGCCAACATAACCCGCAAGGGTTACAACAACCTTTCGTTCACTATCGGCGGCGTCATCGGCGGTCGCCCGAAAAAGCGGGTGTCGCCAGACATCGGCAAATAACCTAAAGAGTAGGGTCGCGACCTGTCGCGACCGCAAGTCGGCATGTTGTCAATATACCATCCGCGCGGTCGCGACAGGTCGCGACCCTACATTTTTGCCTGATGGGGATAGGGGTATTGCCCATGTGTCCTATCATAGGGCTGTAATTAAATTGATATTTATGTCTGGAAAAGTAATTTTTGCGATTGTTGTGGCTGCGGCATGTGGGGTAAATGCCGGTGCGCAGCGTCTACGGTTAGGTGTTGAAGGAGGATTGAACGTGTCGCGCCCGATTAATGCCGATGGGGCGCGGGTGGGTTTTAACGTCGGGCTGAAAGGTGATTTGGACTTCAATCCCGCGACCGACAGCTGGTATTTTGACATGGCTTTGAAGCTCTCATCCAAGCCATCGAGTAGCAATAGTAATGTGGGGTGGTTTGGAGCCGATGGATTGCCGAGTGTTTCCACGGGATGTATTGAGCGTATGACTCCTTACTATCTTGAAATACCGATTCATGCCGGGTATCACTTCAATCTATCGCGGAAGGTCAAGGCGTTTGCCTCCTTTGGCCCGTATTTTGCCGTGGGGCTTTTTGGACCATCCACAGTTTCGACATTTGTCGGTGACGGCAAATGGGTGGATTTCAAAATTGACAACGTGTTCAAGGCAACCTTTAACAACGATGCCATGAGGCGTTTTGACGCGGGAATAAGCGTCCGTCTTGGCGCGGAACTCATCGACCACGTGCAGATTGCCGTAGGCTACGACCTCGGCTTCGTGGAATATAACAATACGCTCAATAACCAGACCATCTCTCTCTCCGCCGCCTATATGTTCTGAGGTCACTTCACCATAGAGGCGAAGGGGGCGGGGACGGGGGTCTCGAACTTCATTTCCTTGCGGGTGACGGGGTGGACGAAGCGCAGTGTCTGGGCATGGAGGGCGAGGCGGTGGATGGGGCTTGTCTTGGCACCGTAGCGGCGGTCGCCGACGATGGGGTGGCCGAGGTCCTTGCAGTGGACGCGTATCTGGTTCTTGCGGCCCGTGTCGAGCTCTACCTCAAGCATTGTGTAGCCGTTACGGCACTTCAGCGTCTTGTAGCGGGTGACGGCGAGTTTCCCCTCCTCGGGATTGTCGGTGGAGTACATCTCATGCTGCGATGTCTCGGCGAGATAGCTCTTGACAACGCCCTCCGCAGGGTCGACTTTGCCCTCAACTACAGCGAGATACTTGCGGTTGAGCACCATGTTGTTCCAGTTGTGCTGCATGGTTTCCTTGGCCTGCTCATTCTTGGCAAACATCATCAGCCCCGATGTGTGCTGGTCGAGACGGTGGACGATAAAGAGCTTGTTGCGCGGGTCTTTCCATTTGAGATACTCACGCAGTATCGAGTAGGCGGTACCCTCCTTCACCTTGTCGGTGCCCATCGACAGCAGCCCGTAGCCTTTATTGACCACGATGATGTCGTCATCCTCGTATACGAGCTGCATACGCCGGTTGTAGAACACGCGAAACTCGCGCGTGAAGTTGACCTTGACCTCATCCTGCGGCGTCACGGGGGTGTCAAACTGCGTTACCGGCACGTCGTTGACAGCCACTTGACGATGCTTTAGCATCTCCTTTATCTTTGTGCGCTTCTGCTCGGGGAGCGACTCGATGAGAAACGGCATGAGGGTAGTGTCGCCTGCGGGACGGAATGACTTTATCACGTCGGGCGTGAACCGTCGCGGGTCGGTCGCCTTGTTGCTGCGGGATGATGGGCGTGGCATGGGTATGTTGATGTTGTCTCGGTTGCTGAAAAAAAACGGTTATTTCTTGCGTGCCGTGCGGCGCACGGTCTTCTTGGGCTTGGACTCCTGCTCCTCGATGATGGCGCGGCATTCGTCGAGCGTGAGCGCGGCGGGGTCGGTCACCGTGCGGGGTATCTTGTAATTGGACTTGTTGTAGGCGATATAAACGCCATACCGCCCGTTGAGTATCTGCAAGTCCGGCTCCTCGTCAAATGTCTTGACCACCTTCTTGGCCTCGGCATCGCGCTTCTCCACGATGAGGTCGATGGCCTCCTGGAGGGTGATGGCCGCTGCGGGGATATCCTTGGGGATGGAGGCAAACTTGCCGTCGTGCTTGACGTAGGGGCCGAAACGTCCTATGGCTACCGACACATCCTTGCCCTCGAACTCGCCGAGTAGGCGCGGGAACTCGAACAGTTTCAACGCCTCCTCAAGGGTGATAGTCGATACTGACTGCCCTTTGAGCAGTGAGGCAAACTGCGGCTTCTCGTCATCCTCACCATCTCCTATCTGCACGAGCGGTCCAAAGCGGCCTATCTTCACCGACACCGGTTTGCCGGTCTCGGGGTGGGTGCCGAGCACACGCTCGCCCACCTTATGCTCAAGGCGCATGTTGAGGGCCTTGTCGACCTCGGGATGGAACATGCCGTAGAAGTCGCGTATCTCGTTGTTCCACGCTATCTTTCCCTCGGCTATGTCATCAAACTTCTCCTCCACGTTGGCCGTGAAGTTGTAGTCGAGGATGTCGGGAAAATATGACGTCAGGAAGTCGTTCACGACCACTCCTATATCGGTAGGGATCAGCTTACCCTTCTCCGCGCCGGTGGTCTCGGTCTTGGTGCGTGACGACAGCTTTCCACCTTTCAGGGTCATGGTCAAGTACTGTCGCTTGACCCCCTCCTTCTCCCCTTTCTCGACATACTCGCGCTGCTGTATCGTCGAGATGGTCGGGGCATAGGTCGACGGGCGCCCGATGCCGAGGTCCTCCATCTTCTTCACCAGCGACGCCTCGGTATATCGCGGCGGCTGCTGGGTGAATCGTTCGGTGGCGGTCACCTCGTCGGCATGCAACGTGTCGCCCGGCGACATCACGGGGAGCAGCCCGCTCTCCTCGTCGTCGTGGTCGTCGTCGTGCCCCTCGATATAGACGCGCAGGAATCCGTCAAACTTTATCACCTCGCCCGAGGCCGTGAAGTGGTCGCTGCGGGTCGACGGGTCGATGTCTATAGTGGTCTTCTCTATCTCGGCGTCGGCCATCTGCGATGCGATGGTGCGCTTCCATATGAGATTGTACAGTTTCTTTTCCTGGGCCGTCCCCTCGATGTCGTGGCGGTCGATGTAGGTCGGTCGTATCGCCTCGTGAGCTTCCTGCGCACCTTTTGACGATGTGTGGTAGTGACGCACTTTCAGGTACTCCGGTCCGAGCTTGGAGGTTATCTCCTCGGAGATGGTGTTGATGGCGAGCGACGAGAGGTTCACCGAGTCGGTACGCATGTAGGTGATGTGTCCCGCCTCATAGAGACGCTGGGCCACCATCATCGTCTGAGACACGGTGAAGCCGAGTTTGCGCGACGCCTCCTGCTGCATGGTCGAGGTGGTGAATGGCGGCGCGGGCGACTTCTTGAGTGGTTTCACCGTTATCTCACCCACCTTGTAGGATGCGCCGACAAGGCTCTGGAGAAACTCACGGGCGGCCTCCTCCGACGGCAGACGCCGTGGCAATTCCGCCTTTATCTGACGCCCTTCGGCGGTGGTGAACAGTGCCGTGACGCGGTAGAACGCCTCGGAGACAAATCCCTTTATCTCATTCTCGCGCTCCACGATGAGCCTCACGGCCACCGACTGCACGCGGCCGGCCGACAGCGCGGGCTTGATTTTCTTCCACAGCACCGGCGACAGCTCAAAACCCACGATGCGGTCGAGCACGCGGCGCGCCTGCTGGGCATCAACGCGGTTGATGTCGATGCCGCGCGGGTTTTCGATGGCGTGGAGTATGGCGTTTTTCGTTATCTCGTGAAACACTATGCGCTTGGTGTTTTCGGGCTTCAGCCCCAGCACCTCATACAGATGCCACGCTATAGCCTCACCCTCGCGGTCCTCATCGGACGCGAGCCACACCGTTTCCGCATCCTTTGCCGCCCGCTTCAGCTCCTTGACAAGCTCCTTCTTGTCGTCGGGTATCTCGTAGACCGGCGCGAAGTCATTGTCCACGTCGATGCTGAAACTCTTCTTTTTCAAGTCGCGGATATGGCCGTAGCTCGACATCACTTTATAATCTTTTCCAAGAAACTTTTCTATAGTCTTGGCTTTGGCCGGGGACTCTACGATGACAAGATTTTTCAGCATGGGGCGGGTATTTTGTTAAAATGGAGCGACAAAGTTATTAAAAATCATTCAAAAATCAATATACGAGGCCGATGTTGTCAATCCATAAGGCCATTCCGGGCGTCCCGACATAGGCCGTGCCGCATCCGCTCGACGCCATCACCAGCATATGTGTCGGCGTGGCGTCGGCATCGTCCCACCCCTCCTCGTGGACAGGGACCATCTTGCCCTTGGAGTTGCGGGCATAGTAGGCCTTCTCGCCGTCGAGCAGCCCCATGTAGGGCTTGTACTCGGGCTTGCCGGTGATGTCGCCGTACATCACTGGTATCCTGTAGCCGTTGACCCAGCCGTTGGTCGACGAGCCGAAGCGGTGACGTCCCGTGCCGACGCGCTTGGCGTGGATATTGCCCTTCTCGTCCTCCCAACGCCGCTGTAGGAGTATGTATACCTCCGCGTTGTCGTGGCCCGACAGCTTCTTCTGGCTGCCGAAACCGCTCGAATACACCCTCTGTCCCCCGGCGGGAATATGCACCTTATAGTCAAACTGTAGCGCCTTGGGCCGCTTGGTGAACGGGATGCCCATCTCCATCTTGCTGTAGGGATTCTTGGTCGACGATATAGGCTCGTTGACATGGCCGAGGAATATCGAGCCGGAGACAAGCACCTCCATGTCAAACATGTGGAGCACCTTGCAATGCTCCATGATGGTCTCCATCTTGCACGCCTTTCCGCCGCCCCGTGCGTCGGGGCTGACGGCGTTTGAGGCCTTCACCACGCCCATTACCTTGGCCATGACGTTTGACGTCGCCCACGGAGAGCCGCCCGTGTTCTTGTAAGGCTTTGCGCCCTCGATGGTGGCTGTCGGGCCTATCTCATAGACGGTCTTGGTCTGCCCTCCGAGCACCCTCGACTCGGGGATGTGGCGTGTGACCCACTGCTCCATGTTGCCGAAGTTGATCGGCTGCACACTCTGCGCCGACATGCCGACGGCGGCTATCACGGTGGCTATAAATGCGGTAGTTCTCATTGTCGAAACGTTTTTTGTTATTCCACGGATGTTGCAGAATCATTGAAAATCATGTAACACCTTCATGCAAAATTAACAAAAAATCCTCGCCAAGAGTTTATCCCCTGCCCCTCGACACACTATTTACGACATTTCACCCACAAAATCTCCAAATGGGCCGGAATATCGAATGATTCAGCATAATCCCCGGAGAAGATGGGTGAGGACGTTTTCGCCGGCGGTGCCATAGGGATACGGGATGAGGTAGAGGGCGGCGGTAAGGAGGAGGAACAGGATGACGAGCAGTGGTGTGCCGATGCGCACTATCATCGGGGGACGCATATCGATGAGGCGGCGCACTTTCTCGGAGCGCAGTTCTATGTCGTGATGGAGGGTCGGAGTGGCGTGTTTCATATCAGGGAATGGGTCATGTGCCGAGTTCGAGCTGGTTTTTCACAAGGTTGTAGTAGGCACCATGCCGGGCGATGAGCTCGGCATGGTTGCCGGTCTCGACTATGCGCCCGTGGTCGAGCACCACGATGCGGTGGGCGTTGCGCACGGTCGACAGCCGGTGGGCCACGACCACCACCGTACGCCCCCGGTAGAAGTCGTCGAGATGCTCCACGATGGCCCGTTCATTCTCTGCATCGAGCGAGTTGGTCGCCTCGTCGAGAAATATGAACCGTGGCTCCCGATAGACGGCGCGCGCTATGAGTATCCGCTGCCGCTGTCCCTGGCTGATGCCCGACCCGTCGGGTCCGATAACGGTGTCGTAGCGCAGCGGCAGCGACATCACGTAGTCATGTATGTTGGCTATGCGTGCCGCGCGTTCAAGCCGCGCGGTGTCTATCTCCCCGTCATCCACGGCGATATTGCGGGCTATCGACTCGGAGAATATCACGCCGTCCTGCATCACCACGCCACATTGACGTCGCCACCACCGCAGACTGTAGTCGCCGAGGGGACGCCCCGCGACGGCGATAGTTCCCGCCCCGACGGGATAATAGCCGAGCAGCAGCTTGATAAGCGTAGTCTTGCCGCTCCCCGACGCCCCGACTATGGCGGTCACTTGGCCGGCGTGAATCTCCATCGTGATGCCGTCGAGCGTCTTTGCCAACGCGTGCATGTCATACTTGAAGTTCACCCCCTTTACCGTTATCGACAGTGGCGTGCCGTCGGGAAACATCTCCTGTCTCCCCGTGGTGTCCTCCTCGTCGCCCCCACGGTGTATCTCGTTGATGCGCTCAAGCGATATCTTCACGTCCTGTAGCGAGTAGATAAACATCATCAGCTGCTCCACGGGCGAGTTGAGCTGCCCGATGATATACTGCACAGCGAGCATCGCGCCGAGTGTCATATGCCCGTCGATTACAGCCGTGGCGGCAAGCACGGTGATGACGATATTCTTCACCTCGTTGATGAATATAGAACCCGCCTCCTGTCCCTGCTGCAGGCGCAGGCTCCTCATCTGCACCCCGAACAGCTCGGCCTGCGTGTCCTCCCATTCCCACCGCCGGCGCCGCTCGCAGTCCTGTAGCTTTATCTCCTGCATGGCGGTGATGAATCGGAAGGTCTTGTTGTGGCTGATAGCCTGCTGCTCAAACAGCTCATAGTCTATCACCTTGCGCCGCCGCAGGAACAGCGTGAGCCATCCGGCGTATATGGCGCTCCCCGCCATGAACACGGCAAATATCAACTTGTCGTAGACCAGCAGCACCACGCCAAACACCATGAGGCTCAACAACGCAAACACGATGCCGAGCAGCTGCCCGGTGAGGAACTCCTGCACGCGGCGGTGGTCGTCCATCCTCTGTAGCAGGTCGCCCGTCAGCTTGGTGTCAAAGAACGACATCGGCAGCCGCAGCAGCTTGATGAAAAAGTCGCTCACCAACGAGATATTGACTCTCATCGAGACATGGAGCAGCAGCCATCGGCGTATAAAGTCGGTCGCCGCACGCCCCACGACAATCATCAGCTCCCCGAGAAGCACGAGCCATATGAACCCGATATCCTCATGGCGTATGCCCACATCGACAATCGACTGCGTGAGAAACGGCATCACCAGCTGCAACGCGCATCCCAACAGCAGCCCTAAGAGTATATGGATGAAATGCCGACGGTAGCCGCGCATATACTTCAGGAGGAACCGCACGGAGTGTCCCGGTGTCGGGACATCGGAGCCAGTGGCTGTAGCGGGGTCGCCCGATGGTTCAATCAGCATCGCCACCCCGCGCTCCTCGCCGTCGGCGACGGTGCTCACCCAATGGCGGCAAAACTCCTCCCGGCTGTAGGTCATGCGACCTTTTGCCGGGTCGGCTACATGATAGCGTCGACCGTTGCGTGACACGCGGTAGAGCACCGTGAAGTGGCGTTGGTCCCAATGGAGTATCGCCGGGAGTGTCGCTTGTCGCAACTGCTCCACCGACAGCCGCGTCACGACAGCCGACAACCCCACGCTCGCGGCGGCGCGTCTCAGCCCGTGCATCGACATCCCCGCCGCCGTTGCCGAGCATCGCCGGTCAAGCTCGGCAACAGTGACCGGCATCCCGTAGTGGCGGCACACCATCGCCAACGATGCCACGCCGCACTGCATACTGTCACGCTGACGCACAAACGGGAACATTAGGATGGAATATAGGTGATTACAGTCTGTTTTTCTCGCTTTGTCCCGCGCCAGTGCCCTTGTAGCGGTCGCGCGAGGCGTTGAAGTTGTAGCGCACGGTCAACATTCCCGTACGGTTGTATTGGTCGATAATGCCGTCGGTGCGCACTATGCCCGAGTAGTATTGGGTATGCTCTTTGGTCTTGTTGAGGAGGTCATAGCCGGCCAGGTACACTGTCAGAGTCTTGTTGAGGAACGACTTGTAGACTCTGAGGTCAAGCCGGGTGCGCGATGAGATATGGAAAGCGAGATAATCATAGCTCGACTGCCAATATAGGGATGCCTCTACGGTGATATCCCATGGCAATGTAAGGGTATTACGCCAGTTTATGGAAAAACGCGGTTGCCCCATCTTTCTCATTGAGCCGAGATACTCGGTTTCAAACCATGGTTTTCTTGCCGTCAATGACAGTGTGGGATTCCATATCCCTATTGTGGGTGATGCTGTCAAACCTGCGTAAAATTCCCTGTAGTTGGGCTTGTTGAACATGGTGTTGACCTGTATATTTTCGTCGCCCTTATAGGATTCGTAACCTTGTACGAAAACATCAGTCTTATGTACATATTCAGCAATGAATGTGAGAAATTTCCATGTAGCCTGTAATTCTACTGCGCTTCTTTTTTCCGGTTGAAGGTTGGGGTTTCCACGGCTATAGAATACGCGGTTATGATAGGTATAATCGGGGTACAACAGGGTGTAACTTGGCCGATAGGCATGGAGACTGTAGGAAATGGTGAATTTGAAATCTCCCGGTGAATAAGTGGCTGACGCCGACGGATAGAGGTTGTCGTAAGTGCGGCTTTGTGCTGAAGCCAGCACATCGTTGATGAAATATCGACTCTTGACATGCTCATATCGCAATCCTGCCGAGATATTCACCTTTCCAACCGAATAGTTGGCATCGATAAACACTCCGATATTCTGCTCGTGCAGGCGTGTGTTTTCGCTGTCAAGCATACCCGTAAGGCTTCTGAAGTCATTGTGGGTACGTGTGTAGGTGTATTCCTCTCCGAGTGTCACCTCCCCCTTTGGCAGCTTGTAGGTGGCCATGACTTTTTCCGCAAACAATGAGTTTTTTAAGACCGTATGGGTATCTATAGTGCGGTCGGGAATTAGGTTGCTGCGCTCAATTTTCAGACTCTCGTCAAAACTTTGACTGAACATGTAGTCTATATTGGCGTCGAATTCAAATTTACCGACACGCCCGTTGTAATAAGTATTCACGTTGTGCCACGGCATAGTTTTAGATGTCCCGGTAGAATGACCTGTCGTCAGTTCCTCCGGCAAATCACCCTCTTGTATGGTAGAGCTGTTTGTGAAATTGCTCGGGTAATTACCATATATAAGTTCATAATAGGCCCCAACATTATGCTTGTGGTTTATCTCGTAGTTGGCTCCGATTTTGCCTGAAAAATACGTATTGGTTGCCGGCCCTTTATCCATAAAAATATGTGTATATATAGGCATCTCCCCGCCATACCAAAGGGATTCGTCGTTCTTGTAACGAGATTGTCCGACATAGGCGACTCCTTCCGCAAACACGTCGAGTCTTCCCGTGCGGTACTTGAGGTTTAGCTGGTCGACATTATAATATCGTCCGTTATACTGATTTTGGGTGTATGCCGATAGGCCGAACCCCTCTCCGACAGGACGCTTGGTGATAATCTTTATAACCCCCTTGACGTCACCGCCGTAGCGTGCTCCGGGGTTGCTGATTACCTGCACCTCCTTGATGTCTGACGAGCTGAGTTGCGCGATATCATTGGTGTTTCTCACCTGTCGTCCGTTGATGTAGATTGTCGCGCTGCCGTCGTTGCCAAAGACGGTATAATTTCCGTCGCCCCCCTGTAGCATAGGTATGTTTTGCAGCACGTCGTCTCCCGAGCCTGCCGTGGAGAGGATAGTGTTCTCGACTGAGGTCACCAAGGCGTTGCCCGACAGGCGCGTCTTGGGACGCTCCCCCTTTACCTCCACCTCGCTGAGAGTGTTTGTAGCGGGCCGCATGGTTATCCGGCCCATATCCCCCGACGCTCCTATAGGCAGGGTTTGTCTCTCGTAGCCGACAATCGCCACCTCGACACGGTTGGCAGTCGACGGGAGGCCAACAAACCTGAACTGCCCCTCGACATCGGTCGTCTGTCCGGCGATAAACGCCGAGTCACGCATCGCCCTGACGTTGGCAAATTCCAACGGCTCACCATTCTCGTCCACCACTTTTCCCGTCAGCCCCTTGGCCGCGCTTCCCACTGCCACGCACAGCGCGGCAATTAATATAATTACACTTTTCATACTGTAATTGTTAAACATTTGCAAATGTATCAATAATTTTGCTATACTCCATTGCTCGCACTCGGCTTTTTATAATGGCGAGCACGACTTTATCTTTTTCGTTTTCATCTCCATTGCATAGGCAATGGTCGATGTCGTTGCCCAAAATCTTGCGTGAGCAGCCTCCAAGGCATAGAGGCATTATGCGACATACCCGACATATTCCCCTTTCCCAACGGCGATTGATGCGACTTGCTGTAAAGCCTTCATCAACAATCATGCAGCCTGTCGTGTCGATGTGTCCGGCCGGCGTTTCGCTCTTGAAATCGACAGCTGTACATGAGTATATGTCCCCATTGTAATTTATCACGGCAGAATTTACTCTGTCCCCATAGCACATGTCGCGTAAGTTGTCCCGGTGTGTGCCACATGCATAGACCCCAATCTTTATGATACTGTCAATAAGCCTGTCTGATTCTTCGACTATATCCTGCTGCCCTATAGTCTGCCACACTTGATGGATTGTGACTGTAATCTTGCTTTTAAGATTGGCAGGTAGTTGAGCAAGCCAGTCTCGCCGAATGATGCTATGTTATCTTTGGTGACATTAAGCCTCAACAAGACAGGGAGTTGTTGCGACAGTAGAATTTCTATATTCTTTATGATTTTATCATATGAACCTCTCTGCCCCGAATAGCGTACTTTGTCGTGAAATTTTTTACCTCCGTCAAGTGTAATCTGAAAGGACTGTACATTGTGGTTTTTGAAAAATTCTGCCTGTTCATCGTCCAATAGGTAGCCGTTGGTGGTAAAAGAGAATGTTATTTCCTTGTTTAGATGGCCGGCATACTCAGTGCTATGTTCAATTATCGGCTTGACAATAGTGTCATATCTGAGAAGCGGTTCACCTCCAAAAAATCCGATACTAACGTTAGTGTGGCTGTATATGAGCCTGTCAATCGCCTTAAGGACACGCTGTAGGGTGTCATCATTCATGGTGGTGTGACCCTCATGATTTTCGTAGCAATACCAGCATCGGAAATTACACTGCAATGTCGGGTTTATGATAAGCATAAAATTGTCTGATTGAGCGGCAGCAAACCACTTTTCACGCAGTGCTGAGTATTCATCAACCTCATCATCTACAATCATTCCATTGGCGAGAAACATATCCCGTTGCGTTTCAGATAATAATTCCAAGGGAGAGAGCATAAAATCATGCTTTACGGCGATGAATCTGTCGCTAAGGGCATTGTATATTATATCACTTTTTTCAGATAGTTTGATTCTATTGTTGTAGATGCTGGGTTTCATTGTGATAGGATTGAGTCAAACAGGTATGTAAAACTACCGATTGATAGTAGGGTCGCAACCAGTTTCAAACGCACGGATGTGATATCCACATCGGCCCATTCACGGTCACGACCCTACATCTTGGACTAAGAGTCTTGGGTCTTAAACAGGCTCATTATATTCTAATGGCATCTGTCATTGCAGCCACAATTGCCATTTACACATTCTTGTTGGTTTGTCGGTTTTATTAGCTTATTGCCATCTGTTGCGAAGACTATGAAGCGACCTCCTGTGAGAGATACTGCTTCAGAGTCCGATAGGATTTCGTTGTCGAGTGTAGCGATGAAGCGTTCCAATGAGCTGCTTTCCTCTTTTTTATTGAAGTTCATAATTTTCAAAATTTAGAATTGTTAATAAATATATTTGGATATGACGTCATATGCTTGTTCAGTCAATGGTGAGGTAGCCGATGTATTTCCCGCCGTGAGTCGTGTCGAGTTCTATCTGATACAGGCCCGCATTGCTGCCAATCCATGTGGTGTATGGGCGATAAGTGAGAAATGTTTCCTTGTTCTTCTCCCCGCTATCCAGATGAGTGACGGTTAACGTTGCTTTCCCCTCGGGCATGGCAAATGAGATATACAGTGTACCATTATCGTAATGGCATGTGGGGGATTCCTCTATAGAGGTGTCTTTAGGGCGATTGTTGGTTCTTTCCATCGGGATGTCTTTCTCGTCATTGCTTGCATATGCAATGTTGGATAATGACAACGCCAATAGTACTAATATAAGGTACAATCTATTTTTCATGTTTTTATGATTTGTTGATGCGGCAAAATTATAGCGGAATATTCGGATTCAAATGATGAATACGGAATAAAAAATTCATCAAATGTTAAATTTTGAGCTTGTAAGTATTTGGCTTACAGTGTGTTGTAAAGTGATGAATTTTTTATTTTTCATCACTTTATAGGTGCTGCATAATATGCTGATTACCAATATATTATACTATAGCAATAAATAAGAATGATAATTTATTGTCGTTCAGTTGTTTATGCGAAATATTGTAAAAAGAATCCCTTATCCGGAGCATTGGATTTTTCTATACGTTCACGCAAGCGACACCGTTTATTATAATAGTTACCGACATTAATATTCAATATAAGACATATGGCCTTATGATTGAATCCGCATAAATATAAGGCTACAAAATCAATATCGGTTTGTTTTAGTGACGGTATTTGTTCTTTAAGTTTCAAAAGTATATTATTGCGGCAATCATTCACTATTCTACGTATGTTGTGGAGGCTCTCGGGATGTTGGAGTCGGCTGATTTCCTCTTCAAAATCTTTTATGAATGAAGTTGATATTGTCTCAGATGTCCTCTTTTCAAAGTATTGGCTGAACAGGCGGTTGAGGGTCGCGAATTGCTTTGACAGCAGGCGGTCAACAAGTTCGGGGGCATCTTCCATTGACTGACTTTTTAGCAAAATATCAATCTCGGATTCCCGTTTGACAATTTCATTATTAAGGCTTGCAATCTTTTCCTGGGATGATATGAGCTGCCGCCTGACATCCTCGTAGTCGCATATCAATTCCTGTATTTTAAGCCGGCGTTTTTTTACCTTGATATTGTTGAGCACCAGATATAGTCCGACGGCAATAATTATTGAAACGCACAGGATTATGAACAGGAGGCTGTACCGCTTGGATTTCTGTTGTTCAGAAAGGGCAAGGGAATTAAAGAAGTCACGCTCGGCAGAAGCAACTTCTTGCATTTCAGTCTTTGTCTCAATTTCATGGCGGGCTTCCAAATGTACAATTGCCGAGTCGAGACGGTCCATATGCTTGTATAACTCGTAGTAGGCACTATGGAACTTTATCTTGTGGAGCTTGTCTGTGTTATAATTCTTTGCAATGTCAAGATAATGGTGTGCGCTATCGGGCTGATTTATCTTGATAAACAATCCTGCTATATATGCAAAGTCGTAGGTAGCATATTCACTGGTGTCAATAATACCCATCAAGAGTTGGTGCTTTTTTATAGCCTCGTCAATGCGGTTTAATTTTGCCAAAGGTATTATATATGAATCATGGAACAGTTCCCTTAGATAAGTGTCTGCATCCACGTATAGATATGATATACTGTCAAGGTGATTAATGGCATCTTGATATTTTCCGCTGCCACCATATTCTCGGGCGACCTCGCATTCAGAGTGTAGAAAATTGGATTTACGGTTTGCTTTCCTATAATATGAAGCGGCTTGCCGCCGATGGACGAGAGCTTCGGAGATATTGAATGTCCGATGGTGGATGTCGACCATCAATTCGTGTATCTTGGCGAGGTTGTAGTGGTCGTCATACCTGGCGAGTTGCAGGGCGGTGAGGGTTTCGGTGGCGGCGGTGGGGTAATCCTTGGCGTCAAAATGTATCTCGGCCCGGTAGAAGTGGGCGAGCATTGCCTCGTAGGGACGAGTCTCGTCGTCGAAGTAGTCGAGGGCTATGTTGATGAGGGAGTCATTGGTCTGGATAATGTGGTTTTTGTTGCGGGCCTGGGTGAGGTAGAGGGCATGGAGGGCGCGGGTCTCGCCACGGTGTATCTCCGACGGGTCAATGGACTCCATGAGCGTCAGGGCAGAGTCGGGCCGGTCGTGCATGATGGCTGAGGCGTGGCTGATGGTCTCGCGCACATGGGCCGGCTCGCACGATGCAACCCCCAGACAGATGACGGTGGTGATAATGATGGTGAAAAGGTGTCTCATCGCTATATTCCCGGATAACGGCGCAAATTTAGCGAAAATTCACATGCAAATCACTTAACGAATGTGAAAACACAATGCCGATAGGCTCGTCCCTACAGATATGTCATAGGTGGATATGGGGATGTGTCAGATGCGCTCGATGAGGGCGGAGGCTTGGGCGGCGATACCTTCGCCGCGCCCGGTGAAGCCGAGACGCTCGGTGGTGGTGGCCTTGACCGACACGGCGTCCTCGGGGAGGCCGAGGTCGGAGGCGATGTTGGCTATCATTGCCGGGATGTGGGGGAGCATCTTGGGGGCCTGGGCAATGATGGTGACATCGACGTTGGAGGGGCGATAGCCGCGCTCGGCGAGCAATTCGGCGACTCGGCGCAACAGCACGCGCGAGTCGGCGCCCTTGTAGCGCGGGTCGGTGTCGGGGAAGTGGTAGCCGATGTCGCGCAGGGCGGCGGCGCCAAGGAGTGCGTCGCTGAGGGCGTGTAGGGCCACGTCGGCGTCGCTGTGGCCGTCAAGGCCAAGATGATAGGGGATTTTCACCCCGCATATCCAAAGGTCGCGCCCCTCTGTGAGGCGGTGGACATCAAATCCGTTTCCGATGCGTATCTGTGCCATAGCGTGTGGGCGTATTAGCGGCGTTTGCCAAGCAGTTCCTTGAGGCCGTCCATATCAAATGTGAGAGTGAAGCGCAGTGTCTGGTCGAGCGGCGATGTCTGTGCCGTGGCGAGCATATAGGCCGCATCGAGACGCACGACGTTGAGCGAGAATCCGGCGCCGAATGAGAAGTACTGGCGGTTGCCCTTGTACTGGTTTTCGTAGAAATAACCTGCGCGCACGAAGAATTGCTGGTTGTAGCTGTACTCGGCGCCTATCGACATGGTGATTTCGCGAAGCTCCTCCTTGAAGCCGCCGGGGGCGTCGCTGAACGACTTGAATATACCCGAGATGGAGGAGGTGTTTTCCCACTTCTCGAGAGCCTCAAGATACTCGGCCTGCCCCTCGGGGTCGTCGGAGTAGTCGCTCTCACGCGGACGGGCGGGGACGAGCAGCTTGTTGAGGTCGAGGGCGAGTGTCAGGTTGTGGTAGTCGGCGAGGGGAAATGTGAATGCCGTGCCGAGACGCAGGTTGGCGGGCAGGAACGCGGGGTCCTCGCCGTTGTTGTAGGAGACCTTGGAACCAATGTTGGATATGTTCCAGCCCCATGACCACTGGCACTCGTTGCGCCCGATGACGGGATAGGTGGTAAAGTAGCCCGAGATGTCGGCCGAGAATGCCGACGCGCCGGTGGTCTGGTCGCCGGCATAGGATGTGGAGAACCCGAGGTCGGAGTAGATGTAGCGGAACACGACGCCCATCGAGAACTTCTCGGAGAGTTTGCGGGAATACCCGAGGTCGACCGACAGCTCATATGGATTCAGGCTTTGTGCCGCTACACCCTCGGTAGTGGAGGTGTTGACCTCGCCGAGGGAGAAGTAGCGCAGCGATATGCTTATCGCCTGGTTGTCGCCGCTGCCTATCTTCCAGTAGCCCGAGAGGTTGGCGAGGTATATGTCATTGACGAGCTTGCGCAGCCACGGCGTGTAGCTGAGCGACAATGCCGCCGTGCTGTAGGCGAAGGCGTATTTCGACGGGTTCCAGTACTGAGAGTTTGCGTCGGGATCGGTGGCGACACCGAGATCGCCCATCGAGGCTCCGCGTGCGTCGGGGGCGATGTTGAGGGAGTTTACGCCAGTCTGTATGGGGTTAAATTCGTTTTTGCCGTCATCGGCCGTCATCGTCGGTGCTGTTACTGCGACAATAAGCGCAAGGATGAGCGACAGTCTGAGTATATGTTTCATTATGCTTGCAAGATAAGAAAATGGAGTTTACAAGGTTTATGCTACCTTATAAACTCCATTAATCTGTTTTTATTGCCTTGTGGCGTCTCTAATTCTTCACTTGGTGGCGGTGGGCTTAACGACGATGAGGCGCGTCTTGGCGGTGAAGCCGTTCTGGCGTCCTGCCTTGACTATCGCGTAGCAGTGGTAGCTGCCGTCGGCGACAGTCTGGCCGGCGTTGTCCTTGAGGTCCCAGGTGTATGGGAAGGCAACGTTCTGTCCGCTCTTGGTCGAGAATATAGTGTTTCCCGCTGCGTCCTCGATGACGATACGCCCTGTCGGGGTGTCGGCCCAGTCGCCCTCTACCGAGATTGTCGCTTCGGTGCGTGCCGGGCTTTCGGCTATGGCAAGTGCGCCGGGAAGGGTCTTTTCCGCGACAACGAAGGTGATTGCGCGTGTCGAGGTGTTGTTGGCATTGTCGCTGACGGTAAATTGCAGGCGATGGCGTCCCGGCGTGAGCTCGGTAAGTGTGTAGTCGAGCGTGCTGGAGCCGTCGGTGTCAACCGAGAGCGCTCCTGCCGCACGGGGAAAGGAGGTGTTGCCGTCAAGCACCAGTGACGCCTGCCGTCCGAGTTGCGGTCCATCGATGTATAGGCCTGACTGGTCGGCTGCCACTTTCACGTGGAGGCGTGTCTCGCGTCCAACTATGTCACCGTCGCAGAATGTCGGGTCGTCGAGGTAAAACTCCGTGATTACCGGTGCGGCATTGTCGGGTGTCGCCTTGTCGGCGTCGTATGGCTCTATCATTATACCCTTGAACTGGCCTGCGGCCTGCTCCGAGCGGTCGTCGCTCACGGCATAGAACACTATGCGCGACGCCTCTTCCGGGGTGGTCGATTCGGGTACAATGAGTTCGGAGGAGAATTGGCCGTTGACGACCTCGGCCACCGTGCTGCTCAGGTGCTTGTCCTCGATGGAGACAGGTGCCGGGGTGTTGTCGCTCTGCCCCAAGGTGGAGGTCTGCAGGGGCGCGTCAAACAGGTTGATGTATATCGTGCCGTTGAAGTCGCTCTTTATCTTGCCATTGGCATCCACTATGGTGCCGGCTATAGTGTTCTTGCTCAAGGGGGCTATTGTGGCTGTGCTGCCATCCGACAGGGCGGTGCCGGTAATCGAGGTGGCCTTTACAGTGTATTGCGGGATGTAGAGCGGGAGCGCCGGGTCGCCGGCGAGGTTGTAGCACATGGTGTTGGCGGCCTCGTTGCTGGTGATTTCGCTGTTGCTGCTGGTGGTGTTGTCGCGTGTCGTGCGGGCGATGTTGCTTGCCCTGAGGTAGACATCGCCTATCCTCATACCCGGGGTGGCATCAAATAGCTCGCGGGTGAAGTTGCGGTAGAAAAGCTGGTTGAGCTCCTGGTACACCGTTCGGCATGCGGCGACGATTGCTATGGCGCCGCCGTCGGGCTGGGAGAGGAACGACTCGCCGAAGCCTGTGCCGTTTCGGTCGTAGGACATCGCGTCGCAGGTGGAGAGGAACACAAGGGGCTGCACGTCATAACGGTTGGCCTTCACGTCGCTGCGGTAGTAGAGACCGCCGGCAATGCCCGCCTGGCTGCCGTGGCCGCAGTAGCCCATGAAGAAGGCGCCCTTGTTGAGGGCTGCAATCATCACTTCCTTAGGCCCGTTAAGATCGGATGTGGTCGGGTAGAGGTCCATGTAGGACTTGGACACCACATATCCCGGATGTGAGTCGATGATGGAGCATATCTCCTCGGCCTGCCTGAGGTGGCTGTTGGAGTCCTTGTCGTCGCCGAGCACTATCGCCGAGCGGCGGGAGAAGTCGAGCGGCGGATTTTCGAGATAGGCGAGTATCTTGTTGTTGACCGTGCGCCCGTCCTCGATGTTGAACACGGGGATACGGCCTACGGCTACCTCGGCGGGGGTATTGGCGAGCTTGCTTATGAGGAAGTCGTCCCCGACAAGACCGAAGTAGTTGTCCCACGAGTAGTTGGAGGTGCCGTTTTTGGTAAACTGGGCGCTCTCACACTGGTAGGTGAGCAGGTAGCTCTCGTCTCCATACTTCATGTGGCGGTTGTCATAAGAGCCGGGACCGTAGAGGAGGATATACTTGAATTTCTCAGGGTCACGGTCATAGAACATTTTGGCAAGGCGGCGGTAACCCATGACCGAGGGAGTTCCCGAGGAGAACTCGTTGTAGATGTCATATTGGTTGACCACTGCCACATCCATCCCTTGCAGACGCTTGTGGATGGCGGCCAGTTCCTCGGCCTGTTCCATGAATTTCTGGCTGGTGATTATGAGCATGTGGGGGGTCTCGAGGGCATGGAGGTTCTGGTTTTTGACCTCGCCGGCAAAATCCACCTCATACATTTGCTTGTCGGGGTCAAACGCCATTATGTATGCAAACCCGCTGTAGTCCTTTTCCGAGCCGATGCGCATGATGGCCGCCGACGAGTCGTAGATGCGGTCGTAGACGAGGGGATGGGTCGGGACGCCCACGTTCCAGAGCTGCAGGCGGCTGTTGGAGACGTTGGTGAAGTCGATGCACGAGTTTTTCTGTACGTATTCGAGAGCCATGAACATCTGGTCGATATCCTCCAGGTTGTTGTCGCGCGGGTATATCATGCTCACATAGTCGAGAGCGGCAAACGAGAATGATGACGATGGGGAGGAGAATGTCACCGAATAGGTCTTCTCCTCCTTCTGGGTGGGCACCAGTGTCAGGTAGCCGCTCTTGGTGGTGTAGTAGTCATGGCTGTTTGTGGGTGCCTCAAGGAGCACATTGCTGACGTTTTTTGTCGGGAAGCTGAAGTCAAGGCCTATCTTTGAGGCTACCGACAGATGGGCGCCCCACTCAAACGTTATGCGGGCGTCCTTGTAAAGGCCATGCTCGGCATAGGGATTCTTTATGGTGAAGTCAAACGTCTGCTTGGGCTGCTCGGCAAAGTCCGGCCCAAAGTAGCGGTAACCGCCCTGCCCGGGATTCTGCACCTCATGCTCACGCACGTCTATCGAGTAGTGGTATGAGATGATGCGTCCCGTGTTCTTGATGTTGCCGATCTTGTCGGGAGCCTTTGAGGCCCCGGGGAAAGCGTCGGTCACAAAGTAATAGCCGGCATCGGCGGCGGTGTTGCGCCTTATCTCCGGTGCACGCGCGTTGATCGACATGTTGCGGAACGCCACATCGCTCTCTCCGTAGAAGATTATACGTCCGTCGGTAGTGCGGTATACCGGCTGCGCGGGGAGATCATCGTAGTGGTCCTCGCTGAACTCGCCGGTCAGCACGCACCCGCCGTAGCCGAACACGCTCACTTTCGACGGGTCATTGAAGCCCCAGGCGCGAAGTTGCTCCGGGGTTATCTGCTGCATTCCGGTCGTGCTTACCTTTATCTTTATCCAGCGTCCCGTGCTGAGCTTTGATTGGGTGGTGTAATAGTCAAGGCTATATGCCGAGGCTGCGAATGCGCACCCGAGGCATAATATGGCCGACAGTATTTTCTTATGTAGCGTATGTCGCATGTAGATTGGTATTTTAGAGGCGTTATTTATTATCTGTTGTACTGTGTCACTATCACTTTATGTTGCATCCCAGCGCGGCCGTCCCGTCAAGGAGATATTCCAGCCGCGTGTCAATCTCCATCGGGTATGGCTCTGACGCGGGAGGCGGTATTATTATGTCGCCCATCTTGAGGGTGAAGTAGCGGCTCAGGGCCTCGATGGAACGGGCGAGCGCGTCAAGATGGGCCGGGATTGCCGTCTCGCCATGGTTGCCCGCTACTGTGGCCGTGTCGCCGGTGGGGAGCGGTAGCCACTCCCCGAGTATCACCGAGCCGTCAAAGGCTGTGGCGACGCTGCGTGAGCCGCCCTCTTCCGAGAGGAGGCGCAGGGTGTCCTGCGGCATCACTCTGAGGGCGACGGTGGCGGCATCCACATATCTTAACGCAAATTTGCGCGCGATATTTTTGCCTAACCGACTTATTTTGTATGCTATTGCAGGCATATACTCCCAATGCGAGTCCCACGATGGCACGAAAAACGGCTTGCCGTCGCGCAGTATCGCCGAATCGGGTATCGCTTCCACCAAGGGTACGGCGTCTTTCCCGACAGTATTGGCCGATGTCATCAACAGTACCTTCATCGTGTGTATGGGGTTGCGTTATGGGTCTGTATACGGTTGTACATCACCGCGAGATGGGCATATATCGACGTGTCCTGCAGCACGACCTCACGGGGGGTACGTATGCGGAACGGGGTGAAATTCCACAGGGCTTTGACACCTGCGTCGACCATCGTGTCAGCCACAGTCTGCGCCCGGTCGACAGGTACCGCGATGATGCCTATCTCGGCGTTGACGGCGGCGCGTATGGCCTTTATCTGCGAGATGTCGTAGACGGGGACTCCGCATATGCTTGACCCGACGACATGCTCGGAGATGTCAAATCCGGCCACGATGTTCAGCCCGTAGCGCGACAGTCCCGAGTCGCGTATCAGAGCGGCGCCAAGACTGCCTACACCGGCTATGATGGCGTTGTGCACCCTCTGGAATCCGAGGAAGTCCACGAGTACGCGCTCAAGCTCGGCCACGTCATACCCGATGCGCGTCTTCCCCTTGATATTGATAAAGGAGAGGTCTTTGGCTATGCGCGAAGCGTCCACGTCTATCTCCTTTGAGATCTGCGTGGACGACACGTGTTCCACCCCCTTTGTGCGCAACATGCTCACATAGGCGAGATACCAGGGCAGTCGCCCGAGGGTCGGTTCCGGCATCATATCTTTGGGCTTTATTTCGGGCATTTATCCTACGGTCTTGTCTAATAGCGTATTTGGCGTCAAAGTTACTAAATTTAATGCATAATTCATAATGCACAATTCATAATTTATATTATGTAGAGTCAACAAGCAAGTGCAAAAT
>LUJN01000017.1 GCA_001689445.1 Bacteroidales bacterium M3 | reverse complement strand
AGGTGTCTTATGAGACACGGCTTCGTTGTCGGTTGATTCATGATGGATTGGTTTTTGTACACTGTATTTGTTGATTTAAGTAATTGCAAGAATCTTGTTTTAAGGTCATCGCGCCATCAGTCGTTGACGCCATCGGATGCAAATATCTGACTTAATTCCTATATATTTATTGGCAGCAAGAAATAATCTAAATATTTACAAGTAGTATATAGTTGATAGATAGCAGTATGTGCCTAAATTAAGGTTTCGGAAAACTAAACTGTTTCAAACCGTATTCAGGCCGTAAAAGTGCTTATTTTCATTATCTGGCTCTCGAAGTCGTCGCGATGGAGCGAGCGGTTCTTGAGCTTGGAGCGGTAGGTGTAGATGGTGGTGATGGAGCAGCGCAGGAAGCTGGCAATCTTGGAGCTGTCGGTGATGCCGAGTCGCACGAGGGCAAATATGCGCAACTCGGTGTTGAGTCTCTCGCCCTGCTTGGGGTAGACACGCTCCTCCTCGGGGAGGAGCGCGTTGAACGACTCGACAAACGAGGGGAAGATGTTGAGGAACGATGCGTCAAAGTTCTGGTAGAATTCCTTGAGGGAATCGTTGATGAACGAGGTCGACTTTATGGCCTTGAACACATCGTCGGCACGGCCTGTGGCAGCCTTGCGGCTCAACATCTTGCGGTAGGATTCCATCTCCGAGATGTAGGTGGAGCAAAGTTGCAGGAACCGGCCTATATACTCCTCCTTGATGACATTGGCCTCGCGTAGCGACGAGTTGACCTCACGCTGTCGTAGATTGGCCTCCTCCAGTTCGGTATTCAAGGTGTGGAGGCGGCCGTTGAGCGACTGTAGCTCAGCGTTGACATGCACCACTTTCTCATGGGCACGCGACACGCGCTTCATCTGCCTGACGATAAAGACTATCGCGATGACGAGAAACAGTGACAGCACGCTGATGATAAACAGGAAGAGTTTCATGCGGTCGCTCTGTTGCTGCTGTACGGACTGGTAGGACATGTCGATGAGCGGCAGCATACGCGATGCCTGGGTGTTGCGCATACGGGCGTTGAACAGGTTGGCGTCGGCGATGCTCTTTTTCAGGTAGCGGTTGGCGCGTTCCACGTCGTCGCGGGCGTAGAGCATCTCGGCAAGCTGCCGCAGTGACATGTTCTCTTTCACCACCCCTTTCATGTCGGCCATCGCGCTGCGGGCAAGGCACTCCATGCGCTTGTCATCGTTGTGGTCAAGCTCGTAGGCATATGCCAGGACTCCCATCAATACCGCGTAATCACGCGAGTCGGGCGAGACACTTCCGGCGGTTTTTTCAAGCAGATTTTGTGCGTCCCTATACTTATGGTCGGTGATGAACGACTGTGCCTGCGAGATGGTGAAAGAGTAAGACTCCGGTCCCATCACGGCGAGGGCCGAGTCGCGGTAGACGGTAGCCTTGTCGAGATAGCGGGGAGCGTAGCTTGCATCCTGGGCATACTCGCTATGGTAGGTGTAGGTGTTCTCTATTGTGATGTAATACTCGGCCAGCAGTGCGGGGGTAAGATTGGACTTGTCAACGGTCGAGATGAGGTCGATGGCCTCGGCAAACAGGCCGGAGGTCGACAGCGAGCGTGCCTTGTATATCTTGGAGCGGTCGAGCCAGTCGGAACGCGATGCCTGTGTGGCTATCTCCATGTTACGGTCGATATACTTAAGTGCCGAGTCGTTGATATAGTATTCATATTCGCGGTATAGCCTCAGGTTGATGTCATATTCCTTTTCGGTGGTGAGGTCACCACGTTGCAGCTCCTCTTTGATGAAGTCGATGCGCTTTATCTTCTCCTGCTCGTACTGGTCGCTCTCGGCCACCGAGGCGTCAAGCTGCGCGAGGATGTCGGCAATGTTGTCGGCATTGGCGGTGATCGGGGTCTGTAATATGACGGTCAGGAGCAGTATTGTCAGTATGGTATATTTCATCGGTTAAGGTATTATTTTAAGGGTTAGTCTGTAAGGGCATTTTAGTTATCAAAATCAAGCAAATTTTCTTTGTGCCAGTTGTCAAAATCGGATTGAAACAATCGGTCTTGAATAATACGATATTTTTCAAATTCAGTCTCTGCATGTGCCTTGGCCTGTTCGGCTGAGACTGTGCCTGCATCAACCAGAATGGGACGGTCGTCACTATCCAAAAATTTATCAATGCGTATCGCCCAATCTTCCATCGTCATCGGGATATGACGTTTTGCCCGATCCTCGGCTAAATCAAGGAAAGCATTCACAATTCGGCCCATTGATTCCAACTCAGATTCCTTCAGATAATTTTTGGCAATCGAAACGTCTGTTTTTACGATTTTGCCATTTGGCGCATTTTCCCAAGATGTCAGCCCCATATGTTCTTTTTCAGCATCAGCGCGTTCAACAATCAACTCTGCTGCGGTATGTCCATGAATAGCGTAGTGCATTTTATTTTGCACTTTCTTGAAGAACGCTCGAGTGGTCGGGGCATTCAGGTTATAGTCAATGCTTGTAGCGTAAATGTCGGTCAACTTCTGATAAAAACGGCGTTCACTTAATCTGATTTCCCTAATTTCAGCAAGCAGGTGCTCAAAGTAGTCCTCGTTTATGAACGTGCCGTTTTCCATGCGTTTTCGATCTATTACATAACCACGTATGGCAAACTGACGTAGAATATAAGTGCACCATTGGCGGAATTGGGTCGCACGTACGGAATTGACCCGGTAGCCAACGGAAATAACGGCATCCAAATTGTAATATTTGGTAGCATAGTCTTTTCCGTCGGATGCAGTTCGTCGGAATTTCCGACAAACTGAATTTTCTTGCAATTCATCGCTTTGAAAAATGTTTTGCAAATGCTCCGCAATTGTTGAACGCCCTTTGTCAAATAAGGTAGACATGGCATCCTGAGTGAGCCAAATGGTCTCGTCATGATAAAAAACTTCCACCCCGTCTTCCTTATTTTCCAATTGAAATATAAGGAACTCTGCGGTGCTGTTATGTATCTGAAGTTTTTTTTTCATGACTTAAGGGGTGTTTTCTCGTGGTTTTTATGTTTGGGTTGAATGATTGGGGTTGTAGAGTGACATCAATACGCAAAGTTACACTTTTTTGTCGCTATAGGATAGTGAACCTATAAAAATTTGCTATTTTTGCAAAATAAATCAAACACATTTCAGCTATTACGACCAGATGAGGATATTACGTGCCATCCGTCCAAGAATTATCATCCCACTGCTGTTTCTCGTGCTGCCGTCGCTTTGCGTCGTGGGGCAGAAGATTGAGTGGGAGAGTCTGATACGGGATGCACTGTCGCGGCAGAAGCAGGAGACGCGGATGCCTTATCTGGGGCTGGACGGGGACACTATATTTGACCATCAGCTCGTGGAGGTGGAATATGAGCCGTTGCCTGCGACGTTCTTTGCTCCGGCGGTGTTTGACACGTATGAGTATATCGACACTCTCGCGCTTCACCCGACTGTAGGGAATATGCAGTCCGTAAAGGGGCACGAGACGTGGATTGTGCGTGAGAATCGCCGTGCCGCATGGCTCAAGGGGGTAAGGCAGCGTTATATGATTGAAAACCCGCAGTGGGTGCGCTATAATGTGACTCTCTTGCCCGAGCCGCCAAAGAAGTACGTGGCGACTGTCGACCCTGCCGAATCGGTCATTGTCATCACCGAGGAAGCTGTCGATCCGTCGACGCTTACGGCCGGCGCGCCTGTCGACATACCGCGCAAGAACTGGATTCACTCCTTTGACGGGTCGGTGCAGTTTTCACAGGCGTATATATCGCCCAACTGGTACCAGGGTGGCAACAACAATATTAACATGATAGCCTCGGTCAACTATGGCGTGAAGCTCAACCAGGCGTTCTATCCCAACCTGCTGTTCGAGACCACGGTGCAGTATAAGCTTGCTATGGCAAGCGCGCCGTCTGACGAGGTGCACGACTACACGATAAGCGAGGATCTGTTCCTGTTTACGAGCAAGTTTGGCTACCGTGCCCACAAGCGTTGGTTTTACACGGTCAACGCGCAGCTGAAGACCCAGTTTCTCAACAATTACAAGCCCAACAGCCACGACCTGACTGCGGCATTCATGTCGCCCGGCGAGTTTAACCTCGGTCTCGGTATGACCTACGACTATGCCAACGAGAAGAAGACAGTGGTGTTTGGAGCCTCTATAGCTCCGTTGAGCTACAACCTGAAGACCTGCACGCGCCCCGGCATGGACGTGACGGCCTATGGCATCGAGCCGGGGCACACGACGGTGAGCCAGATAGGTTCGAGCGCGGAGCTTAAATTCAAGTGGCAGTTGCGCTATAACATATCCTACACGTCGCGGCTGTTCCTGTTTTCCGACTACGAGTATGTGCAGGGGGACTGGGAGAACACATTCAACTTCTCCATCAACCGTTTCCTCTCCACGCAGCTCTATCTACATCTGCGGTATGACTCCAGCACGCCGCCGGTCGAGAACTCCAAGTGGAGGGTATGGCAGTTTAAGGAAATCCTCAGCTTCGGGTTTGCCTACAAGTTTACCTCCTGACGGCTACCCGTTACCTTTCCCTCACCCCAAATCTCTCTCCTTATGAAATATCCCATCCTGCTTGCCCTGCTCATTTTTATGCCCGCGTTGACCACGGGCCGTAACCTGTTGTCGGACAATGATTTCCTCGGTAATGTGCCGTCACGCTCGGTAAGGTTGGCGGGATATTCCCGTGAGGGGGTGGAGCATTATCTGCTTCACGGGCCTGTGCATCGCCTGGAGGGGATGTGGATGTTTACGGCATCGGACGCCCTGGTGGCGATAGAGCGGTTTGCCGACGGAGAGGAGGCGAATGGGAGGATGCCACGCTACAGGATAGTAATCGTGGCGTCGCCGTGTCGGTCGATGGTTCCGGGGACGGTGATGGGATACATAGGGGTTACATCGAGAAAGAATGTGTATGACGCCATGATATATACAGTCACGGAGGGAGCGACGCTCACCACGCCGCGACGTTTCACCGTGAGACTCGGTGACAACGACACGCGCCTGTCGTTTACGCCGGTAAAGAAGGGTCTGGCGGTCAGCGTGCGCCGTCTTTTCCCCTACCTGTTCAGGGTCGGTATACGGGAGTATGACACCCGCGACGAGTCGCTCGACGGGTGTGTGAGGGTCGGGGCCAACGGCGTTTCTGTCATTTCCGAGCCACGCTATCTTTGAAATATTCACTCCCTCAGGTTGCCGATATGATTACATTGCGATTTATTGCCGTCTTGATTGTGCTGTTGACACTGCTTGCCGATTATGCTCCAATGCAAGCACGGACTGTGACGACGCGCCGTGGGGTTGGACAGCGTCGGGAGATGCCGATGGCGGTGCGCGACACGTTGCGTGCAGTCGCCGACTCGGTGGCGGTGGTAGGGTATGACAAGCCGATGAGGGCCTCGCGTGAGACATTCTTTGTCGTCAACCGCACGGGCCGGCGCATTGACGGGGTGAATGTGACGTTTGCCTACTACGACCTGACCGGCAGGATGCTCCACTCGGTGACGGTGGATGTCAAGTGCGACATACCTGCCGGGGAGACACGGCAACTGTCGGTCCCGACATGGGATATACAGCGGCTCTACTATTATCGGGCAAGTCCTGCACCGAGGCGTGGCGGCACGCCATATGACGTGCGCCATCGGGTGAACTATGCGACGGCATGTGACGGAGACGTGTCAGAATCTCACCTTCACTGAAAATCCATAGGCTGTGCCGTTGACGGTGGATATCATTGTGAATCCCGATGTCACTTCGGCATGCTGACGTGCGGGGGTGCCTTGCGAGATAATCTTGTGACGCCGGGTGGGGTCACCAAATATAAGGCCGGTGATGGTATTGAGCGGGTCGATGATGAATGCCACGAAGTTGCCCAATATCGGCGTTCCGAGCAGACGGTAGTCGTGGGCCACGATGTGGCGTTTGAGCAGGTAGAAGCCCTCGCCGACAGCCGAGCCGATAATAGGGGTGACAAAGAGGTCCTGTACCGATGGCACTTCGTTGAATGCCTCTATACCGTATTCCCAGAAGAATGTCGAGATGCAGAAGCAGTAGAGCAACGACTGGTACATGTTGAATCCCGCCGAGCGTGCGCCCATATAGTAGGCACCGCCTCCGTAGGGATGGAGCAGATAGTTGAATATCCAGTTATCGTGATCCCATACCGGGCCACGTTTCACGTGGTCCCACCAACGCTGGAACAGTGGTGTCTGCATACGCTCGCTGCGATTCCATGCCGTGGCATCGTCGGGCAATGCCTCAAGTATGAACAGGGCCGATACGCCGCCGGCCACCAACAACGCGGTGTTCTCCCACAGGCGAGGCCAGTCGGGGCTACTTAATGTACGGGAATAGGGAAGGTCATAGAGGCTTACGATACGACGTTTGAATCTTGGCAGTCCGGCTCCGAGATTCTTTATGTCGACAATCGAGTCGAGCAGCACGTCCGACTCGGTCCAGAGTGAATATCCCGTGCCGCTTACCGTGGTATCGGTCGCCGAGGGCAATCCGTCGGTGGTGATTGCCTCTATTATATGTTCGCTCTCAGTGACTTCAATGATTGAATCGGAATCTGCACCGTTGTGTGCGGACACCGCTGACGGGAATATTATCGCCGCAATGAGGAGCGCTATATTCCTCTTTCCGTTTTTTGCAAAAATATCCTTCATCTCTCTATAGTTGTTGGTGATATACCTTGTCGTGCAACATGATGTCGGAAACGTGCTGTGACAATCGTGTTACATTAGTATAACAATCTCGTGCCATGCCAAGTTGGCACAGTAGAATGGTTATTAAGGAAAAATATGATTGGGAGAGGCTGGCGGTCTGCCGTTTGGCAGCCTGCGGCGGCTAACGTTGTGCCATCTGCGGGTCGTTTATAATGATGCCGAGGTCGGCAAGGCGCGTCATGTCCTGTGTCCCGAGCATATCGGGCAGTGGCACGGCCTCGTTGTGGTCATCGAGGTAGAGCAACGGTGCCTCTGTGTAGATGTGTGAGGCCACCGACTTTGAGCGGTCGAGGACTGTCGACTGTATGCAGGCCAGGTCAAGGGCTGTATGGAAGAATGACACGCTCGACGCCACAGTGCGTGGTATGTTGCCGCATGTCGCCTCCCATGAGGCGGGATGAGCTGTGCGGTAGGCTGAGGACATCCACACCAGGAAAGGCACGTGGAGCTGGTAGTAGGATGGCACGGGGGATGCGTGGAGAAACAGTTGCCGGTCATCATCGTAGATATCCTCTCCGTGGTCGCTGGTGTATACCATAGCCGCTTCTTTGCCACCGGCCTCAAGCATTATTATGAGCTTGGCGAGGAACTGGTCGGTGTAGCGTATGGTGTTGTCGTATGAGTTGATGAGGTTGTCGCGGTGTTTTGGCTCGGCCTTGACGGGACGGTCGGGGGTGAAATGGGGCGTCTGTCCGTCGTATCGCTCGGTATAGTCGAAGTGGGAGCCGTAGGTATGGAGCACTATGAGGCGTTTGCCGCCGGTGCTGTCGATGGCGCGTTTCACTGCCGGCAACAGGTCGTTATCGACCACCGAAATGCAGTCGCTGCCGAGTTCCTCGCGCAGGAAACGGTGGTTGTCGGCCTCGCAGCCGAAGAAGTCGATAAAGGAGCCGTTGCGCCCCTGCGTCGAGAGGAAGGTGGTGGCATAGCCGGCTTCCTTGAAGGCGGTTATTATGCCACGGTGGGCGTAGATGTCGTCGTAGTTCTCGGCTGTTATGGAGGAGAGCAGCATCGGCACGCTCTTGTGGGTGGTGTTGGACTGGCTGAGGGCGTTGCCAAAGGCGGCCAGGCCGTCGGCATGGCTCAGGTATGGGTTGGTGTCACGGCCGTAGCCCAGGATGCCCCAGTTGCAGGCGCGTGAGGTCTCGCCGACGACGAGCACGATGATGCGCGGCACGGTGTCGGCATCGGCTGTCGTCGCGCCGTAGGTGAATCCCGCGCTTGTCTCGGCATAGTGGTCGAGGCGTTTTGTACGGTCGATGGCAAGATGGAGGTTATAGCCAACGTTGACGGGATATAGGTCGTCGGCGACAGTGTAGCCGGGGGTGGAGATATAGGCTGTGGCGAGGGCTATGCAGCCGGCACCGAGCGTGGCCGCGCCGATGCGGCGGTTGCGCGTGATGAATTGCCGTGACAGTTTCGCCCGACGCAATATCGCGGATGTCGCCATAATCAATGGCGGGACGTAGAGCACGACCACGAGCGCGATGACAGGCGCGAGGTTGTCGAGCAGCTCCATGGCCTCGCCGGCATTGGTGGTGACTACGTTGAGCAGCATGTCGACGGCTATCACCGAGCGACCGTAGAGGTAGAGGAGCACTATCTGGAACGCTGCAAAGAACGTAAGCGGGAACATCAGCCACACCATCTTGCCGCAGTTGCGCATGAGCGTGAGCAGCAGCCAATAGCACCCGGCAGGGAAGAGCACATTGGCTATACGGGCCGACATGCTCATAGGCTCGGTGATTGACAGCAGCAGGTTGGGCAGCGTCAACACCGCAAGAAACAGGTAGAAGAGATGGCGTTCATCCCTGAACCATGATAATATGTTCTTAAAAAGCTTCATTTATGCTGAATACAAATCCGGTTGTGTGACGGCCGACACCGAAGTCGAGCCTCACGTTTACATCTTTCTTGAACTCCCAACGGTAGCCGATGCCGAAATTGGGGAGTATCGTGCGCCACCGCACGTTCTGCGGCTTGTCAAAGACCGCTCCTGCCCCAATCCATGCGACGACGCTGTTGCGCCGCCATATATGCTGCCGGAGTTCCACAACGATATCTATGGCGCCCTTGTCGCGGTAGCGTCCTTCGTAGTATCCGCGCATGGTGCGCGACCCGCCTACGGTCGCCATCATTGTCCATGGGGTGTCGTTGTAGGTGAGCAGCGCATGGAGCTGCGAGGCTATCACCGAGCCGCGCCATGCCCGCTTGTACCATGCCGCCGTGAGTTCGGTGGAGGAGAATGCGTAGTCGTTGCCCATGAAACGTGGATAACAACGCTGGTCGATGCGCACGAAGACGCCCCGGTGGGCGTTGGTCGGTACGTCGCGCGTGTCGTAGTTGATGGCCACGCCAACGCCGTAGCTCGCCGTGCGTAGCGGCAAACCTTTCCACACTTCCACAGGTTCGGTGTCCTTGGCGCGCACCCACACATACTCGACCGACGGACCGAGGTAGAGGCTTTGGCCTATCTTGGCCATGAATTCGGCGGTGAATTTCACCGAGCGTTCCACATACTTGGTCTCGTTGGAGTCATGTATCGCCTCCTCGTAGCCTATGCCCCAGAACTTTGTGCGGGAGGAGGCAAAGGAGAGGTCGTAGTTGAGGCGGAACCGGTCGTCGGGGAATATATGGTAGCCGCGTATCCCCACCTCGTAGAATCCGGCCGTGGAGACATTGCCGTAGATGGAAACATTGCATGGGGGAAGCAGCGAGTCGGAAGGGGAATGGTGGTAGAGGCCTGCGGCTACCAGCCCGAGACCGACTTTGGTCTCGGAGGAGTAGTAGGGGCCTCCGATTATGCTGAAGTCAAACCCCTTGTTTTTCTTCTCCTTGTTGGAGTCGTCAAAGTAGGCCACGATGCGCTGTATTATGTTGCCGCTGCGCTTGGGGCGTGCCGTGAGGCTGTCGGGAAGCGACGGCAGCGGGGGTATTGAATCCGGCGACGCGAATGTCACCGGTATAGTTGTCACAGGAGCGGCCATGATGTTGTCCCCCGGGGTGGTGGCATACGCCCCCACCTGTGTCAGAATCAGTATGACCGATATGGCAAATCGCATTTTTATATCCTGAAATAGTTGACATGTGATATAATCTTTAACGCCACAAATATACCAAGTGTTTTCGCGGGGATTGAGGTCGGAAAGCATTACAAGTTGGCCTATAAGTCCTTAACAGGAGGTTTGTGCCAACTTTTAGGAACTTTATGCCATGGTGGCGACAGGATGGGTGGACGACGGGATTGGGTATGGCTTAACTTTGCCTAAGACCGGAAAACGATTTCTTATTTTCAATGCCATGAAAAATACATCTGATACTATGAAAAGACGCCGCCCGCAGGCCCATCGCGTGCAGCTCGCCACCGCCGTTGCGGTGATGCTCGCGGGGGTCGGGCTGTTGGTGGCGGGGTTTGTGGTGTCCCCTGTCGGGGAGATACATCACTCGGTGCTTGTAGGGTTTGGCGAGGCACTGACCTTTGCCGCCGCCATCCTCGGGGTGGATTACCATTATAATGCGCGACACGATGGAGAGAATGACTGATATGCGGCCTATAGTGCTTGTCGACAACGGGCACGGGGAGGAGACTGCGGGCAAGCGCAGTCCCGACGGGCGGTTGCGTGAATGGCGGTATACGCGGGAGATAGCGCGTGAGGTCGTGTGCGGGCTGTCGCGGCACAGAATTGACGTGCGGCTTCTTGTGCCCGAGACACGGGACGTGCCGCTATCGGAGCGTGTAGGACGGGCCAATGAAGTGTGGCGACAGCGTGCTGGGCGGCATGTGGTGCTCGTCTCGATACATGTCAATGCTGCAGGCGACGGGGCGGCATGGATGGGGGCACGCGGGTGGTCGGCCTACACGTCGCGTGGCACGACCCAAGCCGACAGTCTCGCCTCCAGCCTGTATGACGCCGCCGCGAAGTGGTTGCCGGGACACCGCATGCGCACTGACTATTCCGATGGTGATGCCGATATGGAGGCGGGGTTCTATATCCTGCGCAAGAGTGCATGTCCCGCTGTGCTTACGGAAAATCTCTTTATGGACAATCGCGACGACATGGCGTTTCTACTTTCCGATGAGGGGCGCAGGGCGGTTGTCGGCCTGCATGTCGATGGAATTGTCAATTACCTTAAATCCCTGGCATTATGAGAGGTGTGTCGTTTTTGGCGTTTGCCGCCATTTTGCTGTCCATGGTCTCTTGCCGCAGCAGCCGCTCTGTCGAGGTCACAGGCCGTGACAGCATGAGGATTGAGACCGTCGGCAAGGAGACCGCATCCGTCGTTGCCCCCTCACGGGGATGGCTGTGGGGTGTGGCGGGGCTTATGCTGTTGGCGGCTGTCATTCTCGTGCGTCGCCGGTAGGGGGATAACCTTTCCGCATCGTCGCGCGTTATGATAGAAAAGAACGACCGGCGCAGGTCGCTAAACTCTGCAACACACCGATGACACAAAATCGCATACACCCCCAGGATGACATACATGTCGACCTCTACGACGAGGGCAAGAAGATTGACGCCTACCAAGGTTCGGGCTACCACTCGGTCGAGGAGGCTGTCACCGCCGCCTACGAAGGATCCAGCCGCAACAGCCTCAACATCGAGGACTACGTGTTCCGCGTAACCAACCTCACCACCGGCACCTCAGCCCGCTATCGCGTCAACGCCGGCGGCCACCTCCGCATCCTCCCCGAGGAATAGTTCCCGGTTTGCTGTAGTATTGCTGCCTATACAGGATTCTGACGATTGATGGTGTTGCAGAACACCCAAATTGTAGGGATGGTTTTGCAACACCATCGTCAATATAAATATCTTGTTAATAAATGATTGCTTGGTGATAGCAGGGGAAATGAAGGATGTATCTGCAAGGATTTTAATCATTCCAGACGTTTAACCACTTCTTTCAGTACGGATAGTTCCACGGTTGAAAAATCAGACTTATCGTAAATGTTTAACAGATATACACTACCCTCTTTCTCTGTAGCAAGGACGGTGTATGTTATAACTCTCGCGCCACCGGATTTTCCCTTCCCTTTTGAGGTTATGGCCATACGTATCTTTCGTATGCCAGGACTGAGTTCGTCACCTTGGAAAGGATTTTCTTGTAGTGACTTTGAGAAATCAAGTATGTCATGTTTCAATGATCGGTGCCTTTTTGCAAGAACCTTGAATGCCTTTTCAAAATCAGGCGTTGGTATTATCTCAAAGTTCATCGAGCATATCTTGAACAGTTCGGCGTGGAAGTTTCCCTTCCTCAATCATCTTCACCTGTTCCCAACTTCGCTTTAGGCTTTCTGTCAATTCGTCCAATCGTCTCTGTTGTTGCTTAGAAAGGGACAAGTCTTCGCTTCCAACGCTTACAAGCGCATACAGGGAGTTCTTGCGTCGTATCAGCACACGCTCGCCCTCGTCTGCCCGGTCAAAATATGCGGCCAGGTTGTTCCGATAATCTCTTACAGATAGTGCTTCCATCTCAATTTGTCTATTTGATGCAAAAATAACCATTGCTTAATGAAATAACAAAATTGTGTACAAAAAAGTGTACACACTATGTGCAAAAAAAGCAGCAGATTAGAACCATAATCTGCTGCTTTTTGCTTTGAAGTTTGTGATCCGGATGCGACTCGAACGCATGACCGTCTGCTTAGAAGGCAGATGCTCTATCCAGCTGAGCTACCGGACCATCTTTCCTGCGGCGTGGGGCGCGAATGGCCTGTGCCGCATCGTTATTGTGGCGCAAAGGTAGTGATAATCTTTGATTTTGCCAATATCGGGGATGGTTTCGTGGAAAAAATGTTTTGCGCATGGGATGGCGACGGGTGTACGGGGGCTACAGTAGCAGTTCGAAGTCGAGGACGTCGAGGAGGCGGCCGAATTTGAAGCCTACTTTTTCGAATCGGGCGACCTGACGGAAGCCGAGGCGGCGGTGGAGGGCGACGCTGGCGTCGTTTTCGCCGGTGATGCAGGCGATGAGGGCGCGTGCGTCGGCGGCGCGGCAGTCGGCGATAAGACGTTCCATCAGGGCGCGGCCTATGCCGCGGCGTCCCAATCCATGACGGAGGTAGACGGTTGTCTCAAGTGTGCCCCGGTAGGCGGCACGCTCTTTCCACGGGTGGGCGTAGCAGTAGCCGTCGACCGTGCCGTCGGTCTCGTGGACGAGGTAGGGGTGGGTAGCGGAAATCTGCTCCACGCGGCGGGTCATTTCTGCTACGGCCACAGGCTCGGTCTCAAACGAGACGGTGGTGTGGATGATGTAGTGGTTGTATATGTCGGTCAGCGCGGGGATGTCGCGTGGCTCTACGGGGCGTATCATCGGTCTGGAATTTTTGTGCTAAATTACAAAAAACGCTGTGATTTTTGTTGTATATGGGAGAATACCCTAAATTTGCCTATAATGGAAGATGGAATAGAATTGCGCACAGCCGCCGTCACGCGCTACGTCACGCCGTTGCGCGAGGGTGGGTCGCTGCCGGCGCTTGCCGAGGCCGATGATGGCTTCAAGTATGTGGTGAAGTTCCGTGGCGCGGGCCATGGGACAAAAGCGTTGATTGCCGAGCTGATTGGCGGCGAGCTGGCGCGTGCGGCGGGGCTGCGTGTGCCCGAGCAGGTGTTTCTCGACCTCGACGAGGACTTCGGACGCACCGAGGGTGACGAGGAGATACAGGACCTGCTGCAGTCGAGCCGTGGGCTGAACCTTGGGCTACACTACCTGTCGGGCGCGATGACATGGGATGTGGCGGTCAATGCCACGGATGCCGTCACGGCGTCGCGGATAGTGTGGCTCGACGCTTTCCTGATGAATATTGACCGCACTCCGCGCAACACCAATATGCTGCTGTGGCAGGGTGACCTGTGGCTCATCGACCACGGGGCGTCGCTCTACTTCCACCACTCTTGGCAGGGGTGGGAACGGGCCGCGCTGTCACCGTTTCCCTACGTCAAGGACCACGCCCTGTTGTCCCGCGCCTCGCGGATGCTTGAGGCCGACGACTACATGCGCTCGCGCATCACCCCCGAGGTAATCGACGCCGTGGTTGCCGCTGTGCCTGACGACTGGCTCGTGGCTGCCGCGCCCGACATTCCCGCCGTGGAGCAGCGGCGCGTTTACTCCACATTCCTGAAAGAACGATTGGCTAACTCCCGAATATTTGTCGACCATGCAATCTCAGTCAGAAAAACACTTGTATGAGTATGCCGTGATACGGTATGTGCCCCGTGTGGAGCGGGAGGAGTTTGTCAACGTGGGGCTGCTGATGATGTGTAAGCGTCGCCGCTGGCTTCGGGTGGCGATTCATATTGACGAGGGGCGGCTGCGGAACCTGTTTCCCGACATGGATTGCGCCCTGTTGCGCCGTCAACTTGCCTCGTTTGAGCGCATCGCCGCCGGGGATACCGCCGTCGGTGACGATGGTTGTTGCAGCCCGATAGCCGCTCTTGATGCCCACGAGCGTTTCCGCTGGCTCACGGCGGTGCGCAGCGCGTCGCTCCAGACCTCGCGCCCCCATCCCGGCAAGACCGCCGACCTCGACGCCACGTTCACCCGCCTCCTCGCCGAGCAAGTGCTCATAAAGTCCAGGCCATGAATGATTATGAACCATATGGCGGATGCATGCGTTAGAATTGAGTAACAATAGCATGACTTATGACACAATATCGATTAAAACGGGCTTACGAGCCCGCATCCCCTGAAGACGGCTTCAGGGTGTACATAGACAGGCTTTGGCCGAGGGGCCTTTCACACGAGACTTTCCCTTACGATTTATGGGATAAGGACATCGCCCCATCCACAGAACTCCGTGAATGGTTCCATGAAGATCCCGTTGGCCGTTGGCCTGAGTTTGAGACACGGTATTCCAAGGAACTGGAAGAAAATCCATCATTTGGGGCGTTGCGCCACCTCCTTGCGCAGAAACCGGTCGTGACTCTGCTCTACTCGTCGCATGACGAACAGCACAACAATGCCATTGTGGTTTATGACCTCTTGACAAAATAACCGCTTAAAAAATCTCCCCATATTATGAAAATGTTCTGTTACCAGTGCCAGGAGACGGCACGCGGCAAAGGCTGTGAGATACAAGGCGTATGCGGCAAGAAACCCGAGACATCAACGAGAATGGACCAACTCCTTTATATCGCCCGGGGCATGGCCATCGTAAACCGGCAGCTGCGTGAGAAAGGCGAATCAAGCAAGGAGGCGTCGCGTTTCATTGTAGACGCACTGTTCACCACCATCACCAACGCCAACTTCGACAATGACATGCTCGACGGCTACATAGCCAGAGCCTTCGAGCTGAAGAACGTGCTTGAGGGGACAGCGAAAAAGAGCGGTATGGAACCTCCGTTCATGCCCGAGGTATCATATCATATCTCCAAAGAGGACTATGGCCGGCATGAGATAATCGAACACGGGGGTACTCTTGAAGAGGAGATAGCAAGCGTGCTCCACGACAAGAACCCCGACATAAGGGGGCTGAAGCAGCTTGCCATATACGGCTGCAAGGGTATGGCAGCCTACGCCCGTCATGCCTATAACCTCGGCTATGAGGACGAAGACATATACGTCATCATTGAGAATGCCCTCGCGGAGATAAGCCGCCCCGACATAGACGTTGACGAGCTGTTCTCGCTTGTCCTCAATGTGGGCGACGGAGGCGTCAAGGCAATGGCTTTGCTTGACAAGGCGAACACATCGGCCTACGGCAATCCTGAAATCACCAAGGTGGACATCGGTGTCAGAAATCGTCCCGGCATACTTGTAAGCGGTCACGACCTCAAGGATCTTGAGGAATTGCTCGAACAGTCTGCCGGTAAGGGCGTTGACATCTACACCCACTCCGAGATGCTTCCGGCCCAGAGCTACCCGTTCTTCAAGAAATTCCCCCATTTCGCGGGCAACTACGGCAACGCATGGTGGCGACAGGTCGACGAGTTCGAGACATTCAACGGCATGTTCCTGTTTACCTCCAACTGCATCGTCCCGCCGCGTCCGAAAACCACCTATATGGACCGTGTATATACGACAGGGGTTGTCGGCATGCCCGGCACACACTTCATCCCCGAAGGAAAAGACGGGAAGAAAGATTTCTCCGAAATAATAGAACGCGCTCAGAAATGCCAGCCGCCGACCGAGATAGAGCACGGAGAGATTGTGGCCGGATTTGCCCACAATCAGGTGCTCGCCTTGGCACCAAAGATTATCGACCTCATCAAGACAGGCAAAATCCGCAAGTTTGTGGTCATGGCCGGATGTGACGGCCGGATGCCCTCACGAAAATACTACACGGAGTTTGCTGAGAGGCTTCCGAAAGACTGACTGTGTGATTCTCACCGCAGGCTGTGCCAAATACCGCTACAACAAGTTGCCGCTCGGCGACATCGAGGGAGTGCCCCGCGTGCTCGATGCCGGGCAGTGCAACGATTCCTATTCGCTGGTGGTGATTGCCAACGCTCTAAAGGATGCCTTCGGGCTGAAAAGCGTCAATGAGCTGCCGATTGTCTATAACATCGCATGGTACGAGCAGAAGGCCGTGATTGTACTTCTCGCCCTGCTTAGCCTCGGGGTCAAGAACATTCATACAGGCCCGACACTTCCGGCATTCTTCACGCCGGAAATCCTGAAGGTACTTCAGGAGAAGTTCAATATCGGCACAATCTCGACAGTTGACGAGGACCTGGCAACTCTTATCGGCTGAAAGTGATGGAGGGACGGGATGTGAACCGGTTTATCCACAGGTATGTGATAGCGGCGGCGCACGCCATGCTCTGGCTGGCGGCCCTGTCGCTCGCAGCCTATTTCCATCTCGACCACGGCTATTCGGCTGCGGAGGCGCTTCTCGGTTCAACTCTCATGGCATATTGCGCATATGTATGCGAATCGGGGCTTGGCACATGGCGCGTGGCGGCAGGTGCGGGCAATGTGAGGATTGATTTCAGGAAAGCCGGATTATGGGGCTGGATTGCACTGAACATCGTGGTTGCGATAACACTGTCAGTCCTTTTCCTGAAATACCCCAAGTGGTGGATACTCCTCCTTATCATATTGAACGCGGGATGGCAGAAGTACATGAACGGACGCATACCTCCGCGCTTACAGGAAACTTTTCAATCTGCAAAGTCATGAGAATATCATCCGACCTTTTCCTCTGCCTCGGGCTTGTCTTTGCCGCTCTATATTTCCTGATATTCGGCATCGGCCTTATCACCACTATGAAGATTCGCAAAAAAAGAAACCTATAAGTAGATTGACGACATGTTTAGATTAAAAGACAAAATCCCATACGCTGACGGCTCTATAGCAAAGGAAGTCATCATGCAGAACCACAGCGGGCTTTCGCTCCTTATGGCAGTTGACAAGGGGCTTGAGATTCCCACGCACACGGCCAATGCCGATGTACTCGTCCAGATAATAGACGGGAGCATGGAGTTCACCATTGAGGATAAAGTGCTTGAGCTGAAAGAGGGCGATGCGCTCACTATGACACCGGGCGTAAAGCATTCCCTGAAAGCAACTGAGCGGTTTAAGGTCCTTGTAACGAAACTCAACGCATAATCCCAAAACGTCTTGCACAACAAGGGCATTCGGGGAACATGGATTTCCCGAATGCCCTTGTTGTTTCCCTGTCAAATGGCATATCGCCATGATGAGAAAGAGGATTACACAGCTACTGCCGCGACACGGCGCATTGTCCCATATCTCGCGTCCCTATCCCGGCAAGACCGCCGGTCTTGACGCCACGTTCACCCGACTCCTCGCCGGGAAAGTTCTGCTGTGGGTGCAAAGTCCATAGGTCAGAGTTCACAGTTGTGCGAGACCCGGGCAAACCATCGGAAATCAAATGTTATCGATGAATTAAAGAACCACGACCACCATTTTGAATTGTCCCCGTGGTGGTCGTGGTTCTACTCCTGTTGTTGTGTAGATTGATTCCTGATTGTTTGTTTGTTTGTTTGTTTGGCTATTGTGGACCTAAGGATTATATTATAAGGATTAGATTTTGTCGAGGGCTTGGGCGAGGTCGGCGAGGAGGTCGTCGATGTGCTCGGTGCCGATGGAGAGGCGCACGGTGCCGGGGGTGATGCCCTGCTCGGCCTTTTGGGCGTCGGTGAGCTGCGAGTGGGTTGTGGAGGCGGGGTGGATGACGAGCGACTTCACGTCGGCCACGTTGGCGAGCAAGGAGAATATCTCCAGCGAGTCGATGAAGCGGTGGGCCTCCTTTTCGCCTCCCTTGACCTCAAAGGTGAATATCGACCCTGCGCCGTTGGGGAAGTAGCGGCTGTAAAGCTCGTGGTCGGGATGGTCGGGGAGCGAGGGGTGGTTGACGCGCGCGACCTTGGGATGGTTGCGCAGGAACTCCACGACGCGGAGAGCGTTCTCGACATGACGCTCGACGCGCAGCGACAGCGTTTCAAGCCCTTGCAGCAGTATGAAGGCGTTGAACGGGGAGATGGTGGCGCCGGTGTCGCGCAGCAGCACGGCGCGGATGCGGGTCACGTAGGCTGCCGGACCGGCGGCGTCGACAAACCGCACACCGTGGTAGGAGGGGTCGGGAGCTGAGAGCTGGGGGAACTTGTCGGAGGCAGCCCAGTCAAACTTGCCCGAGTCGACAATCACGCCGCCGAGCGACGAGCCGTGGCCGCCGATAAACTTGGTCGCCGAGTGTACCACGATATCGGCCCCGTGCTCGATGGGGCGGATGAGGAACGGCGTGCCGAATGTGTTGTCGACTATCAGCGGCAGCCCGTGGCGGTGGGCTATCTCGGCGACAGCCTCGATGTCGATGATGTTGGAGTTGGGGTTGCCGAGGGTCTCGATAAACAACGCCTTGGTGTTGGGACGGATAGCCTTTTCAAAGTTTTCAAGATTTTCGGGGTCTACAAAGGTTGTCGTCACGCCGTAGGTGGGCAGCGTGTGGTCGAGCAGGTTGTAGGAGCCGCCGTAGATTGTCTTTGCCGCGACGATGTGGTCGCCTGTAGAGGTGATGTTGAGGAATGCATAGGTTATGGCAGCCGCGCCCGATGCTACGGCAAGCCCTGCGACACCCCCCTCGAGGGCGGCGACGCGGTCCTCGAATACCCCTTGGGTGGAGTTGGTGAGGCGACCGTATATGTTGCCCGCGTCGGCGAGGCCAAACCGTGCTGCGGCGTGAGCCGAGTTGCGGAACACGTATGAGGTAGTCTGATAGATGGGCACGGCGCGGGCGTCGGTTGCGGGATCGGGCTGTTCCTGTCCTACATGGAGCTGAAGGGTCTCGAAGTGAAGCTTTTTCTGTGACATAGTTCTATGGTTTTTTGTTGTTGATATTTCGTTTGGTTGACGATGCAAAGTTAGGGGTGGTGGAATATTCTCACAATAAGATTTGAAAATATAGAAAATATAACTATTTTTGAGCTTTGAAATGGAATAATCATGGTGTGGAGGTGGCGTTGACGCCTCCCGCACAGAAAAATTTTCTTATGGAGACACTCGACCGTATAGACTTGCAGATACTTGCCGCGATGCAGGAGAACTCGCGGCTCACCAACAAGGAGCTTGCCGCCCGCGTACACTTGTCGACTACGCCCGTCTTTGAGCGTCTGAGGAGACTGGAGCGGGAGGGGTATATAAAGCGGTATGTCGCCGTGCTCGACGCCGACAAGCTCAACCGTGGGTTTGTGGTGTTCTGTCACGTGAAGATGAGCCGCATGAACCGCGACATCGCCAATGCTTTTACGGCCCACGTCCGCGAGATACCCGAGGTGACGGAGTGCTACAACATCTCGGGACGGTTTGACTACATGCTAAAGATTCACGCGCCCGACATGCGCTACTACCAGCAGTTTATCCTCAACGTGCTCGGCACGCTCGACAACCTCGACTCCATCGAGTCGACATTTGTGATGGATACGGTGAAAAACTGCTACGGTATCCCGTTTTAGACATACGGACACAAATTTTTTTAGACATAAGAACATAGGGACAGAAGGCTGTCGCGCTGTCGTGCGTTGCGTAGCGCTAATGTCTAAAAACTCTATTGCGTCAGCCTTATGTCCCTATGTTCTTATGTCTAAAATCCCCGTGTCCTTATGTCTAAACTTCCCGATGTGGGGGAAATTTGCTACATTTGCATTGCCATGAGCCAGCATAGTGTCAACGGGAATATAAATCAACTGGCCACGCGGCCGGTCGGACGGCTGCTGTGGGACTACAGCCTCCCCGCCGTCGTGGGGATGCTCGTCATGTCGCTGTACAACGTCATCGACCGCATCTTCATAGGGCGCGGAGTCGGTGCCGATGCCATCGCAGGGCTTGCCATCACCTTTCCCGTGATGAATGTCGCCGCCGCGCTCGGAGTGCTCATCGGCGCGGGTGGCGCGTCGCGCACATCCATCATGCTCGGTCAGCATGACCTGCACGGGGCCGAGCAGGTGCTCGGCAACTCCCTCGTGCTGATACTCATCAACGCCACCGTCTATCTCACGTGCTTTGCCGTATGGCTCGACGATATACTCATGGCTTTTGGCGCGAGTCACGCCACGCTCCCATATGCCCGCGACTTTATGCTCTATATCCTGCCCGGTATGCTGATGATGAACATATCGTTCAGCTTCAACAACATCATGCGTGCCTCGGGCTACCCTATGCGTGCCATGGTCACGATGTTTATCGGCGCCGGGGTCAACGTTGTGCTTGCCCCGATATTTATCTTCGTGTTAGGGTGGGGAATAAAGGGGGCCGCGATAGCGACAGATATAGCCATGACCATCTCGGCGATATTCGTGATGTGGCACTTCTTCATGCCCGACAGCACCGTGCGTTTCAGGCGGGGCATCTACCGTCTCCGCTGGCACATCGTCATAGGGATTGTCGGCATCGGTGCCGCTCCGGCGGTGGTCAATGCCGCGTCGAGTGCCATCAACGCCATCATCAACACCACGCTCTACCGTTACGGAGGCGATGCCGCCGTGGGCGCGGCGGGGATATTCACCACCTACACTTCCCTTATCTGCACTATTGTCGTCGGTCTCTGCCAGGGTATGCAGCCGGTCATCGGCTACAACTACGGCGCGGGGCTGCTCGACCGCATGAGACGCACGTTTTGGCTTGCCGTCGGTGTCGCCTCGGCGTTTACCGTCGTGGGGTGTGCTTTCGGGTTGCTGTTCCCCCGCTGGATAGCGATGGCATTCACCACCGACACCACCCTTATTGACGTCACCGTGCACGGGTTGTCGCTTGCGTTGCTTATGTTTTGGGTCGTCGGCTTCCAGATAATCTCCACCACATTCTTCCAGTCAATCGGCAAGGCCGGCAAGTCGATATTCCTCAGCCTCACGCGGCAGGTGTTGTTTCTCATCCCCCTGTTGCTGTTCCTCCCCGGGCGGCTCGGTCTCGACGGCGTGTGGCTCTCCTTCCCCGCCAGCGACCTCTTTGCTACCGTCGTCACCACCGCCATGATATGGTGGGAACTACGCACCCTCGAACTTAGCCGTCGGCCTTTGCAATAGAGTCTTTCCTGTTTTCGATTTCGCTGCGCACGCTGTCGATCTCGGCGGTCAATTGTTCCACGGTGGGCAGGTACAGTTGATATTTGGCCGCAAGGATTGTCTTGTTGTCCTCGGGTAGTGACATCTTTACCACGGTGTCGTTCTTGTCGGCGCAAAGGAGTATTCCCACAGTAGGATTTTCGTCGGGTTGTCGCTCGTGGCGGTCATAATAGTTGACATACATCTGGAGCTGTCCGAGGTCATTGTGTGTGGCGCGGTGGGTCTTGATTTCGACTACGACAAAACATCGGGCAAGGCGGTTGTAGAACACCAAGTCAGCAAAAAATTCGTCATCTTCAAGAAGTATGCGTTTCTGCCGGGCAACAAATGTGAACCCGCTGCCGAGTTCCAGCAAGAAGTCCTGGAGATGATTCATTAGTTCAGTCTCAAGATCGGTCTCATAGTAGTGGGCTTTCCGTTCCAATCCGAGAAACTCGAGCACCATCGGATCCTTGATTATCTCCGTGGGCGATTCCGGCACACGCTCGCGACGCGCAACGGCCAACACCGCCTCCTTGTCGTTGCTCATCAGCAGCCGCTCATAGAGCATGGAGTTGATTTGACGTTGCATTTGCCGGGCAGTCCATGCATTATTGGCGGCTTCAAGTTCATAGTATTCGCGCTTGTCTTTGTCAGCGATGGCAATGAGCAACTTGTATTGGCTCCAATTGAATTGCGTCCGCAGTGTGGACGCTTTTGGATATTCAAGGTAGAATTGGCGTGCCCTTTCCAATTGGCGTTGGCCGAACCCACTGCCATATTCGGGTTGGATTACCTTCGCGAGGTTTTTGATAAGTGATTTCCCATACTCGGCACGCGAGTTGCCGCCCTGCTCCTCCTCCACGATGCGTTGGCCGATGTGCCAGTACATCTGCACGCGGCAGAAATCGACCGAGCGTATGGCGTTTGCCCGTGATGACTGAATAATGGCCCTGATGTCGTCAATGATGCCCATACTGTAAAGGTTGTGAATTACAAAAATACGAATAAAAAACTATTATAAATATATAGTACTCTGCAATTTTGCAATAGGTCTTGTTGCAAATATATTTTTTTGAAAATTTTAGGCGGGGTATTGCTTATGTTGAAAAATATCCCGACCTTTACCACGCATATCGCTCGCGGAGTTCCGATATGGGGCAATGGGGGCGGGATGCTGACATATTAGATTAAAGAGCGTTTATCAACGCTTGTTCTTGACGGTTCGGAACTTAGCAACTTCACATCAATGTCAAGGATGAGGCAATGGTAGGCGGCTTCAGGTATGATATACACACGTGTCAAGGCGGGTGTCCTGTCGGCGCATATCATACGGCGTGAGGCTCCGCGTTGCCCGTTCTACATTGATGGGCAATGCTAAGGCCTCGAACCGTGGGACGGGCAACAGATACAGACCCTCGCGCTTTTTTGTGTAAAATAGTGATGCCGACGAGGAGGTGACCGAGGTGTCAATCAACAAAACAAATCAATTGCAATGAAAAATCATTACCAATCGTGTCTGCGGCGGGTGCTCGCTTGCCTCGCCGCTTGTGTCGTCCTGTCGCCGTTGGGGCTTTGGGCGGAGAGGTTTACCGTGGAAATTGACGGAATCTACTATCTCGGATATGAGGAGAGGCCCGATATTACACAAGCATACACTCCGGAATCGGGAGTTACGATGGGGGATGTCGTTATTCCTTCCTATATCGAATATAATGGAGCTAATTATATTGTAGCGAATTGTTACTTTCCGAATGCGTCTATAATGAAGTTGACGCTACCACCGACGATAAACAACGCGGATTATAGTTGGTTCCCAAACTCTAATATTGGGGAATTGGTTCTTTCAGAGGGCATAAGCCAATTGGACTATGATATTTTTGAAAGGGCAAATATAAACATATTGGATTTGCCGAAAAGTCTAAAAATGGTTAGAGGAAGCCAAAGTGTTACTGGTGCGGGACAATGTATAGATAATATTAGGGTTAAAGATTTATCCACTATACTTGAACTTGACGTACATCATGCCGGTACATATTCCTCGGTAGCTCCCGTATGGGGATGTAGACTGTATGTGGGGAATGAGCTTGTGAAGAATCTTGTAGTGCCGGATAATGTTAAGGTGATAAATGATTTTGTCTTTCAAGGTTACCCATACCTTGAATCCGTAGATACGGGTAATGGTGTTGAGAGAATAGGTACTTGTGCATTCGAGTATTGTGATAGTCTAAAGGATATAAAGATAGGGAAGCGTGTGTCCACCATTTGTGAGGGTGCGTTTAACTTCAGGACGCGTAGAAGTCCGATGGAGAGTAGGAATCTGCGGACAGTAGTTATTCCAAATAATGTCGATACGATTTATGGAATGGGGGATTATTATCCACGTGACGGTATGGTGAAATTAATATTGGAGGACGGCACAAAGGATTTGATAATGTCTCCATACAACGGCTATGCTCTTGGGTATTGTGGGCGTAATGTCAAGTTTAGGGCAAAAGATTTTGTGGATAATTCAAACCATGATTTAGGTGTGTTTAGGGGACTAAGGTTGGATACTTTTGAAATCGGTGGATTGGTGTCGGACATATCTGATTTTGACCCCGCTAAAAGACCTTTTGTGATGGACGAGGATACGCTTAAGGAGATAATTTCTCATGCAGTGTGGCCTCCAAAAGCGTGTGAATTTGCCGAATTGCAGTATAAGACAGTGACGTTGCGGGTGCCGACGATGTCGAAGCATCTTTATCGGAATGCGCCGATATGGGAGAATTTCTTTAAGCGGGGGAGGACTGCGTTTAGGGCACGCAATATGAATTTCTATGGTGATGCGGCGAGGGGCGAGGCTTCGCTGACATTCGGCGACGAGGACTATGAGGGGCATCTCGTGATACCCGATGAGGTGGTGTATGACGGCGATGAGGTTGTCTACTCGGTGACGTCGGTAGGGTCGCACTCGTTTGCAGGCTGCGACAAGCTGTGGGCGGTTACTGTGCCCGCGAGTGTCACGGCGATTGAGAATGACGCTTTCACGGAGTGCGTGGCACTCGACTCTATCGTGTTGATGAGTGCCGTGCCGCCCAAGTGTGATATAAGGTCGTTCAAGCGTGTTGCTGCGACTGCTTATGCGGCACGCGCGATTGAGGATGACAACGATATATTTGCTAACACGACCCTGTATGTGCCGGTTGGAAGCGTGACAGCATACCGCAATGCGGACGGTTGGGGTGAGTTTGCGAATATCCAGGAGCAGAAGGCAGTCACGTCATTGGACGAGGCTGGCGTTGCGTCTCCCTTGATAAAGGTATCGGGTGATGGGATTGTGATTGCCAACGGAGATGGATGCCCGGTTGAGGTTTATTCCATAGACGGGCAGCTCGTGAATCGTTCGCTGTCGTATGGCGGGGAGAGGATAGCGTTGCCCAAGGGCGCGTATATCGTGAAAGTCGGCGCATCGGTGATGAAGGTGTCGCTGTAGCTATCCTTTGGAGTGTACATCATTCACCCCAGGGTAAGCGCATAGCGCATGCCCTGGGGTTCGCTTATATTACTTCGCGATGTTATTTGAGGTGTGGGACGGTAGTCGTCTCATCGGCGGCAGTCGCCATTTACGGGCGGTTACTGGTGCTTGGCGGTTGAGGTTTTGGTGCGGTAGGAGTGGAGGCGTTGTTTGAAGTTTTTGCGGAGGCAGTCGCTGTAGAGCCACGGCTCGATGCCGTGGTAGTCGCCGACATTGAGGATGTTGAGGATGTTGGGGAGGTAGCTGCCGTCGAAGCCGTCGAGCACGAGGACTTTGTGCTCGGGGTCAAGGGTGACGGTTATCGTGTCGTTGAGGATGGCGAGGGTGGCGTCCGTGCGCCAGTTGACGGGGTTGATGCACATTACGTTGGGGGCGGCGACTATCGGTTTGACGTATTTGACATCCGACACCGAGTTGTAGCATATCGTCACGCCAGTGTCGGTCGAGTCTTGTGCCGCGACAATCCACGGGGCAATCTCAATGTCGGACGGGGTGACCTTGTAACCGAGCACATAGGCGGCGACCAGACGGCCGCGTACCTCCCTGGGCATGGTCTTGAGCAGCTCGACCACCGACTTTGCCCCCTGGCTGAATCCGGCGAGTATAATCAGGCGGTTGTTGTCGTGGGTGGATAGATAGTGGTCGAAGGCGTTTCGGACATCCACGAGGGATACATCGCCGTATCGGCGTGCAATCGTGTCCTCGTTGAGTGTCGCCCAGCTGTCGAGGGTGATATGGCGGTAGAACGGGGAGTAGAAATTGTTGCCGTCGGCCATATATTCGGCGGCTGCGTTCATCTCTATCGCCATGTCGTCGAGGTGTTGCTGCCGTGTTATGTCGGCATAATGGCAGATGAGGCTGTCGGGGGTGGTCCAGTCATATTCCCATGTCGACGGGATATAGAATACGTCGGCACCGTCGCCGGTGGCGTCATTCTCATATGTCACCCACATCTTCGGGTCGGCATAATCGGGTGCGACGGGGACGTAGGTCTGCTGTTCGGTCAGGGAGATATCCTTCTTGTCGGAGCATCCTGCGGCAAGGCTTGCCGCAGCGAGGATAAGAATGAGGGCACTGTTTAACGACATTGGGGCCTTTTTGCGGATGGATAGCGGTCGGTGGGTCATATTGTCTTTGGGTTATAAAGGGTTTTCAATTATGGTCGGTGGGGGAGGAGGGGACGCGGAGGGTGCGGCGCGTGACGCCGCGTGCGCTCCAAAGGCCGTATCCGCCGGTGATGTTGGAGCGGAGGGAGGCGGGGGTGCCGACGAACATGCCGCCGCCGAAGGTGACGGTGTTGTCGTAGTCGGTCCAGAAGTCGTAGGCGGCGGGATCGATGTGGCACACCATCACGTCCACAACTTCGCCGGGAAGAAACTGGGGAGCGAATTTCACCGTGTCGGTGGCGTGCTTGCCCCGGAACACCGGGATGCTGACGCGCTCCCCCGCCGTGCCTGTGCGGAATGTGCCCATCATTGCCGGATAATGGCGCGTCTCGCTGTTGAGCACGCGGGTAAAGATGCGGTAGCACCCCTCGCCCGTGGAGGTCATGTAGAGCGTTGCGGCATAGAACGGCGGGTTATCCTCGATAGGGTGGAGGGTGATGCTGTCGATAGCGGGCGGGGGAAGGAGCGTTGACGATGCGTGGCACTTCATGCCGGCATATTCGGCCTCGATGGTGTAGGTCTTGCCGACGCGCCCCTGCATACGGTAGGAGCGGTAGGTGTAGGGCGGGAAATATTGGTTGTCGGGACCGCCCGTGAGCAGCACAGTCTCCGTGCCGTCGGAGATTGACACCTTGCCCCAGCGTATCATGTTGTCCATCAGGTCGCCCCCATCTTGCGACGGGATGGCGGTGGAGGTCAGTATCACGACGGGGTAGCCGTCGGAGTCAATCCACCCCTCCACCACGAGGCACGGCTCGGCGACCGGTGGCTCATCCCCGCAGGAGCAGACCCACAGGGAGCAGATGATGGCGGCGATTATATGGAATGCGTGTCTCATGTCAGAAGTCGATTGAATAGCTTATCGAGGGAAGGAAACGGTAGAGCGACGCCACGTTTTTCTGCCGGTAAAGTCTCGTCTTGGCGTCAAATACGAAACTTGAAATCTCGACATTGCGGTGGCCGTAGGCGTTTATCACCGACAGACTCACGCAATGGGCGAGCCTGTGGCGGCTGCCCGTGGTGAAGCGGTAGCTGCCGCCGAGGTCAAGGCGGTGATAGGCGGGTAGGCGCGACGAGTTGCGCTTGCCGCGCACGGTGATGAGGTTTTCGCCGATGAAATATAGGGCTGTCACGGGGGTGACGGGACGGCCCGAGAGATAGGCGAATGTCGCCGAGCAGTCCCAATGGCGGTTGAAGCGGTAGTTGGCAGTAGCCGTCAGCGAGTGGTGCGTTTCGTTGGCCGAGGTGACGTAGCGGGTCGGGTCGTCGGCAAACCGCCGCCGTCCGATGGCGTAGGCATAGCTCACCCATCCCGTCAGATGCCCGACGTTCTTGCGGGCCATGATGCCGAAGCCCGTGTTGTAGCCGTCACCGCAGGAGATGTAGCGGGCGGCGGCGTAGTCGCTGTCGAGTAGCGAGAGGATAAATCCGTCATATTCCGGCTGGTGGCTCACGCGACGGTAGTAGGCGTCGACTGTCACGTCGGCCATGTCGCCATGCAGACGGTAGGTGTAGGACGCGCTTGCGCCGATGGAGCGTTGCGGGGGGATTGCGGCAGTCGCGCCAATCCAGAAGTTTGACGCCATGCCGATGTCCGAGAATCCGACTTGGTGGAGATACTGGTGGAGTATGGCGGCATTGACGGCGAGCGTGCCCGGCCCGTGCCGCCATGTCGCGGTGAGCTGCGGGTCGACAGTGGCATGGTGATAGCCGTGGTTGGCCCACCACGTGGCTTTCACCCCCGCGTTGATGGTCACTTCCCGGCTGAGCCGATAGCCTGCCTCGGCAAACAGGCGGCTTTCTACTGCCGTGTGCCCCTCGGCGAGTGGCGTCACTCCGTCACCATATCCAGTCACTTCTGCTGACTGGGGCGTGATGGATGACACCTCGCAGGCATAGCCCCACTTGAGCGGCGTGAATCGTCGCCCGAGCGCGGTCGCCATCTCGCCGTGCACCGCGCCCTGACGGATTGACGAGGGGACTTTGACCGTAAATTGCGGCATGATGAGCGACAGGCGGTTGCCCATCTCCGAGTAGTAGATGGTGTGGCTCTGGTTGATGCGTCCTGTATGCGACCACGCGACCGACGCGAGGGCGTTGTGCCACCGCATACGCGTGTCGAGCGAATAGTTTGTGTCGTCAAACCGCAGGCGGTCGCTGTTGTAGAACCCGTTGAGTGTCACCCTGTCGCGTCGTGTCGGCGCATAGTTGACAGTGAGGTTGAGGTCGTAGAGGTTGTAGCGCGTGTCGGTGTCGTCGGTGCGCAGCATCCCACGGTAGATGGCGTCGATATAGGACACACGTCCAGACAGTGTCGCGCTCAGCCCCTCGACGATGGGGACACGCACCGTCGCGCTCGATGCCAGCATACCCACGTTGGCGCATCCCGACAACTCATCGGCAGCCGCCGTCGGGGTGTCAAACGCCACAAGCCCTCCGAGACGGTTGGGGAAGCTGCTGTCGTGGATGCCCTTTTCAAGCGAGACCTTGCTGAAGTGGGGCGTGTTGAATGTGGAGAATATGCCGCCGAAATGGTAGGGGAAAAACACCGGCGCGCCACCGAGGCGGTAGAGCGTCTGCGAGTAGTCGCTCCCCTCGATTGACATTCCCGAGGCATAGTCGCCTCCCGAAGTGACACCGGGCATCATCTTGAGGTATCGTATGGCATCAGGCTCCCCCATGGTCCGCATCCCTTCCCTTATCGCCCCTGCGCCGATGACTATCGCCCCACGCTCGTCGATGCGCGGCACAGTGGCACGTGCCGTCACCTCCACCTCGCCGAGGCTGCGTGCCGTGGAGTCTGACGGCTCGGCGGCGTGTAGCGGGATGGCTATAGAAAATAATGGAAACACCGCAGTCCACGGTGTTCCCATTATCAGTTTACGTGTTATGTGGGCAATTAGTCCCAAATATCCTCGTATTTGTCGAGTATAGACTCAAAGAGGTTTTCGACCGATGCAAACTTGCCGTTGCCGAAGTAGCCGTCAAAGGCATAGGTAGTGCCATCGGCAAACTTGATGACCGGGCGTGCGCTCCACCACTCGTGATTGGTGTTGGTCCATGAGTTGAAATACGACTCGTTGACATATGCCTCCCAGCTGAGAGTTCCTTGTACAGTGGAGCTGTTGGTGTAGTACATGTTGGCGGGGAGAATGTTGCACAGGGTCTTGGCCGCGTTTTCAGCACCCGATTTTGCAGTCGCATTATCTGCGCTGTCCTCGTCATAGTCGAGCGCATCGACGAGCTTGGAGATGCTGGTAAGGTTGGCTTTCACCTGTACATCGCCCATGAGGTTGACCTCGGCATAGCCGTCGGTGAAGAAGCGGTCAGCCTTTTCTCCTGTGAGGTCATCGAAGAGATCTTCAAGCATCTGACGGTCACAAAGGTTTCGGCCGTTTATCGTGGCGTTGGAAGTGAGCAGACGCTCGCCAGGGATGTTAATCTCCATATGCTCGGTTACCTTATCGTTGGTGCCGTTGAGCTGTGAGGATACGTTGAGGTTCATCATCGTGGAGTTGATGTCGAGCGACACGGTGTGGGCCGATGCATTGTATGCGCTCTTGATGGTGGTGTCCACGAGCTTGTCGCTCCCCTTGGTGAGTGTGACGGTCATTGTCGGGGGAATGGAGAACTGGTACTTGGTGCCGTCGGCGTTGAAAGACTCGCTCCACTCGGTGCCCGTGCCGGTGACACGCAGCTCGCAGGGCTGTCCGTTGTCGGTGAAGCGGAACACCACGTCGTTGGAGTCGGCTTTCTTGATCCACTTGTCATAGCCCGGCTCATATTCGCCCGAGAAGTCTTTGAGCGCGTAAAACTCCGTAGCCGAGCGGGAGAGGCTGAGCACGTCGCCACTCTTGAGCGACTTGGCGAGGTTGACAGACCACTTGTTGAGTGCCCAATATGGCTCGTCGTCATCGTCGTCAAACGGGAAGTTGTCGGGCATGTCAAGGTCGCCGTAACGCTCATCAAAGTTGTTGAGGAGGTCGACAAGCGGCTTCTGGTCGTCGGGATTGAACTTGTTGAGGGCTTTCCGGGCGGTTTCCTCAAGGTAGGTCTTGCTCTCCTCAGGGGTGTACTCCTTTGTGATGGAGCCGTCGCCGCCTCCCTCTACGCCACCGTCAGGCTCGTTTCCGGGATCGTCACTGCTGCAGGATGCCGCGCCAAAGGCCAGCATGGTGGCACATGCGGCAATCGAAAGGTAATTGATGAATTTCATTGAATGTTGGTTTAAGTTATTGGTTTAATTAGTGTGTCGATAATGGCTTACAATGTGTGTCTCGATATGTTGCACAATGTTAGATGATGCAAATGTAATGAAAAATTTCTTTTTCCAAAAAAATAATTATGCACCCTCTGTGCCTCAATGTGGATTTAACATAGTAAATTTGCGGGCGAGATTGTTATTAACAAATAATCTACCGACAAATGACATCTGTACAGGAAGCATCCCATAGCGACGGGGTGGTGATTATCCCCACCTATAACGAGAAAGAGAATGTCGCCGCCATCATAGAGGCCGTGCTCGCGCTGCCCCACCGGTTTGACGTTCTGATAATCGACGACAATTCCCCTGACGGCACCGCCGCCATCGTACGCTCCAAGATGGACGAGCATCCCGGGCGCGTGCATATGATCGAGCGCGCAGGCAAGCTCGGTCTTGGCACGGCCTATATCGAGGGGTTCAAGTGGTCGATTGCCAACGGGTATGACTATATCTTCGAGATGGATGCCGACTTTTCGCATAATCCCGAGGACCTGATGCGGCTCTACAAGGCATGTGCCGAGGATGGCGCGGATATGGCGGTCGGGTCGCGCTACGTCACGGGGGTGAATGTCGTCAACTGGCCGATGAGCCGTGTGTTGATGTCGTATTACGCCTCGGCCTACGTGAGGATTGTCACGGGTATGCCCGTGCGCGACACCACTGCAGGTTTTGTCTGCTATACGCGCCGCGTGCTTGAGGCGTTGCCGCTCGACAATATCCGCTTCAAGGGGTATGCGTTCCAGATAGAGATGAAGTTTACGGCGTTCAAGTACGGCTTCAGGATTGCCGAAGTGCCCATAGTGTTTGTCAACCGCGTGCTCGGTACGAGCAAGATGAGCGGCGGCATATTCAGCGAGGCGGTCTTTGGCGTCATACGACTGAAGCTCGGCAGCATAGGCAAGAAGTATCCCGACTACAGCAAGAAATGACCGCCCCATGGCACGAACATTGATACACAACGCCCTCATCGTCAACGAGGGGCGCAGCTTTGAGGGATATGTGGTGATTGATGGCGAGTTTATCGCCGAAGTGGGGGAGGGTAGTGTTCCCCCCGGATTGTCTGATACGTGCGACAAGGCCGAGGATGCCGGCGGCGCGATGCTGCTGCCGGGTGCCATTGACGAGCATGTGCATTTCCGCGACCCGGGGCTGACCTACAAGGCCGACATCGCCACCGAGAGTCTCGCGGCTGTAGCGGGTGGTGTGACATCGTTTATCGACATGCCCAACACCAAGCCGCTGACCGTCACCCTTGACGCTCTCGACGCCAAATATCGTCGTGCCGCCGAGTGCTCGGTGGCCAACTATGCGTTTTTTATCGGGGCTACCAACAATAATGTCGATACGCTTCTAAAGTGCGACTACACCCGCGTGCCGGGTGTGAAACTGTTTCTCGGCTCATCGACGGGCAATATGCTTGTCAACGACGAGGCGGCGTTGCGGCGGTTGTTTGCCGAGGTCAAGGCGGTGATTGCCGTCCATGCCGAGAGTGAGGCGGTAATACGAGCCAACCGTGAGCGCATCGTCGCCGAGCGGGGCGAGGAGCTGCCTGTTGGCGTCCACTCCGAGATACGCGATGCGCGGGCGTGCTACGAGTCGACGGAGATGGCTGTGGCACTCGCCCGCGAGTATGACGCGCGGCTGCATGTACTCCATATCTCCACTGCCGACGAGCTGCGGTTTTTCACCCCCGGTCCTGTCGCCGGCAAGCGCATCACCGCCGAGACCTGCCCCCACTACCTGTTGTTTTCGACCGACGATTACGCCACGCTTGGCGGCCGCATAAAGTGCAATCCCGCCATCAAGGGAGCAGCCGACCGCGACGCCCTGCGCAGGGCGGTCGCCGACGGGCGCATAGATGTCGTGGCGACCGACCATGCCCCCCACCTGCTTGCCGAGAAGGAGGGCACCGCGCTTACCGCAACCTCCGGGATGCCGATGGTGCAGTTCTCCCTCCCTATGATGCTCACCCTCGCGAGCGAGGGGATGTTTACCAGCGAGACCGTGGTGGAGCGCATGTGCCACGCCCCTGCCACGCTGTTCGGCATCGACCGCCGCGGTTTCATACACCCCGGCTACTATGCCGACCTTGCTGTTGTCGCCCCGTGCGACCCTTACACGGTAGCCGACGCCGATGTCGTGAGCCGCTGCGGCTGGACGCCCCTCGCCGGCCTGACGCTGCGCCACCGCGTGCGTTCCACCTACGTCAACGGCACCCGTGCATGGCACGACGGCCGCCCCGACTGCACGCCAAATGCCCGTCCCCTCCGTTTCAAAGGAGTGTGAAATATTATTGCATCCCGAGGTTGCAGTCTCTGAAATAATTGCTAACTTTGCCCGCAAGTGGATATTGCCACAGCTGTTTTTTTGACGACAGTAGGGTCGCGACCTGTCGCGACCGCGAGTTTAGGCTGTCGTTAACTGGCATTGTTGCGGTCGCGGCAGGTCGCGACCCTACAGCGATACATTGATAATATAGATATTAGATAGATATATAGGTACAGTTTTTAACGTGCAAAATAATACGTAGTAGTTATGTTAGAGAAAACCAACGTCAGAGTCCTTGACAAGGTGGTGGTCCGTTTTTCGGGCGACTCGGGAGATGGCATGCAGCTTGCAGGCAACATCTTCACCAACGTATCGGCCGGTGTGGGCAATCAGGTGAGCACATTCCCTGACTATCCCGCCGAAATCCGCGCCCCGCAGGGGTCGCTCAGCGGCGTGTCGGGATTTCAGGTGAGTGTCGGCACGGGTGTGTACACACCCGGTGACAAGTGCGACGTCCTTGTCGCGATGAATCCTGCCGCATTGAAGCAGAACGTGAAGTTCCTGAAACCCGGTGGAGTGATAATCGTCGATATCGACTCTTTCAAGGAAGCCGATCTCAAGAAGGCGCTGTTCACCACAGGTGAGCCGTTCAAGGAACTCGGAATCACTGACGCCCAGATACTCGAAGTGCCCGTCACCTCGATGACCAAGGCCGCGCTGGCCGAGTCGGGTCTCGACAATAAGAGCGTGCTGAAGTGTCGCAACATATTTGCCCTCGGCCTTGTGTGCTGGCTCTTTGACCGCCCTCTCCAGAGCGCGCTCCATCACCTGAAGATAAAGTTTGCCAAGAAGCCCGCTATCTACGAGGCCAATTCAAAGGTGCTCGATGCCGGCTTCAACTACGGCGCAAACATACATGCCTCGGTGTCGACCTACCGCATCGAGACAGAGGACCCGCGTCCGGGCCATTACACCGACATCAACGGCAACACCGCCACGGCGTGGGGCTTCATCATGGCGGCTGAGAAGGCGGGACGTCCTCTATTCCTCGGCAGCTATCCCATCACTCCCGCCACCGACATCCTGCATGAACTTGCCAAGCGCAAGGACCTCGGCGTGAAGGCCCTCCAGATGGAAGATGAGATAGCCGGCGTATGCTCGGCCATCGGCGCATCCTTTGCCGGCGACCTCGCCGTCACCTCCACCTCCGGTCCCGGTCTCGCCCTCAAGAGTGAGGGTATCGGTCTGGCCGTCATGGCTGAGCTGCCGCTCGTCATTGTCGACGTGCAGCGCGGAGGCCCTTCGACCGGTCTCCCCACCAAGACCGAGCAGACCGACCTTATGCAGGCCCTCTATGGCCGCAACGGTGAGTCTCCCGTGGCTGTCGTGGCTCCCGCGTCGCCCACCGACTGCTTCACCATGGCATTTGAGGCATCGCGCATCGCCATCGAGCACATGACCCCCGTCATCCTGTTGAGCGACGCATTTATAGGCAACGGCTCGTCGGCATGGCGCGTGCCCGATGCCGACGAGTATCCCGAGATACACCCGCGCGTTGTCCCCGACAGCCTGAAGGACACATGGAAGCCCTACCAGCGTGACGAGGAGACCAAGGTGCGCTACTGGGCCATCCCCGGCACCCCCGGCTTGCAGCACCGTCTCGGCGGTCTGGAGAAGGATGCCGTGACAGGGGCTATCTCGACCGACCCCGTCAACCATGAGAAGATGGTCTACCTGCGCAAGGAGAAGGTGGAACGCATCGCCCTCGATATTCCCGCGCTCGAGGTGCAGTGTGACGCCGATGCCGACACACTGCTCGTTGGATGGGGCGGCACTTACGGCCATCTGATGACCGCCGCCGAGGAGATCAACAAGAGCGGACGCAAGCTGGCATTCGCCCACTTCCGCTACATCAACCCGCTGCCCGCCAATACGGGCGACATACTTCGCCGCTACAAGCGCGTGATTGTCGCCGAGCTTAACACGGGACAGTTTGCCGACTTCCTCCAGGCCAAGTTCCCCGACGTGAAGATAGAGCGCGTCAACAAGGTGCAGGGACAGCCGTTCCTCGTCAGCGAAGTAATCGAAGGTGTAACCAATAAAATGCTCTAAATCATGGAAGAGATAATCGATACAACATACAAGGCGTCCGACTTCAAGAGCGACCAGCCCGTGCGCTGGTGTGCCGGTTGCGGCGACCACGCCATCCTCAACGTGCTCCACAAGGCTATGGCCACTGTGGGCGTTGCTCCCCACATGACCGCCGTCATCTCCGGCATCGGCTGTAGCTCGCGCCTCCCTTACTACATGAACACTTACGGCTTCCACACCATCCACGGACGTGCGGCAGCCATCGCCACGGGCTTCAAGGTCGCCAACCCCGCCATGACCGTATGGCAGATTTCGGGCGACGGTGACGGCCTCGCCATCGGCGGCAACCACTTCATCCATGCCGTGCGCCGCAACATCGACATCAACCTCATGTTGCTCAACAACAAGATTTACGGCCTGACCAAGGGGCAGTACTCGCCGACATCCGACCGTGGGTTTGTCTCCAAGTCATCCCCCTACGGTACGACCGAGGATCCGTTTATCCCCGCCGAACTGGTGTTTGGTGCACGCGGCAACTTCTTTGCCCGCAGCATCGACGTTGAGCTGCAGACCTCACAGGAGGTGCTAGTGGCTGCTGCCCGACATAAGGGAACGTCGGTGGTCGAGATGTTGCAGAACTGTGTCATATTCAACAACGGCATCCACAACCATATTACCGACCGCGAGTATCGCGCCGAGCGCACAATCCACCTGCGCCACGGCGAGAAGATGCTCTTTGGCAAGGACAACGAGAAGGGCCTCGTGCGCGACGGCTTTCTGCTGAAAGCCGTTGAGGTGGGCAAGGACGGCTACACAATGGACGACGTACTCGTGCACGACGCCCACTGCCAGAGCAACTTCCTGCATCAGCAGCTCGCCATGATGGATGGGCACGACCTGCCCCTCGCCATCGGCGTAATCCGCGATGTTGCCGGCCCCGTCTACAACGAGGAGGTCGACGCCCAGGTGGAGACAGTGCGTGCCAAGAAGGGTTTTGATACCCTGCGTGACATGATTCTCGCCGGCGAGACCTGGGAGGTGAAGTAACTTTTCCCGACAGATACCCCATTGTGTGTAGGGGGAGCCATTCATGGCTCCCCCTACACTGCTATAATAGCTGTAATGGCTATCACAGCCATTATAGCTATCGACAAAAAATTGCCGGCGGTTAACATTACACCCTCTATTTTTGTTAATTTTGTATCAAAATCTTTTTTGCTAATGATTGAACGCATTATTATCATCGACAACGTGGACCCCGTGAGCTTCTACGGCGTCAACAACTGCAACATGCACTTGATACGCAACCTGTTTCCCAAGCTCCGCATGGCCGCTCGGGGGTCGGTGATAAAAGTGATAGGCGATGAGCGCGAGACAGCCGAGTTTGAGAAGAAAATCAAGGAGCTGGAGGAGTACTGCATCAAGTATAATCGCCTGACCGAAGATGTTATACTCGATATTGTCAAGGGGCAGACCCCCAAGGAGCTGAAAAGCGACGACGTGATAATATACGGCGTCAACGGCAAGCCCATATCGGGGCGCACGCCCAACCAGCAGCTACTCGTGGAGACGTTCCATAAAAACGACCTGACATTTGCCCTCGGCCCTGCCGGGACAGGCAAAACCTACGTGGCGATAGCGCTTGCTGTCCGTGCTCTCAAAAATCGCGAGGTGCGCAAGATTATCCTTTCGCGTCCCGCGGTGGAGGCCGGCGAGAAGCTCGGATTTCTGCCTGGCGACATGAAGGACAAGATTGACCCCTACCTGCAGCCCTTATACGATGCCTTGGAGGATATGATACCTGCCGTCAAGCTCAAGGAGTATATGGAGACCAACGTCATACAGATAGCTCCGCTCGCGTTCATGCGCGGGCGCACGCTCAACGATGCCGTGATAGTGCTCGACGAGGCGCAGAACACCACCACCCATCAGATAAAGATGTTCCTTACTCGCCTCGGCATGAACGCCAAGATGATAATCACCGGCGACGTCACCCAGATTGACCTCCCGCGCTCGGTGACATCGGGTCTCATACAGGCATTGCGCGTGCTACGTGACGTGCCCGGCATCGGCAAGGTAGAGTTCGGCAAGAAGGACATCGTGCGCCACGCCCTTGTGCAGCGCATCGTCGAGGCCTACGAGCGCTGGGACAAGGAACGCCCCGCCGAGGCAGGGGAGGAGAAGCGGTAGGGTCGCGACCTGTCGCGACTGCGAGTCTGCCGATTGTCAACACGCCATCCGTGCGGTCGCGACAGGTCGCGACCCAATGCTGTTCACTTAAGG